>DASSTG010000034.1:0-130827 GCA_035708105.1 Solirubrobacterales bacterium | reverse complement strand
CCCCCCCCCCCCCCGGGCCCCTCGACCGTGAGGCTGGCGAAGTTCCTCGCCCATGGGGGTATTGCCAGCAGGAGGCGGGCTGAGGAGATTGTTGCTGCGGGACGGGTGACGGTCGGTGGGGAGGTGGTGACGGACCCGGCTCGGGACGTGGGGGAGGGGGACGAGGTGCGGGTCGATGGGGCGCCGATCGCCGCGGAGGCGCGCGAGGTGTGGGTCGTGAACAAGCCCGTGGGGGTGGTCTCGACGGCGCGGGAGCCGGGCAGCCGTAGGCCGGTGGTCGATCTGGTCGAGACCGAGGCGAGGCTGTACCCGGTGGGGAGGCTCGACGTCGATTCCAGCGGGCTGCTGCTGCTGACCAACGACGGCGAGCTGGCGAACCGGCTGACCCACCCTCGCTACGAAGTGCCGAAGACCTACGTGGCGCGGCTGAAGGCGCCGATTGGCGAGCGGGACCTCGAGCGGCTCCGAAGCGGGGTGGAGCTCGAGGACGGCCCGACCCGACCGACCCAGGTTCAGCGCCGCGGCAACCGCGAGATCGAGATCGTCCTCCGCGAAGGCCGCAACCGCCAGGTGCGGCGGATGGTCGAGGCGGTGGGGAACGAGGTGGTGGCGCTGCGGCGGGTGCGCTTCGGAACCCTGGACCTCGGCGACTTGAAGGAGGGGGCTTCCCGCCGTCTCTCCGAGCACGAGATCGCTCGGTTGCGCGAAGCGGCTGGGTAAACCGGGTTCCAGCCGCTCGGGGCAGCCAAATCCCCCTCCTACAAGCTTGTGGCGAGGGGGATTTGGCTGCCAGCTGCGGCTGGGAACTACGGGACTGGGCGCCCACGCGATAGCCGGGAGGCGATCGTCTCCGCCACCGCCTCGCCTTCGTGTTCCGCTTCCTTGTGGGTCACCCGCAGGACCGAGTAGCCGGCTCGCATCAGTTCCCGGTCGCGCCAGCGGTCGCGCTCGAAGGCCATCGCGGTGCCGTGGAAGTCGCGGCTGTCGGCCTCGACGGCGAAGCGGCGCTCGGGCCAGAGGAAGTCGACCTCGATCCTGCCGTTGGCGATCTCGACCGGGGCGTTGAAGCGCGGCGGCGGGACATTGCGCCGGGCAACCAGCGGCAGGACCTTCGCCTCCAGCGGGCTCTTGAGCCTGCCCCGCGTTTTGGTCAGCGGTGCGGCGTTGCGCCATTGGCCGACGAGTGCTCGCAGGGACTTCACTCCGCGCCGTCCTGGACCAAGCGATCGCTCTATCGCCGGGATGTCGAGCATCCGCCGCGCCGCCGCCCGCTCGAAGGCGCTGCGGAGAGTCCGATCGCCCACCACGCCCGCGAGGTCCACGAGCGTGCGCGCCGGGCTCGTGCAGGGGATGCCGTCGACCGTTCCCGTCTCCCCCGGCCGCGGCGCCCGCACACGGTGGAAGCGGATGCCATCGATGTGGCGGCCACGATCCGTGGGGACGATGACGTCGACGACCTGTGGCCCAGTGTCCAAAAGCCCCAGCAGGGCAGCGGCGCTTCGGTGCGAGACGACGGTTCCTCGGCCACAGGCGAGGATGGCCGCTCGCAGCCGGCCTCGCTCGCTGATCCGCGGATGTCCAGCGGCGAAGACCCCGCGGAAAACGCGATGCAAGCGTCCCGCCGCAACGGCGCGGGAAATCGCCGCGTCGCTCATCCCGAGATGACGCAGTTGAGCGCGGGCGACCATCCCATGCTGCCTCGCCGCCAGCACAGCGACCGCTCGACTTCGATTGATGGTTGTCTTGCTCGCTATGCGGTCATAAGTCCCACCGCTGGCGAACTTCGTCCCCGGCTCTGAGAAGATTCAGGGGTGAGCGGTAATGGAAGCAGTGGCGAGCTGCGGGTCGGTCGCTACGAGGGAGACCGGCAGCGCCTCTTCGCCGTGCGCGGCGCCGCGCAGGCGGAGGCCAACGAGGCGGAGGCGATCCTCGCCGCCACCGAGGAGCTGATGCGGGGACTGATCGAGCGCAACGGGCTCGAGCCCGAGGCCATGGTCAGCTGCCTGTTCACGACGACCGAGGACCTCGACGCCGAGTTCCCGGCGGTGGCCGCCCGCGACCTCGGGCTGACAATGGTGCCGCTGATGTGCTGCCGCGAGATCCCCGTCCCCGGCTCGATGCCGCGGGTGATCCGGGTGATGCTGCACTTCTACGCCGCCGCCGACCACGAGCCGGAACACGTCTACGTCGGCGCGGCGCAGCGGCTGCGCGGCGATCTCCACGCCGCCCAGTAGGGCCGCTGCGGCCTCGTCCGTCACAATCGCTGCTCAGATGACGATCACCTTCGCCGAGAAGCTCGCCCGCATGCCTGGCTATCAGGCTGGGGTTCCGACCGGGCAGGCGCCCGAGGCGATCGCCTCCGGCAACCTCGCCCAGCTCGCCTCCAACGAGTCGCCCTTTCCGCCCCATCCGCAGGTCGTCGAGGCGATCCAGCGGGCGGCCGCTTCGATGAACCGCTACCCCGACCCCGACGCGACCCTGCTGCGCCGCCGCCTCGCCGAGCGCTACGAGGCCGAGCCGGGCCGGATCGCCGTCGGCAACGGCTCCTGCGAGATCCTCCTCGCCGCCGCCGAGGCGCTCTGCGAGCCCGGCGCTGAGATCGTCTACGCCTGGCCGGCCTTCTCGATGTACCCGTACCTGCCGGCGCTGACCGGGGCGCGCGAGGTCCGCGTGCCGCTCGCCGAGGGCGAGGTCCACGACCTCGACGCGATGGCGGCCGAGGTGACCGCGGCGACTCAGCTGCTGATCGTCTGCAACCCGAACAACCCGACGGCGACGCACATCCCGGCGGCCGGGATCGCCGCTTTCTGCGAGCAGATATCCCCCCACGTCACCGTGATCCTCGACGAGGCCTACGTCGAGTTCCAGACCCACGACGATCCCGATGCCACCCTCGACCTGCTGGAGGACTTCCCGAACCTGGTCGTGCTTCGCACCTTCAGCAAGTGCTACGGCCTCGCGGGGATGCGGGTTGGCTACGCGATCGGCTCAGCCGGCTTCCGCGCCGCCGTCGATGCCGTCCGCCAGCCCTTCAGCGTCAACGCCCTCGCCCAGGCGGCCGGGGCGGAGGCGGTCCGCCACCAGGACGACGTCCTGCGCCGGGTCGAGACCACCGTCGCCGCCCGCCTCACCGTTGAGGAAGGGCTGCGGGGGCTCGGTCTCGAGAGCACCGACTCCCACGCCAACTTCTCCTGGGTCGATCTCGGCGACGCCGACGAAGCCGCGATCCTCGCCGGCCTCGCCGAGCGTGAAATCGCCGTCCGCCCCGGCAAGGCCCTCGGCGGCCCCGGCCACGTCCGCGTCAGCTACGGCACCGCGGAGGAGAACGAGCGCTTCCTGCGTGCCCTATCGGAATTACTTGACTAAAGCCTGACCCGTGATAGAAACTCCTGCAAGGTGAGGCACGACAAAGGCACATCCGCGACCGGCCGTAGGGCTGACGGCGCTGCCGTCGCGCCAGCCTGCTTCACCTACTGGTATTGGCGATTTAGCTAGGCGTCCGGCCTGGCGGCGGCATGCCGCCTGAAGACCACGATCTTCCGCCGGGCGCCGTCCGAGTTCGTCGACGTGCTCGCACGCCGTACCGACCCGGCGGCGAGCAACCGGAAAGTACGATTTCAGGGGTTTGGAGAAAGGCAAAGGCAATATGTTCATCGGAATGGAGGGGGCGAAGCGAGACGGCGTCCGCGATCAGCGGATCGCGAAAATCGTCGAGCTCGCGCCGCCGGAGAAGCTCCTGGCCGAGCTGCCGCTGGGCGAGGAGCGGGCGAAAGCGGTGATCCGCGGGCGCGAAGTGGTGCGCGAGGTGCTGCAGGGGCGCGACCCGCGGCTGATGGTCGTGGTGGGGCCGTGCAGCGTCCACGACCCGAAAGCGGCGATGGAGTACGCGACGAAGCTGGCGGCGACGGCGCGGACGCTCAGCGACGAGCTGCTGGTGGTGATGCGGGTCTACTTCGAGAAGCCGCGGACGACGACGGGCTGGAAGGGGCTGATCAACGATCCGCACCTCGACGAAAGCGCCGACGTCAACGCCGGCCTGCGGATCGCCCGCAAGCTGCTGCTGGAAGTGCTGGACACCGGGCTGCCGATCGGCTGCGAGTTCCTCGACCCGATCACGCCGCAGTACATCGCCGACTGCGTGGCCTGGGGGGCGATCGGGGCGCGCACCTCGGAGAGCCAGACGCACCGCCAGCTCGCCTCGGGGCTGTCGATGCCGATCGGCTTCAAGAACCGGACCGACGGCAACATCCAGATCGCGGTCGACGCGGTGCGGGCGGCGGCGGCCCCGCACGCCTTCGCCGGGATCGACGACGCCGGCATGCCGGCGATCCTGCATACCAGCGGCAACCCCGACTGTCACGTCATCCTCCGCGGCGGCCACGGACAGCCGAACTACCACCCGCCCGAGGTCGAGGACGCGCTGGTCACGCTCGGCGTTGCCGGCCAGCCGGAGCGGCTGGTGATCGACGCCTCGCACGACAACAGCGGCAAGGACCCGCAGAGGCAGTTCTTCGCCGCCGGCGACATCGCCGACCAGGTCGCCGACGGCAACAAGGCGATCGTCGGGGTGATGCTGGAGTCGTTCCTGGTCGCGGGGCGGCAGAACCTCGTCCCGGGCGAGGCGCTCGTCTACGGGCAGTCGATCACCGACGCCTGCATCGATTGGGAGGACACGGTGACGGCGCTGGAACGGTTCGCATCGGCTGTGGAGGCTCGGCGCGGTTGAGGGCCCCGCGCTCGCTGCGATGAGGGTCGCCGTCCTCGGCGTGGGCCTGATCGGGGGATCGATCGGGCTGGCTGCGCGGCGGCGGCTGGACGCCGAGGTGGTCGGTGCCGGGCGAAATCCGGAGCGACTGGCGCTGGCGGTCGAGCTGGGGGCGATCGACCGCGCCGCCGGCTCGGTCGCCGAGGCCTGCGAGGGGGCCGACCTCGTCTTCTGCGCCGGCCCGGTGGCGCTGCTGCCGGAGCAGGCGCGCGAGGCGCTTGCCGCCGCCGGCCCAGAGGCCGTCGTCACCGACGTCGGCTCGACCAAGGGCGAGCTGGTCGCGGCTGTGGGCGACGACGAGCGCTTCATCGGCGGCCATCCGCTCGCCGGGGCGGAGACGGCGGGGGTCGAGAACGCGCGCGAGGACCTCTTCGAGGGAGCGCGTTGGTACCTGACCCCGACAGAGCAGGTCAGCGGCCTCCTCTACGACCGCCTGCAGCGGGCGCTCTCGGCGCTGGGGGCGCGGCCGCAGGCGATCGATCCCGGCGGCCACGACCGCCTGATGGCGACGGTCAGCCACCTGCCGCACGTGCTCGCCAACGCGCTCGCCGCCGAGGCGGCCGATTCGCTCACCCAGGGGTCCGAGCGGCTGCCCGACGTCGGCCCCAGCTTCCGCGACATGACCCGGGTGGCGGGGTCGAACCCGGCGATCTGGGCCGACATCTTCGCCAGCAACCGCGAGGCGGTGGCCGACTCCGTCGAGGGGGTGGGCGAGCGCTTGCGCGAGGCGGCGCGCCTGATCCGCGAGGGCGACCGCGAGGCGCTCGCCGCCTGGCACGGCGCCGCCGGCGAGGCGCGGCAGCGCCTGCTCGCAGCGGAGTCGGAGGCCGGCCCGCTGCGCGAGCTGCGGATCGTCGTCGTCAACAAGCCGGGGACGATCGCCGAGCTGGCGCTGGCGCTGGGCGAGGCCGGCGTCAACATCGAGGACATGGCGCTCTACCCGGCGCCCGACATGACCTCGGGCGCGGTCTCGCTCTGGGTCGCCGGCGAGGAGCAGGCGGCGAAGGCCGAGGAGCTGGTCCGCGGCCTCGGCCACACGGTCACGGTCCTCGGCGGCAGCGCCGAATAGGGTCGCCGGATGGCCCGCTTCGAGCCCTCGGGACCGCTGGGTCGGTCTCTTCGCCCACCGTCGGACAAGTCCATCACCCACCGGGCGGCGCTGATCGCGGCGATGGGGGATGGAGAGATCGAGATCGTCGACTACCTCGATTCAGCCGACACGCGTTCCACGTTTCGGGCGGTTGAGGCCGTTGGCGCCCGCCTCCACCAAGTCGAGCCCGAGAAAGGGCTTCTGCGGCTGAAAATCAGAGGCGTCGGACTCCGACAGGCAGCAAGTGCGCACATTGACGTCGGCAACGCGGGGACGCTGCTGCGCCTGTTGCCTGGCTGGTTGACGGGGCAGGTGGGGAAGCAATGGGCTTTGGACGGTGACGAGTCAATCCGGCGACGACCCGTTGATCGCATTGCCATCCCGTTGCGCCATATGGGCGCTCATCTCAGCGCCCGCGAAGACCGCCTGCCGCCGCTGGAGATCGAGGGCGCGCCCCTTCACGGCATCACCTACGAGATGCCGATCGCCAGCGCGCAGGTCAAGTCCTGCCTGCTCTTCGCCGGGCTCTTGGCGGAGGGCGAGACGCGGGTTATCGAGCCGCTGCCCAGCCGCGACCACACCGAGCGGATGTTGGCCGCGGCCGGCGCCTCGATCGAGCGTGACGGTGATGCCGTCGTGGTGCAGCCCGCCGAAGGACTTGAACCCGGGCCGATCACCGTGCCTGCCGACGTCTCCTCGGCCGCTTTCTTCATCGTCGCCGCTCTTCTTGTCCCGGGAAGTGAAATCACGCTTCACGGGATCGGCCTCAACCCCACTCGCACCGGCCTTCTCACGATCCTCGAACGGATGGGAGCTGAGATCGAACCCGATGGCGAGCGGGAAGCGGGAGGTGAGCCGGTTGCCACGCTGCGCGTCCGCTCGGCGCCCCTCCAGGCCACCGACGTAGGCGGCGCGGAGGTTCCGCTGGCGATCGACGAGCTGCCGCTGGTCGCCCTCGCCGCCTGCTTCGCCGAGGGGACGACGGTGATCCGCGATGCCGAGGAGCTGCGGCGCAAGGAGTCGGACCGGATCGAGACCGTCACCGCTGCCCTGCGCGCCCTCGGCGGCAAGGTCGAGCCGACCGGGGACGGGATGGCGATCGAGGGGACGGGCCGGTTGCGCGGAGGCACGATCGACTCCCACGGCGACCACCGGATCGCCATGCTCGGCGCCGTCGCCGGCCTCGCCTCGAGGGAGGGGGTGGAGGTCCGCGGCATGGACGCCGCCGCCGTCAGCTATCCCGATTTCGAACGGGACCTCCGCTCGCTGCTCGGCCACTGATCTTCGTCAATACATACCCTCCTCGCCATGGTGATCGCGATCGACGGGCCCGCCGGGGCCGGCAAGTCCACGGTCGCGCGCGCGGTCGCGGCCGAGCTCGGGTTCACCTACCTCGACTCGGGGGCGATGTACCGCTGCGTGGCGCTGGCGGCCCTGCAGGCCGGCGCCGACCTCGACGACGGCGAGGCTCTCGGGGCGCTGGCCGAGGAGCTCGAGATCGACTTCGACGGGCCGCGGGTGCTGCTCGACGGCGAGGACGTCAGCAAGGAGATCCGGGCGCCCGAGGTCTCGGCAGCGGCGTCCCATGTCTCGGTCCACCCGCGGGTCCGCGGGGCGATGGTCGAGCGCCAGCGGCAGCTGATCGCAGCCGGCCGCTACGTCGCCGAGGGGCGCGACATCGGCACGGTCGTCAGCCCCGCCTCGCCGCTGAAGGTCTTCCTCACTGCCTGTGAGGAGGAGCGGGCGCGCCGCCGCGCCGCCCAGACCGGCGAGCCGGTCGCTGAGGTACTGGCGGCCCAGCGCCGCCGCGACGCCCGCGACAGCGAGCGCGAGCACGGCGCCCTCCGCGCCGCCCCCGATGCCGTCGAGCTGGATACCACCGGCCTGCCGCTGGACGAGGTCGTCGCCCGCGTCGTCACCCTCGCCCGGGACAGGGGGCTCGCATGAGTTGTTCCTTTTGGCTGGATAACAACGAAAAGGAACAGGTGAACGGAGCATGAGCCTGCCGACCGTCGCCGTAGTCGGCTTCCCCAACGTCGGCAAGAGCACCCTCGTCAACCGGCTGGTCGGCGGCCGCGAGGCGGTCACCTCACCTGAGCCCGGTGTCACCCGCGATCGCAAGCGGCTCGCCACCGAGTGGAACGGGATCGCCTTCGAGCTCATCGACACCGGCGGCATCGACCTCGGCGACGAGGCCGAGCTGGCCCGCGACGTGCAGGCGCAGGCGCGGCTGGCGATCGCGGAAGCGGAGGCGATCGTCCTCGTCGTCGACGGCCGCGCCGGGCTGCGCGGCGGCGACGCCGAGCTGGCGAAGACCCTGCGCGGCTCGGAGGTGCCGGTGATCGTCGTCGTCAACAAGGCCGACCGGCCGGACGACTACGCGATCACGGCCGAGTTCCACGCGCTCGGCCTCGGCGACCCGGTCGCCGTCTCCGCCACCCACGGGCTCGGCACCGGCGACCTGCTCGACGCGATCGCCGCCGCGCTCGGCGACCGGGAGCCGCAGCCCGAGGAGGACGACGTCGTGCGCGTCGCCGTCGTCGGCCGCCCCAACGTCGGCAAGTCCTCGCTCGTCAACGCCTTCCTCGGCTCCGAGCGGGTGATCGTCTCCGAGATCGCGGGGACCACCCGCGACGCGATTGACACCGAGGTGGAGGTCGAGGGCCGCCGCGCGATCCTGGTCGACACCGCCGGGCTGCGGCGGCGCTCAAAGGTCGCCGGCACGGTCGACTATTACGCCCAGCTGCGCTCCGAACGGGCGGTCGAGCGGGCCGACGTGGCGATCGTCGTCTGCGACGCCTCCGAGGGGGTCACCACCGAGGACCTGCGGGTGGCCGAGACGGCGATGAAGGCCGGCTGCGCCTCGCTGCTGGCGATGAACAAGTGGGACGTCACAGCGACCGACATCGACGACGCCCGCGCCCGGGTGGAGCGCAAACTGCGGCTGCGCCCGGCGGTGATCACCGTCTCGGCGAAGAGCGGGCGCAACGTCGGCACGCTGCTGCCGCGGGCGCTTGAGCTGGCCGACAGGGCCGGCGAGCGGATCCCGACCCCCGAGCTGAACCGCTTCGTCAGCGACGTCGTCGCCCGCACGCCGCCGCCGTCGAAACGCGGCAAGCGCCTGCGCCTCTACTACACGGCCCAGGTGGGGGAGCGGCCGCCGCGGGTGGCGATCCAGGTCAACGACCGCAGGCTGATCAGCCGCGACTGGGCCTACCACCTGGAGAACCGGATGCGCGAGGCGTACGCGCTGGAGGGCGTCCCGCTCGTGATCGATTTCGTGCCTGCATCGGGTCGCCGGCGCTACTCGGACTGAACCCGTCCCCGCTCGACATTCCTCTACTCTTCCGGCATGTCAACCAAGCCGCTTGCCGAGGGCGAGTACCTCTTCACGTCGGAGTCGGTCACCGAGGGGCACCCCGACAAGGTCGCCGACGCGATCTCCGACGGCGTCCTCGACGCGGTGATGCGCGGGGACCCGGGCGGCCGGGTCGCCTGCGAGACGCTCGTCAACACGGGCATGGCGGTGGTCTCGGGTGAGATCTCCACCGACGTCCACCTCAACATCCCGGAAATCGTCCGCGAGACGGTGCGCGGGATCGGCTACGACCACGGCGACTACGGCTACCACTGCGACCACATCTCGGTCCTCACCTCGATCGACAAACAGTCGCCCGACATCGCCCAGGGCGTCGACCGGGCCTACGAGACCAAGGTCGATCCCGCCGACACCGACGAGCTCGACGTCGCCGGCGCAGGGGACCAGGGGATGATGTTCGGCTACGCCAGCGACGAGACCGAGGCGCTGATGCCGATGCCGGTCCACCTCGCCCACCGGCTCGCCGAACGGCTGGCGGCGGTGCGCAAGGACGGGACGATGGGGTACCTCGGGCCCGACGGCAAGACCCAGGTGACGGTCCGCTACGCCGACGGCCGCCCCGTCGCCGTCGAAAAGCTCCTGATCTCCACCCAGCACGACGAGGGGGTCGACTCGCAGAGCCGGATCAAGCCGGAGCTGTGGGAGAACGTGATCCTTCCCGTCCTGCAGGCCGAGGTCCCCGGGGGCTTCGACGAGAGCGAGCTGCAGGCCGAGTTCCTCGTCAACCCGACCGGCAAGTTCGTGATCGGCGGCCCGGTCGGCGACGCCGGCCTCACCGGGCGCAAGATCATCGTCGACACCTACGGCGGCATGGCCCGCCACGGCGGCGGCGCCTTCTCCGGCAAGGACCCGTCGAAGGTCGACCGCTCGGCCGCCTACGCCGCCCGTTACGTCGCCAAGAACGTCGTCGCCGCCGGTCTGGCGCAGCGCTGCGAGGTCCAGGTCGCCTACGCGATCGGCGTGGCGCACCCGGTCAGCCTGATGGTCGAGACCTTCGGCACCGGCAAGCTTCCCGACGCCCGCATCTCCCAGCTGGTCGAGGCCGAGTTCGACATGCGCCCGGGCGCCTTCCGCGAGTACCTCGACCTCCATCGCCCGATCTTCCAGAAGACCGCCGCCTACGGCCACTTCGGCCGCGCCGACGATGACTTCACCTGGGAGCAGACGGACCGCGCCGACGCCCTCCGCCAGGCCGCCGGCGCCGAAGCCGCAGCGGCCTAGTCCGCACGGAGCACAAAAACAGGCTGGGTAAGGGGGCGAGACGGTCGCACCTCCGAACTTGACCTCGTTATAGCGAGGTCAATCTCGGAGAAGCGAAGCGTGGCAGCGTGGGAGCTAGTCCGGCGGCAGCATGGAATTGTTGCGCGGGAACAACTTCTGACGCTCGGGTTCACCAACAGCGCGATCGAGCATCGAGTGCGGAGCGGGCGCTTGCACCTCGTCATGCGTGGCGTCTACGCCGTAGGGCGCCCCTGCCTGACCCGCGAGGGGCGCTGGACGGCCGCCGTGCTCGCTTGTGGACGCGGCGCGGCGCTAAGCCACCGCAGCTCAGCGGCGCTCTGGGGCTTCGGCAAGGAGCACAAGGACTACATCGACATCAGCGTCAGGCGCGGCTCGGAAGTGCGGCTGCGCGGCATCCGCTGTCACCGGCGCCCGAACCTGCCCGCCGAGGCCGTAACCACCCACCTGAACATTCCCCTCACCCAGCCCGTCCAGACGTTCCTCGACCTGACCAGGGTCTGGGGGCCGAAGGCCCTCGAGCGAGCCATCAACGACGCCGACAAGCGGGACGTGATCGATCCCGACGCCCTGCGCAAGGCGCTGGACGACCACCCCGGCGAGCGGGGCGTCCGCCCGCTCCGTCGGATCCTCGACAGGCACACCTTCCGGCTCTCCGACGACGAACTCGAACTCCTCTTCCGGCCGCTTGCCGCCGCGGCCGGACTCCCCACGCCCCTGACCAAAGTCGACGTCAATGAATTCGAGGTCGACTTCTTCTGGCCCGACCTCGGCCTGGTGGTCGAGACCGACGGCTGGCGCTACCACCGCACCCCTGCAGCCCAGGCCCGCGACGCCCTCCGCTTCCAGGAACACACCGCGGCCGGCCTGACGCCCTTGCGCTTCTCGCACTACCAGGTCAAGTACGAAGCGCGGCACGTCCAGAACATCCTCAGTAGAACGGCGGCGCGACTGCGCGGCTCCCTGCACCCTCACTGAGCAGGTAAGGGTGCAGGGAGCCGCGCCCGGAGCCTTTCGAAGGTCACCTCTCCGCGATTTGGGCCCCTATGGGGGACCGAAGTGCGGAGGGTTGATGCGGCGGCTATGACTGAGGCGGCTGGGCTTCGCCTAAGCCGTGCGTGCCAGCGGCCTCAGCCCCCGTGGCCTGATCCACCGCGTGGACCACGTCTCCGGGCTCGGCGACGCCGACGAAGACGAAGTTGTAGTCGTCGCTTGCGGCCGTGTCGAAGTCGACGTCGCCGATCTGCATCAGCCGCTGGTAGACGCTCTGGCGGTAGTTGACGTTCTGGACGCGCTCCAGGCGGGTCTCCTGGACCTCTTTGGAGAGGATCCCGCGCTTGATGTTGAGACGGCGGTTGGTGATCGTGTAGGTCGTGGCGACGCGCTTGACGAAGCCGATCAGCAGGGTCAGGGCGAGGATGACGAGGATCACCAGGAAGGCGGTGCCGTCGCCCCAGATCAGCTTGGCGATGACGCCGAGGATCACCGCGATCAGCACGCCTTTGAGGTAGAAGCCGAGGATCGCCCGCCAGGACGGGTGGCCCTCGAAGATGACCTGCTCTCCGGCGCTGAGGTTGAGGCCCATCGGGGGCCAGCATATGGCCTCGTCCCCGCCTCCGCATAACCTCGGCCGGTGGCGATCCTCCGCGTCGAGCCGCTGACCACCGCCCGCGCCCTGCGCGGCCCTTTCGACTATCGCCGCCCCGATTCGATGGCCGGGCTGGAGGTCGGCAGCGTCGTCCGGGTGCCGTTCGGGCCGCGCCGCATCCTCGGCGTCGTCGTCGAGCTGGCGGAGGCATCCGAGCTGCCGCCGGAGCGGCTCGCGGAGCCGATCGAGGCGCTTGAGGCCGGCGCCAGCCCCGATCTGGTCCGGCTTGGGCTCTGGGTAGCTCGCGAGTACTGCTCGACGCCCTCGCGCGGCCTGCAGCTGGTCCTGCCGCCGGGGACGGGAACCGGCGGGAGCGGCCGTACCGTGCGGGCGAAGACCGAGCTGCGGGCGGCCCTGCTGCCGGCGGGCGAGGCGGCGCTGGAGGGCGGCGAGCGGCTTGGCTCCAAGCAGCGAGCGGTGCTCGAGGCGCTGCGCTCGGGCGAGATGTCGAGCGGCGAGCTGGCGACCGCGGTCGGCTGCGAGCGGCAGACGCTGCGCCGGCTCGAGCAGCGCGGCCTGATCGCCGCCCGCACCTCGGCCGTCCGCCGCATCCCCGGTGAGCCGCTGCTCGGCGGCGACGCCACGCGCCCGCAGTTGCTGCCCGAGCAGGAGCAGGCGGTGGAGGCCCTGATCGCCGCGCTCGACGGTCGAGCCGGGAAGCCGCGCCGGCTCCTCCTCCACGGCGTCACCGGCTCCGGCAAGACCGAGGTCTACCTGGCCGCGGTCGAGGCGGCGCTGGAACGCGGCCAGGGGGCGATCGTCCTCGTCCCCGAGATCGGCCTGGCCCCGCAGGCGGTGGCCCGCTTCCGCGCCCGCCTCGGCGACCGCTTCGCGGTCCTCCACTCGGCTCTCTCGGCCGGTGAGCGCTACGACGAGTGGCGCCGCCTGCGCAGCGGCGAGGCCCAGGTCTGCGTCGGCCCCCGCTCCGCCGTCTTCGCGCCCGTCCGCGACCTCGGGCTGATCGTGATCGACGAGGAGCACGACCCCTCCTACAAGCAGGAAGGGGACCCGGCCTACGACGCCCGCGCCGTCGCCCGCAAACGCGCCGAGGAGAGCGGCGCCGTGCTCGTCGCCGGCACCGCGACGCCGCGCCCCGAGAGCTGGCTGGAGCTGCCGCGGCTGGAGCTGCCGCGCCGGGTCGACGGCCGCCGGATGCCGCCCGTCCACCTCGTCGACATGCGCGAGGCCGACCCGCGCTCAGGGCCGGTCCACGCCGAGACCTGGGAGGCACTGGAGGGCGTGCGCGCCGCCGGCGCCAAGGCGATCGTGATGATCAACCGCCGCGGCTTCGCCCCTTGGCTCACCTGCCGCTCCTGCGGCCACCACTGGAGCTGCCCCAACTGCGACGTCTCGCTGATCGTCCACCGCCACAGCGGCCGCCTCGTCTGCCACCACTGCGCCCACGCCGAGCGCCAGCCCCGCGCGTGCCCCGAGTGCGGCTCGACCACGCTCTCGCAGGCCGGGGCCGGGACCGAGCGGATCGCGGCGCTGCTGGCCGAGCGCCTCGACCCGATGCCGGTTCTGCGCCTCGACTCCGATACCGCCGCCGAGCGCGGCGCCCACGCCCGCATCCTCGCCCGCTTCGACGAGCTGCCGAGCGCCGTCCTCGTCGGCACCCAGATGGTCGCCAAGGGGCACGACTTCCCTGAGGTGACGCTGAGCGCAATCCTCGACGCCGACGCCACCCTCCGCTTCCCCGACTTCCGCGCCGAGGAGCGCACCTTTGCGATGGTCGCCCAGCTCGCCGGCCGCTCCGGCCGCGGCGAGGCCGGGGGGGAGGTGATCGTCCAGACCCTTGCCCCCGGCGCCTCCAGCATCGAGCACGCCGCCCGCCACGACTCAGCCGGCTTCCTCGAGCTCGAGCTCGAGCGGCGGCAGGTGCTCCACTACCCGCCCTTCTCGCACCTGGTGCGAATCAATCTCTCCGCCGAACTAGAGCCGAAGCTCGACGAGGTGGCGATCTCGCTGGCGCGGCAGCTCCACCGCAACCTTCCCGACGGCTCCGAACTGCTCGGACCGGCGCCGATGTTCCGCGTCCGCAACCGCCACCGGCGGCGGGTCCTGATCAAGGCGGACGACCGTGAGGGGACGGTGGGGGCGGTGCGGGAGGTGGTCGAGAAGCGCGTGGGGGACAGGTCGCTGAAGGGCGTGGCGATCGGGGTTGACGTCGATCCGCAGTGATGGTGGGGGAGGAGGGTCGTGAGGCCCTCTCCAGACACCGCTCGCCTATGGCTCGCGGTTGAGTGTCTGGAGAGGGCCTCACGACCCTCCTATGACAGGAGGCGAAGAACCGCGTCGGCCAAGACTCGGGAAGCAATCGGGTGGGTGTGCAGATAGAGATTGGGCTCGATCAGCTCCAGCTCGATCAGGCAGGGGTCGCCGTCGGGGCCGGTGACCAGGTCGGCGCGAGCGTAGAGGGGTGGTTCGTCGAGGTGGGCCAGGGCTCGTTCGGCCAGCTCGATCTCGGTCGGTCGCGGGACCGCCGGCTCGACGGTCCCGCCCCAGATCGACTGCACGCGGAAGTCGCCGGGAGCGGGGCGCTTGCGGACGGCGTGGCTGAAGGTGCCGGCGATGTAGACCAGCGAGAGCTCGCCCTCGGATTCGAGCGAGGGGAGGAACGGCTGCACCATCGTGCCGCCACGGGCAAGCGCGTCGGTCAGGGCAGCCGATCCCTCACCGCCGCGCACCCGGTGCAGGTTCCTGGCTCCAAGATCGACGGTGGGCTTTACCACCGCCTCCTCCCAGCCCCGATCGGCCAGGAGCGCGTCCAGCTCCGTCCCTGCTCCGGGTGCCACCCAGGCCGTCGGCACGATTGTCACGCCGCCCTGCTCCAGCTCGCGCAGGTAGGACTTGTCGCTGTTCCAGGCGATCAGGTCGGCGGGGTTGCGCAGCCTCCCCGCCGCTTCGACCCGAGCGGCCCAGGCCAGGAACTC
Source organism: Solirubrobacterales bacterium (assembly GCA_035708105.1). Lineage (GTDB taxonomy): Bacteria > Actinomycetota > Thermoleophilia > Solirubrobacterales > 70-9 > VAYN01. Next base: position 115,773 of record DASSTG010000034.1, on the reverse strand, counting down.
GTCGTGCTTGTCGTGGTAATCCCAGGTCGAGCGCACAAGGCAGAGGTCGAACCCGTCCCATCCGGCGCCCGGCTCGTCCCAGGCAACCGACCGTGCCTCGCATCCCAGCTCCTCCAGCGCCGCGCGCAGAAGCTCGTCGTCGCCCTTCAGGTCGGGGTAGGCGGCGCAGGTGGCGATCGCGATCCGGGGGCGGTGCACGGGCTCCATCGTCACGAAGTATCAGAAGACGCCGCCGCTTAGACTCCGCTGAGTGAGCGACGAGGTGCAGACCCAGGAGCGCGAGAGCGAGGAACGCCGCCTCGAACTGGAGATGATCGAGCGCCGGGAAGCGGCGCTCGCGCACGTCGTCAAGTTCGGCGATCCGGTGCTGAAGAGCAAGGCCTCGCCGGTCTCCGGCTTCGGCCCCGAGCTGCGGGCCGAGGTCGAGCGGATGTTCGAGATCATGCGGGACGGCCTGGGGGTCGGCCTCGCCGCCACCCAGCTCGGCGTGCTGCGGCGCCTGCTCGTCTTCCAGGCCGGGCCCGACGCCGGGCCGGCGGCCCTGGTCAACCCCGAGGTCGAGTGGCTCTCGGCCGAGACCGCCGTCGCCGAGGAGGGCTGCCTGAGCCTGCCGCGGGTGACGATGGACGTCGAGCGACCGCTGTACGCGCGCTTCAGCGGCCGTGACGTCGGCGGCGAGCCGATCGAGATCGAGGCCGCCGGGCTCGAGGCGCGCGTCCTCCAGCACGAGATTGACCACCTCGACGGCGTCCTGATCCTCGACCGGACCGTCCGCGAGCAGCGCAAGTCGGCGCTGCGGGCCCTGCGAGAGGGCGGCAGCTACAGCCCGTCGACCGAGGAAGAGATCGGCGAAGAGGGCGAGCTGCGCGAGCCCCGCACCGACGCGTGAGGACCGCCTACCTCGGGACCTCCGAGTTCGCCGCCACCGTGCTGCGGCGCCTTGCCGACTCGCCGCACCGCCCGGCGCTGGTGGTGACGCCGCCGGACCGCCGCCAGGGCCGCGGCCGCAAGGTGCAGCCGCCGCCCGCCGCGGTCGTCGCCGGCGAGCTCGGCCTCGATTTGCTGCAGGCCGAGAACGTCAACGACCCCGACGCGCTGGACCGCCTCCGCGGCGCCCGTCCCGAGGCGGTCCTCGTCTGCGCCTTCGGCCAGCTGATCCGCGAGCCGCTGCTCTCCGAGTTCCCGCTGCTGAACGTGCACCCCTCGCTGCTGCCGCGCTGGCGCGGGGCGGCGCCGATCGAGCGGGCGATGATGGCTGGCGACGCGGCCACCGGCGTCTGCGTGATGCAGCTGACCGCCGGCCTCGATTCCGGCCCGGTCGCCCTCTGCGAGGAGGTGCCGATCGAACCCGACGAGGACTTCGCGGCGCTCTCCGCGCGGCTCGCCGAGCTCGGCGGCGACCTGCTCGTCCGCGCCCTCGACCTGCAAGCGGAAGGCGCGCTCGAGTTCACCGAGCAGGACGAGGAGGGAGCGACCTACGCGGAGAAGATCGAGCCGGCCGAGCGGCGCCTCGACCCGAGCCGCCCCGCCGCCGAGCTGGCGGCCAAGGTGCGGGCGCTGACGCCGCATGTCGGGGCCTACCTGGAAGCCGCCGACGGCGAGCGGCTCGGCGTCCGCCAGGCTCACATCGCCGACGCCGACCTATCCCAGGGCGCACTGGCGGCGCGCGACGGCGCCCTCCTCCTCGGCTGCGGCGAGGGGACGCTGCAGCTCGACGTGGTGCAGCCCCCGGGGGGCAAGGCGATGCCCGCCGACGCCTACCTGCGCGGCCACGAGCTACCGCAGCTATGAGCAGGAAGGGCACATGCGCGGAGGTCGCATGACCGCCACCACCCGAACTGCATCAAATTTCCTGCCTTCTGGACCGGAAATTTGATGCAGTTCGAGCGGGTCTCGCCCGCGCGCTCGCTTGCCTACGCCGTCGTCCGCGCCGCCTTCGAGGAGAACGCCTTCGCCGAGCGCGCCTTCCGCGCCGAGGCCGACCGCCTCGGTCTCGCCGGGCGCGACCGGGCGCAGGCGCAGCGCCTCGCTTACGGCGCGGTTCAGCGCCGCGGCACCAGCGACGTGGCGATCGAACGGCTGGCGGGAAGGTCCACGCGCCTGCTCGATCCACCGGTGCTGGCGGCGCTGCGGCTCGGGCTCTACGAGCTGCTCTTCGCCGACGCCACCCCCGATCACGCCGCCGTCGACCAGGCGGTCGAGCTGGCCAAGGCGGCCGGCGCCGCCCACGCGGCCGGCTTCGTCAACGCGATCCTGCGCCGCGCCGCCCGCGAGCAGCGGCAGCTGAAGCGGGACCTGCTCGGGGACGACTCGACCCCCGCCGCCGCCGCGGTCGCCGCCTCGGCGCCGCCGTGGCTGGCCGAGATGTGGTGGCGGGAGCTGGGGGAGGAGGCGGCGCGCTCGACCCTCGCCGCCTGCAACGAGCGGGTCGAGGTGGCAATGCGGGTAAACGTGCTGCGCACCGACCGGGAGGCAGCTCTGGCCGGCCTGCGGCAGGCCGAGGTCGATGCCGGCCTCCCCACGACCGCGTGGCCGCTCGGGGCCCCGGAGATGCTGGTGATCGACGGCCGCGTCGGCGCGGCGGTCCCGGCGGCGATCGAGGCCGGCGAGCTGACGCCGCAGAGCCGCGGCTCCGCCGCCGCCGTCGAGGTGCTCGACCCGCGGGAGGGGGAGCACGTGCTCGACCTCTGCGCCGGCCCCGGGATCAAGACCGGCCAGATCGCCGAGCGGATGGGCGACCGCGGCGAGGTGATCTCGGTCGAGATCGAGCCCGGCCGCGCCGCCGAGGTCGCCGCCCAGGCCGACCGCCTCGGCCTCCACAGCGTCACCGTGATCGAGGCCGACGCGACCGAGGCCGGGATGGCCCCGGGCTTCGACCGCGTCCTCCTCGACGCGCCCTGCTCGGACCTCGGCGCCCTCGCCTCGCGTCCCGACGCGCGCTGGCGCAAATCGCCGCAGACGATCGAGCGGCTGACCGCGGTCCAGGACCAGCTGCTGCGCAACGCCGTCGCCGTCCTGCGGCCCGGTGGCACCCTCGTCTACTCGACCTGCACGATCTCCCGCCGCGAGAACGAGGACCGGATCGCGGCGCTGCTGCGGGATTCGGCCGCGGGCGAGGTCCCGCCGCTGCAGCTGGACGACCTCGGCGCCCGCGCCCCTGCGCTCGCCGCGCCCGCCGAGCCGCGCTGCCTGCAGCTGCGACCCGACCGCGATCGCACCACCGGCTTCTTCATCGCCCGCCTCACCCGTAAGGTTTGAGGCGTGAGCCACCCCGACCAGTCGAGCTCGGGGGAGTCGAATCCCCTGGGCCGTGCCCCCTGCCCGCACTGCGGCGAGCCCTGGCTGCGCCCGACCCAGCTGCCCGGGCGCCTGCGCTGCGTCAACTGCCTCCACCGCTTCGAACTGGTCTCGCAGTGCCCCAACTGCGGCGAGCACCAGACGATCGCCCGGATGACCAACACCGCCGACATGGAATGCCAGAGCTGCGGTGCCTCGATGTTGAAAGCGGCGTAGCGCCGAGCGGTCCTCTAGTTTTGCGCCCGTGAGCGAGCGCATGGCAGAGCTTCTCGGCGAGCCGCGGGTGGCGCCGTCGATCCTCTCCGCCGACATGGGCCGGCTGCGGGCCCAGGTCGAAGAGGTGATGGACGCCGGCGCGCGGGTGATCCACTTCGACGTGATGGACGGGCATTTCGTGCCCCCGATCACGATTGGGCCGCTGGTCTTGAGCGGAATCGCCGACCGGGTCCACGAGGCCGGTGGCGTCGTCGACGTCCACCTGATGATCGAGGCGCCGGAGCGCCAGGTCGAGGAGTTCGCCAGAGCCGGCGCCGACTCGGTCACCTTTCACGCCGAGGCGACGCCGCATGCCAACCGCACCCTGGCCGCCGTCCGCGAGGCCGGTTGCCTGGCCGGAATCGCGCTCAACCCGGGGACGCCGGTCGAGGCGGTGCAGGAACTGCGCGGACTCGCCGACATCGTCCTCTGCATGAGCGTCAACCCCGGCTGGGGCGGTCAGTCCTTCATCGAGACCTCGCCGGAAAAGATCGAGCGGCTGGTGCCGCTGGTCGGCCCGGCGCGGATCGAGGTCGACGGTGGCGTGGACGTCGACACCGCCGGTCCCCTGGCGGCCGCTGGCGCCAGACTCTTCGTCGCCGGCTCGGCCGTCTTCGGCGCCGCCGATCCTGCTGCCGCCTATACGGCTATCGCGGAGGCTGCTGGAGCTTCTTGAGTGGGGGGTGGGGTCGTGTGTCCCTCTCCAGACACCACTCGCCGATGGCTCGTGGTTGAGTGTCTGGAGAGGGACACACGACCCCACTTCACCCGCGGGCGATCAGGGCTCCGGTCACCTCTTGCCACCAGGCTCGTTCGGCGTTGTCTGCGTCCGGCCGTTCGGCGCGGCGCGAGCACCAGTCGGCGAGGACGCGGCGACCCCCCACAGCCACCAGGCCGGCGCCGATCACCGCGTAGCGCCCGTCGGCGAGGGCAAGGAGATAGGTGCCGCGCTCGTCGCGGCTGCGGAGGACAGAGGCAACCGGGATTCCGTCGATTTCCTCCTCGGGCTCACCCTCGCCGCGGGCGGGCCGCACCGTGAAGACCTGCGGGGCCCCTCGGCGGGGCAGCGGCGGCGGGCTCTCGCGCCCGATCGGGCCCTCGGCCCAACGCTTGGTCAGCGCCTCCACCTCGTCGCGCAGCTCGCTGCGGACGAGGACGTGGAGCTCGTCGCCCTCGCGCAGCTCGGTGGACCCCCGCGGCGGGATCGCATTGCCCTCGCGCACGATTACGTTGACCAGCGCCTCCCGCGGCAGCTCCAGGTCCCGCACCGGGTGGCCCGCCGCGGCCGCGCCCGGCGGCAGCCGGTAGGCGATCACGTCGCCGCCCATGCGGCGGATCCGGCCGGACTCGAGCAGGCGACGCGGCAGCGCCGGCTCGTCGGTGGTCAGCCCCAGCCGTTTTGCCAGCGGCTCGAAGCTCGCGCCCTGGACCAGGGTCGAGGTGACGACGACGAAGAAGACGATCGCGAACAGCTCGTCGCTCTCTTTGATCCCGGCGACGACGGGGAAGGTGGCGAGCCAGATCGGGGTGGCGCCGCGCAGCCCCGCCCAGCCGAGCATCAGCCGCTCCCTGAAGTTCAGCGGCGCCAGGACGGTCGCCGCGAAGGCGGCGACAGGGCGGGCGACGACGATCAGGATCGCGGAAAGGGCGAGCGCTTCGGGCGCGACGTCGCCGAGGCTGGAGGGAAAGACCAACAGCCCGAGCAGGATGAAGAGGGCGATCTGGGCGACCCAGCCGAGGCCCTGGTGGAAGGCGACGACGGTGCGGCGGGCCGGCAGCCGCGCCGAGCCGAGGGCGAGCGCGGTCAGGTAGACGGCGAGGAAGCCCGAGCCGTGGGCGACCTCGGCGATCCCGTAGGCGAGGGCGGCGATTGCGATCGTCGCCACCGGGTAGATCCCGTCGCTGGGGAGGCGGACCCGGTCCAGGGCAGCCACCGCGAGCCGCCCGACCGCGACGCCGATCGCCGCCCCGAGCGCCAGTTTCAGCGCCAGCAGTCCCGCCATGTCGGCGATCCCGTAGCCCGGCTGCTGGATCCATTCGATGAAGCCGATCACCAGCAGCAGCGCCACCGGGTCGTTCATCCCGGACTCGCCCTCGAGCGAGCGGGCGAGCCGCTTCTCCAGGGTCGAGCGGCGCAGGACGGCGAAGATCGCCGCCGAGTCGGTGGCGGCGACCGCGGCCCCGACCAGCATCCCTTCCAGGGTGCTGAGGCCGAAGAGGAGCTTGGCGGCGAGGCCGGCGATCACCGCCGTCAGGGCGGTGCCGATCGTCGCCAGCGAGGCGGCCGTCCCCAGCACCGGCCGGATCTCCGTCCAGCCGGCGGTCAGCCCGCCCTCGAAGATGATCAGGACGAGCGCGATCGTCCCCAGCGTCCGCGCCAGCTCCATGTCGGAGAACTCGATCCCGCCGATCCCTTCCGAGCCCGCCAGCATCCCCAGCGCGAGGAACAGCAGCAGGCCCGGCACCCGCAGTCGGTCGGCCAGCAGCGCTCCCACGATCCCGGCCGCCAGGAGGGCGCCGGCGATCAGGATCAGGTGGGCGTCGTGGGCTCCCATCGGGGAACCCTAAAGGGAGCCCTTCAGACGTTCTCGTCGAGCATTCCGACCCGCACCTCGAACTCCTCCGCGCCCCCTGGCTGCGGCACGTCCTCGGCGCGTTCGTGCGGGTGGCGGTAGGCGAAGTAGAGGAGCGAGAACAGCGCCCCGGCGGCGAGCAGGAAGCCGATCTCGACGCGGCGGAACTCGTCGCTGACCAGCGGCACGAAGTTCCAGCCGATGAAGAGGCCGGCGCAGGCGATCCAGCGCACCGCTGCCCGTCGCACCTGGCCCTGGGCGATGCAGGCCTGGTTGACCGTCACCGAGGAGAGGTAGAGCCCCATCCCGACCGAGACCAGCAGGAGGCCCGCCCGGTCGTAGGTGAACTTCTTACTGAAGGCGATCTGCATCAGCGTCGGCCCGCCGATCAGGACCACGACGACGACCAGCGCCGTGAAGGCGGCGATCCCGAGCAGGACCATCCGCACCGTGTGGTGGAACTCGCGCTCGGCGTCCTCGGCTTTGCTGTGGTGGAGCGTCGTGAGGTGGGGGAGGATGCTGGTCGAAACCGACTGGAAGAGCTGCAGCGGCGCCCGCGCCAGCATCAGCACGTTGAAGATGAACCCGGCCGCGGCGGCGCCCTGCAGGCCGCGGACGATCAGCGGCCCGGCATTGAGGAAGGCCTGTTCGCTGAACATGATCACGAGGACCGCGGCCGCGAAGCCGCCGCCGTGGGCCAGGGAGAAGTCATCAGTCGGCATGTCCTCCGCTTCGCGTCCGGGCATGCCGGGCTGCGCCTCGGCCGTCTCCGCGACCTGTTTCTCCTTCTGCGCCCGCCGCGCAAACGCGAACGGCACGACCAGCAGGCTCAGCGCCGGCGCCGCGGTGATCCCGATCGCCACCGCCGACTGGCCGCTGAGGATGCCGATCGCGACCATCACCGCGAAGATCGTGCGGAAGCACGATTCGGAGAGGATCATCGCCACGAACAGCCCGAACCGCTGCTCGCCGGCGAGGAAGCCGCGGGCGAAGTAGCTGGCGGCGTAGAAGAGGACCGAGGTGAAGAAGACCCAGTAGAGCGCTTCGTTGCCCTCGAGCACGCCGTTTTGGATCGGACCCCTCAGCGCCAGCGCGATGACGGCGAAGAAGAGCGAGAGCCCGAACTGGATCGTCGAGGCGACCCGCATCGGCTGCCCGATCGGCTCGCCTTTGACCAGCCGCTCGGAGATGTGCCGGGAGAGCAGCTGTTCGATCGGCCGGTAGAGGGTGGAGATGGTGATGAAGACCGCCGACCAGAGCACCGTGATCTGGCCGTAATCCGGCTTGGAGAGGACGTGCGAGGCAATCAGGAAGTAGGCGTAGGTGATGACGCCGGTCAGCCCGACCCCCACCGCGAGGAAGCTCGCGGTCTTGCCGTAGTCGGCGGAGCTCTTCATTCGCCCTTCTCGCTGCCCGGCTCGTAGTGGGACGGCTCGACCCCGAGCGCCAGCTCGACCCGCCGCACCCGCTCGAAGGTGCGCTGGGTCATCACCCGCTGGCCGGCGAGCAGGTCGCCGATCACGCCGAGCGCGAAGAGCTGGATCGAGGCGATGAAGAGGACGGCGCCGAGGATCAGCGACTGGATGTGGCCGGTGCTGTCGCCGTTGAAGATCCAGTCGATCAGGAACGGCATCCAGGCGGCGAAGGCGAGCACGAGGACGACGAGGGCGGCGCTGGCGAAGACCCGCAGCGGCTCGTAGCGGGTGTAGATGCGGAGGATCGCCAGCGCGTTGCGGCGCACGTAGGCGCCGGTCGAGTCGAAGAGGCGCGACTCGCGGGTTTGCGGGTTGGTCCCGATCGTCACCTCGTCGACGGCGACGAGCATTTTCCCGGCCTGGATCAGGCTCTCCAGCGTGTAGGTGAAGTTGTCGACGACCAGCAGCTGCAGGGCGGCCTCGCGGTTGTAGGCGCGGAAGCCCGAGGTGGCGTCGGTGATCGCGGTCCCGGAGACGCGGCGGACGACCCAGCTGCCGAGCCGCTGCAACCGTTTCTTCGCGCCGGAGAAGTGCTCGATCGCGGCGACGTCGCGGTCGCCGACGACCATGTCGGCCTCGCCGGCGACGATCGGCGCCACCAGCTTCGCCACGTCGGCGCCCCGGTACTGGTTGTCGGCATCGGTGTTGACGACGACGTCGGCGCCGAGCTTCAGGCTGGCGTCCAAACCGGCCTGGAAGCCGGCGGCGAGGCCGCGGTTGTTGGTCAGGCGGACGACGTGCCGGACGCCGCACTCGCGCGCCACCTCGACCGTGCGGTCGCTGCTGCCGTCGTCGATCACCAGCAGCTCGATCTCGTCGATGCCGGGGATCTCGCGGGGCAGGTCCGCGATCGTCTGCGGGAGCGTCTGTTCCTCGTTCAGGCAGGGGATCTGGATGATCAGCTTCATGGGTGCTTCAGCGTATTCGTGGTTCGTCGCCGGCTGCCTGCCGAAAGGGATCAGGGACGGAGGCGCTTGGCCGCGGGTCCTGTCTCCGATCGGGGGCTCTCCCTGCCGGGAGAGTCCTCCTGATCGTCGCCACCCGCGCGAGGGGCGTAGACTGATTGACGAGTCAGTCAATGATGGATTCCCAGCTTACCGGCACGGATCATGGTCATCTGAGGCGAGCCTTGGAGTTGGCGGAGCGCGGGCGGGGGCGGGTCAGCCCGAATCCTCTCGTGGGTGCGGTCGTGGTCAGGGACGGGAAGGTGATCGGAGAGGGGTTCCACGCGGAACTGGGCGGCCTGCACGCGGAGCGGGCGGCGCTGGTCGACTGCCGCGAGCGCGGGGAGGACCCGGCCGGGGCGACGATGTACGTGACTCTTGAGCCCTGCGCGCACCAGGGGCGCCAGCCGCCCTGCGTCGAGGCGCTGCTCGAGGCGGGAATCGCCCGCGTCGTCATCGCCTCCGACGACCCCAGCGAGAAGGCCGCCGGTCGCGGTCCCGGCATCCTCCGCGACGGCGGCATCGAGGTCGTCTTCGCAGCGGGAGCCGAGGCCGCGGCAGCTCGACTCCTCAACCAGCCCTTCCGCAAGCACGCCCGCACCGGCCTGCCCTTCGTCGTCCTCAAGATGGCGATGTCCCTCGACGGCCGAACGACGACCGCGCCCGGCGACAGTCCCTGGATCTCCGGCCCCGAGAGCCGTGAGCTCGTCCACGAGTGGCGCGCCGAATCCGACGCGATCGCCGTCGGCATCGGCACGGCCCTAGCCGACGACCCGCTCCTCACCGCTCGCGTCGAAGGCGCCCGCCAGCCCCTCCGAATCGTCTTCGACTCCCAGGCACGCCTGCCGCTGGAGTCACAGCTGCTCCAAACGCTCGACCAGGCCCCCGTTCTCGTAGTAGCTGCCCCCAGCGCCCCGGGTGATCGCGTGACCGCCCTCAAAGATGCCGGCGTGGAGGTCCTTCTAACTAACGGCGTAGAAGCCACCCTCCGCGAGCTCGGCGCCCGCAACATCACCAGCCTGTTTCTCGAGGGCGGTCGAACCCTTTCCTCGTCCTTCCTCGCCGCCGACCAGATCGACGAATCCCGTACCTTCATCGCCCCAGTGCTTCTAGGACAGGACAAAGGTGGTCGGCGCGCGGGTCCTGTCTCCGATACCGGGCTCTCCCTACCGGGAGAGTCCTCGGCATCGTCGCCACCCGCGCGAGGGGCCGCTTTGGCATCGACTACGGAGCGCGTGGGCGTGGACACGCTGATCCGAGCGCGGTTCAAGGAGTGGTGACGTGTTCACCGGTTTGGTCGAAGACGTCGGCAGGGTCGAGTCGGTCGATAGAACTGACGACGGTGCGCGCATTCGCATTCTCACCCAGCTCGTTGCCGGGATCGCCCGGGGCGACTCCGTCGCCGTCAACGGCTGCTGCCTTACCGCAACCGCAGTCGATGGCGACGGCTTCGAGACCGAGGCGATGAACCAGACGTTGTCCCTCACTGCTCTAGATGGCATCGAAGAGGGCACCCGCGTGAATCTCGAGCTGGCGATGAAGGCCGGCGACCGCCTCGGCGGGCACATCGTCCAGGGCCACGTCGACGGAGTCGGCACCGTTCGCTCTGTCGAGGACGACGGATTCGCCAGACGCTTCGGCGTCGACCTCCCCACCCAGCTCGTCCGCTACGTCGTCGACAAAGGCTCGATCACCTTGAACGGCGTCAGCCTCACCGTCGCGGATTTGGGCGATTCTTGGGCTGAGGTTTCCCTCATCCCCGAGACCCTGGAGCGGACCAACCTCGCCGATTTGGCGTCGGGAGACCGTTTGAACGTTGAGTGTGACGTGGTCGCCAAGTACGTGGAGCGATTGATGTCACCATTCGCCGGAAAGGAGCAAGCGTGAGCCAGATGGCCGAGACCGAGCGAAAAGAGGGTTCGACGCGGACGGGGGAGAGCCCGTTCGCCACGATCGAGGAGGCGATCGAGGAGATCCGCGCCGGCCGCATGGTCGTCGTCTGCGACGACGAAAACCGCGAGAACGAGGGCGACCTGACGATGGCGGCTCAGTTCGCGACGCCGGAGGCGATCAACTTCATGGCGAAGGAGGGGCGGGGCCTGATCTGCCTCTCGCTGACCTCCGAGCGCTGCGACGCGCTCGGCCTCAACCTGATGGCGGCGAAGAACGAAGCGCCGCTGCAGACCGCCTTCACGGTCTCCGTCGAGGCGCGCGAAGGGGTGACGACGGGGATCTCGGCCCACGACCGCGCCCACACGATCCAGGTCGCGATCGATCCCGGCGCCACCCCGCGCGACCTCGTGCAGCCCGGGCACGTCTTCCCGCTGCGGGCCAAAGACGGCGGGGTCCTCGAGCGGGCCGGCCAGACCGAGGCCTCGGTCGACCTCGCCCGCCTCGCCGGCCTCCATCCCTCAGGCGTGATCTGCGAGATCATGAACGATGACGGGACGATGGCCCGCGTCCCGGACCTGGTCCCCTACTGCGAGAAGCACGGGCTGAAGATGATCACGGTCGCCGACCTGATCGCCTACCGGCGGCGGACCGAGAAGCTGGTCGAGCGGGTGGTCGACACCGCGCTGCCGACCGTCTTCGGCGACTTCACCGCGGTCGGCTACCGCTCGCTGGTTGACGACAAACACCACGTGGCGATGGTCAAGGGCGACGTCGAGGGGGAGGAGGACGTCCTCGTCCGCGTCCACAGCGAGTGCCTCACCGGCGACGTCTTCCACAGCATGCGATGCGACTGCGGCGAGCAGCTGGAAGCGGCGCTCTCGATGATCGAGCGCGAGGGGCGCGGGGTCCTGCTCTATCTCTCCCAGGAGGGGCGCGGGATCGGCCTGCTGAACAAGCTGCGCGCCTACAAGCTGCAGGAGGAAGGCGCCGACACGGTCGAGGCCAACCTCAAGCTCGGGCTGCCGGCCGACCTGCGCGACTACGGGATCGGGGCGCAGATCCTCGGCGACCTCGGCCTCAGCAGCATCCGCATCCTCACCAACAACCCGAAAAAGATCGTCGGCCTGGAGGGCTACGGCCTCTCGGTCACCGAGCAGGTGCCGATCGAATCGCCTCCCAACGCCCACAACGAGGCCTACCTGCGGACCAAGCGCGAGAAGATGGGCCATTCGCTGCACCACCAGGGCCTTGCCCTCGATGAGGAGATGATTCACGACGAGGGGGAGCGCGACGCCCGCGACGCTGACGAATCACAGGGCGGCGATGGCTGAGGGCGGGGCGTTCCTGGAGGAGTTCCAGGACGAGGAGAAGGAGGTGCTGGCGGGGCTGCGGTTCGCGGTCGTCGTCGGCCGCTTCTACGAGGACCTGGCGCAGCGGCTGCTCGAGGGAGCGGACGCGGGCTTCAAACTGGCCGGGGTCCCGGTGGGGAATATCACCCACGAGTCGGTTCCCGGCGCCTACGAGCTGCCCTTCGCGGCCCGGCTCCTCGCCGAGACCGGCACCTACGCCGGCGTCGCCTGCCTCGGGGTGGTGATCCGCGGCGAGACCGACCACTACGACTTCGTCTGCGCCGAGTCGGCCCGCGGCATCCAGCAGGTGCAGCTGGAGACCGCCGTCCCCTGCGCCTTCGGCGTGATCACCTGCGACACGATGGAGCAGGCGCTGGCGCGGGCGGGCGGCGGCAAGCGCGACCAGGGCCGTAACGCGGCGCTGACGATCGCGCGGATGGCCCTGCTGAAGCGGCACCTCGCCGCCGGGCAGCCGTAGACGGCGACCCTGTACCATCCACCGTCCTCATGGCCAAGGTATGCCACAGCTGCGGCAAGGGTCCGGCGTTCGGCCAGTCCCGGAGCCATTCGATGGTCGCCACCAAGCGCCGCTTCGACCCGAACCTGCAAAAGGTCCGGATCCAAGAGAACGGACGACCCCTGCGCACCTACGTCTGCACGCGGTGCCTGAAGGCCGGCAAGGTCCAAAAGGCCGCGTAGCTTTCGCGCGCTGAGCGCATCGAGGGACCAAAAGCAGCATGTAAGGGGGGGCGGGTCCGAGGCCCTGTCGACTTATGCGTCCATATGGATGCAAAAAGCGACACGCCCGATGCGCAGATCGCCGGGATCGCCTTGCGACAACACGGCGTTGCGACCCGGCGTCAACTCGAAGCAGCGGGACTGGGATCGAAAGCGGTCACGAGTCGCGTGCGCAGAGGACAACTTCATCGACTTCATCGCGGCGTCTACGCCGTGGGGCATCGCGCCCCGAGCTGGCATGGACGCTGGATGGCGGGGGTGCTCGCATGTGGAGGGGGAGCAGTCTTGAGCCATCACTCCGCCGCGGCGCTCTGGGAACTTTTGCGCCCTATCGAGGGTCCGGTCCACGTCTCCGTCCCAACCACTGCGGGCCGCTTGAGCCGCCGCGGCATTCGAGTTCACCGCTGCCCCTCGCTTGCGCTCACGGTGCCCTCTCTCACGCCCTCCTCCTTGCCAATTAGAGGAGGGCGCGAGAGAGGGCACCTCACCACCCGTCGCCACAACATCCCGGTCACCACGATCCAGCGAACCATCGACGACCTCGAGGGCGCCGTCCCGCCGCGCCTCTTCCGCCGCGCCAAGCGTCAAGCCGAGCATCGGGGCATCCACCTCGAAGGCGTCGAGAGCGATGGCACCCGCAGTGACCTTGAGGCCGCCTTCCTCGCCCTCTTCCTCGAACACGGCTTCCCCCACCCCGAGACCAACGTCAAGATCGGCCGCCACGAGGTGGACTTCCTCTGGCGCGAGCGCCGGCTCGTCGTTGAAATCGACTCGTTTCTCTACCACCGCGGCTCAGTCTCCTTCCAAGCAGACCGCGCCCGCGACCTCGACCTGCGCAGGGGCGGCTACAGCGTGCTGCGCTACACGGAAGAACAGCTCGAAAACGAACCCGAGCGGATCGCGGCCGACGTCGCCGCCGCGCTGGGGTCCTAAGCGTCCGAATCGCCCGCCGCGGCCGTCGCGACGACGGGGTGCTCGCCAGTTGGCGCGGGGTCGCCCTCGGCCGGCTCGACGTGGAGCCGGGGGAGGAAGCGGTCGAGGCCGGTGGGGAACCACCAGGCGCGCCTGCCGAGCAGCTGCATGATCGCCGGCACCAGGACCGAGCGGATGATCACGGCGTCGATCAGGACCGCCGAGGCGAGGCCGAGGCCGAACAGTTTGATGATCCGGTCTTCGCCGATCATGAACGAGGCGAAGACCGTGACCATGATCGCCGCCGCGGCGGTGATCACGCGGCCGGTCAGGGCAAGGCCGCGGTGGACCGCCTCGCTCGCATCCTTGCGGTGCTCCCACTCCTCGTGGATCCGCGACATCAGGAACACCTCGTAGTCCATCGAGAGCCCGAAGACGATCGAGAAGAGGAAGATCGGAAAGAAGGAAATGATCGGACCGGTCGCGTCGACGCCGATCAGGCTCGCTCCCCACCCCCACTGGAAGACGGCGACGATCAGGCCGAAGGCCGCGCCGATCGAGAGCAGGTTCATCACGACCGCCTTCAGCGGCACCAGCAGCGAGCGGAAGACGATCATCAGCAGCAGCGCCGAGAGCAGGACGACGACGCCGATGAAGAGCGGCAGCTTTTCGGCGATCGAGTTGCCGAAGTCCTCGAAGATCGCGGTGATTCCGCCGACGTGGACCTGGGCGCCGGTCGCTTCCTCGACCGGCGGGATCACGTCGCCGCGGATGTGGTCGAGCAGGTCGGTCGTGGCCGCGCTCTGCGGCGAGGTCGTCGGGTAGATCTGGAAGACCCCGACAGTCTTGTCCGGGTTGAGGGTGACGTCGGTGACTTTTTCGACCCCTTCTTCGCCCTTCAGCTGCGTGCGCAGGTCTTCCAGCGCTTCGTCGTTGCCCTTTTCGGGCAGTTCGGCGGCGATCACGAAGGGCCCGTTGAATCCGGGGCCGAAGCCTTCGGCGAGCAGGTCGTAGGCTTCGCGCGTGGTCGTTCCGGCGGGATCGGTGCCGGCGTCGTTGCTCCCCAGCCGCAGCGAGAGCGTCGGGATGCAGAGGAGGATCAGCAGGCCGCCTGAGAGCAGCGCCGCCGTCCACGGCCGCCGCTGAATGCGACCGCTCCAGCGGAACCACCAGCTGCTTTCGTCGATGCTGCGGGCGCCGCTGCCGAGGAAGGGGATGCGGACCCGGTTGACCCAGCCGCCGACCATCGACAGCAGCGCCGGCAGCAGGGTCAGCGCCGCGATCATCGTGCAGAGCACCGCGATCGCCGCCGCGGTAGCCACCCCGTAGAGGAAGGGGAGGCCGAGCAGCATCATCCCCATCAGGGAGATGATCACCGTGATCCCGGCGAACAGGACCGCGCGGCCGGCGGTGTCGACGGCGGCAATCGCCGCCGCGCGCTTGTCGAGGCCCTCGTCGAGCCCGTTGCGGAAGCGGGTGAGGATGAAGAGGGCGTAGTCGACACCCACGCCGAGGCCGATCATGAAGGCGAGCTGCGGCGCGAATTCGGCGGTGTTGAAGACGTGGGTGAAGAGGGTGATGAGGCTGATTCCGACGCCGAGCGCGAACAGCGCGGTCAGGACCGGCAGCCCCATCGCGACCACCGAGCCGAAGCTGATCAGCAGGACGACGATCGCGGCGAGGATTCCGATTCCCTCCGAGGAGCTTTCTTCTTCTTCGCCCCGGACTTCCTCGGCCGGCGAGCCGCCGACCTCGACCCGAAGCCCATTGCCGCCCGCGGCCTGCGCGGTGTCGATGATCTTCTTGACTTCGCCGTCGTTCAGCTCGTCGGTGGTGACGTTGAACTGAGCGGTCGCGTAAGCGATTTCTCCGTTCATGCTGACCGCGCCGGCGCCGCCCTTTTCGTAGGGGCTGGAGACTTCGCTGACGTGCGGGAGCGCCTCGACCTTGGCGAAGACGCCTTCCATCTTCTTCTTCACCGGCGCCGACTCGACCCCGGCTTCGGACTTGTAGACGATCTGCACCGTGTCTCCCGCCTGCGCGGGGAAGCGGTTTTCGAGCAAGTCAAGCGCGTCCTTGGAGTCGGAGCTGGGCAGGCTGAATTCTTCGCTGAAGTCCGAGCCGGCGGAGGCGGCGATCATTCCCATCCCGACCAGGGCGACGATCCAGGCGGCGATGACGGTCTTGCGGTGACTGGTGATCCAGCTGGCGAAGCTACGCATTGGAGCGGGCACCGTACCAATGGAGCAGGCGCCCGAAGTGTGAATACCCTCACGTCGCGGCCGGGGAATAGATTCCCTGCAGATGCCCGATCCCTCGATCGCCCGTTTTCGCCGGGTAATCAGCTCTGCCTACGCCTCGCTGGAGGCGCGCCGCCAGGAGGTCAACGACCTCAACGTCTTCCCTGTCGCCGACGGCGACACCGGCGACAACATGGCGATGACGCTGGGCGCGGTGATGGAAGAGCTCGACCGCCTCGACGGCCAGGAGGTGGACGAGGTCGGCCGCACCGAGCTGGTCCAGGCGCTGGCGCGGGCGGCGCTGATGGGCGCCCGCGGCAACTCGGGCGTCATCCTCAGCCAGATCGTCCGCGGCGCCGCCGAGGAGCTCGCCAGCCGCCCCGGCGAGCTGGTCGACCCGACCCTCGTCGCCGCCGCCTTCGCCAAGGCCGCCGACGCCGCTTACGACTCGGTGCGCGAGCCGGCCGAGGGGACGATGCTGACCGTCTTCCGCGAGATGGCGCACTCGCTCTCGCGCCAGCTCGCCCGTCTCGACCGGGACAAGCAGCGGCTCGGCCGCGACGTCAGCGACTCCGAGCAGGACGCGGTGCTCGCCGAGGTGCTGGAGAAAGCGATCGAAGACGGGGAGCGCGCGGTCGCCCGCACCCCCGAGCAGCTGGCGGTGCTGCGCGAGTCCGGCGTCGTCGACGCCGGCGGCCACGGCCTGGTCCTGATTCTCGCCGGGGTCGTCGCCGGCCTGCGCGGCGACGGCGAGGTGCACGAGGTCCCCCATCACGAGCCGCCGCGGCGCTCGCTGCCCCACCATGAGGACAGCCGCTACCGCTACTGCACCAACTTCATCGTCTCCGGGACGGGGCTGGAAAACCGCCAGTACCTGCCGCGGCTGGAGAAGCTCGGCGACTCGGTCCTCGTCGTCGGCGACGACGTCACCCTCAAGGTCCACGTCCACACCGACGAGCCCGAGTCCGCGGTGGCGGTGTTCGACGGGGTCGGGGAGGTGACCAACCTCGACGTCGCCGACATGCGCGAGCAGATGGCGCAGCGCGACGCCCGCCTCGGTGGCGGCGGCCGCACCGGCGTCGTCGCGGTCGCCGCCGGCGACGGGCTGCAGCGCCTCTTCGGCGAGCTCGGCGCCCACGTCGTCCCCGGCGGCGAGACGCTCAACCCCTCGACCTACGAGCTCCTCGCCGGCATCCACAGCGTCCCCAGCGACGAGGTCCTCGTCCTGCCCAGCTCCTCGAACGTGATCATGGCCGCCGAGCGCGCCTGCGAGCTCTCCGACAAGCCGGCGCGGGTGGTGGCGGCGACCTCCCAGCAGGCCAGCCTGCTCGCCCTGGTCGAGCTCGACCCGGAGGCGGCGGTGGACGAGAACGCCGAGCGGCTCGGCGCGGCGATCGCGGACGTGGCGATCGGCGGCGTCGCTCCAGCCGCCCGCGACGACGCCCAGGGCCGCTTCAGGAAGGGCGATGCGGTCGGCTTCCTCGGCGACGAGATCGTCGCCTGGGGCGGAGCCGGCTCGACCCTCGGGGAGACCCTGCAGCGGCTGGCCGAGGGAGCGGAGATCGTCACGATCATCGCCGGCGAGGGGGCGCCGATCGCCCTGGAGGAGATCGAGGTTCACGTCCCCGACGGCGTCGAGGTCGAGACCCACGAGGGGGGGCAGCCGAGCTGGTGGTGGCTGCTGGCCGCCCAGTAGCCCGCTCCTTCGCCGCCGCCCGCGAGCTCGAGCGCGGCGAGCTGCTGGATGCGCCCGTCCACTGGCCGCGGCCGAGCGCCCTGGAGGTAGGTCTCGCTGCCTTGCAGGGCGTCGGACCGAAAACGGCCGAAGCCGCGGCGGCCGCGGGCATCCGCACCGTCGGCGACCTCCTCTTCCACATCCCGAGGCGCCACCGCGACCTGCGTGTACGCAAGCTGGGCGACCTCCAACCGGGAGAGACGGCCACCATCTCCGTGCAGGTTCAGGGCTCACAGCCCCGCCCCTTCCGCAAAGGCCGCCTGCGCATGGTCAGCGTCAAAGTGGGAGACGAAACCGCTCATGTCCGAGCCACCTGGTTCAACCAGCCTTGGATCGCGTCGAAGCTGACCCACGGCACCGGACTCCTGCTCACGGGCAAATACTCAGGCCGCGGCTTCGCAGTCCGTGAATGGGAGCTCACATCTTCTGCGGGTGGCGAGGGCGCCGGGGACCCCGAGCATCCAGCGCAGGGGTCCCCGATAAGCCCTCGACAGGACCCGCGGCCGGAAACCATGGTCCCTGTCCACGGGGCAACGGAGGCGATCCGTCCCCAGCAGATCCGCGACTGGGTGGGTCAAGCAGTCGCCTTGGCCCCGAACGCAATCGAGGGCCTGCCCTCCGAGCTGCGAGCCCGCCGGCGGCTGGCGGCGGTAGGTGACGCCCTGCGCGCCGTCCACTTCCCGGACACCGCCGACGAAGTCGACCAAGCCCGCCGCCGACTCGGCTTCGAAGAGCTCTTCCTCCACCAGGCTCTCCTGGCGACCCGCAAGCGCAGCCACCGAACGGCCCGCCCGGCGCCGCGCTTCGGCAAACCGGGCGATCTCGTCGGCCGCTGGCTCCAGTCGCTGCCCTTCGAGCCGACCGGCGATCAGCTGAAGGCGTTCGACGAGATCGAGCTGGACCTCGACTCCGGACAGCCGATGCAGCGCCTGCTGATGGGAGAGGTCGGCTCGGGCAAGACCGTCGTCGCCCTCTACGCGATGCTGCGGGCGCTCGAAGCCGGCTACCAGGCGACGCTGATGGCGCCGACCGAGACGCTGGCCGAGCAGCACTCGATCACCCTCGGCAGGCTGCTGGCCGAAGAGGCGATCCCGTTCGCGCTGCTGACGGGAGCGACGCCCGCGCCGGTTCGGCGGCAAGCCCTGAACCAACTCGCCAGCGGCGAGCTGGGACTCATCCTGGGGACCCACGCGCTGATCGAGCCGACGGTCGAGTTCGCGCGCCTCGGCCTCTGCGTCGTCGACGAGCAGCACCGCTTCGGCGTCTCCCAGCGCCGTGCCCTCGACGAGAAGGGGGTAGAGGGAATGGCCCCCCACGTCCTCCACATGACCGCGACGCCGATCCCGCGCACGCTTTCGCTGACCGAATACGGCGACCTCGATACCACCGCCCTGCACGAGCTGCCGGCCGGGCGGCAGCCGATCAGCACCCACCTCGTCGCCGAGGAGCAGCGCGGGGAGGCGTTCGAGTTCCTGCGCCGGCAGCTGCATGCGGGCAGGCAGGCCTTCGTCGTCTGTCCGCTCGTCAGCGAGTCGGAGAAAGTCGCCGGCAGGGCCGCCGAGGTCGAGGCCGAGCGGCTGCGGGCGGGGGAGCTGCGGGACTTCCGCGTCGGCCTCCTGCACGGGCAGATGCACTCGAACGACAAGGCGGAGGCGATGCGGGCCTTCGCCGCCCACGAGACCGACGTCCTGGTCTCGACGACGGTGATCGAGGTCGGCATCGACGTCCCCAACGCGACCGTGATGGTGATCGAGGGCGCGGAGCGCTTCGGCGTCTCCCAGCTGCACCAGCTGCGCGGCCGGGTCGGCCGCGGCGAGCACCCCAGCCAGTGCCTGCTCTTCGCCGAAGAGATGGGAGAGCCGGCGCAGAAGCGGCTGCAGGCGGTCGCCGACAGCGGCGACGGCTTCGAGCTGGCCGAGGTCGATCTCGAACTGCGGGGCGCGGGGGAGGTCCTCGGCACCCGCCAGAGCGGCCTGCCCCGCTTCGCCGTCGCCAAGCTTCCGGACGACGGCCCGCTGCTGCTGGAAGCCCGGCGCGAGGTGCAGGCGCTGCAGCGCCGCCACGGCTCCCTCACCGACCCCGCCCTCGGCCCGCTGCTGGATGCCGCCCATCGTCGCTTCGGCACCGGCGCGGCTGATCCAATCCCCTTATGAGGGTCATCGCCGGGGATCTCAAAGGGCAGCGACTGGTCGCGCCCAAGGGTTGGAAGGTGCGGCCGACCTCCGACCGTGTCCGCGAGGCGATCTTCTCGACCCTCGGCGGGCGGGTCGTGGCCGCCCGCGTGCTCGACCTCTACTGCGGCACCGGGGCACTGGCGATCGAGGCGCTCTCGCGCGGCGCCGAGCGCGCCGTCCTCGTCGATCAGGACACGCGGCCCGCGCTCGGCAACGTGCAAAGACTTGGACTCGCTGACCGGGCCGAGTTGGTGAGGACCGACGTCGGTCGCTGGTTGGCCCACGTTTCAGCCCCCGATCCAGCGGGAAAATTCGATCTGGTCTTCGTGGACGCCCCGTATAAACTCGCCGACCGCGTGTCTCGCCACCTCAACGATCACCTGCCCCTACTGCTCGCCGACGGCGGCCGCCTCGTCGTCGAGAGCGGTGCCCGCCGGCCGCTGCGAATCGATTCGCTGGAGCCGCTGCGCCGGCGCCGCTACGGCGCCGCCGACGTGACGATCTACGGAGCGGCCGCATGAGCGAGCGCAACGGCACCGTCGTCTGCCCGGGCAGCTACGACCCGGTCACCAACGGCCACCTCGACATCATCACCCGCACCTCGAACGTGTTCGAGCGGGTCGTCGTCGGCGTGGTCAACAACCCGATCCGCAAGCAGAACACCCTGTTCACCGCCGAAGAGCGCAAGGCCTTCATCGAGGAGGCGGCCGCGGAGCTCGCCAACGTCGAGGTGCAGATCTTCGCCAACCTGCTGGTCGAGTTCGCCCGGGAAAACAACGCCAAGGCGATCGTCAAGGGGATGCGGGCGATCTCCGATTTCGAGTACGAGTTCGAGATGGCCCAGCTCAACCGCAAGCTCGATCCCGGGATCGAGAGCATCTACGTGATCGCCTCGCCCCATTACAGCTTTCTCTCGTCCACCGGAGTGAAGGAGATGGCCACCTTCGGGGGCAACGTTTCCGACCTCGTTCCAGCGCCGGTAGCCGCCGCGCTGACTGACCGCCTCGGTGACAGGTAGGCTGTGAAAGACCGGTCGGTCCAGTTGGGCGTCGCATTGCAAAACACGCCTCCTTCGCACGCATCCGCACGAAAACCCCCGCATACACTTAGGCTTACGACCTGAAAATGGACGTTCTGGTCCTCATTGACAAGCTGGACGACGTCGTCCACAACGCCCGTCCCGTCCCTTTGACGGATCAGGTGCGCGTGGATCGCGAGGAGATCTATGACCTCCTCGACCAGATGCGCGCGACGATCCCCGAGGAGATCAAGCAGGCGCGGTGGATCGTCAAGGAGCGCCAGGAGATGCTGGCGGAGGCCAAACGCGAGGCTGAGCGGATCGTCCGCGAGGCCCGCGAGCAGCAGGCCCGCCTGATCTCCGACGAGGAGGTCACCAAGCAGGCCGAGCGCGCCGCCGACGAGATCGTCGAGGACGCCCGCACCCGCGAGCGCGAAATCCGCCTCGGCGCCGAGGACTACGCCGACGAGATTCTCAACACCCTCGAAGTGAACCTGCAGAAGTTCCTCGCCGCCGTGCAGCGCGGCCGCGACCGGCTCGCCGGGCGCGAGGACGAACCGCAGCCGGAACTCGACCAGCAGCCTTAGCGTTGGTGGTTGGGGAGGGGGCCGGTATTCCCTCTCCGGACACTGCTCGCTTATGGCTCGCAGTTGAGTGTCCGGAGAGGGAGTACCGGCCCCCTCCAGTCAGGCGCTAATCCAGCTTCAGATCTTTGAGAGCTGACCAGCGGGGGTCGGTTGCTTGCTCGTGCTCGTGGGGGTTGTCGTTGAGGGACTCGCCGCAGACGGGGCAGAGGCCGGCGCAGTCGGGGCGGCAGAGGATGCGGGTGGGGAGGGCGAGGATGGTCGCGTCGTGGGCCCAGCGGCCGATGTCGAGCTCGTCGTCGGCGACGTAGGGGCTGGTCAGCTCCGGGTCCTCCGTGCCGTTCTGCGAGACCTCGCGCGCCTCGACTTCGAGGTCGAGCTGCCCCGGCTCGAGGCAGCGCATGCACGGCCCCTCTAGGTGGACCGGGAAGTTGAGCCTGAAGGCGAATCCGTTGCTGGGGCGGGAGACCTCGAGCCGGATGGTCGGCGCCCAGGGCTCGGGTTTGTAGGTCTGGCCGGCGAGCTCGAACGGCTCCAGCGCCACCGGCGCTTCCAGCCGCTTGCCCTCGCCGTGGGCAAGCGAGAGGCGGGAGAGATCGATGGTCGTGGTCGGCGCCTGGGCCATTCCGCACCTCCGCTGGTCGGGACGCTTACGATGGACGACTTCCAACCGAGGTTACGAAATGGGCCGATTCCACTGGAAACCAGACACCTACTCGGAGCTGATCCGCTCCGAGATCCCCCGCTACGACGAGTTGCAGGAGCAGGCGATCGCCGCGATCCCGTTCGCGCCCGAGCGGGTGCTGGAGCTGGGGATGGGGACGGGGGAGACGACCCGGCGGCTGATCGAGGCCTATCCGGACGCCTGGGTGATCGGCCTCGACTCCAGCGCCGACATGGTCTTCCGGGCCCGGGAGAACTACGACGACGTCCAGCTGGCGCGGATGGAGGACCCGCTGCCAGAGGGACCCTGGGACCTGGTGATCGGCGTCCTCTCGATCCATCACCTGCGCGCCGGGCAGAAGCAGAACCTCTTCCGCCAGGTCCGCGAGCAG
This sequence comes from Solirubrobacterales bacterium, assembly GCA_035708105.1. Lineage (GTDB taxonomy): Bacteria > Actinomycetota > Thermoleophilia > Solirubrobacterales > 70-9 > VAYN01. The sequence continues at coordinate 93,531 of DASSTG010000034.1, read as the reverse complement.
GCCCGCTCCTTCGTGATCGGCGACATCGTCAGGGCCGCCGTCCAGATAGCTCCAGTCGATGAGGGCTACGACTTCCCGGAGGCGGCACGCGATCTTGCAGATTGGTCCGACGGCGAGGTGCGCTGGGAGGCCGACGATTTGGCCGTTATTCGCGCTGTTTATTGAGGGGTCGGTACCCCCTCTCCAGACACCACTCGCCAATGGCTCGTGGTTGAGTGTCTGGAGAGGGGGCACCGACCCCTCTTCGACCCGCTAAGGTTCCGCGACCGATGGCCGTACCTAAGAAGAGAACTTCCAGCGCCCGGCGCGACAAGCGCCGCGCTCAGCACAAGGCCGGGAAGCCGAACTTGAACCGCTGTCCTCGCTGTCATAGCCCGCGGCTGCCGCACCGGGTTTGCCCGACCTGCGGGACCTATGCCGGGCGCGAGGTCGTCGCGCAGCGGATCGCCGACCCGACGGCTCCTCACACGCACGAGTAAGTGGTGGCGCCTAAGCGCGCGGTGACCGTCGCCCTTGATGGCTTCGGCGTGGAGCGCGGGTTTGACGTGCTCGCCGAGGGCGCGCGGCTGGCTGCTGCCGACGGGGTCGGCGTCCGGGTCTTCGGCCCTGAGCGTGCGCTCGGCCTCGGCGGTGAGCCCGGCATCGAGGTGATCGATACCGCCGAGGCGATCGGCAACGACGAGGACCCGTTACCGGCGGTCCGCGCGCGGAAGGGGGCCTCCGTCGTCCGCGCCGCCGCCGACGTCGCCGCGGGCGATTCGGCGGCGGTGGTCAGCTGCGGCTCGACCGGGGCGACGATGGCCGCCGCGACCTTTGGGCTGCGCCGGCTCAAGGGCGTGCAGCGGCCGGCGCTCGCGGTGCAGCTGCCGGTCCCCGGGAAACCTGTCCTCTTCCTCGACGTCGGCGCCAACGTCGAGGTCCGTGCCCAGCACCTGGTCCAGTTCGCCTTCCTCGGCGCCGCCTTCAGCGCCGCCGTGCTCGACGTCGAGAACCCGTCGGTCGGACTGCTGACGGTCGGCGAGGAGGCGGGCAAGGGGCGCGAGGAGGTGGTCGCGGCGCACCGCCTGCTCAGCGAGGCACCCGGGATCCGCTTCGCCGGCAACGTCGAGGGACGCGATCTGCCCGCCGCGGCGGTCGACGTCGTCGTCACCGACGGCTTCACCGGCAACGTCGCCCTGAAGCTGCTCGAGGGCACCGCCAAGACCGTCGCCGCGGCGGTCGGCGACGCCGCCCGCTCCAACCCGGCGGCGGCGATCGGGGGGCTGCTGCTGAAACCGGCCCTGAACGGGCTGCGGCGGGAGCTCCACCCCGACACCACCGGCGGCGCGATCCTGCTCGGCCTGCGGGGAATCGCCCTGGTCGGCCACGGCAGCTCCGGTCCCGAGGGGATCGCCAACGCCGTCCGGCTTGCCGCCCGCTGCGCCGAAGTCGATGCGATCGGCCGCACCGCCGCGCTGCTGGCCCAGGGCGGCGCCGGCCGCGGCGCCCTGGCGACGGGCGACCGGTGACGGGATGGCGCCGTGATAACTCCGTGATAACTCCGTGATAAACAAAGCAGGCCGATGAACCGCGACGAAGTCCTCACCCTGGTCCGCGAGCACCTCGCCGAGGAGCTCGAAGTCGACGTCAGCCGGATCGACGAGGGAACCCGCTTCAAGGAGGACCTCGACGCCGACTCGCTCGACCTGTATGAGCTGGTGATGGAGTTGGAGGACCGCTACGGCGTCAGCGTCAGCGAGGAGCAGGCGACCCACATCAAGACGGTCGGCGACGCGGTCGGTTTCGTGCTCGAGCACGCTCCGGCGTAAGGCCTTGGCGGCGGAGCCCGACTCGACCGTAGCCGCGCTCTCGGCGCTGATCGTCGAGCTCCCCGAGGACCTGCGGCGCCAGGCGCTTACCCACTCCTCCTGGACCGAGCGCCGGGTCGACTCCTTCGAGCGCCTCGCCTTCCTCGGCGACAGCGTCCTCGGCCTCGCCGTCGCCACCCGCGTCTTCGAGAGCTTCGAGAACCTCGCGGCGGGCGGCCTGACCAAGGTCCACAACCAGGCGGTCAGCGGCGTCAGCTGCGCCGACATCGGCCTGCAGCTGGGGGTGCCGGAGATGCTGCGGGGTAACGAGCCCGACGGGGTGGTCGCGGCGATTCCGGCTGAGATCCTGCTCGAAGGCGGGCGACCGCTGCCGGAGGCGACCGAGGCGCTGATCGGCGCCTGCTATCTCGCCTTCGGCTTCGAGCGCACCGCCGAGGCGGTGGCGGAGGCGTTCGAACCGCGGATCGAGCTCGCCGCGGAGACGCGGATGGATTTCAAGTCGGCCCTGCAGGAGCTCCTGGCCCGGCGCGGGGCGCGCGTAACCTATGAGGTGGTCGCGGCGACCGGGCCCCCGCACCGGCGAACCTTCGAGGTGGCCGCGATCGTCGAATCCGAGCGGGTCGGTACGGGGACAGGGCGAAGCAAGAAGGCCGCCGAGCAGCTTGCGGCCGAGGAGGCTTTGGCGCACCTTGGGGGTTAATCGCCCCGATTACGCGTCCGAGCCGGGCGGGAGCCTTCGGGGGATGCGAGGAGCGCGCGGATGTACCTGAGATCGATCTCGATGAAGGGGTTCAAGTCCTTTCCGGAGCGGACGACCCTGGAGTTCTCCCCCGGCGTCAGCGTCATCGTCGGGCCCAACGGCTCCGGCAAGAGCAACATCACCGACGCCGTGCTCTGGGCGCTGGGCGAGCAGAGCCCGGGGGCGATCCGCGGCGCCTCGATGCAGGACGTGATCTCCGCCGGAGGCAAGGGGATCAGCCAGCGGCGGGCCGCCGAGGTCGAGGTCGTGATCGACAACTCCGACGGTCGCGCCGCCACCGAGTTCTCCGAGGTCGCCGTCGAACGGCGGCTGGACCGCTCCGGCGACAGCGGCTATCGGCTGAACGGCGCCCGCTGCCGCCTCGCCGACGTCACCGACGTCCTCTCCGACACCAACCTCGGCCGCGAGATGCACTCGGTGATCAGCCAGGGGCGGGTGGAGACGATCGTGCACTCGAAGCCGCGCGAGCGGCGGCTGCTGATCGAGGAGGCGGCCGGCCTCGGCAAGCACCGCAAGCGCCGGCGCCGGGCCGAGCTGAAGCTGCGCTCGGCGCGCGACAACCTCGACCGCGCTCTCGACGTCGAGCGTGAGGCGCGGGCGCGCCTGCGGCCGCTGAAGCGCCAGGCGCAGGCTGCAGAGCTGGGCGCGCGGATCGAGCGCGAGGAGCTGGGGCTGCGGGCGCAGCTGGTCTCCGAGGAGCTGCGCTTCGGCGCCGATCGGGCCGCTGCCGCCGAGAAGGCGGCAGGGGAGGCGCGGGCGGTGCGGAAGCGGCTGGAGGAGCGGCTGGCCGAGGTCGCAAAGCGCCGCTCCGCCGCCGAGGAGCGCTTCGCCGAGCGCGACCGGGAGCGGACCCAGGCCTGGGGCCTGCTGACGAAGCTGCGCGGCGACCAGGAGCGGGTCGCGGTGCGGGTCGCCAACCTCTCCAGCCGCGAGGCCGAGGTGGAGGCGGGCCTGGAGCGCCTGCGCGCCGAGCTGGGGCCGCTGACGCTCGACGTCGGCCCGGGCTCTGCCCCCGGCGAGCGGGCGCGGAAGCTGGAGGAGGAGCTGGGCGAGATCGACGCCGGGCTGCGGACCGCCGATGAAGGCCTCGCGGTGGCTCGCTCTGACGACGCCGCGGAGAGCGCACGCGAGGCGGCGCTGGGCGACGTCCGCGCCGGCGCCGAGCGCGCTTCCCGTCACGCCAAGCGCGCCGAGGGCCTGCTCGGGGAGCGCCACCGGGAGGCGATGCGGGCGCGCCTGGCCGTCGGCGAGGCGCTGCTCGGCGACGTCCGCAGCGCCCTCGAGGCCGCCGAAGCGGCGGGGGCGGCGATTCGCGGCCGGGTCGAGCGGATCGAGCAGAAGGTGGTCGGCGGCCAGGACGACGGCGACGAGATCGCCGCCGAGCTGCGGGTGTGCTCGCAGCAGGAGTTCGAGCTGCAGGCGGAGATGCGCAAGACCTCGGACGAGCTGACCCAGGCCGAGGTCGAGGCCGCCCATCTCGGCGACCGCCGCGCCGAGGCCGAGCGCGAGCTGGCCGCGATCGCCGAGCGGCTGGGCGAAGAGATCGCCCCGGCTGAGGAGGCGCTGAGCGACGAGGCGCGGACGGAGATCGACAGGCGGCTGGAGCGGCTGGAGCGGCGCCGGGCGCAGATCGGCCCGGTCAACCCCCTGGCCGAGCAGGAATACGACGAGGCGCGTGAGCACGTCGAGGCGCTGCAGGCGCAGCGCGAGGACATCGAGCGCTCGATGCGCGAGCTGGAGTCGCTGATCCGCGATATCGACGAGGAGATCGAGCGCGCCTTCGAGGAGACCTTCGCGGCCACCGCCAAGAACTTCGAGGAGATGGTCGAGCATCTCTTCCCGGGCGGACGCGGGCGCCTGCGCCGCGTCAGCCTGCGGCCGGTGCGCGACGAGGAGCGACCGGCGGGAGAGCAGGAGACGCCGACCGACGCCGAGCCGGAGCCCGAGGAGGAGGAAGAAGGAGAAGAGCGCGACGAGCTCGGGGTCGAGATCGAGGTGACGCCGGCCGGCAAGTCGATGCGCAAGCTGCAGCTGCTCTCCGGCGGCGAGAAGTCGCTGGTCGCGCTGGCCTTCGTCTTCGCCGTCTTCCTCGCCCGGCCCTGCCCCTTCTACATCCTCGACGAGGTCGAGGCCGCCCTCGACGACGCCAACATCGACCGCTTCCTGCAGCTGATCCGCCGCTTCTCCGACCGCGCCCAGTTCGTCATCGTCACCCACCAGAAACGGACGATGGACGCCGCTGACGTCCTCTACGGGGTCTCGATGGGTGGGGACGGAGTGACCAAGGTGGTCTCGCGGAAGCTGCCGCGCGAAGTTGGCGAGGACGCCGAGGACGAAGCGCCCGGGCTTTCGGCAGTGGCTTAGGGCGAGGAGGCACCCGCCTCCTCCTGCGACGGTTCGTGAAGGCTCGGTAGCTTTCTCGCCCATGGCTACGAGCTGGCAGGAGATCGTTGATCTGGGGGGGCGGCAGCCTGGGGGGGCGGTTGCAGTTGGGGAGGAGCCTCCTGAGCGGCGGCGGGGTGTCTTCAAACGGCTGCGGGAGAGCCTTTCGAAAAGCCGCCAGGCGTTGCAGGAGGAGATCTCGGCCAGTGTCTTCGACCGGATCGACGAGGAGACCTGGGAGCTGTTGGAGGAGGCGCTGATCCTCGCTGACGTCGGCGCCCCGACCACCGCCGCCGTGGTCGAGCGGCTCGAGCAGGAGGTCGAGTCCGGGGCGGTGCCGATGGACGGGGTCGCCGTCCGCGACCGCCTGATCGAGATGCTCGCCGAGGTCGCCTCGACCGGCCGGGCGCCGATCGACCTCAGCGGCGAGCCGGCGGTCCTGATGATGGTCGGCGTCAACGGCACCGGCAAGACGACGACGATCGGCAAGATCGCCTGGCACCTGAGCAGGGAGATGGGCCTCTCGGTCATCCTCGCCGCCGCCGACACCTACCGAGCCGCCGCCGCCGAGCAGCTCGAAACCTGGGCGGAGCGCGCCGGCGCCGAGCTGGTTCGCGGCCAGGAGGGGGCGGACCCCGGCGCCGTCGCCTACGACGCGATCAACGCCGCCCGTGCCCGCGGCGCCGACGTCGTCATCGTCGACACCGCCGGCCGCCTCCACACCCAGAACGACCTGATGGAGGAGCTGGCGAAGGTGCGGCGGGTGATCCAGAAGCAGATCCCCGAGGCTCCGCACGAGACGCTGATCTCGATCGACGCCACCACCGGCCAGAACGGGCTGCGCCAGGCCAAGGTCTTCTCCGACGCGGTCGCGGTCGACGGCGTCGTCCTCACCAAGCTCGACGGAACCGCCCGCGGCGGCATCGCCCTGGCGATCGCCTCCGACCTCGGCATTCCGGTGAAGCTGATCGGCGTCGGCGAGACGCTGGAGGACCTGCGCCCCTTCGACCCGGGCGACTACGCCAAAGCGCTGCTGGCCGAGTAGCTCCCCTAAGCTGCTCGGACATGTTCGACCAGCTCTCTGAACGCCTGCAGTCGACCCTCTCGGAGGTACGCTCCCGCGGCAAGCTGAGCGAGTCCGACGTCGACTCGGCGATGCGGGAGATCCGCCTCGCCCTGCTCGAGGCGGACGTCAATTTCAAAGTCGTCAAAGCATTCACGAAGACCTTGAAGGAGCGCTGCCTCGGCTCCGAGGTGCTGGAGAGCCTCGACCCGGGCCAGCAGGTGGTGAAGATCGTCAACGAGGAGCTGGCCTCGCTGATGGGAGGAACCGGCGCCGAGCTGGCGATGGCCACCGGCGGCCCGACCGTGATCCTGATGGCCGGGCTGCAGGGCTCCGGCAAGACGACCGCCTGCGCCAAGCTCGCCCGCTTCTTCGCCAAACAGGGCAAGGACGTCGCGCTGGCGGCATGCGACGTCTACCGCCCCGCCGCGGTCGAGCAGCTGGTCACGATGGGCAAGCGCGCCGGCGCCCACGTCTACGAGCGGGGCGCCGACGCCGACCCGGTCGAGATCGCCTCCTGGGCACTCGACCAGGCCCGTTCCGAGCGCCGCGACGTGCTTGTCATCGATACCGCCGGCCGTCTCCACGTCGACCAGGACCTGATGGCCGAGCTGGCGAAGATCCGCAAGCAGACGCGCCCGCATGACGTCCTTCTCGTCGTCGATGCGATGACCGGTCAGGACGCGGTCGGGGTCGCCGAATCCTTCGCCGAGGTCGCCGAGTTCGACGGCGTCGTCATGACCAAGCTCGACGGCGACGCCCGCGGCGGCGCCGCGCTCTCGGTCAAAGCCGTGACCGGCAAGCCGATCCTCTTCGCCTCGACCGGCGAGAAGATCGAGGACTTCGACAAATTCCACCCCGACCGCATGGCCCAGCGCATCCTCGGCATGGGCGACGTCCTCAGCCTGATTGAGAAAGCCGAGCAGCAGGTCGACGAGAAGGAAGCGAAAGAGCTGCAGGAGAAGATGCGGCGGGACCAGTTCACGCTGGAGGATTTCCTCAAGCAGATGAAGCAGGTCCGCAAAATGGGTCCGCTGAGCGGGATCCTCGGGATGCTGCCGGGGATGGGGGCGATGAAGCAGCTGAAGAACGCCGACATCGACGAACGGGAGCTCGACCGGGTGGAGGCGATCATCCTCTCGATGACGCCCCAGGAGCGGACCCATCCCGGGATGATCAACGGGTCGCGGCGCAAACGGATCGCCGCCGGCTCGGGGACCAAGGTCCAGCAGGTCAACAACCTGGTCAAGCAGTTCGACCAAATGAAAGTGATGATGAAAGCGATGGCCAACGGGCGGATGCCGACGCCGCAGCAGATGTCCCAGCTGGCGGGCGGCGGCCAGCGCGCCCCGCGCCCGAAGATGCGAAGACGCTGAGCCATCAGTCGGCGCGTCCTCCGCTTCGCGTCCGGGCGCGCCTATTGCTGTAACCTTCCGCGCCGCTATGGCAGTCCGAATCAGACTTAGACGCGTAGGTTCGAAGAAGAACCCGATCTGGCGCATCGTCGTCGCCGACAAACGCTCGCCGCGTGACGGCCGCACGATCGAGACGATCGGCCAGTACAACCCGCAGACCGAGCCCTCGACGATCGTGATCGACGAGGACCGCGCCCGCCACTGGCTCGAGCACGGCGCCCAGCCTTCGGAGACGGTGGCCGGCCTGCTGCGCACCAAGGGCATCAAGGCCGCCGGCAGCTAGGCGACGCTCGCCGATGACGGAGCTGCTCGAGTTCCTCGTCAAGGCCCTCGTCGAGGAGCCGGAGAAGGTCGTGGTCGAGGAGCTGGAAGAGGACGGCGATCTCGTCTATGAGATCAGCGTCGCCGAGGGCGACCTCGGCCGGGTGATCGGCAAGGGCGGGCGGATCGCCAACGCGATCCGCACGATCGCCAAGGCGGCTGCGGTGCGGATCGACCGCCGCGTCATCGTCGACATCCTCGACTGAGCGGGTCCCCGGAGGGAACATCTAGAGTCGCGCGAATGCGGCTCGACGTCTTCACCCTCTTCCCGGAGGCCTTCGACTGGTTCCGGTCGCAGCGCTCGGTCCAGAACGCGCTGCGCGAAGGCAACGAGCTCAACTTCTTCAACTACCGCGATTCGACGCCGCTGGGCGCCGGCCAGGTCGACGACTCGCCCTACGGCGGCGGCGCCGGGATGGTGCTGCGGGTCGACGTCGTCGACGCGGCGCTGCGGGCCGCCTACGGCGAGGGGCCGCGGCCGCGGATCGTCCTGCTCTCGCCGACCGGGCCGATGCTCGACGACCCGATCGCCGACGAGCTCGTCGGCGAGCCCCACGTCGCCCTGCTCTGCGGCCGCTACGAGGGCTTCGACGACCGCGTCCACCGGCACCTCGCCGATGACGAGCTCTCGATCGGCCGCTACGTGCTCGCCGGCGGCGAGCTGCCGGCGATGGTCGTCGCCGACGTGATCATGCGCAAGCTTCCCGGCGCCCTCGGGCACGAGGATTCGGCCGTCGAGGAGTCGTTCAGCCACGCGCTGGAGGGGATGCCCGAGTACCCGCACTTCACCCGTCCGCCCAGCTATCGCGGCTGGGGCGTCCCGGAGGTTCTCCTCTCGGGAGACCACGAGAAGGTGCGTCGGTGGCGCCTCGACCAGAGCCGCAGGCGGGCCGAAGCGTTCGAGGCGAAAAAGGGCTCGACCTGAGGAGCGCTTAAGGCCGGGCTTAGGGGCTTTGGGCTACCATTCCGCGACCGCACGGTTCCCGCACCTGGGTCCGGCGGTTTTTTCTCGCCAAATGAGCTCCGTAATCGACAGCATCGAGCGCGCCCAGCTGAAGCAGGGCCTGCCCAATTTCGACCCGGGCGACCGCGTCCGCGTCCACTTCCAGGTGGTCGAGGGCAACCGCAAACGGGTCCAGGTCTTCGAGGGCGTGGTGGTGCGGCGCCAGGGCTCCGGCGTGCGGGAGACCTTCACCGTGCGCAAACAGTCCTTCGGCGTCGGAGTGGAGCGGACGTTCCCGCTGCACTCGCCGAAGATCGAGAAACTCGAGGTCGCCGCGCGGGGGGACGTGCGGCGGGCGAAGCTCTACTACCTCCGCGGCCGGATCGGCAAGGCTGCCCGCGTCGCCGAGCGGCGCTGGGGCATCGACGACGACGTCGTCGCCGCGCCTGCCGCGGCCGGCTCCGATCAGAGTACGGCGGTCGATGCGGAGGGCGTGAGCCAGGACGAAGCGGTGCCGGAGGCGGTGCCGCTCGAGGGCGAGGAGCAGGCCGAGGAGGCGCCTGCGGCTGAGGCCGAGGGCGACCAGCCCGAGGCAGAGGCTTCCGCGCAGGCCGAGGAGGAAGCTCCCGCCGAGCCCGAGGCGAGCGCGGAGAGTGAGGCGGCGGCAGACGGGGACGCGGACGCGCCCGAGGCCGGGGAGACCGAGGACACTTCAGCGCCTGAGCAAGCCGAGGACGAGGAGCCGGCAGAGGCCGGCGACTCCGACGAGGACTCGGCAGCCTGAGACTCTCGATCCCGAAGCCGAAGACCAAAGGCGGCGGGCTCATCGAGTTGGCCGTCATCGTTGCGCTTGCCCTGGGGCTGGCGCTGGCGATCCAGGCCTGGATCGTGAAGCCGTACCAGATCCCCTCCGAATCGATGGAGCCGACGCTCGACGTCGGCCAGCGCGTCCTCGTCAACCGCTTCATCTACCACTTCAAGGACCCGCAGCCCGGCGACATCGTCGTCTTCCACCCGCCCGCCGGGGCCGATAACGGCACCGAATGCGGGGTGACGCCGCAGCGCGGCGAACCGTGCCCGAAACCGACGCCCGGTGAGTCGAGCCAGAACTTCATCAAGCGGATCGTCGCCGGTCCCGGGGACACGCTTTCGGTGAAGGAAGGGCACCCGGTCGTCAACGGCGTGGAGAAGAAAGACGAGCCCTACATCAACCCCTGCGGCGGGGTCGAAGCCTGCAACTTGCCGAAACCGATCACGATTCCACCCGACATGTACTTCATGATGGGTGACAACCGTGGGGCAAGCGACGACAGCCGTTTCTGGGGACCCGTCCCCCGAAGCTGGATCATCGGCGAGGCCTTTGCCACCTACTGGCCCCCCGACCGCATCGGCGGCCTCTAAAGAGGGGAAGCCGGGGAAGCTCCACCGGCGCCGGCTGGCGCGCAGCCGCCGCCTGTTCGCCTTCGACCGCGGGCTCGGGAGCCGTTACGTGGCCGGCGCCGACGAGGCCGGGCGGGGGTGCCTGGCCGGGCCGCTGGTCGCCGCCGCCGTCCTGCTCGATTACGAGTCGCTCTCGCACTCCGACCGCCGCGCCCTCAGCGGCCTCCACGACTCCAAGCAGATGACCGAGGAGCGGCGGCTGGAGATGTACCCGTGCGTGCTGCGGGCGGCGGCGCGGGTGAGCGTGGTGGTCCGCTGCGCGGCGGGGATCGACCGCCGCGGCCTGCACGTGACCAACGTCGAGGCGCTGTCGCTGGCGCTGGAGCGGCTGGCGCCGCCGCAGGCCGAGGCGATCTCCCTGGTCGACGGCTTCCGCCTGCCGCAGTGCACGGTGCCCCACCGCCGTGTGGTCAAGGGCGATGCGACCAGCGGCGCGATCGCCGCCGCCTCGGTCGTCGCCAAGGTCACCCGCGACCGTTACATGCGCGAGGTCGCCCACCTGCACCCGGGCTGGGGGTTCGAGGAGCACGTCGGCTACTCGACCCCCGAGCACCGCCAGGCGATCGAGGAGATCGGCATCTCGCCGCTGCACCGCAGGTCGTTCCAGTCGGTCGCCTATTCTCAGCTGGAGCTCGGCTAGCTAAAAAGCGCCTTCGATGTGCTCGACCTCGAGCGGGCGCCCACTGCGGTCGAGGGTGACGCCGACGGCGTCGAAGCGGATGTCGTCGAAGGGCGGGAACTCGCGCCGCTCCGCCATCCAGGCGGTTCCGAGCCGGCGCACCTGGCGCTGCTTGGTGAAGTCGATCGAGAGAATCGGCTTCTCGGGCCCGAAGTGGGTTTCGGCGCGGGCGCCCTTGACCTCGACGAAGACGAGGACGCGGCCGTCGAGGGCGACGATGTCGAGCTCGCCGTAGCGGGTACGGGCGTTGCGCTCGACGACCTCCCAGCCGGCGGCGGCCAGGCGCTCGACGACGAGGTCCTCGGCGATCCGGCCGGTGCGGCGGCGGGCGTCGGTCATGCCTCTCTAAGGGGCGGCGGCGGAGAACTCGCCCCCTTTTCACCAGGGACCGAGGAGGTCACAGAACCATGTGAAAGCTGGGGGTGAATTTTTGAACTGTGCGCGCCACGCGTGCGGCCTGGCTCCTTAGCGTCGTCTCCGTGCTCGCCACCGCCCGCACCTTCACCCTCGACGGCATCTCCGCCCGCCCGGTGCGGGTCGAGGTCGACGTCCATCGGGGTTTGCCCAACTTCACGATCGTGGGGCTGCCCGACGCGGCCGTACGGGAGGCGCGGGAGAGGGTGCGGGCGGCGCTTGTCAACTGCGGCTTCGAGTTCCCGCTGCGCCGGATCGTCGTCAACCTGGCGCCGGCGAGCCTGCGCAAGGCGGGTCCGGGAATGGACCTGGCGATCGCCGCGGCGCTGCTGAGCGCCTCCGAGCAGCTGCAGTGGGAGGGGCTGTCGCGGGTTGCTCTGGCGGGGGAGCTGGCGCTGGACGGTGCGACGCGGCCGGTGCAGGGAGCGCTGGCGATGGCCGAGGCGGCGCGGGAGAGCGGGGCGGACGCGATCGCGCTGCCGGCGGAGAACGGCGCCGAGGCGGCCCTCGCCGACGGGATCCAGGTGATCCCGGTGGATGCCCTTGGGCAGCTGCCGGCCCTGGTGGCGGGCGAGTGGGAGCCGCCACGGCCGCAGCCCCTGGCGCTCCAGCTCGATCCTCCGCCCGGCGCCCCCGACCTGGCTGACCTGCGGGGACAGCCGCACCTGCGCCACGCATTGGAGGTGGCGGCGGCCGGCGGCCATTCGCTGCTGATCATCGGCCCGCCCGGTGCGGGGAAGTCGCTGGCGGCGAGCCGCCTTCCGTCGATCCTGCCGCCGCTGGCGCCTGCTGAGGCGCTGGAGGTGGCGCGGATCGCCAGCGCCTGCGGCCGTCTCGGCGCCGACCTGCCGGGCGGACGGCCGTTCCGCGCGCCCCACCACACGATCAGCGCCGCCGGCCTGATCGGCGGCGGCAGCCCACCGCGCCCGGGCGAGGCGACGATGGCCCATCGAGGCGTTCTCTTCCTGGACGAGCTCTGCGAGTTCCGGCGTGACGCCCTGGAGGCGATGCGGGCGCCGCTGGAGGGTGGAGAGGTGGCGATCTCACGGGCGGGCGGGCAGCGAACCCTGCCGTGCCGGTTCATGCTGATAGCCGCCGCCAATCCCTGTCCCTGCGGCCGCGGCGAAACCGACCCGGACTGCACCTGCGCGCCCTACGACGTTCAGCGCTACCAGGGGAAGCTGAGCGGAGCGCTGGCGGACCGGATCGACATCCTCGCCGCGGTGCGGCAGCCGAGCGCGGCGGAGATCGGTGGACCTACGGGCGAGTCGTCGGTGTTGGTGCGGGACCGGGTCTGCCGAGCCCGCGAGAGACAGGAGCGAAGGCTCGGGCCCGGACGCTGCAACGCCGAGATGACGCCGGCCGAGGCGCGCTCCTGCCCGCTCGGCGCAGCCGCGGCGGCATTGCTGGCCGAGCTCTATGCTCGCCGACGACTCAGTGGCCGCGCCCATGACCGCGCTCTGCGCCTGGCGCAGACGCTGGCCGATCTCGACGGGGCTGAAGAGATCGGCGAGGAGCAGATGGCGCAGGCGCTGCAGATGCGGAGGCGGGACCGTGGCTGAAGCGTCGGCCTGCGTCGAGTGCCTGCGGCGGTCTTGGCTGCTTGCCGCGCTCGGTCCCTACGTGGAGAAGATTGCGACTGGAGAGGTCGGCAGGCGCTCACCGGAACTGCTGCGGCTCTCGAACGAGGACCTGGTCGAAGTCGCGGCGCCGAAGCTGGCGGGCCAGCTCCTGGCCCGGGTCGAGGCGCTGCCGGAGGAGAGGCTGCTCGAAGAGCTGCTGCTGGCGGAGTGCTGGGCCTGCTGTCGCCACGGCGACCTCTATCCGGACTCGCTGCGCGACGCAGCGGATGCGCCCTGGGCTCTGATCGGCCGCGGCAACCCGAAGCTCCTCGACGGGCTGGAGAGCTTCGAAGCCGTCACCGTCGTCGGTGCCCGCCGCGCCACCTCCTACGGCCGCGAGGTAGCGCGGGAGCTCGGGCGGGAGCTGGCGGCCGCAGGGATGACCGTGGTCAGCGGCCTCGCCTTCGGCATCGACGCCTGCGCCCACCGCGGCGCCCTCGACGCCGGTCGCACGATCGCCGTCCTCGGCTGCGGTCCCGACATCGCCTACCCGGCAAGCCACCGCTCGCTCTGGCGGCGGGTCTGCGAGCTCGGCGCCGTGATCTCGGAGTTCCCCCCGGGGGCGACTCCGTGGCGCTGGACCTTCCCGGCCCGTAACCGGATCATGGCGGCCCTCGCCGGGATGACCGTCGTGGTCGAGGCAGCTGCCCGCTCCGGCTCCCTGATCACGACCGACCTCGCCGCCGACCTCGGCCGCGACCTCGGAGCGGTTCCGGGCCCCGTCAACAGCCGCGCCTCGGCCGGCCCCAATGGCCTTCTCGTCAGCGGGGCCCACGTCATCCGCGACGCCCAAGACGTCCTCGACGCGATGCTCGGCCCCGGCCGCAAGCGGATCGAGCACCGCGGCCCGGAGCTCGACGCCGCCCTCGGAGCCGCCCTGGCCGCCGTCGAGTCCGGCCACGCGACCTGCGACGCCGTGGCCACTGCCACCGGCCTTCCCGGCTCGGCCGCCGCCTCAGCCCTGGCCCGCCTCGAGCTGCTCGGCTACCTCACCTGCTCGAACCTCGGGACCTACTCCCGGACGCTGATGCCTTCGACCAGGGCGTCTCTCTAGGCTGCGAACGATGTCTGAAAGGCAAACGCCCACCGCCCTCTCGATCGCCGGCTCCGACTCGGGTGGCGGCGCCGGCATCCAGGCCGACCTGAAGGCGTTTGCGCGCTGCGGGGTGCACGGGACGACGGCGATCACGGCGATCACGGCGCAGAACACGCGCGCGGTCGAGAAGGTCGAGTTGGTCTCGCCGAACCTCGTCTTCTGCCAGATCCTGGCGATCGCCGAGGACATGGGAGCCGATGCGGTCAAGATAGGCATGCTCGGCTCTCCGGAGATCATCGACGCGGTCGCGGTCGGGCTTACATACTTGGGAGTCGCCCTGGCGCCGGTGGTGATCGATCCCGTGATGGTGGCCGAGAGTGGGGCGGCTCTGATCGACGACGAGACCCGGGAGGCGATGGCGGCGCACCTCCTTCCCTTTTGCGACGTCGCAACGCCGAACATTCCCGAGGCCCGGGTCCTGACCGGGCTGCGCAAGGATGCCTCGCAGGAGGAGCTGGCGCGCGCGGTCCTGGAGCTGGGCCCCAAAGCGGTGGTCGTCACCGGCGGCCACAGCGAGGAGCTGGTCGACCTCTTCTTCGACGGCAACCGGATCGTCGAGATTCCCGGCGAGCGCCATCCCGACGGCGCCGCCCACGGCTCTGGCTGCACCCATTCCGCCGCGCTCGCCGCCCATCTCGCCCGCGGGGCCGAGCCGCTCGAGGCTGCCCGGCGGGCCCGCGAGATCGCTTCGGCCGCGGTCGGTCACGGCCTGCGAGAGATAGGCTCCGGCGCCGGTCCGGTGAACGTTTTCGGAACGACGTTCGATGACTTTTAGGCGCTTTGGCGCCCACAACTCAGCAACCGCCGCACGACCGCGCTCAGTAGATTTCGACGCCATGAGCTCCAACGGCAACACCGCAACCAAGCTTCCGCGTCCCCGCTCGTCGGTCGTCTTCGACGGCCCCGACCGCGCCCATGCGCGCGCCTACATGAAGGGAATCGGGTTCGACGACGAGGCGCTGAGCAGGCCGACGGTGGGAATCGCCAACACCTGGACCGAGGCGATGCCCTGCAACTTCCACCTGCGGGCCCTGGCCGAGCACGTCAAAGCGGGGGTGCGGGCGGCCGGGGGGACGCCGATGGAGTTCAACACGGTCGCCGTCTCCGACGGGGTGACGATGGGCACCCAGGGGATGAAGGCCTCGCTGATCAGCCGCGAGGTGATCGCCGACTCGATCGAGCTGATGGCGCGCGGCTACCAGTTCGACGCGATCGTCGCCCTCTGCGCCTGCGACAAGACGATTCCGGGCTGCGCGATGGCGCTGGCCCGGCTCGACGTTCCCTCGGTGCTGCTATACGGCGGCTCGATCGCCCCCGGCCACTGGCACGGCCGCGACGTCACCATCCTCGACATCTTCGAGGCGATCGGCGCCCATAACGCCGGTGACATGTCGGACGAGGAACTGAACGAGATGGAGGGCGTGGTCAGCCCCGGCGCCGGCGCCTGCGGCGGCCAGTTCACCGCCAACACGATGGCCTGTGCCTTCGAGGCGCTGGGAGTCAGCGCCGGCGGCTCGGCGATGGTGCCGGCCGAAGGCGACGACAAGCCGACGGTGGCGGAGAAGATCGGGGAGCTGGTGATCAAGGTCCTCGCCGAGGACATCCGCCCGAGCAAGATCATCACCAAGGAGGCGCTCGAAAACGCGGTCGCCTGCGTCTGCGCCTCGGGCGGATCGACCAACGGCGTCCTGCATCTGATCGCGCTCGCCAACGAGCTCGGAATCGAACTGACGATGGACGACTTCGAGCGGATATCCCGCCAGACGCCGCTCTTCGCCGACCTCAAACCAGGCGGTCGCTTCGTCGCCACCGACCTCTACGCCGCCGGCGGGGTGCCGGTGATCCTCAAGCGGCTCGCCAAGGCAGGCATCCTGCACGGCGACGCGATCACGGTCACCGGACGGACGATCGGCGAGGAGGCCGCGGCGGCGACCGAGGCGCCCGGCCAGGAAGTCGTGCGCCCGGTCGAGAACCCGCTCAAGCCCGAAGGCGGCCTGGCGATCCTGCGCGGCAATTTGGCCCCCGAAGGCGCCGTGGTCAAGGTCGCCGGCACCGAGCGCCGGCAGCAGACCGGTCCGGCGCGTGTCTTCGAGTCCGAAGAGGAATGCTTCCGCGCCGTCAAGGACCAGCGAATCAACCCCGGCGACATCGTCGTCATCCGCAATGAGGGGCCGGTCGGTGGCCCCGGGATGCGGGAGATGCTGCAGGTGACCGCGGCGATCGTCGGCGAGGGCCTGGGCGAGAGCGTGGCGATGGTCACCGACGGCCGCTTCTCCGGCGCCACCCGCGGACTGATGATCGGCCACGTCGCCCCGGAGGCAGCCAGGGGCGGACCGATCGCGGCGATCCGGGAGGGCGACGAGATCACCGTCGACATCGACAGCCGCACCCTCGACGTCGCCCTCTCCGACGATGAGATCGCCCAGCGCATCGCTGCCTACCAGCAGCCCGAGCCCCTCTACAGCCGCGGCGTCATGGCCAAGTACGCGGCTATGGTCTCCTCGGCCTCAAAGGGCGCGATCACCTGACGATTGGCGAGTTAACCTCGCCAGAGGGTAGTTAATTCGCCAATCGCGCTCAGCCGACGGCAGTGTCGGCAGCCGCACGCAGTGGCTGGGAAGACTCGATGAACTGCTCGAGCAGCGGGTTGAAGCGCCGCGGCCGCTCCAGCATCGGCAGGTGTCCGGTGCGCTCGAAGAGCTCCAGGCGCGAACGGGGAATCAGACGGTGGTATCCGAGCGCCGCCTCGACCGGCACGATCTGGTCGTTCAGCCCCCATACCACCAGGGTCGGGATCTCGATCTCCGACAGGCGCTCACGGGTGTCGTAGCCCCAGATCGCCGCCAGCGCCTCGGAGAAACCCGGCGCCTGCAGGCCGGGGCGCACCTGCTCGGCGAGCAGCTCCGGCCGCAGCTTGTTGGGGCTGCGGAAGAGCCGGCCGAAGGCGAGCGTGCGGCCGCGCGGCCGGGTCCAGTAGGAGCGCCGGTCGCCGCTGAGGAAGGGAATCGCCGCTTTGACGATCCGCGCGGAGGCGTTGAAGGTCCGGCCCTCCCATTCGGCGAAGCTGATGCCGGCGGCGGAGATGAGGACGAGGCGATCGAAGCGCCCGGGCTCCTCGATCACCGCCTCGGTGCCGACGAAGCCGCCCATCGAGTTGCCGACCAGCGCCGCCACGTGGTCAATCCCGAGCCGCTCGCAGAAGTCGTGGATCAGCCGGCCGTAGTTCGGCATCGAGATGTCCCACCCCGGCATCGGGCTGTCGCCGAAACCGGGCAGGTCGAGCGCGATCGCCCGGTGCCCGCGGCCGAAGTGGGGAAGGTTCTCGAGCCAGTTGCGCCAGCAGCCGGCGATCCCGTGGACGAAGAGGATCGGTTCCCCCTCGCCGATTTCGACGTAGTTGACCTTCTCCGCCCCCGGCAGGTCGATCCGGCGCAGGTGCCGGCGCCAGTCGATCTGCAGCCACTCCGGCCGCGGATCGGGATTGCCGTAGTCGACGCCTGGGTACGGTATGGCCTTCGGGTCGCCGGGATGCGAGGGCATTGACGGCGATCCTAATAGTCGCCGACCCGGCACGCGGGTTGCGATTAGGCTCCGCGCGATGAACGCTGAACCCGAGGCGGCGCCCGGGCAGGAATCAGAATCCTGGCTTCGCCGCCACCGCCTCGGGCTCCTGGCGGCGGTATTGCTCGCGGTAGGCCTGGCCCTTCCCGCCGCATTGGCCTGGCACTTCTCTTCGGCGGTCCTGGTCCCCGATCACTCTCCCTGGCCGGCGAACGTGACGGTGGAGCAGGTCGGTCCCGGCCGCGTCGTCCTCTCGCGCGACGCCGACACGCAGCGCCCCGGCATCTACGGCCTCGATTGGACCGCGGGTCATGGGATCGTGGGAGATGTCCTCGCCCAGAGTGCCGGCTCGATCACACGGCGCCTCTCGGCCGTACGCGGTTACCTTGTCCCAGGGAGCAAGGTGGCGATCGACCCGGGCGTCTTCGCCGGCAATCCGGGTCAGGCCCTGGGCCTGCCCTTCGTCACGGTGGGGGTCCCCGACGAACTCGGGTCGATGCCCGCATGGCTGATCCCCGGTCGCTCGGCGACCTGGGCGATCGTCGTTCACGGGATCAACGGCGACCGGCAAGAGGGCCTGCGGATCGCACCGGCCCTGCACCGCTCCGGCTTGCCGACCCTGCTGATCTCCTACCGCGGCGACCTCGGCGCCCCCTCGAGCCCGGACGGCATGCACCATATGGGGCTTACCGAGTGGCACGATCTGGAGGCAGCTGTCCGTTACGCGCTTGCCCGCGGAGCGCACCGGGTTCTCCTCTGCGGCTACTCGATGGGCGGTGCGGTGATCGCCCAGTTCATGGAGCGCTCGCCGCTGGCCTCCCGGGTCGCCGGCCTCCTCCTCGACGCTCCGGCTCTCGACTGGCGCTCGATCCTCGAATTCAACGCGACCCAGATGGGACTGCCCTCGTTTCTAGCGCTCCCGGTGGAGTGGGCGATCGACCTCCGTTCCGGCCCCGACTGGAACAGCCTCGACGCGGTGCGGCAGCCAGAGGACTTCCAGCTCCCGATCCTGCTCTTCCATGGTGCCGAAGACAGTGTCGTCCCGATATCGACAAGCCAAGCCTTCGCTGCCGAGCTGCCGCGCTGGGTCAGCTTCTTTGAAGTCCCTCGGGCTGATCACACCGAGGCCTGGAACGTCGATCCGGCTCTATACGACCAGCGCCTGATTTCGTTTTTGCGCCGCATCCACGCTGCGACTCGCCTGCGCTCCGACGCTGCCGACAAAGCGACATCCGGCTCGGGCGCCTAACGCAGCTCGGGTCCGCATCAGGCGTACCCCATCCTTTCCAGCACCGGGATCTCCCGGATCTGCGGCGGTTGCAGGTGGTCCCAGAGGATGCCGCGCGGGCGGTCGTACTGGCGCTCGACGTCGATCACCGCGCGCGGCGTAGCGATCAGGTCGACGGGAAGGTCGTGGTCGGTGACCATCAGGTGCTGACGCAGGATCTGGATCGGGTGGACGGTGGTGGCCACTGTGGTGTGCCCGTCGATCTTGCCGGCGGCGCTGAGGATGCCGTACTCGAGGTCGTGGTAGCCGCCGCCTTTGCCGACCCGCGCCCCGCTCAGGTTCACCGCGACCGAGCCGCAGAGGACGAAGTCGATCTCCGGCAGGTCGTCGAGGGCGACGACGCGGCCGTGCTTGAGCGCGCCCTTGATCGTCGCCGCCTCCTTCATCGCCGCCTTCGACAGCTTTTTCGGATCGAGCACGCGGAAGGGGTGGGGGTCGCGCAGGCGGGGCACCGCCATGATCATCGTCTTGCCCTCTTCGAGGGCGATCCGCCGGGCGTGCGTCTGCGGCGAGTCGGGGTTGGCCTTGATCACCCGTGCCCGCTTCCAGAGCCGGTGCCCGGCGAGCTTCTCAGCGGCGAGTTTGGCGCCGGCGAAGTTCGGGATCCGCCCCTCGGCGCCGGGGAAGCGGGAGACGCCCTCGCGCTCCATCGCCTTCCACACCTCTCGCCGGATCTCGTCCTTCGTGCGCACCGGCGAAAGATATCTACCAGCCCAGCCGACGAGGCCGGGCCGATGCTTAGACTTTTCGTGTCCCGGCCAACCACGTCCTGAAGTGGGAGCTTCCAGTCGAGATGCGCAAGAGAACTTCGATAGCGCTGCTGATCGCGGCCGTGGCGCTGGTGGTCGTGGTGGCCGCCGCCTACGCGTACGACAGCTCGCAGAAGGACAAGATCGCCGACGGCGTCACCGTCGGCGGCGTCGAGGTCGGGGGCATGAACGAAGAAGAAGCCGCCGCCGCGGTGCGCCGTAAGCTGCTGGCGCCGCTGCGCCACTCGCTGGTGGTCGTCTTCCACGGGCAGACCTGGAAGCTCCCCGGTCAGAAGCTGAGGATCCGCGCCGACATCGACGGCGCGGTCGAAGAAGCGCTCGAAGCGAGCCAGGAAGGCGGCTTGCCCGGGCGCCTCGTCCGCTACGTGACCAGCAGCGAAGTCGACGAACGGATCACCCCCCAGGTCGCCTACTCGAAGCCGGCGATCAACCGCTTCGTCCGCCACGTCGCCGACGAAGTCAACCGCGAAGCGCAGAACGCCGACGTCGAACCGAGTGCGGACGGGCTCGAAGTCGTCGCCGGCAAGGACGGCCGCAAGCTGCGTGACAACCTGCTGGAGAAAGACCTCGAAGCCGCGGTTCTCGACGCCAAGGCGCCGCACAGGATCGTCGCCCGCGTCCACGCCACCAAACCGGAAATCACCAAGAAGGAAGTCGCGGCCGAGTACCCGTCCTACCTCACTCTCGACCGCGGCACCTTCACCCTGCGCCTCTTCCAGCACCTGAAGCTGACCAAGGAATACACCGTTGCCGTCGGCATGGAAGGGCTGGAAACGCCGGAAGGGCTGTACGAAATCCAGGAAAAGGAAGTCAACCCCCCCTGGCACGTGCCGAACTCCCCCTGGGCGGGAGACCTGGCCGGCCAGACGATCCCGCCGGGCCCGGAAGACCCGATCAAGGCGCGCTGGATGGGGATCTTCGAAGGCGCCGGCATCCACGGCACCGAAGAGACGGAATCGCTCGGCACCGCCGGCTCCCACGGCTGCGTCCGGATGGCGATCCCCGACGTGATCGAACTGTATCCCCTAGTTGAAGTCGGTACGCCCATTTTCATAGGTGACTGACTCGCAGGACGCCGGGCAAGCGGCGCGAATCAACCCCACGTGAACTGGGACGAGGCTCTCGCCGTCTATGACCGCGACCTGCGGGCGCGCGGCTCGGCCGAGCGGACGCGGCGGGCCTACGGCGTCGACCTCGGCGGCTTCGCCGAGTGGGCGGGGGAAGCCGGGCTCGGCCCGGGCGACGTCCGCCACCGCGACGTCCGCCGCTACGGCGCCGGCCTCTCCGGCGCAGGAGCCGCACCGGCGACGGTCGCCCGCAAGCTGGCGGCGATCCGCGGCCTCTACGGCTTTCTCGTCCGCACCGGGCGGGCCGGGTCCAACCCGGCTGAACTGGTCTCCAGCCCCAAGCGCTCCGAGAAGCTTCCGCGCGTCCTCACGACCGAGCAGATGCGCTCGCTGCTGGAGCGGATCCCCGCGCGGACGCCGCTCGAGCTGCGCGACCGGGCGATGCTCGAGCTCGCCTACTCGTGCGGCCTGCGCTGCGAGGAGATCGTCAACCTCGACCTCGGCGCGCTCGACTTCGAGACCGAGCAGCTGCGCGTGCTCGGCAAGGGCTCGAAGGAGCGCCTGCTGCCGGTCGGCGAGCCGGCGCAGAAGGCGCTCCGCCGCTACCTCGACAAAGGCCGCCAGGCCCTCGCCGCCGACCCGCGCGAGCGGGCGCTCTTCCTCTCCAAGAGCGGCCGCCGGCTCTCCAACTCGGACGTGACCCGCCGCCTCGGCCTCTGGACCCGCGAGGCCGCCCTTGCGACCGGTATCTCACCGCACGCACTTAGACATTCTTTTGCGACGCATCTGTTGGAGGGCGGCGCCGATCTGCGTACGATTCAGGAGTTACTTGGTCACGCATCGATCTCGACCACCCAGGTCTACACCAGAGTCGACGCGGCCCGACTGCGTGACACCTACACCGCCAGCCATCCCCGGGCATGAGACGAACCCCCGCAAACGAACGTAAGATCGCCTGATGGAAACGGGCGTGAAAGAGGTGGAGCTGCGCGACCTGTGGCGCCGCTACAAGAGCGAGGGAGACAACACCGCCCGCGAGCGGCTCGTCGTCGCCTACTCGCCGATGGTCAAGTTCGTCGCCGGCCGGCTCGGGGCCGGGCTGCCCTCGCACGTCGAAGACGCCGACCTGATCTCCTACGGCCTGGTCGGCCTGATCGGCGCGATCGAACGCTTCGAGCCCGAGCGGGGGATCAAGTTCGAGACCTTCGCCATGACCCGGATCCGCGGCGCGATCATCGACGAACTGCGCTCGCTCGACTGGGTGCCGCGCTCGGTGCGCTCGCGGGCGCGGGAAATCGAAACCACCCAGGCCAAGCTCGAGCACGAGCTGCAGCGGGCCCCGACGGAGGCCGAGCTGGCCGCCAAGCTCAACATGACCGAGGAGGAACTGCAGAGCGCGCTGCTGGAGATCGCCAACTCCTCGGTCTACGCGCTTGACGAGCTCTGGACCGTTTCGGACTCCTCCGGCGACCAGGTCTCGCTGCTTGACACGATCGCCGACGAGGGCGCCGCCGATCCGCAGGAGGCGCTGGCGACGACCGAGGTCAAGGACCGCCTCACCGAGGCGATCGGCTCGCTGCCCGAGCGCGAGCAACTGGTCGTCGCCCTCTACTACTACGAGAACCTCACCCTGCGTGAGATCGGCGAGGTCCTCGGCGTCACCGAGTCGCGCGTCTCGCAGCTGCACACCAAGGCCGTGATGCGGCTGAAATCGCATCTGCAGCAGGGCTGAACGCGGCCGGGGTGGCGCCCGCCCGCTGGTACCTTGGCTGAGTGGGCGCCGATGCCACCTGCGCGATCTGCGGCCGGACGATCCTGCCCGGCGAGCGCGTCCACGGGTTCGTCGCGGCGGGGGAGGAGCGCTCGGTCTGCGAGCTCTGCGTCGCCCGCGCCGAGCGACTCGGCTGGCGTCCCGCGGGGGAGCCTGAGCCGGAGCGGGCCGAGAGCAGTCACGAGGGGCGCTGGCGCCTCGGTGGGCTGCTGGGACGTCGCAGGCGACCGGGAGCGCCTGCCCCGAACGGCGATCCGGCCGCGCCGCCCAGGCGGTCGCGTCCGGCGCCAGCGCCTGAATTCGATGCCCCGAGTCCTTTCGAGCTTGCCGTCGCCCGCTTCAACTCCAGCGAGCCGGGACGGACCGTCGCCGGCCTCGCCCGTACCCTGGGCAGGCCCCAGGTCTCGCTCGGAGCTGCGGCGGGAGCGCCCGACGAGGTCCGGATCACCGTCGCCTGGGAGCTTTCCTGGTACCAGTGGGGAGTCGACGTAGGCGACGAGCTGCGCCCCGTCTTCGAGCTCGACAAGGGGCGGGAGATCGATCAGCTCGACGCCGCCGCCCGGCAGTGGAACGCCGCGGTCGACGAGGATGGCAGGATCAGCCTCGCGGGAGAACCGGCGCCGCGGTGAGCCGGGTCACGGTCAACGTCGACGGAGGGGCCCGCGGTAACCCCGGCCCGGCCGCGATCGGCATCGTCCTCCGCGACGGCGGCGGAACGGTGCTGGAGGAAGTGGGGGAGAAGATCGGCGCGGCGACCAACAACGTCGCCGAGTACCGGGCGCTGCTGCGCGGGATCGAGCTGGCCGCCGCCCACGGCGCCACCGAGCTGGAGCTGGTCGGCGATTCGGAGCTCGTCGTGCGCCAGGTGGAAGGGCGCTACAAAGTCAAGAACGCCGGCATGAAGGAGCTCCACGACGAGGTGAAGGAGGCGCTGCGCGGGTTCGACTCCTGGTCGATCAGCCACGTCCGCCGGACCGAGAACGCCGAGGCCGACCGCCTGGTCAATGCCGCGCTCGACGGGGTCCTCGATGGCTGAGGGGGAGGCGACAGCGGAGCGCACGCCGGAGCCGATCGACCCCGGCGTCGACATCGGCCACGTCCATCTCAAGGTCGCCGACGTCGACCGCGCCCTCGATTTCTACTGCGGCATCCTCGGCTTCGAGCTGATGCAGCGCTGGGGCGCCGACGCCGCCTTTGTCTCGGCCGGCGGCTACCACCACCACATCGGCCTCAACTCCTGGTCCTCGAAAGGCGGCTCACCGCCGCCCCCCGGCACCACCGGCCTCTTCCACACGGCGATCCGCTACCCGACCCGCCGCGCCCTCGCCGACGCGCTGCGGCGCCTGAGCGAAGCGGGCTGGCCGCTCGAGGGCGCATCCGACCACGGTGTTAGCGAGGCGCTCTACCTCTCCGACCCCGATCGCAACGGCGTCGAGCTCTACTGGGACCGGCCGCGCGAGCAGTGGCCGGTGCCGCCGGACGGCGTGGGGGTGGCGATGGGCACCGATCCCCTCGACCTCGACGACCTGATGTCGGAGCTGCGCGCCGAGTAGGTCAGGCGCCGAGGATCGCCCCGACCAGGCTCGGGTCGAACGGCTGCGTGCCCGGCACCAGCTGCAGGTTCGGGTAGGGGCCGTGGGCCCGCTCGTAGGAGATCTCCTTGGCGATGTCGCCGACCCCGTTGGTGCCGGCAAGCGGCGCGATCTGCAGCGTGCTGAGGATGCCGATCGCCTGGCCGGCTTCGTTCATGAAGCCGCTGCCGGAGTCGCCGGGGATGCCGGGGGAGACGGTGACGACGATGTGGCTCCAGCCTTCGCCTTCGTTCTGGACCAGCGTGCCCTGCTTCGGGCTCAGCTTGGTGACGCCGCCCCGCAGCTCCGAGTTGCCGTAGGAGAAGACGGTCGCTCCCGGTTCGCCGGCGCTTCCGACGCCGGTCGGCCCGCCGTAGCCCGGGACCGAAGGGTTGACCCGGCCGACGTCGGCCGGGTCGAGCTCGACCAGCGCGAGGTCGTTGTAGGCGCAGGTGGCGGGGTCGCGCTCGCCGCTCGCCTGCATCGTCAGCCAGGAGTTGTAAGCGAGCGTGCCGTCCTGCCCGGCGCCGGTGACTTCGACCGGGGTGCCGAGCGGTAGCGAACCGCTGGTGCAGCCGTCCGTTTCGGTCTGGCCGCCGGTGCCGGAGCAATGGGCCGCCTGGCCGACGAAGACGGTGGAGCCTTCCTCGAAGACGAAGTTGGAGGTGCACTGCGCGCCTTCGGTGAAGGTCTGGACGCCGGGGTGGACGGTGGCGGTGGCGGCCGGCGCCCAGGCGGAGGCGAGACCGGGGAGCAGCAGGATGCCCAGCGTGGACAGGAACAGGGCTGTGGCGAGCTTGATGCGGGTCAACCGGCGCCTCCTGGGATCGGCGATTTCGGAAATCGCTGTGTCAAGAGAGAAAGGACGCGGCGCCGAGGAGGAGCGTTGGGCATCCGTGGCCAGGGAAAACGACGGTGCCGAAACGGGGAAAGGCTCTTCCTCTGCGCCGCGTCGGGGATGGATCAATGTGGGAACGTGGGCTAGGTACCCAATAATCGGTAGAGGAAACCACACATTTCGAAAAAAATCCCCTTTGCAACGAGCCGAGCGCTCAGCTCGTCAGCCCCTCCAAGGCTTGTTCAACCACTGACGTGCGGCTGCGGCCGTCGTGATCGGCGGTGATGAAGGGGCTGCCGATGAAAAGGGAGAAAGCCAGCAGACAGCGGACCTCGACCTCGTCCCCGTCCCGGCAGAAGTCGGCAAACAGCCCGCGCATGTATTCCATGCGCCGGTTGTCGACCCGCCTCAGTCGCTTCGCCACAGACTTGTCCCGGCGGGCCCAGTCGCGGATCGCGAGCTCGATCCGCCGCAGGTCGCCGGTGGAAGAGGAAGCCAGTGCGAACAGTCGCCTCAGCTTCGCCCTGGCGTCGCCGCCTTCTCCGTCCACATGCTCGATCACCTCGTCAATGACCCCCCGCTCCCACGTATCGAGCATCTCCTCGAGCAATTCGCGCCGGTCGCTGAAGTAGCCGTAGAAACCGCCCTTGGTGACGCCGAGCGCCTGGGCCAGCGCCTCGATTCGGACGGCATCGGGACCGCCGACCGCAAGGGCCCGAAGACCCTCTTCGACCCACCTAGCTGGCGGCGTGCGGGGCGGTGGCATCTCTCGTCTAACGGGTATCGCAGGGCATCCGACCGGGCATCAGTATACGCTGCCGCATATATGCGCTACCGTATATCTTCGATGAAGCTTCCTAATGCTGCCCATACCTCGCAGGGCTGGCGGATCGACGAGGTCGTCCCCGACTTTCGGCTCGAGGACGTGTGGGCGCTGCCCGCGCTGGGCGGGCTGGACGATTTCCCCCTGCTGGTAGAGGGGATCGCCTCGGCCGACCCGGCGAGAAGCCTGCCGCGTGGGGGTCGTGCGCTGTGGAACCTTCGCTTGAAGCTCGGCGAGCTGATGGGCTGGGACGAGCCCGACACCGGGATCGGAGCGAGGGTGTCGAGCCTGCGGGACCGGTTGCCAGCCGATCTCCGCGATGCTCCGCCCGGCCCAGATTTCGACTCGCTCCCCTTCACCTCGCTGTACCAGCTCGAGAACGAGTGGGCGGCCGAGATGGCCAATCGAACCGTCCACGGCGTGTTTCACCTCGGCTGGGTCGAGGAGGAGGCCGGCTGGTACCGCGCGCAGATGGCCGTCTATGTGAAGACGAACGGCCCGATCGGCAGTGCCTACATGGCCGCTATCAAGCCGTTTCGGCACCTGGTCGTGTATCCGCAGATGATGCGGGAGCTCGAGCGGAGATGGCAGGAACGATGACCGCACGGAATGGCCACGGCAGCTAAGAATTTCGACGTCGTGGTCGTCGGCGGGAGCGTCGCCGGCTCCTCGGCTGCGCGGTTATTCGCGCAGCGCGGCGCATCCGTCGCCCTGGTGGAGCGAAACCCCGACCCCGCCGCCTATAAGGTCATCTGCACCCACGCCATCCTTCCTCCCGCCACGCCGATGATCGAGCGGCTTGGGCTCGCTCCGTTACTGGCCGAACGCGGAGTGCCGCGAACTTGGGCTCAGCTCTGGACTCCTCACGGGGGCTGGTTCAGCGTTCCCGACAGTCGCGGTTGGGGGGTGACGCGCCGCACGCTGGACCCGCTCCTTCGCGGCCTTGCTGCAAGCACGCCGGGGGTCGAGTTCCTCCCGGGGTACACAGCGAGACGCATCCTCCACGATCGCGGGCGACCAGCAGGGATCGAGGTCGAGGACCGTGAGGGCAGCTCGGTGCAGCTCGGTGCCCGCCTCCTGGTCGCAGCCGACGGCCGCAAGTCATCGGTCGCACGCCTCGCCGGGGTCCCAGGACGTGTTCGGCCACACAATCGCTTCTTCTACTTCTCCTACTGGCGCGGGATGGAGGTGGCGAAGTCGCCCGCCGGCCCCTCCATCCGACTGTGGTTCCCCAATCCAGACGGCGCATCGGAATTTCCCAATGAGAACGGTCTCACGGTCCTCGGTGCCATTTACCCGCGCCGGCGCCTGCCCGAGGTCCGAGCCGATCTGGAGCGCTCCTACATGCGGACGCTCACCGAACTCCCGGATGCGCCCGATCTGAGCAAAGCCGAGCGCGTCTCCAAAATCCTCGGCAAAATCGACGTGCCCAATGTGATGCGTCCGGCAGCGAGGCCTGGGATCGCCTTCGTCGGCGACGCGGCCTTGGCCGCCGATCCGACCTTCGGGGTCGGAATCAGCTTCGCGTTCATGGGCGCAGAATGGCTGGTTGACGAGACGAGCGGCAGTCTGGACAGTCGTGGTGATCTCGACGATGCCCTGCGCCGCTATCGGCGCAAGTTCGCCTGGCGGCTCCTGCCGCACTACCTCCAGATGGCCGACTTTTCAACCGGACGCGAGGTAACGCCGCTCGAGCGCCGCGCCTTCCGCCGGGCTGCCGTCGACCCCGTTTTCGCGCGCGCCTTCGGCAACGTCCTCGCCAGGGAGCGCTCGGTTTTCCACCTCATGAATCCGCGGATTTCCTCTCGGCTCCTGATCCCTGACCCACATCCATCGGAGGCAGCATGAATTGGCGTGAACGCGCATTACTGATCCTTACCGTCGTCGGCTTTCTCGTACCCATCACCATGATCACGCTGTTCTTCGGCCACCACGGCTTCACCATCGCTGGGGCCTTCCGGCACTGGGGCGAGGCGCCGCTGGCGACCCTCGTCGCCCTCGACCTGAGCATCTCGTTCGTCGCCTTCGCGCTCTGGGCGGCATGGGAGGGGAAACGCCTGGAGATGCGTTCCTGGTGGGTCCCGGTCCCGGCCGCGATATTCGTGGGTTTGTGCTTCGCCCTCCCTCTGTTCCTTCTGCTGCGTGAACGCACGCTTCGCAGGCGGGCAGGCATATCGCTTCAGCTCTCTGGGAGACCAGCTAGTTCTGACTCGGTACCGGTTCCTCGAGCCGAGGCCGCGTCGGTGGGGCGCTAGCGCGAGACAGTCGCACAGACCACGTAGGGGGTGATCGTGTACCCGTTCGTTGACGCGCTGGTCGTCTGCACGAACCACGCGCCTGGGTTTCCGTCGATCGGCTGGTCAGACCGGACATAAATGGTGTTGTTGCTACCTCCGGTCGAGAAACCACCGCCAATCGGGTTCGTCCCAGACGGGCAGAAGACATAGGCGGAATCAAGGTTGATCCCTGCGGCCGAGCTTTCAGCAGCCGTGCCGGTGATGACTTGGTAGTTGCTCATACCGGGAGGTCCCTGGACCCCTTGCTGCCCTTGGCTGCCCCGCGGTCCCGGGACTCCGGCTTCACCGGTAGGGCCGGTCGGCCCCTGTATGTTCCAGCTCAGCTTGCGGTCCGGCTTGGCGCACTTCTTGGCCCTATACAGCGAGCCGCCCCTATGGTGCACGCACACGGTGATCGTACCCCCGCTCGATGAGGCGAGTGCGTAGGCCCCGACCATGACGATGAGCAGCGCGGCGGCTCCCAACCCCGCCGCCAGTTTGGAGAAGCGCCCCACGGAATCCCCCTTTGGTTGTGTGAATTTCGCTCAGTACTCTATGCGCGATATCGATCGGCCGGAGGCGGATCAGTAGCTGAAGCTCATCGCCCCCTCAGCGGCGAATTCCATCAGCGGCGTCGCCCCCTTGAGCTCGGCCGCCTCGATCAGGTCCCCCTCGTCGAGGTTGCGCTCGTTGAAGCAGATCGGACACACGTAGAAGCGGCCGCCCTTTTCCACGAACTGCGTGTGGACGCGCTCCACCGGCGGCTCCATGCCGACGCGGATCCGATCCGCGTAGCCGGACAGGGCCAGGCGAACGCCGTCGACGGTCAGCCACATCACCACGTCCTTGTCCTTGTCTATGGCGGCAACCGCGGTCAGGTAGGCGACGACGACCCGATCGGGGTCCTCCTCGCCGTGCGTGCAGCCGACTATCACTCGCTCTCCGTTTGCCATCGACATCTCCTCCCGGTTTCGTGTTGTGTTCAGAGGGGCCTCGGCTCGCCATCCCGGTCTCGGTGCAGGAGGCCGTAGATCAGCGAGGGGAGGCACCAGTTCGTGGTCGTAACCGTCGCCGCTGCGAGCAGCAGCGGGGCGGCGAGGAGCCAGGCGAGCGCCGGGGCGCCCGCCGTGAAGGCAAGGGCTATCGCCGCGATCCAGGGCGTCGCCAGCTGGCAGGCGAAGCGGCGCGGGGGTGGGCTGGGCGGCACGCTCGGGCCGCGCAGCAGCGGTCGCAAGGCGGCGTCGTAGAGATAGTCGAAGGGGTGCTTGGCGGTGACGAACCCACCGACGAAGGCGGTGAGGGCCATCGCGAAAAGCAGGACGGGACTGGCGAGCACCGTGCCGAGCGCGATTCCGGCGAAGCAGAGGGCGGGGGAGAAGCGCAAACCCAGCCAAAGCCCTCTGCGCTCCGAGTTGCTGAGCTCGCCGTAGCCCTGCATGGTGAGGCAGCTCCGCGACCAGGATGCGAAGCGCTCGATCATTGCGCGGGTTGACCGGCCAGGCGCCACTCGGGCCAGCCGTCCTCCAGTCGCCGGGCCTCACGCCCGGACTCCTGCAGCCGGCGGACCGCCTCGTGCGCGTAGGCGCAGAACGGCCCGCGGCAGTAGGCGACGATCTCGCGGTCGTCCGGCAGCTCTCCCAGGCGCCGCTCCAGCTCCGCGATCGGAATCGAGCGGGCACCCTCGATGTGGCCGGCGGCGAACTCCTCCTCTGGGCGCACGTCGACCAGCACCGCCTCTCCGCTCGCCAGTCGCGCAAGGAGCTCCTCGCGGCCGACCGTCTCCACGTCCTCCCCGAGGTAATCGTGGGCGGCGCGCTGCACCTCGGCGAGACGGGCCGCAGAGGCGTCGCGCAGCGCCAGCCAGAGGCGCAGCGCCTCCTCGCCGGCAAGCGCGTAGCGGACCCGCGTGCCTTCGCGCGTCCGGGCCGCCATGCCGGCGGCGTGCAGGGCCTGAAGGTGCTGGGAGGCGTTGGCGACCGACTGGCCACTCTCCCGCGCGAGCTCTTCGACGGTGCGGGGCGCCTGCGCCAGCAGGTCGAGGAACTCGAGCCGTCGCGGGCTGGAAAAAGCCTTTCCCATCAGGGCGATCGCCTCGAACAACGTTTGCTTCGCCTCTCCCGATGCCATAGTTCGCTATTCAATAGAACTCTTGATAAGTTGTCAAGCCCAACCCTTGAATCGACTGGAGGCCGATGTGTTCTTCCGACAGCTCCTCAACGACGGGACCGCCTGCGCCTCCTACCTCCTGGGCTGTAAGACGCACGGCCGGCTGGCCGTCTTCGAGCCCCACGTCGACCTGGTGGACGACTACATCTCCCTCGCCGAAGCGCAGGGTTCACCGATCGTCGCCGTCTTCGAGACCCACGTTCAAGCCGATCACGTCTCCGGCCTGCCGGCGCTGGTCGAGCGCACCGGCGCCCGCGCCTACCTCCCCGCCGGCGCCGGGGCGGCGTTCGACCATCAGCCACTCACCGACGGTGAGGTGGTAAAGCTCGGCAACACCGAGGTCGAGGCGATCGCCACCCCCGGCCACGCGCCCGCCCATCACGCCTACCTGATCACCGATCACACCAGGAGCGAGGAGCCCTGGCTGGTGCTAAGCGGTGATGCCCTGCTGATAGGCGATGCCGGGCGCCCCGACCTCCACGCGGGCGCCGAGCAGAGCATCGAGGAGATGGCGCGTGCCCTGTACAGCTCGCTGGCCGAGCGCCTGCTGGCGCTGCCCGACCACATCGTCCTCTACCCCTCGCATTACTCGGGCTCGGTCTGCGGGCGCGGGCTCTCCGCCAACCCGGTCTCCAGCATCGGCTTCGAGCGTCGTCATAACCCGGCGCTGCAGCTCGGCTCCGAGGAGGACTTCGTCGCCGCGATCACTGAAAAGATGCCGCCGCCCCCGGAGGGGCAGGCGGCGATCGTCGCGGCCAACCGCAGCGGCAGGTCGCTCGCCGAGGTGTCGTGAACCCTCCGGTCCGGCTGGGCCTGCGCGAGAACGCAGCGCAGTTCTCGCTGCTCGTCGCCGTCAACGCCTTCGTCGGGGCGATGGTCGGCCTCGAGCGCTCGACGCTGCCGCTGATCGGCCGCGAGGACTTCGGCCTCGGATCCAACGCGGCGGTGCTCTCCTTCATCGTCGCCTTCGGGCTGGTCAAGGCGTTCACGAATCTCGCTGCAGGCGCCCTCGCCGAACGGGTGGGGCGGCGCCGGCTCCTGATCGCCGGCTGGGCGGTCGCGCTGCCGGTGCCGCTCCTGATCGCGGTGGCGCCGAGCTGGGGCTGGGTCGTCGCCGCCAACCTCCTGCTCGGGATCAACCAGGGCCTCGCCTGGTCGATGACCGTGGTGATGAAGATCGACCTCGTCGGCCCGCGCCGACGAGGCCTCGCCCTCGGCCTGAACGAGGCAGCGGGATACGGGGGCCTGGCCCTGGTTGCCGGCTTGACCGGCTGGCTGGCGGCCGAGTTCGCCGCCCGGGACGTGCTCGTCGTCGCAGGGGCCGCCGTCGCGCTCACCGCCTTCCTGCTCTCGATCTTCTTCGTCCGCGACACCGGCTCCCACGTGGCCCTCGAGCAGGCGAATCGCCACCCCGAAGCCGACGGCACCCAGCCGCGCCTGGCTCGCGCCTTCGCCGAGGCGAGCTATCGGGTCCCGGCCCTGCGCTCCTGCTCGCAGGCGGGGCTCGTCAACAACCTCAACGACGGCCTCGCCTGGGGGCTGGTGCCGCTCTTCCTCGCCGCCCACGGCGCGGGTGTCGCAGACGTGGGGTTGGTCGCCGCCGTCTACCCCGGCGTTTGGGCCGTGGCCCAGATCGCCACCGGCGCCTGGTCGGACTCGATCGGGCGCAAGCCGCTGATCGTCGCCGGGATGCTCGTGCAGGCCGCAGCGCTCGCCTTGCTCGCGCTGAGCGGCGGCGCCCTGGGCCTCGCGCTCGCGGCCTCCGTCCTTCTCGGCCTCGGTACCGCCCTCGTCTACCCGACGCTGATCGCGGCGATATCCGACGCCGTCACCCCGGTCGCGCGGGCTCCTGTCGTCGGGGTCTATCGCTTCTGGCGCGACCTTGGCTACGCGCTAGGCGCGCTGATCGCCGGCGTGGCCTCGGACGCCTTCGGCTACGGCGGCGCGATCTACCTCGTCGCAGCCCTCACCGCAGGCTCGGGGCTTTGGCTCTTGGCCGACATGCCGGCGAGACGAAACGGCCCGAGAGGCGCCGTCCCAAACCAGGTGAGTGAGGGAATGGCTCCGAGCCTTCCGTCGGTAAGCGGCTGAAGGGATTTGTCGTGGTCTTCCCCGATCCCAAGCCTAGCCCTCTCACTGCTGCTTGACCAAAGCCGCCCACCCTCGCGTGCGGAGGTCGTCATGGTCGGCAGGGATGAATAGCTCCGAGGTCGCCGGAGTGCGAGTCGGGATCCGACCGAAATCGCCGCCGATCTCCGGTCATCGCCGCCATGTTGGGCTGCAGGGGGTTATGGGTCAGCTTGAATTGGGGTTTCCGCCGCCCTGCTCCAAGCCTCCAGTAACGGCTTGCGGTAGAGCAGAAACATGGGTGCGATGAGGACCAGCAACAGCTCATCGGCCGGCCCCGGTATCGGCAGCAAGGCAACCCCGGCGATCCAGCGAAGCAGCTTTGGAATCCGGTTGTCTCTCGCGAGCGTCTTCATGGTCCGGATCAGTCGCAGCAACAAACCCTTAGCTCCCATCGACCGAATATAACTTTGCTTCTGGTCGGTTGGCCAGCAGCGCGCGCAAACCCTTCGGTGACGGGATCTAGGGCAATTCAAAGCTGCTGCGAGCTAAGCTCGGGCACTGCCATCAGGCAACCAAGGAGGAGCGAGCATGCATGCAGTCGTAGTCAGGGTCACGATCGAGGACCCCGAGGCATCCGAGGCCACCTTGCGCGAGCAGGTCGTGCCGGGGGTATCGCAGGCCCCAGGGTTCGTGGCTGGGTATTGGACGCGCAAGGGCAACAACGGACTGTCTATGGTGATCTTCGAATCCGAGGAAGCCGCCAACGGCATGAGCGAGCGGGTTCCGGGGATTGTTCCGGACACGGTGACGCTCGAGGAGGTCGACGTGCGCGAGGTCGTCGCCCACGCCTGATCGTTCGACGCCGGTTCACTCGGCACGTGCTCGTTCAGAGCCCAATCGCCGGAGAAGGGAACGAGGTGCCCGAGCGCCATTTCGAACCCATGACCTTCCCCGTGGGACGAAAACGGTCCACCTCATTCGATTGCAGGAAAAAGCGGCTGAAGGGATTCGAACCCTCGACCTTCTGCATGGCAAGCAGACGCTCTAGCCAGCTGAGCTACAGCCGCACTGGCGGCGAGTTTACCGAGCGGCCGCTTGGGAGGTGGCGGGCTCCAGCGGCAGGCCGGCCGCCTTCCAGTCCTGGACGCCGCCGATGACGTCGGTGGCGTCCAGGCCGAAGCGGAGAAGGGTGGTGGCGGCGAGGCTGGACTGGTAGCCCTCGTCGCAGATCAGGATGACGCGGCGGTCGAGGCGGGCGAGGTCGGGGTTGCGGTGGGCGCCGGTGGGGTCCAGGCGCCACTCGAGGACGTTGCGGGCGACGACGGCGGCGCCGGGGACGAGGCCGTCGCGGCGGCGCTGCTCGAGCGGGCGGATGTCGATCAGGAGGTCGCCCTGCCGGACGGCGGCATGCGCTTCGGCGGGCGTGAGGCGGTCGAGGTCGGCCTGGGCCTCGGCAAGCAGGTCTTCCACCGTCGTCAGCGTCGCCTCGCGGTTCACGAAAGCTCCCTACCCGATTGCATGCAGGCGCTAGCCTCAGCCGGAGCATGCTCTTCCGCCAGATCATCCACGAGGACCTCGGCTGCGCCTCCTATCTGGTCGCCGACCGCGAATCCGGGGTCGCCGTCGTCGTCGATCCGCAGTGGGACATCGACCCCTATCGGCGGCTGGCGCGCCTGCACGGCGTCCGCATCGGCCACGTGCTCGAGACCCACAACCACGCCGACCACGTCTCCGGCCACGGCCGGCTCTGCCGCAGCACGGGCGCCACCGTCCACGTGCACGAGCTGGCCGAGGCCGAGTACCCGCACGAGCCCTTCGCCCACGGCTGGAAGCTGGAGCTCGGCGACCTCGCGGTCGAGGCGATCCACACCCCCGGCCACCGGCCCGAGCACACTTGCTTCCTGCTCAGCGACGCGGGCCGCGGCGGCGCCCCCTGGGCGCTGATGACCGGCGATTCGCTTTTCATCGGCGACGTCGCCCGGCCCGACCTGGCGGTGGAACCGCGCCAGGGGGCCGCCGACATGTTCCGCTCTCTGCACGAGCGCCTGCTCACCCTGCCCGACGAGGTCGAGGTCTGGCCGGGTCACCTGGGCGGCTCGCTCTGCGGCGGCTCCGGGCTTGACCTCAAGACGTCCTCGACGATCGGCTTCGAGCGCCGCCACAACCGGGCGCTGCAGATCGCTGACGAAGCCGATTTCATCGCCGACCAGGTCGGCTCGCTCGGCGACAAACCGCCCAACGTCGAGCGCATCGTCGGCCTCAACAAAGGGCCGCTGGTCGAGGACTTCGGCACCCCGGCGGCGCTCAGCCCGCACGAGGTCGAGGAGCTGGTCGAGGCCGGGGCGGTGGTGATCGACGGCCGCACCAACGAGCAGTTCGACGAGGCCCACATCGAGGGCGCCCTCAGCGCCTCGTCGTATGACACCGGCTTCGCCACCAAGGTCTCGCGCGTCGCCCCCGAGGGCACCGACATAATCGTCGTCGCCGCTGCCGACAGCGACGAGCGCGCCGCAGCGCAGCTGCTGGCCTCGGTCGGCCTCCCGGTCCGCGGCTTCCTCGAGGGCGGGATGACCGCCTGGCGCACGGAGGAACGGCCGGTCCACCGGATCGAGTTGATCGACCCCGACGAGCTGGCGCGTCGGATCGACGACGGTGCCGGCCCGCTGATCCTCGACGTTCGCAGCAAATCCGAGTACGCCGGCGAGCACATCCCCGGCTCCCGCCACATCCCCTATGGCGACCTCGCCGGAAGGCTCGACGAGCTGCCGCGCGACCGTCAGATCGCGACGATCTGCCGCGGCGGCAACCGCAGCGGTCTCGCCGCCTCGATCCTGCAACGGGCCGGCTTCGACGTCGTCCACGTCGGCCGCGGCGTCGGGGTGTGGCGAGACGGTGGCCGCCCGGTCGAGAACGGTGCCGAGGCCGCCCCTTCGGTCGCTTGAGCCGACGCCGAAACGACTTCCTTGACTACGCCCTGACGTTTGTCAAAGGGCAGCGTTGAATTCATGCACATGCAACGGGCGTCGCGGTCGCTGACTGGTCGTCTGCGGCGCCCGTTCCAAGTGCTCCTTCGCGGCGGCTGACTCTGAGAGGATGCCCTCATGGATGCCACGCGCCAGTACGATCTCGCTCTCTGCGGCTCGACCGGGTTCACCGGCGGCCTCACCGCCGACTACCTCGCCGCCCACGCGCCGCCCGGGCTGCGCTGGGCGCTGGTCGGCCGCAACCGCAGCAAGCTCGAGGCGGTCGCCGCCCGGCTCGCCACGGCGGCGCCCGAGGCGCCGCAGCCAGACCTGCTCGTAGCCGATGCCGGCGACCGGGAGGCGCTGCGGGGGATCGCCGAGAAGACGCGGGTGGTGATCAGCACCGTGGGCCCCTATGCGCTCCACGGAGAGCCGCTGGTCGCGGCTTGCGCCGCCGCGGGCACCGACTACTGCGACCTGACCGGTGAGCCGGAGTTCGTCGACCGGATGTATGTGGAGCACCAGGCCGAGGCCGAGCGCAGCGGCGCTCGCATCGTCCACTGCTGCGGCTTCGACTCGATCCCGCACGACCTCGGCGCATACTTCACGGTTCAGCAGCTGCCCGAGGGCGTACCGCTGACGGTGAACGGCTACGTCAGGAGCAACGCCGGCTTCTCCGGCGGGACCTACCACTCGGCGGTGAACGGCTTCGCACGCGCCCGGCAGACGCTGAGCGCGGCGAAGGAGCGCCGCCGCGCCGAGCCGCGGGCCCAAGGGCGCGAGATCCACGCCGCCCCGGCGCGGATCCGCCACGACGCCGACCTCGGCGGCTGGACCGTGCCGCTGCCGACGATCGACGGCACCGTCGTCCGCCGCTCCGCCGGCGCGCTCGACCGCTACGGGCCCGACTTCACCTACGGCCACCACATGGTCGCCAAGCACCTGGCGACGGTCGGCGCGATCGGGGCGGTGGTCGGGACCGTCGGCCTGCTGGCGCAGCTGCCACCGACGCGGAATCTGCTGCTGAAGCTGAAAGCGCCGGGGGAGGGGCCGAGCGAGGCCGAGCGCGAGCGCAGCTGGTTCAAGGTCACCTTCGTCGGCGAGGGCGGCGGCAAGCGCGTCGTCACCGAGGTCAGCGGCGGCGACCCCGGCTACGGCGAGACGTCGAAGATGCTGGCTGAGTCCGGCCTCTGCCTGGCCTTTGACGAGCTCCCGGAGCGCGCCGGCCAGCTGACCACGGCTGCGGCGATGGGCGACGCCCTCCTTGCCCGCCTGGAAAGAGCCGGAATCGACTTCCGCGTAGCCGGGTAGGTTCGTCCCATGGACGACCAGCAGGTACTCGACCGCATCGATCAACTGGTCCAGGAAGAGGAGGCGCTGCTCCACCGCCACGAAGGCGAGGGGCTCGACGACGACGAGCATGCCCGCCTCGAGGAGCTGCGCGTCCAGCTCGACAAGGCCTACGACTATCTCCGCCAGCGCCGCGCCCTCCGCCGCGCCGGCGACGACCCCGACGACGCCAGCATGCGCGACGGCGGCACGGTCGAGGGCTACGAGCAGTAACCGCCGAACGAATCGGCCTGAGCGCCGCTACCCTTCAACCCGCCCTGTCGCTTTTGTTCGGTTATGTCGTGCGAAATCGACACCCGGCGCCTTGGCGGAGTGGCTACGCAGCGGCCTGCAAAGCCGTTTACACCGGTTCGATTCCGGTAGGCGCCTTTTTCGTCTGAGCAGGGATTTTGGCTTGCTAGAGCGGTTTGCGAGCGGTTCCTGTGGCCTGTCTTTGTCCGGGTGTCTCCGGCTGAAACCGGCTGTTTTCGTGTCGCATTGGCGCACGACTGGCGCACGAGCATCCTCATGTGCAGCTCTCAAGGACTCCAATTGGCATCTCTAGAACCGGGATACAATCCGAGTTGTGACGACCCGCGAGAAGGCCCACGCCGTGCTTGACCATCTGCCCGAGGATCGGGTGAAAGCAGCATTGGCTGCGCTTGAGGCGGTGGAGGGACGCGACACCTCCGTTGAGGCGATCCTCGCGCGTCACGGCGAGCAGCGGCTCGACTCCCAGGAGTTCGAGCGCCAGTTCGGGTCGCTGCCCACCGACGACGAGGGCTGAGGGTGGTCGAGCCGCAATCGGAGCCGGTCTTCCCGGTCGGCTTTGACGACGACGCCCTAGAGGAAGACCTCGCGCACCTGGCGGCGAGCGCCGAGGAGGCGTTGCGCCTGTTCCACAAGGAGGTACGCCGTCTCGGCGGGATTCCGAAATCACGCCTGATGGCCTGCCAGGCAGAAGGCCGCGACGGCACCAGGCTCGGCGGCTGCGTCAAGACCTACATCCCGTGGCCGGGTGGCCGCTTCGGCGCTGTCTTCGTCGCCGTGACCCATCCGAACCGCCCGATGGCTTTGCGAGCTATCGCATTCGGCATTCGCCACCATCCGCGCGGATCAACGGCTCAAACGGTCTACGAAATCGCCGATGGTCGGCTGCGCTCCCTTTGAACATCATCAGGTTTGGGCCGAGTTCAAGGGCGCGTCCGACCCGATCTTGATACTCGCCGTGTCATGAGACCTGGGAGCTCGCTGGGCGATCTCATAGCCGGCCCAGTCACCCCAGATTAGCCCGTTAGAGGGGCCGAGTCTTCATTTCCAGACCTAGTGACCGTCCCAGTGGCTCACGCCAGGGCAGGTTGGATGATGTGCCATTGCGGCAAAGCGCGGTAAAGCTGGACCTGGACGCGCCTGAATCCAACGCCGACGGCACACGGATACCTCTCGTTCCGACGGGAATCCCTCACCGTGCGACTGCCTCTCGTATCAGCGGGGGCAGTGCGCCTCGGGTCAGCCGTTGGCCTCTTTTCCTCCGGGAATCAGGACAGCCCTTCCCCTCGGGGGGTTCGGGGGGTGTCCCCCCCAAGTTCGCCCTGGCGTACCGGAGTCCTGCTTTTCGAGTGTTGCCAAAGGCTGAGGCGCAAGGGGAGAGGGAAGAAGCTGGCAGCGAAAGAGGGCGCGGGCCAAAATCGGCCGATGCGGCGCTTAGCCTTCGGCAAGTGAGGCGCGTCAGCAACCAGCTACAACGGAAGGCCCTCTCTTCTCTGAAGTGGGCGATTACGGCGTTCAACTCGACCGATGACGATGGCCGGCAGACGGTCGTTCTGCTCCATCTGCAACACGCGGCCGAAATGATGTTGAAGGCTGGCCTGACGAATCAGAGGGTGGCGGTATTTGACAAGAAATCGGGTCGATCGATCGGGTTCGACCGCTGCCTCAACCTTGCCAACGAGCATCTGCAAATCGACGCGAGCGATATAGGCGTCCTTCGAACCGTTGACAGTCTCCGCGACGACGAGCAGCACTGGCTTGCTGAGGTGAGTGAGGAGCTGCTCTACCTCCATGCTCGGGCCACCGTTGGGGTGCTCAATAAATTGATGGAAACCGCTTTCGGCGAGGGCCTCGCCGACCACCTACCGCCGCGGGCTTTGCCGATCACGACGCAGCCGTTAGACGATTTCGACGTCTTGATCGACCGCCAATACAGCCAAATTCGGGATTTGCTGCAGACCGGCAAGCGGCGTCGACCCGAGGCTCGCTCATTGATTCGCGGCATGCTTGCGATGGAAGGGCACGCGGCCGAGGATGTGAAAGTAAGCGAGCGCGACGTAAATCGGGTGGAGAAAGGCATTAGGGATGGCAAGGACCTCTCTGGTGTGTTCCCGCGTCTCACCACCGTTTCGGCGACCACCACGACCGATGGGCCAAGCGTCACGGTTCACTTCGCCAAGAAGAAAGGTGCGCCAGTTCATTTCGTGTCGGCCGACGATCCCGCCGATGCGGCTGCCGTCCGCGAGGTTGATCTACAGAAGAAATTTCACTGGTCGGCCACCGACCTTGCGAAGAAGCTTGACCTCACTGGACCCCGCGCAACGGCTCTTCGCCGGCATCTTCAGATCGATGACGATCCCACCTGCATGCACCACTTTGACTTTGGTGGAATGAAGCTCATCCGGTATTCCGACAATGCCCTCACCCGGATGCGTGAGGCGCTGGACGATCCGGCAACGGATATGGCCGCGATTTGGGCCGAACACGGCTTTGGGCGTAGCGGGAAGAAATAGCCGCGGTTCGTGCAAAAGGCGCCCTCTGCGCCAAGACCGCTTGTTTTCTCTTCTAACGAGCTGTGAAGGCTTCGTATGGGTAGGTGAATCCGTCGGGAATACCCACCGATAGGCTCAGTTGATGACCGACGACCGAGAAGCAGCTCGCAGAGTCGTCCGCAATGCCCAGGCGAGCTTCGAACGAGATGTTGCGGCCGTGCGCGAGGCACGGCGTAAGGCATTCGCCGATGCTCAGGCCGCCGGCCTCTCGCTTCGCGAAATCGCCAAAGAGGCGGGCCTGCATCACAGCCGGGTCGCGGAAGTTATACAGGGCAAGTAGTGCTGTCGGTGAATCACCGACACCTCTGCTACCCTGGGCGCTCAAACATAAGTGGGGCCGCGCGCTGCAACGCCGGCCCCGTGGCGGTCGGCCAAGTCTCCAAGGTCCGACCGCAGCGGGAACGGTAGCGGGCTACCGGCTCCAGAAAGCGGCCCCCGGCGGCGCTGTCACGCCGACCGAGGACCTGACCATAAGGAGGCACACCTCCCCATGGCTGACGAGAAATCTACTGGCGCCCTTGGGTTCCAGACGACCACCGCCGACCAGGACGACCGCGACCAGGCGAGCGTCCTGCGAGAGATCATGTTCATCTACCCTGATCCGCGAGAAGACGGTCGGCTTCCCCGAGTTCGCAGAGCGCGACCGCATGGAGCGGGCGATCCGCGACCTGACCGCCATCGGCCTGCTCCACCGCCGCGACGACGACCTCCTCATCCCGACGAGGGTCGCCGTCAGGGCCTACCTCCTCTTCGACGCCTGATGGACGGGGAGACCGCCTGTCTAATCCTGGGTGCGCGGAAGGTCTCTGGCAGGTGGATTCTTGACGGCATGGACTTCGGAGGAGATCCGCCCGCCTGGATTTCCGATGTGATCGAAACCGAATTACGACCAGTGCCTTCAGTGGATGTCCGAAGCATCTCCGTTGCAGATGGAAGACATGTCGCGGTCGTCGAGGTGCCTCCGCTTGCCGTAACTCCTTGTATCTGTAGCGGCACGGTGTATGAGCGGGTATCTGGTCGAACCGTCCGAGTAACCGAGCCCCTGCGTCTAGCCGAGCTTTATCAACGAGGCGAGGCCGCCCAGCTCGGAGCCGAGGCCGCTGCCGCAGATGTCGCGACGGAGCTACTCCGAGATCCAGATATGCCAGGGGTAGGTGAGGCGGGGCCGCGAGTAGTAATCGCTGTAAGCGCGACCGCGCATCCTCCGGATATCAGCGCTCGTCTCTTCTCTCGCGCCTTTGAGAATGACCTGAAGTCTTTGGTTCAGGCAGGGCTGATGTCGAGTGACGCCGGCATACCCGACCCTTTCGGTCCTACCCTTGAGATGGGCTTCGAGCAGAGCAATCGTTTCGTGGACGTGCGAGACCTGCACACCTATGTCCGTCCGCGCTATTGGCACATCCGCGCAGTCTGGAACGGCACGATTGGAATCTTGGGGGCGTGGGATGCGGGAACCGTTTATCCCGAACACATCACGAACGAATTGATTGGCCCCGCATGGCGGACCGCTATTCAGCTCCTGGCTTCGCTCGGAGGGTATGGACCCGCCTATGCGCAGCTGCGAGTCGAGGGGAACCAGGCGCTGCTCGGACGTTTCGGACGACCAATGGACGTGATCAGTCTTGGAAGGGGTCCATCGGAGGGACCTCCAACCGACGCATCGCTTGAAGGAATCGAGCGAGAGTTGAGGCGGGCCACGGGCGAAGCGTCGTATGAGCCGGAGGATCGCCCGGCCGAGCCTTGAGGCGCTGGGAATCGCTGAGACTGGCGCATAGACTGGCGCACGAAATACACTTTTGGCTCTAGAAAGCCAAATATCGCCCTATATGGCAGGCCTGCAAAGCCGTTTACACCGGTTCGATTCCGGTAGGCGCCTTTTTCGTCTGAGCAGAGCTTGGCTTGCCAGAGCGGTTTGCTGGCGGTTGTTGAGCCGCGCCATTGTCCGGTCGGTCGAGTGAAGCGAACCCGGCTCGGCCAAGGGCTAGTCACCGCTCAAGGGTCCTCAATAGGATCGCGGCCACGGGATGAGTCGCGGCGATCGTCACAACGCGAGAGAGCTGCGAACCCGCCTCGTTCGCGCCGGCGGGGCCGAATGGGTTGAGCTGACCGCGCTGCGCAGCTGGTTCGGCGGCAAGAGATTGTCACGGGCGCGGAGGCGCAAGATCATGGCTGCTCTCGTCGCCGAACGGATCGACGTTTGCCCATCGCTCCTCGATCGGCCCGTGCCAGGGACGGTCCGCTTGGAAGCCATGTCCGACCAGCAGTCCGTAGCCCGGTCGCACCGCCATGTGAGAGGCATCTGGGCGTGGCTAAAGGACAAGCTGTTCACCCGTGTGGGGGCTGCCTTCGGTTTCGCCGCCTCTGTGGTGACGCTCGGTGGCGTCCTGCTGGCACTCACCGCCGGTGGACCGCCTCCTCCGAGCCGAATGGCGGGCGATCTCAACGTGGCGGTCGCGGCGTTCACGACCGACGGGAGTAACACGGACGAAGGCGTGGCCCTTGCTCGGGACGTAGCACGGGTCCTCGGCTCTGAACTCCCACGCCTTGACCCCTCGCTGCAGGTCGAAGTACGCGGCCCTTCCGATATCGGGACCGTCACTGGGACTAGCAGTGAGTCCCGGTCACATGCTGCCAAGCGGCTTGCACACAACATCGGCGCCGACATTGTCATGTACGGAAACCTGGCAGCAGGTCCCCAGAACACGCGCCTGCAGCCCGCCTTCTATCTCAACGCTGCAAAGCTGCCCTCGGCTGTCGATCTCAGTGGGAGATATTCCTACGGCGGAGCGATCAGGCTTCCATACGCCCTGGCCGTGAGTCCGCCCGCTCGCGCACGGCTTCGGGGGGCGCTGATTCACCGCACTGAAGCCTATGCGCAGGTCTTCATCGGGGTTGGGTACTACTTGCTGCACGCACTCCCCAGGGCAGAGCTACATCTGCGTCGGGCGCTGATGCGAGCGCCCACTCCCGCCGTCGCTGCGCTGCTGCGCCTCTTGCTCGGCAACATCGCTGACCAGCAGGGACAAACCAAGATCGCCTCGCTTGACTACTCGCTTGCCACTCACGACACCGCCATCGCAGCGCGCGCCCAACTCGGCCTTGCCGATGTTCGCTACCAGGTGGGCCACAAGCACTGTCGCCCTGGAGAACCGTCGCTCTCTCTGCTGAGTTCGGCGCGGCACGGCTTCTCGGTGGCGCTTCAGACATATGGCGGCATAGCGGCCGCCCGGGCGGGATCGGCGCTGGCCGCAAAGGCGGCTTTTGGGAAGGGCCAGGTAGACCTCTGCCTCAGCGCGGCAGGACAAGCGAGACGTTGGCTCGCCACTCGGAAGGAGTTCACTGCGACCATCGCCGCCTACCGGCCGACCCTTCCAGAACTACGTGATGACGCTGCTGAGGCGCATGCGGGGCTGGGGCTTTATTCCCTCTCCGTCGAGCAAGCACCAGCGGCTTACGAAGACGCGCGGCGCGAATACAGCGCCGCGGCTGATCTGACGACCCTTGGAAGCCGCCGGGCGTATTTCGACGGAGCGATCGGTTTCGCTGATGTCCACCTTCGTCAATACAGTGCCGCTATCGCTGCGTATGAACAAGGCGCTCGATTGGCCGAAGGGACTGCTCTCAAACGCTCGCTCGTTGAGAGGGCCGAACAACTCGCCATTGGGGGGCCCGATCAGTGAGAGTCCTCTGGGCTTCCCTCTGGTGTGCGGCGCTGCTCCTCGTCTGTGGCTGCGGGAAGAGCGCAGAAACCACCACGATCTCGCACTCCGTCGAAAGCGACAGCACCACCGTCGCGGAACAAGCTGCGCCCCCCACGTCGAAGCGGAAGTCCTCATCCTCACCTGCACAGGGCCTTCTTCTGCACCCGACGCCTCGCCCCCCAGGGGTGAGCGCCCAGTTCGAATTCGTCGGAGGAGCCGGACCTGGCGCCTGCTTCGAGGTGGGTAACCCGCCTCAGGTGCGCGTCCTCGCTGAGCCCTTCCCGGTTCAGGTCGGATCGACCAGCGAAGGCTTCAATGATGAAGGCATAGTGACCTACGGACAACCAGTAGACGTTTGCTTCGATGGCATGGGAAGAGGTCCTGTCTCTGTGACCCTCACCGGACCCCACGGCTTCAACATGTCAGGCGTTCTACCTCCGCTGCCGGCAACCCGGAGCTATCACTATAGAAACGAATGGACCAGCTTCGACTGGGTACCGGCAATCGAACCTTCGTGGCCCCTGGGTAGATACGTCATCACCGCTCGCAATGGCTCCCTGAGTCGAAGTCACTCGCTAACGCTCGTGCCGCCCCGCGAGCCCGGTCTGCGGGTGCTCGGCCAAAGCACCGATCCCGGCCACAACAGCGTGCCTCCCAACTCAAAAGCAACCCTCTTCTTGACTGGATTCAAGGGAAGCAACGCGGTGAGGCTCGCTGTTTATCGCCTAACCTCCTCCAGTGAACAGGCTCAGTTCTTCAGCAGCGCCGAGGTGGCGGTCCCTCCCAGCGGGAACACGGTTGTGCAAATTCCCACCGGGCCGGCCCCCGCGGGCCCGGAACCCATTTTCATCATCACCGCCCGTTCTCGGGGCAGGACGCTGTATGCGCCCTTCAGCCTTTTCAAGGAAGAGAAGTGGCCCAACGAGACCGTAGGGTCTCTCTCGGGGGCTTGAACCGGTCGCCG
The DNA here is from genome assembly GCA_035708105.1 of Solirubrobacterales bacterium. Lineage (GTDB taxonomy): Bacteria > Actinomycetota > Thermoleophilia > Solirubrobacterales > 70-9 > VAYN01. The sequence goes on along the minus strand of DASSTG010000034.1, from coordinate 49,608 downwards.
GTAAGCCGGCCATGAGCCTGGGTTCGTCTCCAGCGGATAGCAACACCCGCACGACGAGTCCGGCGGTTGAGCTTCCTTGAGCGTGACCTAACCTTTATGCGTGCCTGGTCATTCGGCGGAGCCTGATAACTCGGTCAAGGGGGATGTGCGTCGACGGGCTTCGCTGCTGGCCCGCGCCTATCTGGAAGCGCTGCGGGCGGCCGATGCGGCCGGTGCCTACCGGGTGCTGGCGCAGGCGCGCGAGCGAGGGATGAGGTTGCTCGATCTCTACGAATGGGTGATCACGCCGGCGATGCACGAGGTCGGGAGGCTGTGGGAGAGGGGTGCGATCACGATCGCCGACGAGCACCTGGCCACCGAACTGACGCAGCGGGTCCTCACGGCCCTGCGGGCGGAGGGGATGGGGGAGCCGAGCGAAGCGACGAGACAGGAGATGCCGCGGGCGATGCTGGCGGCGGTGCAGGGAGAGCAGCACGTGCTCGGCCTGCGGATGGCGGCCGACCTGGTCGAGGACGCCGGCTACGAGACGCTTTATTTGGGAGCGGACGTGCCGACCGAGGATCTGCTGACAGCGGTCGAGTCACATTCACCCGACCTGCTCGGCCTCTCCGTGACGATGCCGGAACTGGGGCCGGTGCTGGCGGAGACGGTCCGGCGGGCCCACCGGACGCGCCCGGGCCTCGACCTGTTGGTCGGCGGCCAGGCAAGCGCCTCCCAGCGGCTGCGGGAGGCGACGCCCGTCAAAGACCTGGCTTCGCTTGACGAGCGGCTGCACCAGCGCTTGTCCTGAGACCGCCGCCCTCAGGCGTGATTGGCGCCGTCGTCGGCGCCCCCGCCACCACCGCCATTTTCGTCAGCACCGCCACCCTGGCGGGTCTCGACCTGGATGGCCACCAGCCCGTTCGCGGTGCTCTTCGCTTCGACCTCGATCCGGAGTCCCTTGCGCAAGGCACCGAAACCGGAGAGGCGCTGGAACTTGGTGGATGAGGTGACCTTGATGCGGACGGTGCCGCCTTGGGTGGTCATCTTGAAGGTCCGGTCGGCACCGTTCTTGGAGAGAACGGTGCCGTCGATGTGGCGCAGTGCAGCCTCCGCCTGGGTGGCGATGACGCCGAGCAGCATCGTCGCCGTCAGGGCAGCGGCGACCAGCAGGAGCGAGACACGCTTGGAAACCATGGTCCCTGCCTTTCGTCGAGGTTCGTCGTTGCCCGGCTTACGGCGCCGGCGGGGGAGGGGTTCAGGAGGTTGTGTCGCGTCGGGGTGAGGGACCCGTCAGTCGCGGCGCTGCCAGTTCGGCCGCAGGTATGCCTCTTCGAAGCCGGCGCGGAGGATGTTGCGGTAGCTGGCTGAGGGCCGATCCGGCACGCGCTCGCCGGTCTCGACGAAGAGGGTATGGCAGTCTGCCTCGGCGGCGTCGCAGATTCGCCGGTGCAGGAGCGCGGTTTGGCAGCCCCGCCCGCGCGCGCCCTCGAGCGTGGCGGCGATTCCGAACTCGGCGATCGCCTCGTCGATCAGGATCGCCGCGCAGGCCTGGGCTTCGCCGTCGACCTTGGCGACGTAGCAGCGCCAGCCTTCGCGCCCCGGCAGGTAGGCGAAGAAGTCGGCGGCCCATGGGGGCATTCCGAAGCCGGTCGCGGCGATCATTCCGAACGGCTCCTGAGCGGGCGCGGTCAACTCGACCGTCTCGACCCCCTCCGGGAGAGGGAAGCGAGGGGGGTGCGGGTCGCGGACGAACTTCATCCAGGCATAGCCGCGCTCGAGGCCGTTCTGTCGCAGCCGCTCCTCCGCCGCGGCGGTGCCGGGGAGCCCCGGGGTGACCGGCACGTACGGGGAGACGCGCCGCTCCGCCGTCCAGGCGAGGGCAGCCTCGAGGCCTTCGCCGCCGGCCTCGGCGTCCTCAGCGGCGCCGAGCACCAGGTTCATCATCCGCGCCTCGGCCAGGTCCGCCGCGCTCGTCGCCTGGATCTCGGCGAAGCTCCGCCACTCGACCCCGTGCTCCGCCGCCGCCTCGGGCGGCACCGACCCCCAGATCTCGCGCCAGAAACGGCGCTCGACGCGGTCGAGTGCGACCGGGTCGTAGGCAACGCCTTGCCTGGTCTGGGGGCTCATCGGCAAGCAAGCATAGGCTGAGGGCGATGACGAGCCATTCGCAGGACTCGGTGCCACAGCCAGAGGACCAGGTGGTCGTCCTCTTCGGCGCCACCGGCGACCTCGCCAAGCGCAAGCTGCTGCCGGGGATGTTCCACCTGCAGCGGGTCGGGCTGATGCCCGAGCGCTTCCGGATCATCGGCGCCGCCCGCCGCGACGTCGGCGGCGAGGGGTTCCGGGAGCAGGCGCGGCAGGCGGTCGGCGAGTCCAGCCGCGAGACCGGCGACCCGCAGCAGTGGCAGCGGTTCGAAGAATCGCTCGGCTTCGCCGCCGTCGGCGACGGCTTCGAGCCCCTGGTCGAGGAGATCGAGCGCGCCCACCGGGAGCTCGGCGACGGCGCGCAGTTGCTCTTCTACCTCTCGCTGCCGCCCCAGGCCGCCGCGGGAACCGTCGAGCAGATCGGCTCCCATGGCCTCGGCCGGGGGGCGCGGGTGATCACTGAGAAGCCGTTCGGGACCGACCTCGCCTCGGCGAAGCAGCTGAACCGGCAGCTGCACGAGGTCTTCGCGGAGGACTGCATCTTCCGCATCGACCACTACCTGGGCCGGGAGGCGGTCCAGAACCTGCTGGCGCTGCGCTTCGCCAACGGCATGTTCGAGCCGGTCTGGAACCGCAACCACATCGACCACGTCCAGATCGACGTCCCGGAGACGCTCTCGATCGAGATGCGCGGCTCCTTCTACGAGGAAACCGGTGCCTTCCGCGACATGATCGTCACTCACCTGTTCCAGGTGCTCGGCTTCGTCGGGATGGAGCCGCCGACCTCGCTGGGGCCGAAAGCGCTGGGGATCGAGCGGGAGAAGGTGTTCGAGTCGATGCCGGCGCTGGCGCCGGTGAACGTCGTCCGCGGGCAGTACGAAGGCTACCGCGACGAGGACGGGGTGGCGCCCGATTCGGACACGGAGACCTTCGTCGCCGTCAAGTGCTTCGTCGATAACTGGCGCTGGGAGGGGGTGCCGTTCTTCCTCCGCTCAGGCAAGCGCCTGGCCGAGAGCCGGCACCTGTTGACCGTTGCCTTCAAGCAGCCGCCGCGGCGGATGTTCCCGCTCGACTGCGACCAGATCGCCGAGTCCTTCGGCCACGATCACCTCACCTTCGAGCTGGGCGACCCGGGCAGCATCTCCGCCTCCTTCCTCGCCAAGGTGCCGGGGCCGCGGATCGAGCTCGGCGAGGCCCACATGCGCTTCAGCTATGCCGACACCTTCGGCGGCAACGACCAGGCGCTCGACCCCTACGAGCGGCTGATCCATGACGTCATGGTCGGCGACCGCACCCTCTTCAGCAGCTCGGAGGCGATCGAGCGGCTCTGGGAAGTGTCCGAGCCGGTCCTCGAGTGCCCGCCCGCGGCGATCCAATATCAGCCAGGCTCCTGGGGCCCGGCAGAGATCGACCGGCTGATCGCGCCCCGCCGCTGGCACCTGCCGAGCGACCACGTTTGAGGCCGGAACGGAAAAGGGCCCCGTCCGGGGCCCTTTGTTTCCGAAGGACGTACCACCAGAGAGTGCTAAGTCGCTGGCTCGTCGGTCCTCAAACTTGGCAAGCTCGCCCCATAAACACCGAAGGGCGGCAAAAGTTGCACCGATTGCATCGACCGATGCAACCATTCCTTTAAACCCCTCGAACAGATGGCTGCAAAAAGCGAGCAGCCGGCCGCCCGTCGGCCGCTGCTAGATTCAGCCCTTCCGGGCGTTTAGCTCAGTTGGGAGAGCGCCAGCTCGACAAGCTGGAGGTCACTGGTTCGAGCCCAGTAACGCCCATCGTCAGGAGACCGGCCGGCTCTTGGCGGTCCGGTGCTTGCCGTCGGGGACGTTGACGAAGACGAGGAAGTAGGAGTGGTTCTTCCTCGCGTGGACCTGCTTGACGAGCCGGCTCACGCCGGGTCGATTCCGGCGGACCAGCACGAAGAGGTCTTTCGTGTAGAAGCCGCGCTCCTCGAAGTGGTTGATCAACTCGACGTGCGTCAGGCGCTGGCGGTTCGCGCTCACCTCGTCCTGGCACTTGACGATCAGCACTCCGTGGGGGACGAGGACCCGCTGCGCCTCGGCGCCGGCGCGGAAGTAGAAATCGAGGACGGCATCGTGCCATTTCGGTCCGCCCGCCTTGGTCGGTTTGCCGTTGGAGTAGTTGTCGCGGAAGGCGGCGTGACTGCCGGAGCCGGCGAGGTGGCCGGCGCTTTTCCGGAAGAGGCCCTCCATGTAAGGCGGATCGAGGACGACGGCGTCGATCGAGTCGCCGTCGTAAGGAAGCGCCATACAATCAACGCCGCTTTGTATGTCGCTGGGGAGAAGCTCGTATGCGTCCGGATCGACGTTCTGCCAGAAGACGCCCTTGCCGTAGGTCACGTCAGCGACGCGAGCCCCCCGAGGCACGTGGAGTCTGAGGATGTCGGGGAAGAGCTCCGCGTTGAGGCCGGTGGTGGCCGACACGACGACGTCGGACGTTGCCACTCCTCCCTGCCGGCGGGGTGTCTTCGATTCAGGCGTCTCCGCGAGCGGTGTCGAGTCGGTGGACGTCACGATTTCTGGAGGAGGGCGCTCTGCGAAGATAGCCCAGCGCGGGGACGGGTCGCTCCAGGTCGGACTTGCGGCCTCCTGACCGGGCGGCGGCGATGACCTCGGAGGCGCTCTCTCTGGACCAGGTCCTGAGGAACATCAAGGATCCCCACCGATGGGCTGATCCGGAGACCATCGTTCAGGTCCTCGAGGAGACGCCCAGCGTTCGCGGCATGGTCTACGGGAACTTCGCCGAGGTGATGTTCGCCGAGTACCTGGTCGAGCGCGGGATTCCGGTCGAGGACCAGTCTCGGGACGACGACCATGCCAAGACGAAGTCCGATCGGACGTTCAGGCGAGCGGGGCGGACCTACACGGTTCAGCTGAAGTCGATGCAGACGAACTCGATCAGGCAGCGGGATGACGGGACGTTCTCCGCGAAGATCCAGTGCGACGCCAGCGACAAGCGACCGGTCGAGCTGCCGAACGGGAACCGGGTTTCCACGACTTGCTACAGGGCCGGCGAGTTCGATGTCCTGGCGGTTCCCCTCCAGCCATTCACCGGCAGTTGGAGCTATGCGTTCCGGCTCAACGAGACGCTCCCGAGGACGACGTATCGTGACTACGCCGAGGCGGACCGGCCCCACCTGCTGGCAACGCTCGTCCCCATCACCTGGCCGCTCGGAGACGACTGGAGCAGCGACCTGTTCGACCTGCTCGACGTTGCCCAGGACCGCGTCGGCAAGGTCATCATCGAGTAGCGGGGGAGCCCCCGCGACCGCCCTCAGGCGGTTGCGGGGAGCTTCACCTCGGTGAGGCGGATGCTGTTGCCGGAGGGGTCGCGGAAGCCGGAGTCGATGCCGTAGGGCCGCTCTTCGGGCGCTTCGGTGAACTCGACGCCCCGCGCCTTCAGCCGCTCGTAATCGCCGCGGCAGTCGTCGGTGGTGAGGAAGACGGTGCCGGCGAAGCCCTTCGCCATCAGCTCCTCGACCTGGCGGGTCGTCTCCTCGTCCATCATCGGCGGGCCGGGGATCGCCATCAGCACGATCGTCACGTCCTCCTGGCCGGGAGGGCTGACGGTGAGCCAGCGGAAGTCGCCCATCTCCGGCAGCGTCACGTCGGCGCGGACCTCCATCCCGAGCTTCTCGGTGTAGAAGGCGAGCGCCTCCTCCTGGTCGTGCACCCACACCTGCGCGTTTGAGATTTTCATCATGTCCTCCTGGTTCGAATTCGACTAAGGCGATGCTAGGCCCGTGGAGGCGGGCTGTCTTCTCGAAACGTGCGGTATCGGGGTCGGGCATAGGCGCGGACGACGCAGGCGGGCACGCGGGCGTTCGCCGAGGCCGGGGGATAGGCGGCGCGGTAGGCCGTCGGCGTCATCCCGTACATGCGCTTGAAGCTGGTCGTGAACGATCCGACGCCCTGCAGGCCGACCTCCAGGCAGATCTCGGCCACGGAGTGGTCGGTGTTGCGCAGCAGCGCCGCCGCCCGCTCCAGCCGCCGCGTCAGCAGGTAGACGTAAGGCGACTCGCCGAACGTGCGCCGGAACTCACGGCTGAAGTGCGCCTTGGAGAGGCCGGCGGCTCGAGCCAGATCGTCGACCTCCAGCGGCTCCGTGTAGCGGGCGTCGGCGAGGTCCTTGGCCCGGAGCAGGTGGCGGGCGGGAGGTACGAACGCCATCTCCGGAATCTAAGGGGTCGGCTACGCGGGCGGTGAGCAACCAGTTTCGATCACGGTGACGCGGACCTCGTTGTCTGGTTTCAACTTCGCTTCCATCAGCGCGAAGCATTCTTCTGGGGTCGGCTCCGAACCGTGGGGCTGAGTCCATTCTGCGGTTCCGAAGAAGCTAACGCGGGTGCGGCGTTCGAGCAGCCCGACGGCGACCGGTTTGTGGGCCAGTCCGGCACCGTGCGTGCGAAAGGCTTCGGCGGCCCGTGCTGCGGTCAGGATGACGAGGGAATAGGTATGGCATTGACTCGTGGTCAGAGTTGCCCGCGGGTTTCTGTCGATCGCGCGGACGGCGATCCACAGGTTGCAGGTGGTGCGGCTCGTGCGGATTTCTCCGTGTGCCGTAGCGGCGCAACCGATCCGGCGTTCACCTCGCCGGTGGCATCTCCCGAGCTCCGTCGTGCCGACGTTGGGATCGCGGCGGGTGAACTGCCGCGCCACCTGCAACGCCAAGTGCCTTGCGGTGCTCATTTTCAGGTGGTAAGGCAGAGGCGGTTCAGCGGGCTGTTCTTCTTCGCCTCCACCGCCGGCGCCCTGGCCCGGCGTGCTAGAGCAGGGGCAGGGAAGATCCTCACAGGCGATGCCGTCGTTGTCGGCGTCGAGGTTGTAAGGGTCGCCTGGGAGCAGGTATTCCTCGGCTTCCGCCTGGTTGGCGAAGTCAGCGCAATCGTAGTCCGAGGCCGCCGCTGCTGCGGGAGGCGCACCGAGGGTTATGAACGCCATGGCTAGCGGCAGAAGCGAAAGGAAAACCTTCAACACACGGACCTCCCAGATTGATCTACACGAGGGTGAGTAAATCTATGACGACTTGCGAACCCTGCTGTAGGGGTACGTCCTTTAGGCTCGCCGCCCTGTGATCGGGACCTATGCAGCGGTGGCGGCGGTCTGCGTGTCGTCGCTGGCGATCGGGCAGGCGGCGATTCTGCTCTGCGGCGGTCGGCGCTGGTCGTGGCTGGGGCCGGCGGTGGGGCTGGCGCTCCTGTGTGCGGTGTGCTGGGGGACGGTGCGGCTGCCGGGGGGCGGGGCCGCCTCCGCGGTCGTCGTGCTGGTCTTGACGCTGGCAGCGGTCGCCTATATCTGGGGGCGGGTCGAGGGGGCGTGGGAGGGGCTCGCCACCGGCTGGCCGGTGGCGCTTGTAGCGCTGGCGGCGGCTTCGCTGCCTTTCGCAGTCGAAGGCCACTTCGGGATCCTCGGGACCAGCTTCAACCCCGACATGTCCCAGCACCTGCTGACCGCCGACCGGCTGGCGGAAGGGCATTCCTCGCAGCTGCTGAACCAGGGCTATCCGCTCGGCCCGCACTCGATCGTGGTCGCCCTGAACAAGGGCCTGGGCATCGGCCTGGTCCAGGGCTTCAGCGGCCTCACGGTCGCGGTTGCGATCCTCGCCTGCCTGACCGCGCTCGCCGCTTTCGCCGAGCTGCCGTTCCTCCCGCGGATCTCCGGCGCCCTGCTGGTCGGCCTCGCCTACGTCGTCGCCTCCTACTTCGCCCAGGGTGCCTTCAAGGAGACGATGCAGGCCCTCTTCTTCCTCGCCTTCGTCCTGGCGCTGAGAGAGGCCGACCGCGAGTGGTCCGGACTACCCCTGCGCTTCGTGCCAGCTGCCCTGATCGCAGTCGGATCCGTCTACACCTACAGCTTTCCGGGCCTGATCTGGCTTGGTGCCGCTCTCGTGATCTGGTTGCTGGCAAGTGCGGTTCCTGCCGCGGGTGGCGACGATATTGAGGACTCTCCCGGCAGGGAGAGCCCAATATCGGAGACAGGACCCGCGGCCCGACCGCTTGGTCTAGCCCTCCTCACCTTCCTGGTCCTGACCCTCCCCGAGCTGGGCCGGATGGTCGAATTCCACTCGTTCGAGACCTTCGACCCCAACGGCCCGGGCCTCGGCAACCTCTTCGGCCAAATCTCGCCCTTCGAGGCGCTCGGCATCTGGCCTTCGGGGGACTTCCGGCTGGCACCGGGAGACGGTGCGGTTCCGGCAGCCGCGTACTACCTCGGGATCGCCTTCGCGCTCGCCCTCTTCGTCTATGGCGTTGTCTGGCTCTGGCGGCGGCGCGAGGCCGCAATCCTCAGTGGTCTCGCCGCCGCCGTCCTGGCCTATGCCGCCGCCCGCATCGGCGGCACTCCCTACACGGCTGCGAAGGCGATCGAGATCGGGGCGCCGCTCGTGGCACTGACGGTTCTCCTGCCGCTTGCCAAATCAGCGGTGGGAGTTATGCCCGCTATGCGGTCAAAAGTCCCACCGATGTGGGCTGCGCCGGTCGCCGGGGCGGTCTTCGCCCTCGCCGCCGGCGTCTGCTCGCTTCTCGCTCTCGCCAACGCCCCCGTCGGCCCTACGTCCTACTCCTCGAAGCTCAGCGACTACCGCAAGCTCGTCGGCGAAGGACCGACGCTCGTGATCGCCTCTCCGCAGCTGCTGGAAGAACAGCACGGCGCTCCCTACCTCTCTTGGGAACTCCGCGGCGGCCGCGTCTGCATCCAGTCGAGCGATGAAGCGGGCAAGCTGCCGGCCGGCGTCCGCTTCGTCGTCCGCGAAGACGGCGACTGGACGCTGGCGAAGGTCCGCCACCCCACCCCCGGCAAGACCCCCTGCCCGCTGATCGCCGTGCGTCAGGCGCGGCAGGGACCCGCTCGCTGATCTCCCCGTACCATCCTTCACGCATGGAGGCCGCGACCGAGAAGACCACCTACACGCTTCCTGACGGCAAGCCGCTGGAGCTGCCGGCGGGCGCCACCGGGGCCGACGCCGCCGCGGCGATCGGCCCGGGCCTCGCCAAGGCCGCCCTGGCGATCAAGGTCGACGGCGAGCTGCGCGACCTCGCCGCGCCGCTGCCCGCGGGCGGGGGAGAGGTGGCGATCCTCACCGACCGCGACCCCGAGGCGCTGGAGCTGATCCGCCACGACGCCGCCCACGTGATGGCCGAGGCGGTGATGGACCTCTACCCCGGCACCAAGGTGACGATCGGGCCGCCGATCGAGACCGGCTTCTACTACGACTTCGAGTTCCCGGCCGGGACCCGCATCACCGAGGAGGATCTGCCGAAGATCGAGCAGGCGATGCAGGAGCACATCGGCGCCGACGAGGAATTCTCCCGCCGCGACGTCCCCGTCGCCGAGGCGATCGAGATCTTCGAAGGCCAGGGCCAGGGCTTCAAGGTCGAGCTGATCGAGGACCTGGTGCGCGACGAGGGCGTCGAGACCGTCTCGCTCTACCGCAACGGCCCCTTCGAGGACCTCTGCCGCGGCCCCCACGGCCCCTCCACCGGCCGCATCAAGGCGATCAAGCTGAGCTCGGTCGCCGGCGCCTACTGGCGCGGCGACGAGAACCGCGAGAGCCTGACCCGCATCTACGGCACCGCCTTCTTCTCGAAGAAGGACCTCGAGCGGCACCTCGAGCGCCTCAAGCAGGCAAGGGAACGCGACCATCGCCGGCTCGGCCCCCAGCTCGGCCTCTTCATGCTGCGCAAGGAGGCGCCCGGGATGCCCTTCTGGCTGCCCAACGGCACCACCATGCTGCGGACGATCGAGACAGAGGTCCGCGACCAGCTGCGCAAGCGCGGCTATCAGGAGATCGCCACCCCGCAGGTGATGGACGTCGAGCTCTGGCACCGCTCCGGCCACTGGGACAACTACAAGGACGACATGTACTTCATGGAGGACGACGACCGCGGTTACGCGCTGCGGCCGATGAACTGCCCGGGCGCCTGCCTCGTCTACTCCGCCGACCGCCACTCCTACCGCGAGCTGCCGCTGCGCCTGGCCGAGTTCGGCCGCGTGTCCCGCAACGAGCGCGAGGGCGTCCTCCACGGCCTGCTCCGGGTTCGCGCCTTCACCCAGGACGACGCCCACGTCTACTGCACCGAGGAGCAGATCGGTGACGAGGTCGCCTCGATCTGCGAGGCGATCGACGAGCTCTACGCGCGCTTCGGCTTCGAGGACGTCCACGTCGAGCTCTCGACCCGGCCGGAGAAGTCGATGGGGAGCGAGGATCAGTGGAACAAGGCCGAGGCGGCGCTGGCCGAGGCCCTCGACAGCCAGGACCGCGAGTACACGCTGAATTCGGGCGACGGCGCCTTCTACGGCCCGAAGATCGACGTCCACATCACCGACGCCCTCGGCCGCTCCTGGCAGTGCGGCACCTGCCAGCTCGACTTCCAGATGCCCGAGCGCTTCGACCTCTACTACACCGGCGCCGACGACTCCGCCCACCGCCCGGTGATGATCCACCGTGCCCTGCTCGGCTCGATGGAGCGCTTCGCCGGGATCCTGATCGAGCACTACGCCGGCCGCTTCCCGACCTGGCTGGCACCGGTGCAGGCGATCGTGCTGCCGATCTCCGACCGCCACAACCCCTACGGCCACCGGGCCTACGAGGAGCTGCGCGAGCTGGGGGTGCGGGTCGCCGTCGACGACCGCTCCGAGTCGATCGGCAGGAAGATCCGCGACGCGGCGACGATCGGCTTCTACCCCTACATGCTGGTGGTCGGCGACCGTGAGGAGGAGACCGGCTCGGTCGCCGTCCGCTCCCGGGCCGACGGCGATCTGGGTGGGATGCCGCTCGACGAGTTCGCCGCCCGCGTCCGCTCCGAGACGGAGGCCCGCTGAGCCGGCGTTTTACGCGCGGCCGTTCGGTCTCTATACTGCGCGAACTTGATCGCAGGCACGAACAACCGCCGCCGCCGCTGAGCGCCCCGTGCCCGACCCCGGTTTCGTCCTCTTGAAGTCTTCCCGCTCCTCGCAATAGTGCCGGTTCCTCGTAGGTTCGACCGGCGCCCTCCAGAGCGCGACACGACCCGGATCAACGAACGGATCCGCGTCCCCCAGGTGCGCCTGATCGGCGCCGACGGCGAGCAGCTCGGGATCGTGGACACGAGCGAGGCGCTGAAAAAGGCCCAGGAGGCCGAGCTCGACCTGGTCGAGGTGGCGCCGAACTCAAAGCCGCCCGTGACGAAACTGCTCGACTACTCGAAGTACAAGTACGAGCAGGAGCAGAAGCAGAAGGCCGCCCGCAAGCACCAGCAGCAGGTCAACGTCCGCGAAATCAAGCTGCGGCCGAAGATCGCGACCCATGACTACGAGACCAAGAAGGGCCACGTCGAACGCTTCCTCAAGCACCGCGACAAGGTCAAGGTGACGATCATGTTCCGCGGCCGCGAGCAGGCCCACCCCGAGCGCGGTCGGGACCTGCTGCAGAAGCTCTTCGAGGACCTCGACGGCCTGGCCACGATCGAGCAGGCGCCGCTGCAGGAAGGGCGCAACATGAGCATGCTGCTCGGCCCGAGCAAAGAGGTCGACAAACTCGCCGAGCGCGATCAGGCCGAGGCCGGCGAGCCGGACGCGGCCGCCGAAGCTAGCTGAGGATCGCGTCGGCGATCCGCTGCGACGCCCTGCCGTCCCAGAGGGGCGGCGGCGCTGACCGAATGCCCGCGCGCTCGGCCAGCAGCACCGGGATCCGCGCGATCGCGCCGGGGTCGAGTCCGAGCAGGGTGTTGGTGCCGGAGGTGAGCGTGACCGGTCGCTCGGTGTTGGCGCGCAGCGTGAAGCAGGGGACGCCGAGGTAGGTCGTCTCCTCCTGGATGCCGCCGGAATCGGTGAGGACGGCGCCGGCGTCGGCGAGCAGCGAGAGGAAGTCGAGGTAGCCGAGCGGCTCGATCAGCCGCAGGCCGGGGTGGTCGGGCTCGAGCCCCTCCATCATCTTCCGCGTCCGCGGGTGGACCGGGAAGACGACCGGCATCCGCTGCGCCAGGGCCGCCAGTTGCGCGACCGTCTCGCCGAGCAGCGGTCCGTCGACGAGGGCCGGGCGGTGGAGGGTGACGAGGGCGTAGGAGCCAGGCTCGACGCCGAGGCTCGCGGCCGCGCCGGCCGCGCGGAAGCGGCTCTCCAGCGCCACCAGCGTGTCGATCATCGTGTTTCCCACCATGTGCATGCGCTCGCCCGGGATGCCTTCGCGCTCGAGGTTCGTCACCGCCTCGGGGCTGTGGAGGAAGAGCCACTCGGCGAAACGGTCGGCGACGATCCGGTTCACCTCCTCCGGCATCCTCAGGTCGAAGCTGCGCAGGCCGGCCTCGATGTGCGCGACCGGGGTCCCCGTCTTCACTGCGGTCAGCGCCGCCGCCAGGGTCGAGTTGACGTCGCCGGGCACCATCACCAGGTCGGGCCGCTCGTCGGCGAGGAGCGGCTCCAGCCGCTCCATCGTCCGCGCCGTCTGCGTGGCGTGGCTGCCGGAGCCCACCTCGAGCATGTAGTCGGGCGCCGGCACGCCGAGCTCCTGGAGGAAGACCTCCGACATCAGCCGGTCGTAGTGCTGGCCGGTGTGGACGATCGCGTGGCGGCCCTCCGGGTGGCGCTCGCGCAGGGCCGCGATCACCGGCGCCGTCTTGACGAAGTTTGGGCGCGTGCCGACGACGTAGAGGATGCGCATCGCGGCGCCAGCGTACCCGCGAGCGAGGCGTCTGCTTCAATAGCGGACCCGATGCCGAAGATGAAAACCCATTCCGGCGCCAAGAAGCGCTTCAAGAAGACCGCCACCGGCAAGCTGCGCGGCCGGCGCGCCTTCTCCAGCCACATCCTGGAGAAAAAGTCTCCGAAGCGGAAGCGGCGGATGGCGAAACCGGTCGAGATCGCGCCGAGCGACGCGAAAAAAGTGCGGACCCTGCTCGGAGGCGGTAAGTGAGCCGGGTCAAGCGCTCCGTCCACGCGCGCAAGAAGCGCCGCAAGGTGCTGAAGGAAGCCAAGGGCTACTTCGGCCGCAAGCACTCCTCCTACCGCTTCGCCAAAGAGCAGGTGCAGCGGTCGGGGATGTACGCCTACCGCGACCGGCGCAACAAAAAGCGGACCTTCCGCCGCCTCTGGATCACCCGGATCAACGCCGCCGCGCGCCTCGAGGGGATGAGCTACTCGGAACTGATCAACGGCCTGAACAAGGCCGAAGTCGAGGTGAACCGCAAGATGCTGGCCGACATCGCCGTCCACGACCGCGATGCCTTTCGCCGATTTGTCGAGCTAGCCCGGGAGGGTGCGGCCGCCTGAGGTCGCGCTGACATCACTCTCTCCCGGGCGGGCCGTTTATCGGCCCGCTTTTTCGTTTCTGATGATCAAAAGCAACCAAAACGAGAAGCTGAAACTTGTCCGCAAGCTGCGCGACCGCAAGCACCGCGAGCGCGAAGGAGCCTTCATGAGCGAGGGCGAGGATCTGCTCGCAGCGGGGCTCGCAGCCGGAGCTGAGCCGCGGTTCGTGCTGGTCGCCGCCGGTTCGGGTCTCGAGGGCGAGGAGGTCGAGCCCGAGCTGCTGGCCGGCGTCTCGTCCCTCGGCTCGGGAACGAGGGTGATCGCGGTCTGGCCGCTGACCTGGGTTGAGAAACCGGCGGGCCCCTGCTTCTACCTTCATGCCGTCGCCGACCCGGGCAACGTCGGAACGATCATCAGGACCGTCGATGCCTTGGTTGGCGGCCCGGTGGTCCTAGGGCCCGATTGCGCTGATCCGTTTTCGCCCAAGGCGGTGCGGGCGAGCATGGGGTCGATCTTCACTCAGTCGCCGATCAGGGCTGAAGTCGATGCGACGCGCGCGCCGCGGGTGGCAATGGTCGCCCACGGTGGCGAGGGCCTCGAGGGGCTGCAGGGGGCGTCCACCGTTTGCCTGGGTGCGGAGCGGGAGGGATTGCCGGAACCCGTCCTTGCCCAGTGCGATCGTCGGATCACGATTCCCCTCAGGGGGACCGCCGAGTCGCTCAACGTGGCCGCTGCGGCTGCGATCGCCGCTCAGCGGATATCTTCGCTCGCAATGCGGGAGGCCCGGAACGATGCTTGAGCGGATCGAGGAGATCAGGGCCGAGGCAGCCTCGGCGATCGAGGGGGCCGGCGGCAGCGCCGAGCTGGAGGAGCTGCGGGTCCGCTATCTCGGCCGCAAAGCCGAGCTGACCTCGATCCTGCGCGGGATCGCCGAGCTGCCGCCCGACGAACGCGGTCAGGTGGGCGGCGCCGCCAACCGCGCCCGCAAGGAGCTGGAAGCGCTGCTCGGGCAGAGCGCCGAGCGGCTCGACGCCGCCGAGCTGGAGGCGAAGCTGGTCTCCGACCGGATCGACGTCACGCTGCCGGGGGCACCGCCGCGGCCGGTCGGCCATGCGCACCTGATCTCCCGCACCACGCGGCTGATCGAGGACACGATGATCGGGCTCGACTACCACGTCGCCGAAGGCCCGGAGATCGAGCACGACTACTACAACTTCACCGCCCTCAACCACCCCCCCGGCCACCCGGCGCGGATGCTCCAGGACACGTTCTACGTCCAGTCGCACCCGGACGTGCTGCTCCGCACCCACACCTCGCCGATGCAGGTGCGCTCGATGGAGACCCAGCCGCCGCCGATCTTCGTCGTCGTCCCCGGCAAGGTCTACCGGCGCGACTCCGACGCCACCCACAGCCCGATGTTCCACCAGATGGAGGGGCTGGCGATCGCCGCGGGGATCACCCTCGCCGACCTGCAGGGGACGCTGCTGGCGATGTGCCGGGCGATTTTCGGCCCCGACCGCGAGGTTCGCCTGCGGCCGCACTTCTTCCCCTTCACCGAGCCGAGCGTCGAGGTCGACGTCTCCTGCTTCCAGTGCGGCGGCACCGGCGAGCTGGCCGGCGGCGAGCGCTGCAACCTCTGCAAGGGCCAGGGCTGGATCGAGATCCTCGGCGCCGGCATGGTCGACCCCAACGTGCTCGGCTTCGTCGAGTCCTACGGCTACGACGCCGAGCGGGTCCAGGGCTTCGCTTTCGGGATCGGGGTGGAGCGGGTGGCGATGCTGCGCCACGGCGTCCCCGACCTGCGGCGCTTCTTCGACAACGACGTGCGGATGCTGGAGCAGTTCGGATGAGGGGCCGCGGATGAAAGTCCCGTACTCATGGCTGCGCGAGTACTGCGACCCGGCGATGGAGCCGGCGAAGCTGGCCGACCGCCTGGTGATGACCGGGACCGAGGTCGAGCGGCTCGACCAGGTCGGCCCGCCCTCGGGCGAGGGCTTCGTCGTCGGCAAGGTCCTGGGGCGCGAGCAGCACCCGAACGCCGATCGCCTCAGCGTCTGCCGCGTAGACACCGGCGAGGGTGAGCGCACGATCGTCTGCGGCGCCCCGAACGTCGATGCCGGGCAGACCGTTGCCGTGGTCCTCCCCGGGGCGACGATGCCGGGCGGGATGAAGATCCGCAAGGCGAAGCTGCGGGGCGTTGCTTCCGAAGGGATGATCCTCTCGGCCGCCGAGCTCGAAATCGCCGCCGAGGCGGACGGGATCATCGTCCTCGATGACGGGCCGGCGGCGGGGACGCCGCTGGGCGATGTGCTCCCGCTCGGCGAGGCGGTGCTGGAGATCGAGGTGACGCCGAACCGGACCGACTGCCTCGGGGTTTATGGAGTCGCGCGCGAGGTGCACGCGATCACCGGCGCACCCCTTGCCGCCGATCCCTGGGCCGAGGACGCGCCGGCCGGGGGGGAGGGGGAGGCCTCCGACTACGCCTCGGTCACCGTCGAGGTGCCCGAGCTCTGCCCGCGCTTCACCGCCCGCGTCTTCACCGACGTCACGATCGGGCCCTCACCGCTGTGGCTGCAGGCGCGCCTCGCCGCCGCCGGGCAGCGCCCGATCAACAACGTCGTCGACATCACCAACTACGTGATGCTGCTGACCGCGCAGCCCTTGCATGCGTTCGACCTCGACGAGGTGCCGGGCGGCGAGCTGAACGTCCGCACCGCGAGCGAGGGCGAGAAGATGACCACGCTCGACGACGTCGAGCGGACGTTCGACGCCGAGACGGTGCTCGTCTGCGACGCAAACGGCCCCTCCGGCATCGCCGGGATCATGGGCGGCCAGACCTCCGAGGTCTCGGAGGGGACGACGCGGGTCCTGCTCGAGGTGGCGAACTGGAACGGGACCAACATCCTCCGCACCTCGCGGGTGCTGGGGCTGCGCTCCGAGGCCTCTTCACGGTTCGAGAAGCAGCTGCACCCGGAGTTGACGATGCGGGCGCAGCGGATCGCCTCGCGGCTGCTGGTCGAGCTCTGTGGCGCGAAGCTGGTGCCGGGGACGATCGACGTGGCCGCCGAGCCGCCGGCGCCGCGGCGGCTGATCCTGCGGGCCGAGCGGGTCGAGGGTCTGCTCGGGATGTTCATCCCCCAGAACGATCAGCAGGCCTACTTGGAGCGGCTCGGCTTCGAGGTGCAGCCGGCCGGCGAGGACCTCGAGGTCGTGGTCCCGCCCGACCGCCACTACGACGTCACCCGCGAGGTCGACCTGATCGAGGAGGTGGCGCGCGTCCACGGCATCGACGAGCACCTGCCGACGACGCTGCCCGCTGTCGGCGGCGCGGTCGGCGGCCTCAGCCGGGTGCAGCGGCTGCGGCGGCGGGCCGAGGACACCCTGCGGGACCTCGGCTTCGACCAGGTCGTGGGCTGGAGCTTCACCGACCCGGGCGAGGCCGGCCGGCTGCGGATCCCGGAAGACGACCCCCGGGCGAAGCCGGTGCTGCTCGCCAACCCGCTCTCCGAGGACCAGGCGACGATGCGCACGCTCCTGCTTGGCTCCCTCCTCGACATCGCCGCCAGGAACGTCGCCCGCGGCACCGACGCGCTCGCAATCTTCGAATCCGCCCGCGCCTACCTGGAGGGGGAAGGCGCGTTCGACGGGGAGCGGCCGGCGCCGTTCGCGGAGCCGCACCGGTTCGCGGGGATCGCCGTCGGGCCGCTGACGTCGCGATCCTGGCGGGGCGGCGGTGAGGCCGCCGACTTCTTCGCGCTCAAGGGCGTGCTGGAAGCGCTGGCGGGACAGCTCGGGACCGAGCTCGAATTCGGGCCGGCCGAAGAGCCGTTCCTGCATCCTGGGCGAGCAGCCGCGATTTCGGCGGGAGGCACGGCGGCAGGCTGGCTCGGCGAGGTGCACCCGATCGTCTGCCGGACCTGGGACCTCGACGCCGCCGTAGCTTTCGAAATCGACGCCGCGCCGCTGTTAGGCGCGGCGACCGTCGGCGAGGAGCGCTATGAGGACGTCACCACGTTCCCCGCCGTCTACCAGGACCTGGCCGTCGTCGTTCCGGCCGATATCTCGAGCAGCGAGGTCCACGCCGCGGTGACGGCCGGCGGCGGCGAGCTGCTGCGTGCGGCCGAGGTCTTCGACCTCTTCGAAGGCGAGCAGCTCGGCGAGGGCCGCAAGAGCCTCGCCCTCAACCTCGAGTTCCGCGCCGACGACCGCACCCTCACCGACGAGGAGGTCGCCGCGCGGCGCGAGGCGATCAAGGCGAAGCTGGGCGAGATCGGGGGGTCGTTGCGTGAGTGACCTCAGCGCCCAACCGCTTGAAGGCGACCCCGCCGCGCGGGTCCTGGTCGCCGGCGCCTCCGGCTTCACCGGCGCCCTTGCCGCGCAGATCGTCTGGAACCACCCGCGGCTGCAGCTGGTCGCCGCCACCTCGCGCAGCGAGGCCGGCAAGCGGCTCGACCAGGTCTACCCGCGCTACCGGGCGCCGATCGAGCTGACCGAGCTCGACCTGCAGGACCCTCCCGAGGTCGATGCGGCGATCGTCGCCTACCCCCACGGCGCCGCCGCCCCGACCGATGCCGCCCTGCGTGAGAAGGGAATCCTCGTCGTCGATCTCTCGGCCGACTTCCGGTTGCGCGATCTCGAGACCTACGAGCGCTGGTACGGCGAGCACGGCGCCCCGGAGCTCTTCGGGGCCGGCGTCTACGGGCTCAGCGAGCTCTACCGCGACGAGCTGCGCGAGGCGAAGCTCGTCGCCACCCCCGGCTGCTACCCGACCGCGAGCGTGCTGGCGCTGGCGCCGCTGGCCGAGCAGGGCCTGCTCTCCGAGGTCTTCGTCGCGGCGATGCAGGGAACCTCGGGCTACGGCCGCAGCAGCGATGACCTCGTCCACTTCTCGAACATGACCGAGAACGCCTTCCCCTACAAGACCGAGGGCCATCGCCACCGGCCGGAGATCGAGCAGGAGCTCGCCGCGCTCGGCAGCCCGGCGCCGGTCACCTTCGTCCCCCACCTGCTGCCGCTCGACCAGGGCGAGCTCGCCACCTGCTTCGCGGCCCTGGCGGAGACGACGTCGAAGGAGGCGATCCGCGATCTGTACGAACGGCGCTATGCCGACGAGCCCTTCGTCCACGTCCTCGACGGCCCGCCGAACCTGCGCGCGGTGCGCGAGACCAACGAGTGCCACGTCTACGTCACCGTCGAGGAGCGGGGGAGGGTGATGGCCTTCTCGGCGATCGACAACATCTGGAAGGGCGCCGCCGGCCAGGGCGTTCAGAACCTCAACCTGATGCTCGGCTTGGACGAGCGGGAGGGACTCGCATGAAGGAGAGCTTCTTCAGGTCGCGCTGGGTGCAGCCACCGCCCGGGGTGGAGGAGATCGACGCCGCTCAGCTCGCGCCCGGGTTTTCGGCCGGCGCGGTCGCCTGCGGCTTGAAGGAAAGCGGGAACACCGATGCCGCCGTCGTGGTCGCCGGGTCGGAGCGCTGCGCTTCCTCGCTGCTCCTCACCCGGAACGCCGCTGCAGCCGCACCGGTCCGCCTTTGCAGGGAGCGTTGCGATTCCAATGCGATCCGCGCCGCCGCGGTGAAGGCCGGGAACGCAAACGCCGCCACCGGCGAGCAGGGGATGCGGGACGCGATCGACATCCAGGAGGCAGCCGCCGAGGCACTTGGCCTCGATCCGTCGGTTGTCGCGGTCGCGGCCACCGGGAAAATCGGCGAGGCGTTGCCGATGGAGAAGGTGCTCGACGGCGTTCGGCGCGCGGCGGGAGTCGTGCGGCCGGACGGCGGCGAGGACTTCGCGCGGGCGATCATGACCACCGATGCGTTCCCGAAGCGCTGCACCGTCCGCTGCGACGGGGTGACGCTTTCGGCCCAGGCCAAGGGAGCGGGAATGATTCAGCCCGGCTACGCGACGATGCTCTGCTTCATCCAGACCGACGCCGTCCTCGAGGACCCGGACGCGATCCTGAGGCCGGCGGTGCAGGCGTCCTTCGAAAGGATCACGGTGGACGGGCAGATGAGCACCAACGACACCGTTCTCCTGCAGGGCAGCGGACTCGCCGAGCGGCCCCTCCCGGAGGGATTGCTGGAGGCGGTGCTGCTGCAGCTCGCCCTCGAGATCGTCGCCGACGGCGAGGGCGCTACCAGAACCGGATGCGCTCGCGTGGTCGGAGCCGCCAGCGAGGAGGAGGCGGAGAAGGCGGCCCGGGCGATCGCCAACTCGCCGCTGGTGAAGACGGCTCTGTTCGGCCGCGACCCCAACTGGGGCAGGATCGCCCAGGCGGCCGGAATGGCGCTCGACGGCATCGAGCTGCCGGAGCTCGGCCTCGACCACATCGACGCCACCGAGCTGGGGGGCGAGGAGCGCGAGGTGGAGGCCGTGCTGCGGCTCGGCCGCGGCGAACACGCCGCCCACGTCTGGTTCTCCGACCTCGGCTACGAGTACGTCAAGCTGAACGCGGAATACACGACGTGAGCTCCTCCACCGACAACATCCGCCACGACAGCGCCAGCGTTGCCACCCTGCTCGAGGCGCTCCCCTACATCCGCGAGTTCCACGGCCGCACCGTGGTGATCAAGTACGGCGGCGCGGCGATGCTCGACGAGCAGCTGCGGGAAGACTTCGCCACCGATGTCGTGCTGCTGAAGTACGTCGGCCTCAACCCGATCATCGTCCACGGCGGCGGCCCCGAGATCACCCGCTACATGGAGCGGCTCGACCTCGAGGTGCGCTTCCACGAGGGCCTGCGCGTCTCCGACTCCGAGACGGTCGAGGTGGCGAAGATGGTCCTGGTCGGCAAGCTCAACTCGGAAATCGTCCAGCGGCTGAACCGCCACGGCCAGGCGGCCGTCGGCCTCTCCGGCGAGGACGGGACCTTGTTCGAGGTCGCGCCGGTCGCCAACGCCGAGCAGGTCGGCTTCGTCGGTTCGATCGAGCGGGTCGACGTCGACGTCCTCTCCCACATCGCCGCCGACTACATCCCGGTGATCGCCTCCTCTGCCTCCGACCGCGGCGGCCAGTCCTACAACGTCAACGCCGACGAGGCGGCGGGAAAGGTCGCCGCCGCGATCGGCGCCCACAAGGCGATCTTCCTCACCGATGTCGAGGGGTGGCTGGCCGATCCCGGCGACGAGGGCTCGCTGATCTCCCGCGCGACGGTCCAGGAGGTCGACGAGCAGCTGCCGACCCTGGACGGAGGGATGCGGCCGAAGCTGCAGGCCTGCGTCGACGCGATCCGCGGCGGCGCTCAGTCGGCCCATATCATCGATGGCAGGGTGTCCCACAGCCTCCTGCTCGAGCTCTTCACCGACGCCGGCATCGGCACGATGGTGACCCCATGAGCGACGTCGTCGAAGGCATCGGCCTGGAGGAGACGCGGGCGCTCGAGGAGCGATACCTGATGCGCACCTACAGCCGCGCCCCGGTCGACTTCGTCCGCGGCGAGGGGCCGCTGCTCTGGGACGCCGACGGCAAGCGCTATCTCGATTTCCTCGCCGGCATCTCGGTCTGCTCGCTCGGCCACTGCCACCCGGAGGTGGTGAAGGCGGTCCGCGACCAGGCGAACCAGCTGCTGCACGTCTCCAACCTCTTCTACACCGAGCCGATGGCCCAGCTGGCCGAGCTGCTCTCCGAGTCGAGCCTGGGCGGCCGCGTCTTCTTCTCCAACAGCGGCACCGAGGCGGTCGAGTGCGCGATCAAGGTCGCCCGCAAGCACGCCCACCAGCGGGGGATCGCGGAGCCGGAGATCGTCAGCTTCGAGGGCGACTTCCACGGCCGCAGCTACGGGGCGCTTTCGGCGACTCCGGGGCTGGCGGCGAACCCGGGGCTGGGCCCGATGCTGCCCGGCTTCCGCGCCGTTCCCCACAACGATGCGGCGGCGCTGCGCGATGCCGTGGGGGAACGGACGGCGGCGGTGCTGATCGAGCCGATCCAGGGGGAGGCCGGCGTCTACGTCACCAGCGAGGAGGCACTGAAGGCGGCCCGCGAAGCCTGCGACGAGGCCGGGGCGCTGCTGATCCTCGATGAGATCCAGACCGGGCTCGGCCGCACCGGCTCGCTTTGGGCCTACGAGCAGACGCCGGTTCGCCCGGACGTGCTGACGAGCGCCAAGGCCCTCGGCGGCGGCGTCCCGATCGGCGCCTGCATCACCGCCCCCGGCTGCGCCGAGGTGCTCGAGCCGGGCGACCACGGCTCGACCTTTGCCGGCGGCCCTGTCGCCACCGCCGCCGCGCTGGCGGTCCTCGGGGTGGTCGACGATCCGGTGCTGCTGCGTCACGTGCGAGAGCTCGGCGCCTACCTCTGCGAGAAGCTCGACGAGCTCGAGGGGGTGTGCGAGACGCGCGGCCGGGGCCTCATGGTCGGCGTCGGGCTCGAGGAGGGAATCGACGCGGCCGCGGCCGCAGCCGACCTGCTCGAGCGCGGCCTCGTCGTCAACGTGCCCCGCCCCGACACGCTGCGCCTGCTGCCGCCGCTGGTGATCGATTCCGACCACGTCGACCTTGCCGTCGGCCTGATCGGCGAATCGCTTCTAGCCTGTTCCGGATGAGCGTCGAGAAGCGACGGGACCGCTCGAAGAAGCCACGCGACCTCCGCGCCGACACGGCGGAGCGGCTGGAGGCGATCGTCGAGGCGGCCGAGCGGGCGGCCGAGAAGGTGATCGACGACGCCGAAGCGCAGGCGCGGCGGTACCTGGCCCAGGCCAGGGCCGAGGCCGACCGCGCACCCGCGGCGCGGCCCGGCGAGCTCTCCGACCTGGTCGACGCGCTGCTCGGCCAGGCGACCTCGCTGCGGCTCGAGGCTGAGCGCCTGCAGGCGACGCTGGAAGACGCCAGGTCCCGGCTCGATCCGGGCTCGGGGCCGGCGCAGGAACAGGCGGGCGCGCCCGCCGACCGCTCGCGCGAAGCCCAGGCTCCACGCCTGCGCGCGGTGGCTCCGGGTGAGGGACCGGAGCAATCGCCCGCCGGAGGCCGCGGCGCAGCCGCCGGCGCCCGCCTGCTGGCCACCCAGCTGGCGGTCTCGGGCAGCAGCAGGGAGGAGATCGAGGGCCGCCTGCGAAGCCGCTTCGAGATCGAGGACACGAAGGCGATCCTCGACGCGATTCTCGGCCCCGAGGACTAGACGATGCACGACGACCCGACCCGGATCATGGGCCCCGAAGGCGGCGGTCCCGGCAGGCGCGGGCCCGAACCCGCGGGCGACAACAACGCGAGATGGCTGATCGCCGGCCTGATCGCGGTGATCGTCGGGCTGCTGATCGCGGTGATCGTGATCGCCGGCAACGACAACGGTGAAAGCTCGACCAGCTCCAACATCCCGACCACCTCCACCGTCCCGTCCACGACGACGACGGAAAGCTCGACGACCACCACGACGACGGAAACCACCACCACCGAAGCAGAAGAAACGGCGCCGGGAGAAAACGAAGAAGCGCCCGAAGAAGAAGAAACCGCGGCGCCGGCCGAAGAAGAAGAAGGCGGTTCGGGCGGCATCGAAGCACCCTGAGTGGCAGACTTGCGCTCCCCGTGAGCGTCGAGCAACCCCATTTCCAGCCGACGGCCAGCTACGAGGCCGATCCCGCGACCGTCGATCGCGTCCTCCTGCTCTACTCCGGCGGGCTCGATACGAGCGTGATGCTGAAGTGGATCCAGGAGGCCTACGAGGCCGACGTGGTCTGCCTCACCGTCAACCTCGGCCAGCCCGGTGAGGACTACGGGGTGATCGAAGAGAAGGCGCGCCGGCTCGGGGCGCTCGAGTGCCACGTCGTCGACGCCCGCGAGCAGTTCGCCGCGGAGTTCCTGGTGCCGGCGATCAAGGCCAACGCGGTCTACGGCAGCGGCTACCCGCTGTTCACGGCGCTGGGCCGGCCGCTGATCGCCCAGCTCGCGGTCGAATACGCACGCCGCAGCGGCTGCGACACGATCGCCCACGGCTGCACCGGCAAGGGCAACGATCAGGTCCGGATCGAGGCGACGGTCGCAACCCTGGCGCCGGAGTTGAAGACGATCGCCCCGGTCCGCTCCTGGCAGATGGGCCGCGACGAGGAGATCGCCTACGCGCGCGAGCACGGGATCCCGGTCAAGGGGGGCACCGAGGTGGCGCCATATTCAATTGACGACAACCTGTGGGGCCGCTCCTCGGAGGGCCGCTGGATCGAGGAGCTCGACCACCCGCCCGAGGACGACGTCTTCCAGCTGGTGACGCGGCCGGAGGAGGCGCCGGACGAGCCGGAGACGGTGAGGATCGGCTTCGAGGCCGGCGTGCCGGTCTCGCTCGACGGCGAGCGGCTCGGCCTGGTCGAGCTGCTCGAAAGAGCCGCCGAAATCGGCTGCCGCCACGGGGTCGGCATCGTCGACCACATCGAGGACCGGATCGTCGGCCTCAAGGTCCGCGACATCTACGAGGTGCCGGCGGCGGCGATCGTCCTCGCCGCGCACGAGGAGCTCGAGCGCCTGGTCGGGACGATCCACCAGAACCAGTTCAAGCCGGCGCTCGACCAGAAGTGGGGCTATCTCGTCTACGCCGGGCTCTGGTGGGAGCCGCTGCGCGAAGACCTCGACGCCTACATGGACGCGGTCAACCGGCAGGTGACGGGGGAGATCGGGCTGCGCCTCTTCAAGGGCGCGGTGCGGGTGGTGACCCGCTCGTCGCCCAATGCTGTTTACGACGCCCAGTTGGCGACCTTCTCCGAGTCGGGCGGCCTCTTCGATCAGAACGCCTCCCCGGGCTTCATCGAGCTCTGGTCGCTGCAATCGCGGATGGCGCACAGGCTCCGCAGCCGCGGGGAGGACGGGGAGCCTGATGTATGACCGGATCGGCAGAGCTTCGCTGAAGTTCGCCTTCCTCTACCTGCGCCGCCGCTACCGGCGGGAGGCGCGGATCGCGTTTGGCCTCGGCCTGCTGGCGGCCTTTCTCCTCGCCTACCTGGCGAGCCGCGAAGTGCCCGAGGGCTGAGCTGACGCAACCTTTCTTGCGGTTTATCGGCAACTTGCAGGAGTTTTAGCCTCGGCTCGCTAGCCTCAGCCGCTTCGTGCGGCCGTTCGAGCTGAGAAAGGACCTGCTCCGGATCTGCGCCGCGGCGTCGCTCTGCGCGCTGCTGGCGATGCTCGTCGTTGCCGTCGGCACCGCCGACGCCGGCAAGGTCGATGCGCTGGAAGCCAGGCTCTCGCACGCCCGCGACGAGGCCGGCGGACTCTCGGCGCGGCTGCAATCGACTACCGCCGAACTCGCCGCCGCCGAAGCCGAAGCCGCGCAGGCGAAGGCGCACGAGGAACGGCTAAGCGGCATGCTCGAAGAAGGACGCGAACGGGTAGCCGAGCTGACCCGGGAACTGCGTACGACCCGACACCGTCTGGAAGTCGAGAAGGCGCGGTTGCAGCGGGCCCGCAGGGTGCTCGCCGATCGCCTCGTCGCGATCTACGAGAGCGGCACCCCCGATACCGCCGATCTCGTCCTCGAATCGAGCGACTATCAGGACTTCGTCGCCCGCAACGACTATCTGCGGGCGATCTCCGAAGCCGACAGCTCCCTCGCCGAACGGGTCGCCGAAGTTCGCGCCGCCGTGCGACGGGAGGTGCAGAGGGTCGGCGACCTGAAGGCGGAAGCGGTCGAATACGACGAGCGGCTTGAATCCGCGCGCGCTGAAATCGCCGCCGCCCGCACTGCCGCGGAGGCCGCGGCTGCCCGCCTGCAGTCGCTCAGCGCCAGCCGCGAAGCGTCGCTGGCAACGCTCAAAAGCGACATCGCCGAATGGGTCGACGAGGTCCAGGAAATCCGGGCGGCCGAAGCGCGTGCAGCATCCGAAGCCGCAGCCGAAGAAGAAGTGGGGCGCTGGCTCGGCGGTCCTTACGCGATCCCGACCTACATCGTGATGTGCGAGTCGGGCGGCAACTACAGCGCCCTCAACCCCTCCAGCGGGGCCGGCGGCGCCTACCAGATCCTTCCTTCGACCTGGGAACTCTACGGCGGCGAGGGCGAGCCGCAGAACGCTCCCAAGGCCGAACAGGACAGGATCGCCGGCGAAATCTGGGCCGACTCCGGTCCCAGCGCCTGGGTCTGCGGGTAAGAGCCTGGTCTAGTCGCAAATTCGCGCGGAAGGGGTGCGCAAATTTTTAACCTGTGCGCGCCACTGTAGACAGGTGGCTTCATATGGTTGCCTCCATGGCAGTCATGGCAAGGGAAGCGTGGACCGACGAGCGGCTGGACGATCTCAAGGAGAACGTCAACCAGCGCTTCGACCAGGTGGACAAGAGATTCGACCAGGTGGACAAAAAGTTCGACCAGGTGGACAAAAGGTTCGACCAGGTGGACGAACGCTTCAATCGGATCGAAGCCGAGATGAAAGCCGGGTTCGCACAGGTAAATGGACGGGTTGATTCGATGCAGCGGATGATGGTCGTCTGCTTCGTCACCCTCTTTGCGAGCATCTGGGCCGCTGTCATCGGCGCGGTTCTCGCCGCGCTGCTCTAACCACTCCGTAAATCGCGCGGAAGCGTGACGGAGGCGGCCGGTGCCATCTGCCCGGCTTGGCATTATCGGCGGGCACGTGAGCACCGCCTCCGCCGTACATCTACACGCCCACAGCGAGTACTCGCTGCTTGACGGCGCCTGCAAGATCGACGCGATGGCGGCGCGGGCCGCCGAGCTCGACCAGCCGGCTTTGGGTCTCACCGACCACGGCGTCATGAACGGCGCCGTCGACCTCTACAAGGCGTGCAAGAAGCACGGGATCAAGCCGATCGCCGGCCTCGAGGCCTACCTGGTCGACGACCGCCGCGCGATCCAGGAGCAGACGCGCTACGAGCGCAACCACCTCACCCTGCTGGCCGAGAGCAACAAGGGCTTCTCCAACCTGGTCAAGCTCACTTCCGCCGGCTTCCTCGAGGGGTTCTCGCGCGGCAAGGCCAACGTCGACATGGACCTGCTGGCCCGGCACGCCGAGGGCGTGATCGTCCTCACCGGCTGCCTGCAGTCGCGCTTCTGCCGGCGCCTGGTCGAAGAGCGCGAGGACGACGCCCGCGCCCATCTCGACGACCTGATCCAGGCTTTCGGCCCCGAGCAGGTCTACTTCGAGGTGCAGAAGAACGGGATCGCCGAGCAGGACAAGGCCAACGAGGGAATCGTCCGCTTCGCCCGCGAGCTGAACCGGCCGCTGGTCGGAACCGCCGACGTCCACTACCTGCGGCGGGAGGATTTCGACAACCACGCGGCGCTGCTCTGCGTGCAGACGAAGTCGACGCTGCAGATGCCGAAGATGAGCTTCGACACGAACGAGTTCTACATCAAGGACAACGCCGAAATGGCGGATTCGTTCGCAAAGTGGCCGGAGGCGGTGCCGACGACGCTGGAGATCGCCGAGCGCTGCGAGATCGAGATCGAGCTCGGCAAGCTGCTGCTGCCGCGCTACCCGGCGCCCGACGGGGAGGAGCCGGAGGCGATGCTGCGCCGGATCGCCGCCGAAGGCCTCCGCGCCCGCTACGGCGACCCCCCGCCCGCCGCGGCCCTGGAGCGGCTCGAGTTCGAGCTCGGGGTGATCGAGGACATGGGCTTCTCCTCCTACTTCCTGATCGTCTGGGACTTCGTCCGCTACGCGAAGGACAACGGCGTCGCGGTCGGACCCGGCCGCGGTTCTGCCGCCGGCTCGATCGTCTCCTACTGCCTCAACATCACCGACCTCGACCCGCTCGGCAACGACCTCCTGTTCGAGCGCTTCCTCAACCCGGGCCGCAAATCGATGCCGGACATCGACATCGACTTCTCGGTCCGCGGGCGCGAGCGGATGATCCGCTACGTCGCCGACAAATACGGCCGCGAGTCGGTCGCCCAGATCATCACCTTCGGCAAGATGGCGCCGCGCGCCGCCGTCCGCGACGCCGCCCGCGTGCTGGGCTACGACTACGCCACCGGCGACCGCCTGGCAAAGCAGATCCCCGAGCCGATCATGGGTCGCAGCCCCTCCTTCGCGGAATGCCTGAAGCCCGGGGAGGAGCTGAAAAGGACCTACGACGAAGAGGCGGACGCGAAGAAGATCGTCGACGTCGCCCAGGGCCTCGAGGGGATCATCCGCAACAACTCGATCCACGCCGCCGCGGTGGTGATAGCCGACCGGCCGCTGCACGAGATCGTTCCGCTGCAGCTGGCCGACGATCGCAGCGCCGGGGCGGCGGCCAACGGCGGCGGCAAAGCCGAGCGCCAGTACAAGATCGTCACCCAGTACTCGATGGGGCCGATCGAGGAGATCGGGCTGCTGAAGATGGACTTCCTCGGCCTCCGCAACCTCGACGTGATCGAGGACGCGATCGACATCATCGAGCGCTCTCGCGGCGAGCGGATCGACATGGAGCAGATCCCGATCGACGATGCGAAGACCTACGCGATGCTAGCCGGCGGCGACTCGACCGGCGTCTTCCAGTTCGAGTCGGAGGGGATGCGCGACGCGCTGCGCAAGGTGAAGCCGACCGAGTTCGCCGACATCGTCGCCCTCGGTGCCCTCTACCGGCCCGGCGCGATGGCCTACATCCCCACCTACGCGAAGGGGAAGCGCGATCCCTCGAGCGTCCGCTACCCGGATCCGCGCCTGCGCGAGATCACCGCCGAGACCTACGGCTGCGTCATCTACCAGGAGCAGCTGATGGCGATCGCCCGCGAGATGGCCGGGTTCTCGGGTGCCGAGGCGGACGACCTTCGCAAGGCCGTCGGCAAGAAGAAGCGCGACCTGATGGCGACGATGAAGGACAAGTTCATGGAGGGGCTGGCCAGGTCCGGCACCGACTCGAAGGTGGCGCAGGACCTCTGGAAGCTGAACGAAGCGGCCGCCGACTACTCCTTCAACAAGTCCCACGCCGCCTGCTACGCATTGATCTCCTACCGCACCGCCTACCTCAAGGCCAACTATCCGGCCGAGTACATGGCGGCGGTGATCTCCTCCGTGATGAACACCAAAGACAAGGTCCCGTTCTTCGTCAACCGCTGCGCGGAGATGGGGATCGACGTCCTTCCGCCCGACGTCAATTCCTCGGACCACTCGTTCGTCGTCTCCGACAACGCGATCCGCTTCGGCCTCGATGCGGTCAAGAACGTCGGTCACGCCGCCGTCGAGGCGATCCTTCGTGCCCGCGAGGAGAAGCCGATCGAGTCGATCTGGGATTTCTGCGAACGGGTCGATTCGCGAGCCGTGAACAAACGGGCGATCGAATGTCTGATCAAGTGCGGCGCGCTCGACTCGACCGGCGCCGGCCGCAAAGGGATGCTGGAGGCGCTGCCGGCGGCGCAATCGGCGGGGCAGAAGGCGCAGGAGGACGCGCAGCTCGGGCAGGGGTCGATCTTCGATGTCGGCGACGACGCCGGCGCGGCGCAGTCACAGGTCCAGCACCGGCCGCCGATCTCCGCCGCCGAGTTCGACCGTGCCGAGATGCTGGCGATGGAGAAGGAGGTGCTCGGCACCTATCTCTCCTCGCACCCGCTGAGCGAAGTCGGGCCGGCGCTGCGGGCGCGGGTCGACTGCAGCATCGCCCAGCTCGGAGGCAAACCCGACGGCGCCTGGGTGACGGTCGGCGGCATCGTCGTCGATTGCAAGAAGATCCGTACCAAGAGCGGCAACCAGATGATGTTCGCAACCCTCGACGACGTTGAAGGACAGGTCGAGATGCTGGTCTTCAAGGCCGACCAGGCCGAGAGCGCGCAGGTGATCCAGCCCGATGCGATCGTCCTGGTCCGCGGCCGTCTCGACCACAAAGACCGCGGGGAGACGAAGCTGGTCGTGCAGGAGGCGCAGCGCTTCGAACCGGACGAGGCGGAGATCGCCGGCGCCGCGAAGAAGGTGACGGCATTGCCGACGGGTCCGCTGCAGGTCTCGATCGACCTTGCCAGGCTGAAGACCCCCGGCCTGATCGAGGACCTGAAGTCGCTGTTCGAGGACCACAAGGGCGAGGCGCAGGTCCACTGCCTCGTGCAGACCAGCGAGGGACCGCGGAAGCTGGAGATCGGCGAGGGCTACCGCGTGCAGATTTCTCCGCACCTCCGCTACGAGCTGAACCAGCTTCTAGGCGCCGACGCGATCGCCGCTTGAACCGCTTGGTCAGGCGGTCTCGCATCCCTAGACTTCCCTCATGACCGCGACGCGCACCACGGTCGGCGAGTGCCGCCAGTGCCGCTCCTTCTGCGACAAGATGGTCGAGCCGCGCGGCTGCGTCGAACTCGGCTGCCGCTTCCTCTACAGCTACGTCGATCGCCTCACCGGCGAGCAGTACGTCGGCTGCATGCAGCAGGTCTACGGGGCCGAGGTCGAGCTCGCCGCGGTGCTCGAGCCGGGCGGTTTCGGCGGGGTGAAGATGACCGGGGAGCCGCTGCCGCACTGCCAGTTCTCGGTCGAGCGTGCCTACGAGGGCGACGGCGAAGCCTACGGCTGCGTCAACCGCCGCTTCTTCGACTGCACCGACGGGGGCAGCGAGGGACTGCGCGCCTTCGACCTGCGCGACGTCTGAGCGATCTCCCCGGACCGTTGCGCGGTGCCGTGACGCGACACGGTTCCATGTAAACTTTGTCTCGATGGCTGATTCCTCCGTCGCCGACGTCGACGCCAACGCACTGCTAGACGAGGCCAACTCCACCTCCTCGCCCGAGGGCGAGCCGAGGTTCACCCTCGAGCTCAACCAGGACCAGAAGGACATCCGCGAGTGGGTGCACGGGTTCGCCGAGGGCGTGGTGCGGCCCGCCGCCGAGGAGTGGGACGAGCGCGAGGAAACCCCCTGGCCGGTGATCCAGGAGGCCGCGAAGATCGGCCTCTACAGCTTCGAAGCCGTCGGCCAGTTCTGGGCCGACGAGACCGGCCTGACGCTGCCGATCGCCAACGAGGAGCTTTTCTGGGGCGACGCCGGCATCGGCATGGCGATCATGGGCACGACCCTCGCCGTCGCCGCGATCTTCGGACAGGGAACCCCCGAGCAGATGGGGGAGTGGATCCCGCAGTGCTTCGGCACTCCCGACGACGTCAAGCTCGGCGCCTTCTGCGCCTCCGAGCCCGACGCGGGCTCCGACGTCTCCGGCATCCGCACCACCGCCAAATACGACGAGGCCAAGGACGAATGGGTGCTCAACGGCCAGAAGGCCTGGGCGACCAACGGCGGCATCGCCAACGTCCACGTGATCATCGCCTCGGTCGACCGCGAGCTCGGCTCGCGCGGGCACGCCGCCTTCGTCATCCCGCCGGGCACCAAGGGCTGCGAGCAGGGCGCCAAGGTGAAGAAGCACGGCCTCCGTGCCTCCCACACCGCCGACGTCCACCTCGACGACTGCCGCGTCCCGGGCTCCTGCCTGCTCGGCGGCAAAGAGAAGCTCGACGAACGGCTCGCTCGCGTCCGCGAAGGGAAGAAGTCGAAATCCCAGGCGGCGATGCAGACCTTCGAGGCGAGCCGGCCGACGGTCGGCGCCCAGGCGCTCGGCATCGCCCGCGCCGCTTACGAGTACGCGCTCGACTACGCCAAAGAGCGCGAACAGTTCGGCAAGAAGATCGTCGAGAACCAGTCGATCGCCTTCGACCTGGCGAACATGAAGCTCGAGATCGACGCCGCCCGGCTGCTGGTCTGGCGCGCCGCCTGGATGGGACGCAACGGCCACAAATTCGAAAACGCCGAGGGCTCGATGTCGAAGCTGAAGGCCGGGGAGGTCGCCGTCTGGGTGACCGAGCGGGCGATCCAGATCCTCGGCGGCAACGGCTACACCCGCGAGTACCCGGTCGAGCGCATGCACCGCGACTCGAAGATCTACACGATCTTCGAGGGCACCTCCGAGATCCAGCGCCTCGTGATCTCGCGCGCCATCTCAGGCTTCCACATCAAATAGACGGCGGGAGAAGCAAGGGCCGGCTTTCAGGGGAAGCCGGCCCTTGTCGCCTGCCTTGGTTTGGTGGTGGAGGGGAGGGAACGGGTGGCCCCCTCCAGACACCGCTCGCTTATGGCTCGCGGTTGAGTGTCTGGAGGAGGCCACCCGTTCCCTCCCGGCAATCGCTTCGGTGGGCGACAAGAAGGAACCCCTCCTAGCTAGAGATATCGCGGCGCTTTAGGCCTTCGCGCCTGAGGCGCTTAGCCGCCGTTACTTCTGCTTTCGAGGTGCCTTTCTTTTCCGGGCCGGGGGTCTCGAGGGTGGCGGGGAGGCCGTCGAAGCGGGGCTCGGAGAGGAAGGCGGAGAGGCCGCGTTTGCCCATCTCGCCCTTGCCGATGTTGGCGTGGCGGTCGCGGCAGGAGCCGAGGGGGGCGGCGGCGTCGTTGACGTGGACGGCGCCGAGGCGGTCGAGGCCCACCTTGGCGTCGGCTTCGTCGAGGACGGCGCCGAGGTGGGCCTCGTCGGTGACGTCGTAGCCCTGGACGAAGAGATGGCACGAGTCGAGGCAGAGGCCGAGGCGGTCGCCGCCACCGGCCAGTTCGATCAGCTGGGCGGTCTCGTCGAAGTTGCGGCCGAGGAGACCCTTGTGGCCCGCGGTCTGCTCGAGCAGGAGGCGACAGCGGTCGGTCTCCTTCAGAGCCTCGGCGATCACCTTTCCCGCGCGCTTCATCGAGGGACCGTGAGGCTCCCCCTTCTGCGCCCCGGGATGGAGGACGACGCCCGCGGCGCCGATGCCGTCGCCGATGCTCAGCGCGTGGGTCAGGGAGTTCAGCGATTTCACCCGCAGCTCCTTGTCTTTGGTCGCGCAGTTGATCAGGTAGACCGCATGGATGATCACCGCTTCGACCGGCGAGGCGTCCATCGCCTCGCGGAAGGCGGCGAAGTCGTCGGGGCCGTATTTCGTCGGCCGCCACATCCGCGGGCTCTGGTGGAAGATCTGGATAGATTCGCAGCCGCGCTCCCTGCCGCGCTGAATCGCGTTCGGCAGGCCGCCGCCGGTTGAAACATGCGCTCCGATCAACATGCCAAGCGATAACTCCCGTCTCAGGTTTGCCCCCTCGCCGACCGGCGCGCTGCACATCGGCGGAGCGAGGACGGCACTCTACAACTGGCTCGCCGCTCGTCACGACGGAGGGGAGCTGGTGCTGCGGATTGAGGACACCGACCGCGAGCGCTCGACCCAGGAGAACTGGGATCAGATCATCGATGCGCTCGAGTGGCTGGAGCTCGACTGGGACATCGGGCCGGTCTCCCAGGCCGGACGGGCGGAGCGCCACGCGGAGGCGCTGCGGCAGCTGCTCGATTCGGGTCACGCCTACCGTGACCACGCCACCGCCAAGGAGGTCGAGGCGTGGAAGTCCGAGCACGGCAGCGGCAGCGGCTACCGCGGGACCCCCGCCGACGATCCGACGGCGGCGATCCGCCTGCGGGTCCCCGACGAGGGCGAGACGGTCGTCGACGACCTGATCCGTGGGCCGGTCTCCTTCCCCAACGCCAGCTACGACGATTTCGTCATCGCCCGCGCCGACGGCTCGGTCCTCTACAACTTCGCGGTCGCCGTCGACGACGCCGAGATGGGGGTGACCGAGGTGGTGCGCGGCGACGACCACCTCTCCAACACGCCGAAGCAGCTGCTCGTGCTGGAGGCTCTCGGCTTCGATCCGCCCCGCTACGCCCACCTGCCGCTGCTGCACGGCCCCGACGGCAAGAAGCTCTCCAAGCGCCACGGCGCCGCCTCGGTCCAGGAGCTGCGCGCGGCCGGCTACCTGCCCGCCGCGGTCCGCAACTACCTGGCGCTGCTCGGCTGGGGCGCCGACGACGACACCACGATCATGTCCACCGAGGAGCTGATCCGGCGCTTCCGCGTCGAGGACGTCGGCAGGTCGGCGGCGATCTTCGACGAGAAGAAGCTGCGCTGGCTGAACGGGCGCTTCATGCGCGAGATGCCCCTCGACGAGTACACCGAGGCGGTGGCGCGGCACCTCGGGCGCGAGCCCGACCCGCTGCTGCGGGAGGCCTGCGCGATCGCCCAGGAGAAAGCCCAGACCCTGGCGGAGGTCTGGCCGCTGATCCGCTTCCTCTTCGAGCAGCCGGTCGACGACGAGAAGGCGTGGACCAAGGTGATGAAAGAAGGAACGGGGGAGATCCTCGCGGCCGCCGGCGAGGCGCTCGCGGCTGTCGAGCTGTTCGAGCCGGAGCCGATCGAGGCGGCGCTGGCTCCCTTGCTCGAGCGCTTCGAGCTCAAACCGGGGCGCCTCTACCAGCCGATCCGGGTGGCGATCACCGGCACCTCGGTCTCTCCGGGGATCTTCGAGTCGCTCGCGGTGCTCGGCAGGGAGCGGTCGCTGGAGCGGATTCGGGCCGCCGCGGCCCGGCTCGCCACCGCCTGAGGCGGCCAGGCCTCCCCAAAACTGGGGTTACCCAGGGACTTCGGGCTAAACCTGTCCCGGCTTGCTGCCGATGAGTGGGCCAATGAGCGTCACCACCGCCCAGAGCAACGGCAAGGTGCCCCTGCACGAGAGCGCCAAAACCGGGTCCCGCGCCGCGCCGGCGCCGGGCAGCCGCCTGGCAGAGGCATTCGAGGCAGTCGAGCGCTACCCCGTGCTGGTCGAGTCGCGCGAGCGGGTGATCGCCGCCGCGACCGCCGAGACCGCCCGCGCCGGTGACATCGTCGAAGCCGTCGAGGGCGACGTCGCGCTGGCGATCTCCGTCCTCCGGCATGCCAACCGCGGCGGCCTCGGCGGCGGCGTCGCCGGCATCCCGGCCGCGGTCGACCAGCTCAAGCCCGCGGGCGTCCTGGCGATCGCCGGCACCGCCCCCAGCTTCGACTTCTTCGAGCCCGGCAACGGCTGGGAGCTGAAGCCCGAGCGCTTCCGGGTCCACGCCCTGGCGGCGCAGCGCGCCGCCGACCGGATCGGCCGCATGGTCGGCTGGGCCGAACGCGACGAGCTCGCAGTCGCCGCCCTGCTCCACGACATCGGCCGGCTGGTGATCTCCCGCCTGCACCCGGGCTACAAGGTCTACTTCGACGCGGTCTCGCGCACCCCCGAGCAGCGCCTGCGCGAGGAACGCGAGCAGCTGGGGATCGACCACGCCCTCGTCGGCGGCGTCCTCGCCCGCCGCTGGAACCTGCCGCAGCGGATCGCGATCGCCATCGAGCGCCATCACTCCGACGAGGCCGAGGGCCTGGCGGCGATGGTCGCAACCGCCGACATGGCGGCCCACTACTGCCAGGGAGAGGCGATCGCCCCCGAGCGCCTTCGTGGATCCGCCGAGCGCTGCGGTCTCAGCGCCGACGGGTTGCGCGACCTCCTCTACGAGCTGCCGCTGCCGACCCAGGATGCGACCCGGATCAGCGAGCCCTGCCCGCTCTCGGCGCGCGAGCTCGACGTCCTCCGTCACCTCTCCGAGGGAATGGTCTACAAGCAGATCGCCACCGAGATGCACCTCTCGGTCTCGACGATCCGCACCCACCTCCACAACGTCTACGGCAAGATCGGTGCCGTCGACCGGGCGCAGGCCGTGCTGCTGGCCCGCGACCGCGGCTGGATCTAGCGCCTAGTCGATCAGGCACTCGCGGATGGCGATCGCCACGGCGTGGGCGCGGTTCCTGGCACCGAGCCGGGCGAGGGCGTTCTTGGTGTGGGTCTTCACCGTCTCTTCGCTCAGGTCCAGCTCCCGCGCCGCCACCGTCGTCGACTCGCCGTCGGCGAGCAGCTGGAGGATCTGTCGCTGGCGCTGGGTCACCTTGCCGCGGCTGCCCTGGGGCGGGACGTCCGGATCGACGAACCTCTCCAGGGAGACGGCGGCGTCGACGGCCAGCCGCAGCTTGCTCAGGTCTGCGGTGCGGGCAACGTAGGCGCTGGCTCCCGCCTGCAGGGCGGCGCTGACGAGATGTCGTTCGGGCAGCTCCCCATGGGCGACGATTCCAAGTCCCGGCGCCGAGCGGTGCATCAGCCTGATCGCCTCGGGGCCGCTGATCGCGCTGCCGTTGCCGTTGCGGCGCCAGCGCATGTCGACGATCGCAACGTCGAAATCGCCGATGTCGCGGATGAGGTCGATGCCGTCGTCGCGGGTGGGCGCCTCGTGCACGACGTAGTCGCTCGCGATCGTCTCCCGGATCCCAAGCCGGACGAGCGGGTGACCATCGATCACAAGGCAATGGGGGCGCTGGCTCAGGGCTGCTTCCGATCACTCGTTTGCGGGGCGGGCGAGGGTTGCCTCCCGGTGCCCATATGAGGCCGATCCTAGCCCAGCATTGAGGCGGTGCGGTAGAAAGTCCGGGTGATCTCAGTCACCTCCAAGTCGAGATATGCGGTAGTTGCGCTCGCCGAGTTGGCGCGGGCCGGGGAGAGGCCGGTGCCGATCAAAGAGCTGGCCGAAAGAAGAGAGATCCCTGAGCAATTCCTCGAGCAACTGTTCTCGACCCTGCGGCGTGCCGGGCTTCTGACCAGCCATCGCGGCATGCGCGGCGGCTACACCCTGGCACGGCCGGCCGAAGAGATCACCGTCCTCGAGGTCGTCCAGGCGCTCGACGGCCGCGTCGGCGACGAGGCCGACGAGGCTGGCGGGATCTGGGCCGAGGGAGTGGCGGCCCTGCGCAAGGTCTTCGCCCAGACGACGATCGCCGAAGTAGCCCGCCGGGAGGCCGAAGAGGCGGGCTCCGGGATGTACTTCATCTGATGGGGATCGGTGCCGAGGCTTCCGCTGTAGTCGGCAACACGCCGATGGTGCAGCTCGACCGGCTGGGGGAGGGGCTGGGCGGGCAGGTGTGCGCGAAGCTGGAGTACTTCAACCCCGGCGGGTCGGTGAAGGACCGGATCGGGGTGGCGATGATCGATGCCGCCGAAGAAGAGGGGCTGATCAAGGCCGGGCACTCGGTGGTGGTGGAGCCGACCAGCGGCAACACCGGGATCGCTCTGGCGATGGTCTGCGCGGCGCGGGGCTACGAGCTGATCCTCACCCTGCCGGAGGGGATGAGCCGGGAGCGGGCGAAGCTGCTGCGGGCCTACGGGGCCGAAGTGCGGGAGACGCCGTCGCTGGGCGGGATGAACGAGGCGGTGGCGCTGGCGGAGGAGATCCGCGACCAGCGCAAAGGGTTCATGCCGATGCAGTTCTCCAACCCCGCCAACGCGGAGGTCCATCGGCGGACGACGGCCGAGGAGATCTGGGGCGATACCGACGGCCAGATCGGCGCCTTCGTCGCCGGCGTCGGCACCGGCGGCACGATCACCGGCGTCGGCCAGATGCTGCGGGAGCGGGCGCCGGAGGCGCGGGTGGTGGCGGTCGAGCCGGCGAGCTCACCGGTTCTCTCGGGCGGCAAGCCGGGCCCGCACAAGATCCAGGGCATCGGCGCCGGGTTCGTCCCCGAGGTGCTCGACCGCAGCGTCATCGACGAGGTGATCGCCGTCGGCGACGAGGACGCGCTGGAGACGGCGCGCCGGGTGGCCAAGGAGGAGGGCGTCCTGTCGGGCATCTCCGCCGGCGCCAACATCTGGGCGGCGCTGGAGGTCGCGGCGCGGCCGGAGATGGCCGGGAAGCGGGTCGTGACGATCGTCTGCGACTCGGGGGAGCGCTACATGTCCCTACCCTTCTTCTCACCATGAACCGGTGGAAGCGCCTGCTGAAGGAGATCAGCGCGGACATCTGCGCGGCCCGCGAGCGCGACCCGGCGGCTCGCAACGTCTCCTCGTTCGAGATCCTCACCAGCTGGGCCGGGGTGCAGGCGCTGTTGGCCCATCGCGCCGCCCACGCCCTGATGGAAGCCGGGGTGCCGCTGCTGCCGCGGGCGATCGCCTATCTGACGCGTGCGGTGACCGGGATTGAGATCCATCCCGCCGCGCAGATCGGCAACGAGTTCTTCATCGACCACGGCTCCGGCGTCGTGATCGGCGAGACCGCGGTGATCGGCAGCTGCGTCACGCTCTACCAGGGGGTGACGCTCGGGGGCACCGGCTTCCAGCGCGGCAAGCGCCACCCGACCCTCGGCGACAACGTCACCGTCGGCTCCGGGGCCAAGCTCCTGGGTCCGATCGCGGTCGGCGACGGGGCGAAGATCGGCGCCAACACCGTCGTCGTCGAGGACGTGCCGCCCGGCGCGACGGTGGTGGGCAACCCCGGCCACCCGGTGAAGCTCGAAGGCAAGCGGGTCGAAGGACCCGATGCGGACTGGATCCATCTCCCGGACCCGATCGCCGACGCGATCAAGGCCCTCTCGGAGCGGATCGCCGAGGTCGAGCAGCGGCTGGCCCGGCTCGACGGCGGCAACGGCCCGTCGGCCGAGGTGGCGAAGATCGAGCCGCGCAAAGGCCGCTCCTCGGCCGGCGGTTGAGGTCCCCACGATTGCGGTAAGTTGCGCCGGCATCGTCGTCCATTCGAAAGGCCTTTTGTGAAAAAGCCGCGACTCGCTCTGCTGTTCGCTCTGCCGGCTGTCGCTCTCAGCCTTGTCTTTGTCGCCTGCGGCGGCGGCGAAAGCGGCGAAGCCAAGATCACCACCACGATCGAAATGGCCGCCACCAGCAACGACCCGGCCGTGTGCGGCGAAACTCAGACGCTGGCCTTCATGGAACAGACGTCGGGGAGCAGCGGGAAGGAAGCCGAAAAGGCATGCGAAGAAAATGCGAAGCATGAAAGACATCAGCCCGATTCGGTCAACGTCACCAATGTCGAAGTAGCGGGCGAAAAGGCGACCGCCAACGCCGACTTCCATGGCGGGAATCTCGACGGGCAGACGCTGGAAGTCGCCCTGGTCGAAGAAGACGGGAGCTGGAAGCTCGACGAATTCACCGGCTTCGCCAAGTTCGATTTCAAAAGCCTCGTGAACGCGTTCGCCAAACCGATCGAAGAAGATCCAAACGTCAAGCCGCGGGTCGCCCGCTGCATCGTCGAAGGGATCGAAGAACTCTCTAAAAGCGAGCTCGAGAGCCTGGCGAGCGAAAACAACTTCAGAGAGATCGGCGAAATCAGCGAAGGCTGCGAGTAGCGGCCCTGGAGCCGAAGACCCCGCCGAGCGCCTGGCTATGCTCGGCGGGTGAGCCTCCAGGAGCAGTTCGAGACGCCGGACGACGCCTCCTCGCAGCCGCCGGCGGCGCCGACCGAGCCCGGCAGCGACCGGGTCGAGCGACTGCTCGGCGGCCTCAACGGCCCCCAGCGCGAGGCGGTCGAGCACGGCCAGGGGCCGCTGCTGGTCCTTGCCGGCGCCGGCTCGGGCAAGACCCGCGTCCTCACCCACCGGATCGCCTACCTGCTGGCGACCGGTGAGGCGCGGCCGGGCGACATCCTCGCCATCACCTTCACCAACAAAGCCGCGGCGGAGATGCGCGAGCGGGTCGGCCAGCTGGTCGGCCGCTCGGTGCGGGCGATGTGGGTGACCACCTTCCACTCGGCCTGCGCGCGGATGCTGCGCGTCGATGCCGAGCGGCTCGGCTACTCGAAGGGCTTCACGATCTACGACCAAGCCGACTCGCTGCGGATGCTGAAACGCTGCCTGACCGAGCTCGGGGCCGACCCGAAACGGTTCCCGCCGCGGGCGATCCACGCCAGGATCTCCGGCGCCAAGAACCAGCTGATCGACTCCGACTCCTACAACGATGCCGCCGCCGGCGAATTCGAGGAGATCGTCGCCGAAGCCTTCCCGCTCTACGAGAAACGGATGCGCGAAGCCAACGCGATGGACTTCGACGACCTTCTCGTCCGCACCGTCAACGTGATCGAGCTCTTCGACGACGTCCGCGAGCGCTGGCGCCGCACCTTCCGCCACGTCCTCGTCGACGAGTACCAGGACACCAACCACGCCCAGTACCGGCTGCTGCAGCTGCTCGCCTCCGAGCACGGAAATCTGATGGTCGTCGGCGACGAGGACCAGTCGATCTACGGGTTCCGCCACGCCGACGTCTCCAACATCCTCGATTTCGACCGCGACTTTCCGGGCGCTGAGATCGTCAAGCTCGAGCAGAACTACCGCTCGACCCAGACGATCCTCTCCGCCGCCAACGCCGTGGTCGAGCGCAACCGCGAGCGGCGGCCGAAGCAGCTCTGGTCCGAAGGCGAGGAGGGCGAGAAGGTCCAGCTCAACGAGCTGACCGACGAGCACCAGGAGGCGCGCTGGGTCGCAGGCGAGATCGAACGGCTGGAAGAGGAGGAGTCGGTCCCCCGCTCCGAGGTCGCCGTCTTCTACCGGACCAATGCGATGAGCCGGGTGCTGGAGGACACGCTGCAGCGCTTCGACATCTCCTACCAGGTGATCGGCGGCACCAAGTTCTACGAGCGGGCCGAGATCAAGGACGCGATCGCCTACCTCAGCCTGCTCGCCAACCCGGCTGACCTCGTCTCCTTCTCCCGCGTCGTCAACTCGCCCCGCCGGGGAATCGGCAACACCACCCAGAGCCGGATCGCCTCACACGTCAACACCACCGGGCTCACGGTCTGGGAGGCGATCGAGCGGGTCGAGGAGGTGCCGGGCCTCTCCGGCGCCGCGATCAAGGCCGTCTCCCGCTTCTACGAGACGATGGCCGGGCTGCGGGAACGGGCAGAAAAAGAAGGGCCGGTGGCGACTCTGATGGAGGCGGTCCTGCGCGAGAGCGGCTATCTCGATGCGCTGGCGTCGGAGCGGACGATCGAGGCCGAGGGGCGCGGCGAAAACCTGGAAACGCTGATCGGCGGCGCCGCCGAGTTCGACATCGAGCGCGAGCGGGAGGGGGAGAGCGAGGTCTCGCCGCTGCAGGAGTACCTGCAGCAGATCTCGCTCTACACCGAGCAGGACGCGCTCGCCTCCGAGCGGGAGCTGGTGACGCTGATGACCCTGCACAACGCCAAGGGCCTCGAGTACGACACGGTCTTCATCGTCGGCTGCGAGGAGGGCGCCTTTCCCCACATGCGCGCGCTCGAAGAGGGGGGCGAAGAAGAGGAGCGGCGGCTCTGCTATGTCGGCATCACCCGCGCCCGCAAACGCCTCTACATGACCTGGGCGCGCGAGCGGCGGCTGTTCGGCCGGGCCGAGCACAACCTGCCATCGCGGTTCGTCGACGAGCTGCCGAGCGAGCTGACCGAGAGCCACTCGACCGCCGCCCGCAGCCTCGGCACCAGCTGGAGCACCTCGGTCGCCGCCGAGGTGACGCCGGCGCAGGCCGTCGATCCCGGCCCGGCGCTGGAGCTGCAGACCGGCGACGACGTCGTCCACGCCAGCTTCGGCGACGGCGTCGTCACCGGGGTCGAGCCCGGCGGGGTGGTCGTCGTCCGCTTCTCCGGCGACGGCTCCGAGCGCAAGCTGATGGCCGACTACGCCCCGATCCGGAGGCGCTGACACAGTGGCCGCGCGGGTGATCGACGGCAAAGCCGTGGCCGCCGCGGTGCGGGAGCGGGTCAAGGTCGACGTCGCCGCCTACGAGGAGGAGAGTGGGCGGGTGCCCGGGCTGGCGACGGTGCTGGTCGGCGAAGACCCCGCCTCGCAGGTCTACGTGGGGATGAAGCGGCGCAACACCGAGGAGGTGGGGATGCGCTCGATCCACCACGAACCCGAGGCCTCGATCCGCGAGGAGGAGCTGCTCGATCTCGTCCGCGAGCTGAACGAGGACGCGGCGGTCGACGGCATCCTCGTCCAGCTGCCGCTGCCCGCCCACATCGAAGAGGACGCGGTCGTCGCCGCGATCGACCCGTGCAAGGACGTCGACGGTCTGACGCCGGTCAACGCCGGGATGCTCGCCCACGGGTCGCCGGGCCTGGTCCCCTGCACCCCCGCCGGGGTGATGGAGCTGCTCAGCCACGAGGGAGTCGAGCTCGAGGGCGCCGAGGCGGTGGTCGTCGGCCGCTCGAAGCTGGTCGGGGTGCCGGTGGCGCGGCTGCTGCTGGCGGCGAACGCGACGGTGACCGTCTGCCACTCTCGGACCCGCGACCTCGATGCCGTCTGCCGCCGGGCGGACGTGCTGGTCGCCGCGGTCGGGGTGCCGCGCCTGCTCGGCGCCGAGGCTGTGAAGCCCGGCGCTGTGGTGATCGACGTCGGCGTCAACCGCCTTGACGAGGGCCTGGTCGGCGACGTCGACTACGAGGCCGCTGCCGAGCTGGCGGCGGCGATCACGCCGGTCCCGGGCGGGGTGGGCCCGATGACCATTGCGATGCTTCTGCGGAATACCCTGCAGGCGGCCCGACAGAGGGTTATCGCCGACGATCACGAATAGGGACGCGCACCCCCACCTAGGAGGAGAGATGGACGTCGACAGGCTCAGCACTGGGGAGAAGATCGCGGGTGTCGCGGCGGTCCTGCTCTTCATCTTCATGTTCTTCGACTGGTACAGCGTTGACGTGTCGGTCAACGGCGGCGCCTTCGTCGGCACGGCGAGCGGTGGCGGCGACGCCTGGGAAGCCTTCAGCTTGATCGACCTCTTCCTGCTGCTGACGGTGATCGTGACGGTCGCGGCTGTGACGATCGAGCTCAGCGACGCCCTGATCGAGCCGCCGGTCTCGATGAACTCCATCGTCGCCATCCTCGGCGGCATCTCGGTGCTGCTGATCCTCTACCGGATCATCGACACGCCGAGCGCCGGCAGCTTCCCCGGCGTCTCGGTCGACGTCAGCCCCGCGGTCGGGATCTTCCTCGGCCTGATCGCCGCCGCCGGTGTCGCCTACGGCGGCTACCGCGCGATGCAGGAAGAAGGGGCGAGCTTCGGCGAGATCGGCGATCGCCTCGGTGGCGGCCGGGGCGGGCCCGGTGGGCCGGCGGCCGGCGGCACGCCGCCGCAGCAGCCGCCGACTTCCGCCACGCCGCCCCCCTCGTCTACGCCGCCGTCGCCGCCGCCCCCGCCGCCTCCCGCGAGCTGACGCCTGCCTCGGCGATGGCCCGTGAGACCTGCTTGGCGAAGGCGATGATCGTCATCATCGGGTTGACGCCGACCGAAGTGGGGAAGAGCGAGGCGTCGGCGACGTAGAGGCCCTGTGTGCCCCTGACGGAGCCGTCGGGGGCGCAGACCCCCTGCCGCGGGTCGGTGCTGATCCGCGCCGTTCCCATCGGGTGGAAGGCCTCGAGCCGCAGCTCGGAGGGCCGCAGGCGCGCCGCCTCGAAGGCCGCCAGGTCACCCCGCTTCAGCACTCCGAAGCGGGGGATGTTCGGATAGACCTCGGTGGCGCCGGCGGCGAAGTGGACTTCGGCGGCTCGGGCGATCCCGAAGGCGATCCGGTCGGCGTCCTCTCGGCTCAGCTTGTAAGAGGCGCGCAAGGCGCCGTCGTTGCCGAGCGCGACGCGGCCCTGCGAGCGGTCAGAGAGGTGGACGCCGATCGAGCCGACGTGGCCGAAGTCCAGCAGCGCCCGCTGGTGCTCGGCGCCGGTCCCGACCAGCCAGGCGCCCCCGAACGCGAGCGGCGTGAAGGTTGCCTCCAGCAGTACCCCCTGCGGCTCCCACTCGTCGACGTAGAAGCTCTGCATCACGCCCTCCCAGCCCCGCACCTCCTCCGCGTAGCGGGCGCCGACCCAGCAGGCGGGGTGGATGTGGAAGTTGCGGCCGACCTGTGAGCCGCCGAGGCCGGAGCGGAGGAGCAGCTCGGGGGTGCCGAGAGCCCCACCGGCGGCGATCACCGCCCGCCTGGCGCGGACGGTGAAGGAGCGGTGGCGGCCGTTGGCTTCGCGGGCCGAACAGGCGAGCCCGACCGCGATGCCGCCCTCAACCAGGACCCGCTGCGCCTCGACGCCCGCCCGCAGCCGCGCCCCGGCGGCAACCGCGCGCGGCAGGTAGCTGACGTGCATGCCGCGCTTGGCGTCGATCGCGCAGCCGTAGGGGCAGGAGCTGCACTGGACGCAATTGCCGGCATTGCGGGAGATCGGGGCGGAGCTGGCGCCCAGCGCCGCCGCTCCCTCCATCGCCAGCTGTCCGTTGCGGCCCATCCGCTCGGGGTCGAGCCGGGTCACCCGCAGGAACTCCTCCGCCTCGGCGTAGT
The DNA here is from genome assembly GCA_035708105.1 of Solirubrobacterales bacterium. Taxonomy (GTDB): domain Bacteria; phylum Actinomycetota; class Thermoleophilia; order Solirubrobacterales; family 70-9; genus VAYN01. The sequence continues at coordinate 6,442 of DASSTG010000034.1, read as the reverse complement.
CGTCGTCCAGCGCCCCCGCCCAGACGATCCCGTGCTCGCTCCGCCAGGCGGCCAGCACCTCCGCGGGCGCCCGGAAGCAGGTGCCGGAGTTGATCACGGTGGTGCCGCCGACGGTCTTCGCCACCGGCACCGGGATCGGCGGCTGCCCCGCGGCGATCGTCATGCCGGCGTCGCGGTAGAGCTCGGTCACCGCCCGCAGCCGCTCGGCGGGGTAGTTGTCGCGGTCGTGGTGGTCGCCGGCCTCGAGCACGAGCACGTCCAGCCCCGCCTCGGCCAGCGTCGCCGCGGCGACGGCGCCGCCGGCGCCGGAGCCGACGATCGCCACGTCGCATTCCTCGCCCTCGCCCCGCGGCTCGAGGTCGCCGAGCGATCCCGCCGGCTCCGGCAGCGAGCCGTCGGCGAGCGCGCAGCTGACCTCGGCGCCGACCCTCGCTTCCACCGCCGGCACGACCGCGTAGCCGAGCGTCGAGAACAGCTTCGCCATCAGCAGCAGGTCGTGGTGGAGGGGGAAGCGCGAGCGCTCGAGGCGGCGGAGGAAGTCCGCCGCGGCCTCAGGCTCGAGGCGGCTGAAGCGCCAGGGGAACGGCAGCCACTCGAAGGCGCGTAGGCCGAGGCGCAGCCGCAGCAGCACCGGCGGCGGGACCGAGCGGAGGAAGTCGGCCACCGGCCCGGCGACCTCGACGTCGCGCTCGGCCGCCGGCAGGCCGTCGATCCCCGGCGCCATCGCCGCGCAGATCGCGCTCAGGGTGCGCTGCTCAGCGGCCGGGAGCCCTGGCGCGCGCCTTCAGCCGGGCGCCGCGGGGCGGCCGACGCGTCCCGCCAGGACCCAGAGGTAGAGCGAGAGCAGCGCCAGGAAGCCGTCGACGAGGAAGTTCAAGAGGTAGATGAAGACCTGTCCGTCGATCACGAAGAAGGCGAGCGAGCCGAGCGAGGAGGCGGTCTTGCCGGCGGCGAGCACGAGCAGCAGTGGCCGGTAGCGGACGACGTCGGCCTGGGCGACGAGGCAGATGCCGGTGATCACGACCATGTAGGCGAAGCCGAGGGCCAGCCAGAGGTCCTCCTGGGTGTGGGGCGCCCGGTTGTGGTTGCCGAACCATTCGCCGACATCGGAGATCACGTCGAGGACTCCGCTCGGCACGGCGATGAAGAGGACGCCGACGACGGCGAAGGTGACGGCGAGCAGGCGCAGGTTGAAGACGACGAATCTCTCGGCGCGTGGACCCTGCATCGGGAGGGCACGATACTGGCTGGGCAGCCAGGAAGGGTGTCGGGAGGGGGTTTCTCTCAACTTTTTCCAGGAGCGGCTCCAGCTGGCCGCCAATCCCGCCAGGGAAAAAGTACAAGCCGTTCAACCCCCTCCCGACACCCTTAGAATCGCCGCGGATGATCGACAAGGAACAGGTGCTGCATGTGGCGGGGCTCGCTCGCCTTCGGCTTTCCGAGGAGGAGGTGGAGACGATGGTGGGGGAGCTGTCGGGGATCCTCGAGCATGTTGACCGGATCGGCAGCCTCGATCTGGAGGGGGTGGAGCCGACCTCGCACGTGGTCGTGCTGCAGAACGTGCTGCGGGCCGACGAGCCGCGGCCCAGCTGGCCGCGCGACGTCGTGCTCTCCCAGGCGCCCGAACCGCAGGACGGCGCCTTCCGTGTCCCTTCCCCGCAGGCGGAATAGATGACCGACCTGCTCGACCTGACGGCCCTCGAGGCCCGTGAGGCATTGGCCTCGGGAGCGGTCTCTGCCGACGAGTACTTCGCGGCCTGGGCCGCGGCCGCGGCCGGCGACGAGCTGAACGCCTACCTTTGGCGCGCTCGCCCCGGCGCCCCGGGCTGCGCGGGCCAGGGGGACGGGCCGCTGGCCGGGATGCCGGTCGCCGTCAAGGACATCTTCTGCACCGAGGGCATCGAGACCACGGCTGGCTCGCGCATCCTCGAGGGCTACCGGCCGCCCTATACGGCGACCGCCGTGCAGCGGCTCACCGATGCCGGGGTGCGCCTCCTCGGCAAGACCAACATGGACGAGTTCGCAATGGGCTCTTCGAACGAGAACTCCGCCTACGGACCGGTGCTGAACCCGTGGGACCGCGAGCGCGTTCCCGGCGGCTCCTCCGGCGGCTCCGCGGCGGTCGTCGCCGGCAGGCTGGCGCCGTGGGCGATCGGCACCGACACCGGCGGCTCGATCCGCCAGCCCGCCGCCTTCTGCGGCATCGTCGGCCTCAAGCCCACCTACGGCGCGATCTCCCGTTACGGGATGATCGCCTTCGCCTCCTCCCTCGACCAGTGCGGGCCGCTGACCCGGACCGTCAGCGACGCGGCGCTGCTGCTGGGCATCCTCCAGGGCAGGGACGCGTGCGACTCGACCTCGGTCGGCCTCGAGGGCGGCGTCTCCCTGCCCGACCGCGAGGACCTCTCCGGGCTGCGCTTCGGGGTCCCCGCCGAGCTCGCGCGCGACGCGGTCGACGCCGGCGTCCGCGGGGTTTTCGAGCGGACCCTGGCGAGAATCGAGGAGCTGGGGGGAGAGGTCGCCGAGGTCTCGCTCCCGAGCGCCGAGCACGGCATCTCGGCCTACTACGTGATCGCCCCCGCCGAGGCCTCCTCCAACCTCGCCCGCTACGACGGCGTCCGCTACGGAATGCGCCAAGGCGGCGACGGCGACCTGATCGAGATGTACGAGACGACGCGGTCGGAGGGCTTCGGCGCCGAGGTGAAGCGGCGGATCATGCTCGGCACCTACGCGCTCTCCTCCGGCTACTACGAGGCCTACTACGGCCAGGCGCAGAAAGTGCGGACGCGGATCGCGCAGGACTTCGACGGCGCTTTCGCCGAGGTCGACTTCGTCGTCACCCCGACCGCGCCCTCGGTCGCCTTCGAGCTGGGGGAGAAGGCCGACGACCCGCTGGCGATGTACATGAACGACTTCTTCACGGTGCCGATGAGCCTCGCCGGCATCCCCGCGATTTCGATCCCCGCCGGCCTCGCCGAGCCGGAAGGAGGCGGCCCGCGGCTGCCCGTCGGCTTCCAGATCGCCGCTCCGGCCTTCGCCGAGCAGCGCCTGCTCGACGCCGCCCACGCGCTCGAACAGGAGATCGGGTTCGACCGCGAGCACCGGCCCCTGATTCCCTGGCTGCAGGGAGGCGGCGATGGCTGAGCTCGAGGCGGTGATCGGGCTGGAGATCCACGTCCAGCTGGCGACCAGGACGAAGATGTTCTGCGGCTGCGAGCTCTCCTTCGGCGACGAGCCGAACGTCCACACCTGCCCGGTCTGCCTCGCCCACCCGGGGGTGCTGCCGGTGCCAAACGAGCAGGCGATCCGCTACGCGCTGCAGATCGGCCTGGCGCTCGAGTGCGAGATCGCGCCCCATTCGATCTTCCACCGCAAGAACTACTTCTATCCCGACAGCCCGAAGGCCTACCAGATCAGCCAGTACGACATTCCGATCGCCAGCAACGGCAGGCTGGGGGAGATCCGCATCCACCGTGCTCACCTCGAGGAGGACGCGGCGAAGATGATCCACGTCGGCTCTTCGGGCCGCATTCACGGCTCCGGCGCCTCCCTGGTGGATTTCAACCGCGGCGGCACGCCGCTGGTCGAGATCGTCACCGAGCCCGACCTGCGCGGCGCCGCCGAAGCGGCCGAGTGGGCACGGCTCCTGCGCGAGACCGTGCGCCAGCTCGGCGTCTCCGACGTCAACATGGAGGAGGGAAGCCTGCGCGTCGACGCCAACGTCTCGGTCCGCCCGGCCGGAAGCGAGCAGCTCGGGACCAAGACCGAGCTGAAGAACATGAACAGCTTCCGTTTCCTCCAGCGCGGTATGGAAGCCGAGCTGGCCCGCCAGCGCGAGCTGATTGAAGCGGGGGGGGCGGTGACCCAGGAGACCCTCCACTTCGACCCGGCGAGCGGCGCCCTGACCCCGCTGCGCTCGAAGGAGGAGGCGCACGACTACCGCTACTTCCCGGAGCCCGACCTGGTCCCTCTGGCGCCGACCGAGGAGATGCTGCGCGAAGCGCGCGAGGCGCTGCCGGAGCTGCCGGCGGCACGGATCGAGCGCTACCAGGCCGAGCTGGGCTTGGCACCCGACGTGGCGCTGACGCTGGCGAGCGACCCCGAGACCGCGGACTATTTCGAGAGCACGCTTGCCGCGGCGGATGGCGCCGAGCCCAAAGTAGTCGCCAATTGGGTGACCGGCGAGCTGGCAGCGGCCCTGCGGCAGGCCGAGGTGGAGGGCGGCGCCAGCGGCTCGAGGGTCACGCCCGAATCCCTGGCGGCCCTCATCGCACTAGTCCAGGACAAGAAGGTCTCGCACGGCAGTGGCAAGACCGTCCTCGCGGCCTTGGTCGCCGAGGGCGGCGACCCGGCGGCGATCGTCGAGCGCGAGGGGCTGGCCCAAATGTCCGATTCAAGCGAGCTGGAGGCAATCGTCGAGAAGGCGATGGCTGACAACGCCGCCGCCGTCGAGCAGATCCGCAGCGGCAACCAAAAGGCGATCGGCGCCCTAGTCGGCGCCGTCATGCGCGAGACCAAAGGCCGAGCCGACGGCGGCGAAGTGAGTCGACTCATCCGCGAACGGTTGTAGAGGACCGGCGGGAGCCTCTCCAGACACTCAACCACGAGCCATTGGCGAGTGGTGTCTGGAGAGGCTCCCGCCGGTCCGACACCATTCTTACGGTCGAGCTAGTGACTCTCAGCACTTTGTAACAATCTGTTACAAGCGTGCTAGGTTGGGGTCATGGCCTGGAACGTGCTTATCGCGGGCGGTGGCTTCGGCGGTGCGGCGGCGGCGCATGAGCTGGAGCGGGCGATGCCGAAGCAGTCGGCTCGGCTGACCTTGGTCAACGAGACGAACTTCGCGCTGTATACGCCGTTTCTGCCCGAGGCAGCCGCCGGCACGCTGGAGCCGCGGCACGTGGTGACGCCGCTGCGGGAGATTCTCAAGCGGACCTATCTGCGGATCGGCGCGATCGTCGGCCACGACCCCGAGCGCAAGACGGTGACGCTGCGGGCCAAGTACGGCCAGACCGAGGTTCTGCCGTATGACCAGCTGCTGCTGGCGCTCGGCTCGGTCTCGCGGGTGCTGCCCGTTCCCGGACTGGCTGAGCACGCGGTCGGCTTCAAGAGCCTGGCCGACGCGATCTACCTGCGCAACCACCTGATCGAGACCCTGGAGGAAGCGAACGCGACCGACGACCCGGCGCGGCGCGAAGAACTTCTCACCTACGTCTTCGTCGGCGGCGGCTACGCCGGCCTCGAGGCGCTGGCCGAGCTGCAGGACTTCGCCGCCGACGCGATGGACAACTACCCGCGCGCCCGCCTGCACGGGATGCGCTGGGTCTTGGTCGAGGCGACCGACCGGGTGCTGCCGGAGATCGACCGCGAGCTCGCTGACTACGCGCTGCGGGAGTTGCGGGGACGCGGCATCGACATCCGCCTGCAGACGACCCTGGAGGAGGTCGGCGCCGACAGCGCCCGCCTCTCAGGCGGCGAGGTGCTGCCGACCCGCACCGTCGTCTGGACCGCCGGGGTGAAGGCGCAGCCGATCCTCTCGGAGCTGAACGTGCCGCTCGACGAGCGCGGCCGGGTGCCGGTCGACGACCACCTCCGCGTCCAGGGCATGGACTCGGTTTGGGCGATCGGCGACTGCGCCGCCGCCCCCGACCCGCGCGGCGGCACCTGTCCGCCGACCGCGCAGCACGCGGTCCGGCAGGGCCCGGTCGCCGCCCGCAACATCGCCGCCGAGCTCGGGATTGGCTCGCCGCAGCCGTTCGAGTACCGCAGCGAAGCGAGCTTCGTCAACCTCGGCCGCTACAAGGCCGTCGGCCGGCTCGGCGAGCGCACCTTCCGCGGCTTCCCCGCCTGGTGGATGGCGCGGACCTACCACATGAGCCAAATCCCGGGCACCGCCCGCAAGGTCCGCGCCGTGCTCGACTGGACCGCCGGCCTGCCTTTCCGCCGCGACACCGCCGAGGTCGGCTCGATCGGCCATCCCAAGCCGCTGATCTGAGCGCGAGTTCGCGCAAGAATGGCTCCGTGGAATACCTGGTCATCGCCTTCTTCTTCGGGCTTGCCACGGCCATCATCGGCCGCGCCAAGGGCAGCTCGTTCTTCATCTGGCTCGTGATCGGGACGGTAATCCCGCCGCTGGGGCTGATCGCGGTGATCCTCTACCGCGTCGACAAGGACGAACCCGAACGCCAGTGCCCGACCTGCGGCAAACCCCTAAAGCTCTACGTCCAGGTCTGCCCGAGGTGCGGAACCGACTTGTACCTCCCAGATCCTTCAGCTGTAAGACACCCCGGCGTGCGCTAGGTGTCCTACCCACGGACGTTGTGAACACGGCTGATCGGCGGCCGGTCTCCTAAGGAGCTGTGGGGCCTGCGCCGGTTGTAGTAGCGCAGGAAGGATGGCATCGATCGCGCCCGCTCTGCTGAGGTGGGCCAGGAGTGGGCGT
>DASSTG010000033.1:0-23512 GCA_035708105.1 Solirubrobacterales bacterium | reverse complement strand
GTGACCCCCTCCAGACACTCAACCGCGAGCCATTGGCGAGCGGTGTCTGGAGGGGGTCACCCGCTCCCCCTCCCGCGGCCGGTCCCGGCAACCCCTTCCCGCGCTTCGTCCGTCGCACCAACGGCCCACCGATCCGCAGTGCCCCCCGCGAGAGCCGTTCGACCACCCCCCAGCGTTTCGCCACCGCCACCGCCGCCTTTTCCGCCCGCTCCCCATGCTGCGCCGTCCGCAGCTCCTTGACCATCCGTCCCGTGTCGATCCCCAGGGGGCAGGCGAGCTGGCAGGAGCCGTCGGTGGCGCAGGTCTCGAGCGCGTCGTACGCGTACTCCGCGAGCAGCGCCCGCTGGACCGGCGAGCCCTCGGGCTGGCGCGCCATCTCGCGCCGCAGCACGATCCGCTGCCGCGGCGTCGTCGTCAGATTGCGGCTGGGGCAGACCGGCTCGCAGAAGCCGCACTCGACGCAGGTCGTCGCGCCGCCCCAGTCCTCGATCGCCGGCGTCGTTTTCAGGTTGCGCAGGTGGACGCCCGGGTCGCGGCTGAGGACGACGCCGGGGGAGAGCACCCCGTCCGGGTCGGCGAGCCCCTTCACCCGCCACATCAGCTCGGTCGCCTTCTCCCCCCACTCGCGCTCCACGTAAGGGGCCATGTTCACCCCGGTCCCGTGCTCGGCCTTGAGCGAGCCGTCGTACTTGCCGACGATCAGCTCGACCAGGCCGCCCATGAACGCCTCGTAGCGCTCGAGGTCCTCCGGCTTGGCGAAGTCCGGGGTCAGCATGAAGTGCAGGTTCCCGGCCGAGGCGTGGCCGGCGACTCCGGGGAGGAAGCCGTACTCCGCCAGCAGCGCCTGCAGATCCTTCGCCCCCTCGGCGATGCGGTCGGGCGGCACGCAGACGTCCTCGACGATCAGCGCCGTCCCCTCCGGCCGCACCCGCCCGATCAGCCCGTGCAGACCCTCACGCACCCGCCAGGCGAGCTCGATCTCCTCCAGGTCCTGGGTGAAGGCGACCGGCCGGATCGTCTCGTGCGAGCGCAGGATCGCTTCGGCCCGGAGGACCTGGGCGGCCAGGTCGCCCCCGTCCTCGCCGCCGAACTCGACCAGGAGCACGGCAGACTCCGGCGGCAGCTCTTTCCACTCCTGCGGCGCCCCGACCATGTTCCAAGCGGCGGTGATCAGCGCCGGCGCGACCATCAGCTCGACCGCGGTGGCGCCGGAGGCGACCAGGTCCTGCACCGGCGCGATCGCCTCGTCGATTCCCGGGAAGTGGATCCAGGCGGTGGTGGTGACCGGCGGCACCGGCACCGTCTCGAAGACGACCTCGGCGACGAAGGCGAGCGTGCCCTCGGAGCCGACGAGGAGGCGGCGGAAGATCTCCAGCGGCTCGTCGGCATCGAGGAAGGCGCAGAGGCGGTAGCCGGTCGTGTTCTTGATTGCGAACTTGCGGCGGATGCGCTCGGCGAGCTCGGCGTCGGCGCGGATCTCGTCGCGGATCGCTTCCAGGCCGGCGGCGAGCTCGGGCTCGGCGGCGGCGAATTCCCCGGCGGCGCCGGGCGCGCCGGTGTCGATCTTCATCCCGGAAGGCAGGACGAAGGTCAGCTCGCGCACGGTCGAGTAGGAGTCCTTGGTGACGCCGCAGCGCATCCCGCCGGAGTTGTTGGCGACGACGCCGCCGACCGTGCAGACGTCGGTGCTGGCCGGGTCGGGACCGAGCTTGCGGCCGTGCGGCGCAAGGACGCGGTTGGCATGGCCGAGGACCGTCCCCGGCTTCACCCGCGCCCGGGCGCCGTCGTCCTCGACCCGCACCCCGCCGAAGTGCTTGCGGACATCGACGAGGATGCCGTCGCTCTGTCCCTGGCCGTTGAGGCTGGTGCCGCCGGCGCGGAAGGTGACCGGAATGCCGCGTTCGCGCCCGAAGCGCAGCACCTTCGCCACGTCGCCGGCGTCGCGCGCCTCGACCACGGCCTGCGGAAAGAACCGGTAGGGACTGGCGTCGGAGGCGTAGGCGACGAGGTCGCTGACCCGGTGCAGGACACGGTCGGGTCCCAGTAGCTGTTCCAGATCTCGACGCAGCTTCCCGTCCACTCCCTGCGCCAGCGAATCGGGGGCTCGATCTGCAACCGCCTGACTCGGCGGCGCCAGGACCGAACGGCTTCTCTGACGAAGGAACATCCGCCTACGTTACGAGGACCGGGGGGATGCTCGCCGGAGCCTCCCCGCTGTTGCTCCGCCGAGCATCCCCCCGGTCCTCCCCAACCTGTCCGGGTTACTGACCATCGCCTAGAACAGCGACATCCCCGGCGCCACCGGGACTTCGACCAGCTCCGGCTGCGAGGAGGCCAGCGCGGCGCTGAGCGCCCCGGCGACTTCGTCGCGGTCCTTGGCCCGCTGCGCCTTCACCCCGTAGCCTTCGGCGACGGCGGCGACGTTCAGCTTCGGCAGGTCGAGGCCCGGCGCGGCGTTCACCTGCTCGACCTCGGCGAACCACTTGAGGATCGCGTACTCCTGGTTCTGGAGGACGAGGAAGGTGACCGGCGCGTTGTAGGCGACGGCGCTCCAGAAGGCGGTGATCGCGTACTGGGCCGAGCCCTCGCCGAGGACGCAGACGACGGGCCGGTCCGGCTGGGCCAGCTGCACCCCGACCGAAGCGGCGAGGCCGAAGCCGAGTCCGCCGCCGGCGCTGAAGTAGTAGCTGCCCGGGCGGGAGATGCGGAGCTGGTTGCGCAGCGCCAGCGTGCTCGAGGGGGACTCGAGGACGACGATCGCGTCCTCGGGCAGCGCCTCTGCGAGGGCGGTGTGGACGGTCGAGGAGTTGAGCGGATCGGAGGCGGGGATTTCCTGCGGTCCCGGATTCGGCTCCGGCGCCGGGCGCGAGGACTCTGGCACCGCCTCCAGCAGGGCTCCGAGGGTCAGCCCGACGTCGGCGACGATCGCGTCGCCCATCGGCGCCCGCACCGCCTCGTCGGGATCGCTGGTGATCGCGACCAGGCCCGCCCCCTGCGGCAGCAGCGGCCCGGGGATGTGCGGGTAGTAGGGGAAGACCGAGCTGCCGATGACGAGGATCAGGTCGTGGCCCTCGAGCGTCTGCCCGACCGGGCCGATCGCCGGCGGCAGGACGCCGCGGAAGTTGGGGTGGCTCTCGGGGAAGCCGAGGCGGACGCCGCCGGTCGCGGGCGATGCCCAGACCGGCAGGCGCTGGCGCTCGGCGAGGGCGACGGCGAGGTCCCAGGCGCCGGCGGCGTCGACGTCGGGGCCGGCGACGAGGACGGGGTTCTGCGCGGAATCGAGGCGCGCGGCCAGCGCCCGCACCGCCTCCGGATCAGCGACGGCGCACGCCGTCACCTTGCGCTCGATCGCCGCCCGCGCGTCGGCCTCGTCGACCTCGGCGTACCAGTCGTCCATCGGCAGCGAGACGAAGACCGGGCCCCGCGGCGCCAGCCCCGCCAGGTGCGCCCCGTGCGCCAGCGCCAGCGGCACGTCCTCGGCCCGCGGCGGCTCGTAGGACCACTTGACCAGCGGGTGCGGCATCCGCGTCGCGTCGCGGTTGGTCAGGTTGGCCTGCAGGGTGATCTGGGCGCGCGCCTGCTGGCCGGCGGTGATCAGCAGCGGCGAGTGGTTGGCCTGGGCGTTGAAGATCGCCCCCATCGCGTTGCCGACCCCCGGCGCGGTGTGGAGGTTGACGATGGTCGTCGTGCCGGAGGCCTGGGCGAAGCCGTCGGCCATCCCGACCACGACCGCCTCCTGCAGGCCGAGGACATAACGGAAGTCAGCCGGGAAGTCGGCGAGCATCGGCAGCTCGGTAGAGCCCGGGTTGCCGAACATCGTCGTCATCCCATGGGCGCGGAACAGGTCGAAGGTCGCCTCACGCACAGTCGGCATGGAGCGAAACCCTATCTGGCTGCCTAGCCAGGCACCCTCAGCCCGAACTGCATCAAATTTCCTACCTGCCAGGCGGGAAATTTGATGCAGTTCGCTCTCCGGCGGGAGGATTCAAGGGACCGGTGTCGTAGAGCCGATAACTCGGGGGTGAGCCACCGCCTCCTCGCCCACGCGTGGGTCCGCTTCCTGGCGATCTTCGCCCTCTCACTGGCCCCGTTGCTGATCGTCTGCGCCTACTCGCAGGCGGCGCCGCTGCCGGTGACCAAGCTGCTCTACGCGCCCGGGAGGATCGTCCCGATCCCGGCCTCGGTCCCGCACGAAGAAGGCGACATGGTCGACAGCCGCATCCTCCCCGATCTGCGCTGGATCGCCAAGCGCTACCCGATCTACGTCACCGACGGCTACTCGGGACCGCTGCCGAACGGCGAACACGTCGGCTGCAACCGCTGCCACGTCAAGGGCTCCGACCATTACAACGGCCTCGCCGTGGACCTGGTGCCGCTGAACGGCGACGGCAAATGCGACTCGACCTGGAACGCGATCACCCGCCTGGCGCTGTGGGCCGAGCCGACCCAGAACCACCCGATTGCGCCCTTCCGCTGGGTCGGCTACAACGGCGACGCCGGCCACGGCTGCGGCAACCACCTCCATCTCTCCTGGAATCACGCGCCCGCGCCGGAATACACGCTCGCCTCCTGGGTCGAAGTCTTCCCCGTCAGCTTCAGCGGGATCACGACCAGCACCCGCGGCAAGGAGAAGGCCGCGCCGAAGCCCGCGCCCGGCCCCTCCGGCGGCGTCTCCCAGACCACCACCGGCGGCCTCTCCCCGAACGGCTCGGGGGACTAGAGCCGGCCCATAGGATGCGGCGGTGCGTTTTGCCGCCGCCTCGCTCCTCGCCTGCCTTGCGGTCGCCGCGGGCGGCTGCGGCAACCAGGGCGAATCGACGCCCGTCGCCTGCTTGGAAGGGGCGGCGGCCTACGAAAAAGCCCTGCAGGGCGCGCCGGGTGAAGTCCTGCTCGGGGGGGAGACGCCGATCGGCGACTGCCTCGCCACGAACCAGCAGCCGGGCGACCTGGCGCGGGTCGGCGAAGCGATGATCGACGCTGCAACGACGCTGAACACGAAAGGGCGCGAAGGCGACCACCGCGCCGCGCTCGAGCTCGGCTACCTGGTCGGCGCCGCCCGGCGCGGCGCCGCCGACAGCGAAGGCATCCACTCCGACCTGCTCCGGCGCCTCACCGTTGCCGCCCGCTACGCGCCCGCCGAGCAGCCGCTCCCACCCGCGTTCTTCCGCGCATATAGGACTGGATACGCTGCCGGTCAAAGCAACGGTTGAACCTGAGGAGACGCATGCCAGAGCAGCTGTGGGGTGGCGAGACCACCAAGGCGGTAGACAACTTCCCCGTCTCGGGCGAGCGGGTGCCGGTGCCGGTGGTGCGCTGGCTGGGCCGGATCAAGGGTGCCGCGGCCGAGGTCAACGGCAGGCTCGGCAAGCTCGACTCCGACCTGGCGGACCGGATCGCCGACGCCGGACAGTCGATCGCCGAGGGCGAGCACGACGACCAGTTCCCGGTCGACGTCTTCCAGACCGGCTCCGGCACCTCCTCGAACATGAACGCCAACGAGGTGATCGCCAACCTCGCCGGGGAAGGGGCCCACGCCAACGACCACGTCAACATGGGCCAGTCCTCCAACGACGTCTTCCCTTCCGCCGTGCACCTGGCGGCGCTCGACGAGGTCACCCGCGACCTGCTGCCGGCGATGGGGGGGCTGGAGGCCGCCCTGGAAGAGAAGGCGCGGCAGTTCGCCGACGTGGTCAAGGCCGGCCGCACCCACCTGATGGACGCGGTCCCGGTCACCCTCGGCCAGGAGTTCGGCGGCTATGCGGCACAGGTGCGGCTCGGCGTCCAGCGGGTCGAGGGGACCCTGCGGCGGGTCGGCCAGATCCCGCTCGGCGGCACCGCCACCGGCACCGGCCTCAACACCCACCCTGAGTTCGCCGCCCAGGTGCGCGAGAAGCTCGCCGCCGACACCGGCCTGGCGATCTCCGCCCCGCTCGATCCGTTCGAGGCGCAGGGGAACCGCGACGCGCTGGTCGAGCTCTCGGGCGCGCTCAAGGTCTACGCCGTCTCGCTCAACAAGATCGCCAACGACCTGGCGCTGATGGGCTCGGGCCCGCGCGCCGGCCTCGCCGAGCTGCGCCTGCCGGAGCTGCAGAAGGGCTCCTCGATCATGCCCGGCAAGGTCAACCCGGTGATCCCGGAGGTCGTGATCCAAGTCGCCGCCCAGGTGATCGGCAACGACGCCGCGATCACCGTCGCCGGCAGCCAGGGCCAGTTCGAGCTCAACGTGCGGGTGCCGCTGATCGCCCGCAACCTGCTCGACTCGATCAAGCTGCTGGCGAGCGCCTCGCGCCTGCTGAACGAGAAGTGCGTCGCCGGGCTCGAAGCAAACGAAGAGATGACCGAGCGCCACGCCGAGGCGACCCTGGCGACGGCGACGGCCCTCAACCCCCACATCGGCTACGACCGCGCCGCCGACATCGTCAAGGCCGCGGCCGAGTCGGGGCGTTCGCTGCGCGAGGTCGCGCTCGAGCAGGGGGTCGAGCCTGCGGTTCTCGAGCAGGCGCTGGACCACCGGCGGATGGCGCGGCCGCACGACTGAGGTCTCGGTTTGAGAGGGGGACGGGAGGGGTTCTCCAGACACCACTCGCCAATGGCTCGTGGTTGAGTGTCTGGAGAACCCCTCCCGTCCCCCTAGCTAGCAGCGGATTGGCTGCGTCGCTAGGTCGAGGAACCAGACGCCGTCGCGCAGGCTGCGCTCGCCGACCTCGAGCTGCAGGCGGCGGCGGAAGATCGGGCCATCGACGACGACCGAGTGGTACTCACCGTTCTCGCCGGCGGCGTCGGCGCCGGCGGCGACGATCTCCTCGACCAGCGGCGGGTCGATCGTCCTTCCCAGGAGGTCGGGAGGGAGGGCGCCGTCGCGCACCGCGACGATCACCGCCTCGAACCCGGTGCCGAGCAGATCGTCCATCAGCTGCCGGCGGTCGCGCTGCCAGAGCGGCAGGATCGCCCGCGCGCCGGCCTCGTCCGCGACCCGCTCGACCCAGGCCCGGTGGCTCTCGATGTCGATGTCCCCGAAGATGCCGGCGAGCGCGCCGTGCTGGGCGGCTCCCACCGCGATCACCCGGCACAGCTCGTCCTCATAGCCCTCCCAGCTCGCGGCTCCGAAGCGGATCGGCAGGCCCAGCGCCTCGGCTTGCGCCAGCAGCAGCTCGCGGCTCAGCCCGTGCGAGCGCGAGCGCTCGCCCGACTCGATCATCATCGAGACCAGCAAGCGCGGCTCGGCACCGGCCCGCATCGCCTCGTGCAGGGCCAGCGCCGAGTCCTTGCCGCCGCTCCAGGAGCAGAGGACCGGGAGTCCTCGCAGCTCACCGGCCTCCATCAGCCCTGCAGCGTCACAAACCGCTCCTCGGTCAGCTCGTAGACGGCATAAGCCGGTCCCTCGCGGGTGTTGCCGGAGTCCTTGACGCCGCCGTAGGGCTGCTGGTCGGTGCGGAAGGTGGGGACCTCGTTGATGAGGACGCCGCCGAACTCGAGCGTCCTCCCCGCCTCGAGGCCCTTGCCGATGTCCCGCGTGAAGACGCCCGCCTGGAGGCCGAACTTGGAGTCGTTGGCCATCGTCAGCGCTTCCTCGAAGACCGAGAAGGTGTCGATCGTCGCCACCGGGCCGAAGATCTCCTCGCACCAGACCTTGGCCGATTTCGGCGGCGCCTTCAGCAGCGTCGGCGCCAGGCAGCGTCCCTCATCGACCAGCTCGCCCCCGATCAGCAGCTCCGCTCCGCCCTCGACCGCCTCGTCGACCCACGCCTTGACGCGGTCGCGGTCGTCGGGGGTGATCAGCGGCCCGACGTCGGTGCTCTCGTCGAGCGGGTCGCCGACGGTGAGGCCTTCGACGTTGGCGACCAGCCGCGCGGTGAAATCGTCGGCGATCGACTCGTGGACGAGGATGCGCTGGATCGAGATGCAGCTCTGGCCGGCGTGCGAGAAGGCGTGCAGCCGGGCTTTGTCGGCGGCGGCTTCCCAGTCGCCGTCCGCATCGATTATCAGCGGCGCGTTGGAGCCGAGCTCGAGGTTGACCTTCTTGTGCGGAACCTTGGAGCGGATGTCCCAGCCGACCGGCGCCGAGCCGGTGAAGGTGATCGCCCGGGTCAGCGGGTGCTCGACGATCTTGTTGCCGACCTTCGACCCGGGGCCCGGCACGACCGAGAGCCAGTTCTGCGGCAGCCCCGCCTCGACCAGGATCTCGGCCAGCTTCAGGGCCGAGATCGGCGTCTGGCCGGCGGGCTTGAGGACGACCGCGTTGCCGGCGGCGATCGCCGGGCCGAGCTTGTGGGCGACGAGGTTGAGCGGGAAGTTGAAGGGGCTGATCGCGCCGACGACCCCGTAGGGCACGCGCAGCATCACCCCGAGCTTGCCGGCGCCGGCCGGGGCGGCGTCCATCGGCACCGTGCCGCCGGTCAGCTTGCGCGCCTCGACCGAGGAGAACTCGAGGGTGGAGATGCAGCGCTGCGCCTCGACCGTGGCCGTCTTGATCGGCTTGCCGGCCTCGGCGGCGATCGTCGCCGCCAGCTCTTCCACCCGCTCGGCGACCAGCTCGGCGGCGCGGTCGAGCACTTTCGCCCGCTCGTGCTGGGGGAAGTCGGCGGTGAGGAAGGCCTCGTGCGCGGCCTCGATCGCCCGCTCGGTCAGCGCTTCGTCGGCCTGCGCGACCCGGCCGACGACGCTGCCGTCGTAGGGGCTCTTCACCTCGTCCCACATACCGGTCTCCTGCCACTCGCCGGCGGCGAGGAGCTTGTGGTCGGTCGCCTCTACGGTCTGCGTCGCCATCGGAGCCTCCTCTCGAATCGGTCTATGCCCAGGGTACGCCCCCGCCGATGCAGGCCGCTACTCCTCTCCGTTGAATCTGTTGGTTCGGAGATGTCCAGGACCATCAACGGGATCGGCGCCCGCAAGACCAGGGCCATGGTCGCTGCCTGCGCGGCGGCGCTTGCCCTGCTCTCCCTCTACCCGCTCAGCGCCTCGGCGAGCGTCCGCTGGATCGTCCACGGGCGCGGCTTCGGCCACGGCGTCGGGATGAGCGCCTACGGCGCCTACGGCTACGCCCTGCACGGCAAGGGCTACCGCTTCATCCTCGGCCACTACTACAGCGGCACCAGCCTTGGGACGCTGCAGGGAACGCGGGTGGTGCGGGTGCTGCTGGGGATCGAAGACGGCGACGTCGGCTTCAGCGGCGCCACCAGCGCCTGCGGCCGGCGGCTCGACCCGAAGCGGAGCTACCAGGCGCATCGGGTCGGCGAGACGGTGAAGCTGCGCAGCTCCGGCGGCAGGCCGCTCGCCGGCTGCGGGCGCACGTTGCGCGCGGCCGGGGCGGGGACGGTCGCGATCGCCGGCTACGGCACCTACCGCGGGGCGCTGGAAACGGTGCCGACCGACAGCCAGGCCGGCTCGCTGAACGTGGTCAACGCGCTCAGCGTCGACAACTACGTCAAAGGGGTGATCCCGAACGAGTCGCCGCCCTCCTGGCCGATGGCCGAGCTGAAGGCCCAGGCGGTCGCCTCGCGCTCCTTCGCCCTCACCGCCGGGGTCGGCGGCAACGGCTTCGACCTCTACTCCGACACGCGCAGCCAGGTGTACAGGGGCCTCGAAAGCGAGTACGCGAGCTCAGACGAAGCGGCCGACCAGACCCGCGGCCAGGTCCTCACCTACGACGGCAAGATCGCCGAGACCCTCTTCTCCGCCTGCTCCGGCGGCCACACGGAAAGCATCCAGAACGTCTTCGGGGGGCCGGCCATCCCCTACCTGCAGGGCGTCCCCGATCCCTACGACTACTACTGCCCCCTGCACCGATGGACGCTCGAATTCAGCGGCCCGGAGATCAGCGCCAAGCTCGGCGTGCAAGGGCGCCTCAAGCAGGTGGTGGTGACGAAACGCGGCGTCACCCCCCGCATCATCAGCGCCAGGCTGATCGGCACCGCTGGCACCAGCAACGTGACCGGCACCGACCTCGAGTCGGCGCTCGGCGGCTACGACACCTGGATGAGCTTCGAAAAGGTGGTGACGAAAAAATAGCCCGACATCCCCGAACTGCATCAAATTTCCACCCCAGGAGGTAGGAAATTTGATGCAGTTCAGCCGTCGGGGTAGGGCTGGATCGGGATGCCGTGGTCCGCATCGCGCATCCCCAGCTCGTAGGCGCCGCCGCCCGCGAGGCTCAGCTCGCGCGGTGGCAGGCCGGGGCGTTCGACGGTCAGCTCGAGGTCGGCGACCGAGCAGTTGACGGTATGGTGCTCGGGGCCCTTCGGGTCGGCGTAGACCCAGCCGACGAAGTCCTTCTGCGGGGCGCTGACGCGGCCGTGGACGACGACGTCCTTGCCGGGGAGGACGAAGCTGCAGACGGTCGGGTGCTCCTCGACCTGGGAGGAGCGGATCGCGCCGAGGCCGCCGAGCCGGTGCGGCTCGCCGTCGAGGACCAGCATCCCCGACGGGATCCAGGGGCTGGTTCGGGAGCCGAGGCGGACGCGGGCGGCGCCGGCGTCGAAGTAGCTGCCCGGAGCGTCGGCAAAGCCGGTGCCCTCCAGCCAGACCCAGCGCTCGGCGTGCTCGGAGCCCCAGTTGTGGCCGATCATCCCCGGCCAGCCGCTCAGCTCGACCGCCTCGTCGCCGATTTCGAGGCGGCCGTCGAAGCGCGCGTCCGGGTAGGGCGCGAGGAACTTCGTCCTCGGCAGCGGCGCCCTGTAGAGCCAGTCGGCCGGCAGGTACTTGCAGGGCTCGGCCTCGCCGGCGAACCTGAACGACCAGGCGGCGCTGAGGGCCTCGGTGTCCACCGACCCCTCGGCGCGGCCCGGGCCGATCTCGGCGTCGGCGACGCGGATCCAGTCGCCGGCCGGCGCCTCCAGCTGCGAAGCCGGCACCGTCACCTTCGTAGCTCGCGGCCCCTCGGCCGCGCGGTCGAAGGAGCAGAACCAGATCGACGCGTTCGGCTCAGCCCCGGGGCGCTTGTGGACGGTGTGGCGGATCCAGACCCCGCGCCCGCCCCCCGGCTCGCAGGCCTTGAGGTAGAAGCTCTCGTAGTGGCCGGCCTTGGCGCCGACGTCCGGGAACCGCGCCCGTTCCTCCATGCGGAGGACTCTAGCCCGGTTCGCTAAGTTCGATCCGTGCGTGTCTTCCTGGCCGGTGCGAGCGGAGCGATCGGGCGGCAGCTGGTGCCGCTGCTGGTCGGCGCGGGGCACACGGTGGCGGGGACGACGAGGAGCGAGGCCAAGGTGGAGATGCTGCGCGGGCTTGGAGCCGAGCCCGTGGTCCTCGACGTCTACGACGCCGAGCGGCTGCGCGAGGTGGTGGTCGCCTTCGCTCCCGAGCTGGTCATGCACCAGCTGACCGATCTGCCATCAGACCCCACGCAGATCTCGGCCAAAGCCGCCGACAACGCCCGCGTCCGCACCGAGGGGACCTGCAACCTGATCGCCGCGGCGCAGGCCGCCGAGGCGCCGCGCTTCCTCGCCCAGAGCATCGCCTGGCGCCTGCCGGGGGAGGCGCACGCCTCGGTCGAGGAACACGAGCGAATGGTGCTCCACGCCGGCGGCGTCGTCCTCCGCTACGGCGCCTTCTACGGTCCTGGTACCTACCACGAGGAGGACCGCCCGGAGCCGCCCCGTATCCACGTCGCCGAGGCGGCGCGGCGGACGGTGGAGCTGCTGGAAGCGCCGAGCGGAATCGTCGAAGTTGTCGAGGCCTAGACCTTGATCGTGATCACATCGCCGTCTTGGACGGCGTAGTCGCGGCCCTCGATCCGCAGCAGGCCCTTGTCCCTGGCGGCGACGTAGCCGCCGCAGGCGACGAGGTCCTCCCAGCCGATCACCTCGGCTTTGACGAACGCTTCCATGATCTCGGTGTGGATCGTGCCGGCGGCTTCGAGCGACGTGGCGCCCCGCTTCAGCGGCCGCGCCACCGCCTCCTTGCCCTCGCCGGCGGTGAAGAAGGTGATCAGCTCCAGCAAGTCGTAGGCGGCGCGGACCAGCCGCGCCAGGCCCGACCCCTCGACCCCGTATGACTCGCGCATCTCCGCTGCTTCGGCCGGGTCGAGCTCGGCCAGCTCGGCCTCGATCCGGGCGCTGACCGCGACCACCCCGGCGCCGACCGAGTTGGCGTGGGAGACGACCGCTTCCGGCGCCTCGGCGTCGCCCTCGTCGACGTTGGCGACGTAGAGGATCGGCTTCGTGGTCAGCGCCTGCAGGTTCTGCGCCGCCAGCGGCGCGCCTTCCGGCACCGGGATCGAGCGCGCCGGCCGGCCGGCGGCGAGCGCCTCGTGCACCGCCTGCAGCCACTCGTGCTCGACCTGCGCTTCCTTGTCCCCCGACTTCGCCTGCTTGCCGACGCGGGGCAGCCGGCGCTCGACCTGGTCATAGTCGGCGAGGACCAGCTCGGTCTCGATCGTCTCGATGTCGGCCAGCGGGTCGACGCGGCCGTCCGGGTGCGGCACGTCGGACTCGGTGTGGCAGCGGACGACGTGGCAGATCGCGTCGGTCTCGCGGATCGAGGCGAGGAACTGGTTGCCGAGCCCCTCCCCTTCCGAGGCGCCCTTGACCAGCCCGGCGATGTCGTGGAAGTCGATTTTCGCCGGCACCAGCTCGGAGCTCTTAACGGTCTCGGCCACCTGCTCCAACCGCTCGTCCGGGACCTGGGCGACGGCGACGTTGGGCTCGATCGTCGTGAACGGGTAGTCGCCCATCTGGGCGCCGCCCTTGGTCAGGGCGTTGAAGAGGGTCGACTTGCCGGCGTTCGGCAGCCCGACGATACCCACCTTCATCCGGGGGGCCCCATCAGAAGGTGAGCGGCACGATCAGGCCGAGGGCGATGCCCAGCAGGGCGCCGACGAGGACGTCGGAGGGGTAGTGCATGCCGAGGTAGGGACGGCCGAGCGCGAGCGCGAGCGCGACGGCGAAGGCCGCCGACGTAGCCGGGTCGACCCTGCACATCGCCGTCGCCACCGCGAAGGAGGAGGTCGCGTGGGCGGAGGGGAAGCTGAGCGAGCTGGGGGCGCCGCCGAGCGGGGGCAGGCCCTCCAGCACCGGCCGCGGCCGTTTGACGGCGAGCTTGACGAGGTAGTTGAGCCCGATCGCGGCCGGTCCCAGCAGGGCGCAGATCAGCCACGATTCCCAGCGGCCGTTGTCGATGACCGCCAGCGTCAGGCCGAGGATGAGCCAGATCAGGCCGTTGTTGCCCGCTTTGCCGAGGGAGATCGCCGCCTCCTCCACTCCGGGTGAGTGGCCGTGGGTGCGCATCCAGCGCAGCAGTCTCGAGTCAAGATCCTGCATCGGCGCGGGACAATAGTCGCCACGTGCCTTCCGTCCCCGGCTTCGTCCACACTCCCGGACACCATTGCGGCTCGACCGCGCTGCGCAACCTGCTCGCCTTCCACGGCGTCGAGATCAGCGAGGAGATGGCCTTCGGGCTGGGTGCCGGCGCCGGCTTCTACTACCTGGCGATGGAGGACAGCTCGCCGAGCCGCTGGTTCAACGGCCGCACCGCCCGCCTCGAGGAGACCTTCCGCGAGCTGACCGGCGCCGCGCTGGAGCTGCGCACGTTCGCCGAGGAGGACGGGGAGGGAGCCTGGGCGGCGGCGCGTGCCGAGGTCGACGCCGGCAACCCGGCGCTCCTCCTCACCGACATCTACCACCTCGACCACTACGGCAACTCGGCCCACTTCCCGGGGCACGCGGTGGTGCTCGCGGGCTACGACGACGAGGTCGCCCACCTCTCCGACACCGCCTTCGAGGAGCTGCAGACGACCCGCCTGGAGAACCTCGCCCGCGCCCGCCACAGCGGCCACCCCGCCTACCCGCTGGAAGGGCACATGTTCACGGTCGGCGAGGCGATCGACCGGGCGGAGCTGGAAGCCGCGGTGCCGCGGGCGATCGAGCGGGCGGCGGGCGAGATGCTGGAGCCGCCGTTCGGGCCCTTCGCCGGCATCCCGGCGCTGGAGCGGCTCGCCGCCGAGGCCGGCTCCTGGCCCGAGGCGGCCGCGGACTGGCAGTGGTGCGCCCGCTTCGCCTACCAGGTGATCGAGCGCCGCGGCACCGGCGGCGGCTGCTTCCGGCTGATGTACTCGCGCTTCCTCGCCGAGGCGGCCCGGGAGGAGGCGCCGCTGGCGGCCGAGGCGGCGGCGCGCTGGACCGCGCTGGCGGAGGCGTTCAGGGCGGCGAGCGAGGACGACGTGCCGCGGGCGCAGCTGTGGCGGGCGGTCGGCGAGGGGGCCGAGCAGGTGCTCGAGGCCGAGCGGCGCCTCTGGACCGCGCTGGGCGCCAAACCGGCTACTTGAACTGGAAGCTGGTCAGGTCCTGGGCGAAGGTGGGGTTGAAGACGACCTTGCCGAGGTCGACCCGCGAGGAGACGAAGGTCGGCAGGGTGCTGTTTCCGTAGGGCGCCCACGGCGCCTGTTCCATGACCTCCCGGTCGAGCTGGGCGTATTCGGATTCCACCTGCGGCGTCAGCGGCCCTTCTCCCAGGCGGGCGATCTCCGCGTTCAGCTTCGGGTCGTCGATCCGGGGAAGGTTGGTGGCTCCGACCGGGGCGATGCCTTCGCTGGAGAACAGTGGCTGGAAGAAGTCGTTGGGGTGCGGGTAGTCCTCGAACCAGTTGGCGAAGCCGATGTCCAGGTTCGGCGTCGATTCGTTGCCGATCAGGCCGAAGTAGTTGTCGGCGTTGATGATCTTCAGCGTGGCCTGGAACCCGAGTTCCTTCAGCACGCCCTCGAGGTATTCGCCCGCTTCGGCGTTGGGGCTTTCGTTGTCGGTCCAGACCGTGATCGCGCGGTCGTTCGGGTGGGCCGCCGCGAGGAGTTGCTTCGCCTTGGCGAGGCTGTGCGGATAGAGGTCGAACCGCTTGTAGCCGGGCATCCCGGGCGGGAGGACCTGGTGGGTCCCGGTGATCTGGCCGGCGTAGATCCGTTCCAGCGCCCGCGGGTCGATCGCGTAGTTGACCGCCTGCCGCACCTCGAGGTCGTCGAACGGCGCCTGCCGCGTGTTCATCCAGAAGAAGTAGGTGCTGATCGTCGGCTCGACCTTGAACTGCGTTCCTTCGTAGCGGCCTTTCACTTCCGCGTAGCGGTCGGCCGGCGGGGGGTTGCCCATCCAGTCGAAGCGACCGGCTTCGACGTCGTTCACCTGGGTCGAGTGGTTGCGGAGGACGTCGACTTCGATCCGGTCGACGTGGCCGCTCGGGATCTGGGGCATCAGCTGCGCGTTGCCGCCGGCCCACTGCGGGTTGCGCCGGTATTCCCAGCCGCGGCCCGCCTTGGCGCCGGAGATCACGTATGGCCCGGTCGCCGGCGGCGGGTGGGCGGTGAGGTCTTCGGCCGGCGTGCCGGCGGGAACGGGCGCGGCGAAGGGCAGCGCCAGCTCGTTGGTGAAGGTGCCGCGGGGTTTGACCAGGTGGATGACGATCCTGCCGCTCTCGTCGTCAGCGGTGATCCCGCCGATCCCGCCCCGCTTGCTGCGGGCGAAGGCTTCGGCGCCGACGATGTCCGTGTAGAAGGGCGAGCCGGGGGAATCGAGCCTGAACAGCCGTTCGACCGCGTAGGCGAAGTCGGAGGCCCGGACCGGCGTCCCATCCGAGTAGCGCAGGCCCTTGCGGAGGATGAGCGTGTAGGTGCGGCCGCCGTCGCCGATCTTCGGCAGCGCCTCGGCCAGGCCCGGAACCACCTTGCTGCCGGCGCTGCCGGAGGCGTGGGCGTAGGTGAGCAGGGGGATGTAGACGTCGTAGACCGCGGTCGAGCCTTCGCCGGTGTAGGCGAGGCCCGGGTCGAGGGAGTCCGGGAAGGAGGCGAAGGTCGCCTTCAGCGTCCCGCCTTCGGCGCCGGAGCTGCCCGATTTGCCGCAGGCGGCGAGCGCCAGCGCCGCCAGCAGCGCAAGCGTGAGTGCCGCGAACTTGGTCGAGCCCTTGGTCACGCCGGTACACATTCGACAGCGGCGGCCGAATCCTTGAAACGTGCAGGCCGCTCGGCGATTCGTCTAGATGAAGATGGTGCGGTTTGTCGATCCAAGCCGCGGGTAATCGGCAGCCATGACCATCGGAGCAGGCATATTCCTCATCGCGGTCGGAGCGATCCTCAAGTTCGCGACCAACATCCACGTCCAGGGCATCAGTATCGACACGATCGGCGTCATCCTCATGGTCGCCGGCCTCGTCGGCCTGCTGATCGGGCTGTTCCAGGAAATCGTCTGGTCCCGCCGGCGCCGGGCGGTCGGCCCCGGCGAAGCCCCCGTGGAAGAACGGCGCGAAGTCCGGGATCCGGCCTACCGCGAAGCGCCTCCGCGCTACTGACAGCTAGCGGCTTCCTTCCGGCTCGAAGGGAATCCAGCGCTCGGAACGGAGCGGTTCGGCTTCGCGTCGGACCGTCGCCGCGACCTTCGGCAGCAGCGACGGCAGGTCGGCGCAGATCGCGCGCAGCAGCGTCTCGGCGTCGGCGCCCGGGCCGAGCGCCAGGGCCGCGGCGTGGTCGAGCAGCTGGCGCTGGGTGAAAGCGCGAGCGCTGCGGTCCTGGGCGGGGACCGCCGCCAGCGCCGCCGGCTCGCCCTCGACGCAGAAGGTGCCGAAACGGGAGACGAAGACGAGGACGTCGTCGGAGCCCATCTCCGCGTCGGCGATCTCGAAGCGCGTGTGCAGGCGCCCGAGGTGGTAGGTCAGCTCCGACCAGGTCAGCTGGGTGAACTGACCCGGCGTCACCCAGAGCACGCTGGCGGCCACCGCCGTGCCCGGACTCTCGAACGGGGTCGCGGGCATCGACCCGTAGAGCGTCGGCTGCGCCGCGGCGCCGATGTCGAACCCGTGCAGGTGCCCGCTGAGCGCGAGCACCGCCCGCTCCTCCAGCTCGCGGAAGTGACCGAACTTCCGCTCCAGCACCTCCGGCGCCGCGTTCGAGCCGATCGCCAGCAGCGGCAGCCGCGGGCTCCCGCCCGCGGTGTAGCGCTCGACCAGCTCCTCCCGTTCGGGCTCCCCCAGCTCGGCGAACGGCCGGACCCTTCCGTCGCGCCACTCATACGAGCCGGCGGGCCGCTCCCACGGATAGCCGAGCGCTCGCTCCAGCATCGCCGGCTCGAACTCCCGCACCGGCAGGCTTCGCGCCAGCTCGGCGACCCACCGCTTGAACTCGTCGTCCGGCAGCGCCAGCCGCGCCAGCAGCTCCGGCTCGGAGATCGGCGGCCACTCTGGCATGGGCCGAGGGTAGCCCGACCCGCCTGAAGCCGCTCAGACGGCGAGAGGCGAGGCGAGGTACTCCTCGCCTCGCCTCCAGGCAAAGGCCTCCGGGCGTCGCTCAGCCACCCGGGTTGTGGTGGGCGGTGAGCTCGAGCCATTCCATCCGGCTCGGCCTCTCGACCCCGCCTTCCTCCAGAGCGCGCCCCAGTCGCTCCTCCATGAAGCGTTCCTGATCGGCTTTCGAGGCCCAGACCTCGTAGATCAGGAAGCCGCCGTCCTTCGAGGCGGCGCTGTGGGTCAGCAGCCCTTGCGGCCAGTCGCCGGTCCCGTTCTGCATGTCGATTCCCAGGTGCCCGTTCACTCGCTCGTAATCCTCTACGCCGTAGCCGTCGAGCTCGATGATCAATGCGTCTGCCATTTCGTTCTCCCTTCTCTCCTTGGGAGAACGCTCTCATCTCATCCGGCACACCGTCAAGCGATCGATGCTGCCGCCGCCCGTACCGGGAGCAGCGATCCGTGGCGAAGACGGAAGGTCCAGAGCGGGAGCGACGGGACTCGAACCCGCGACCTCCGGCGTAACAGGAGAGGTCCGGAGGGGACGAAACGGAGCAGATTCGGCTATTTGATGCGGAAAGAGGCCGATCCGAACCTCGGCGCCATACAGGCCAATTCGCAGCATTTTGCGGCTGCTAATTGACCGTTTGGGCAGCAATGCCCATGGTCACAGTGGATCAGGACACTCGCTACAGCGCTCCAACCGGAGATCATTGGCCGCCCATCGGTGGATTTCAGCGGTCACGGCTGCGGTGTCCGAAAAGTCCGCTGGCCGGTAGATCTGACCAACGAAATCCGTAGGCATGCGCTCAACGGTGGAGTCCTTGAGCAATGCACAAACCCTGCCCGTCATGAGCATCGATCCGACCTCGATGGTCATGTTGTGGTTAAGGCCTCGCCCAAGTCGATCCTCAAACAGCGCCAGCCCAAACCGGCAAGCCCACATATGGGCAGCAATATTTCCGTAGAGGTCTTGGTCCAGCTGACGGTCGGACGCCAAGTGAAGTGCTAGACCGTGGCGTGCCAGGGCAGCCCTCGCCGCAGGCACAATCTCGCGAATCGGGTCGAGATACTCGGTATCCCGAGGGTCCTCCGGGAATCGCGTCATGCAGAACACGTTGCGGTCGAACTCGAACTCCTCAAGCATTTGCTGAATACCTCCTGCCCACTTCGTAGGCGCAAGCGCGGGGGGCAGCAGCTTCTGAACAGCATGGCCAAGCTTCGCTCCAGGAATCCCAGCCAACTCAACCGCAAGAGCATCAGGGTCGATGTCACCAATCAACTTGCTGACGCGCTCCCGTCCTCCAGGAGTCAAAGACCAGGCAGGTTTAGCAGTGCGCCGCGTTACGAACCTCTGAGCCCGAAGATGCGCGAGCACGTCGCTGATATTCCGTGGCGGCTCGACCCTGAGCATCTCGAACATCTGGCCGATTTCTGCCGGGGCGAACCAGCCACTTCCGGCGTGCCCCCCAACCAGTTCGGCGACAACCAACGTGCGGTCGGTCGCCGACGCCAAGCGGTGAATTCCCAATGACAGAGAGGACCCTATTGCTCTTCACCGCCCACGATCCGAGTCATCAATTCTCCTGCGACTTCCATTTGGTGGCGGTTCGCGTGTACCTCCTTGCTCTTTGATCCCCCCCGAGTGCGCAAGCCGAGCCGGCTCACCTCGACCGAGAAATTTGAGGAGTCGAGCACACCCAACTCATCGCATTCTCTGCGGATCAAGGCCGTGGGCGTATAGTCCTCCAGCCCCGCGGCCTGCCTGCCGGCGGCTACCAGGAGGGCAACGTCGCGCATAGAGGCCGCTTTGCTTGCGCCGTTAGGCAGCTGAGCCCTTCCGATGGTCAAGTGGACTTCCCCGTCCCGCTCCTCGAAGAGGCCTGAGACCACGTGCTGGTCGACTCCGACTCTCTGGGAAATCGCGTCGAGCATTCCAGCTCCATCTTCCGGGCCGTCAGGTCTTGCAGCGCCGACAGTTGGTTGGGATGGATTCGCGGCGCTCTCTAGTGCATGAGCAAATGCGATCGCTCGAAGATCCGAGGGGACTTGCGCCTCTTCAACCGCTTCGAGCGCTACCGAGATCCGCTGAGCGATCGGCCCGGGCTCAGTCATTTGGTGCCCCCGAATTCTGCACCGCGATCATCCTGTCGACCTCAGCTATTCCGGAGGTCGTGAGCTTGTAGGTCTTCTTTGACTGAGCGCTTCGACCGGACTTCCCAGTCTGCATGACCAGAGCCGGCTTCCGTTTGATCAGGGAGCCAAGAGTCGTAGTCACGTTGGACAGTCCGTGACCCAGATTCTTCAGCAGCGAATTCACCTCATTGCCGCTCCATCCATCCTTCCCTTCGACGACTTGAAGCCAATAAGCCACGACGAGGGCGAACTCGGTGCCAACCTGCGGCTCAGCGGCGTGCATGATCGCCGCGATATCTCCAAATTCCTGTACCTCCGCGGCCGCTTCACCGTCCCCGTCCGAGGACCTCTTTCCTGATCGGACCAGCTTTAGGTCAAGACGATCTGCCGCCCAGTTGAGGGTGCGCTGGCGCGCACTCTCATCGAGGCCCTCTAACGCGTCATAGACCTTCTGCATGGCTGCTAGCTCTGCATCCGCCATAGCATTCTCCTCAAACTAGAGTTATTCAAGTTATTGAGCTGTGCAAAACCTGGCCCATAAAAGCCCCAACAGCTCGGCCTATAAGGCCGATCCTAGAGGAACTGCGCCTAACTTGTCAAGGAACGGCTGATATTTCCTGACGATCCAGTAAATAGTGGTTCTGCTGGCAGCTCCTAGTGCGAATCCGAATTACCTGTAAATAGCACATTTCTAATTCTCTATAATCAAGTACACCCGAAGAGTCTAAGCATCATAAGGTCTTCGGATGTGTATTTCCTATTTGTGAACCGCTTTCTAGAGCCAAATGTGGATACCGAACAGGGCACCAATCCCTCACTACTGCGATGCGGACATGATCCATGCACCTCTTACAATCTAGATGGCATGCTCGGCGCGTGCCGGGGAGGCTCTAAAGGCTCTTGGCGATGCGATTCGGGCGCGGCGCGACGAAATCGACGGCCACTCACAGGAGGGGCTGGCCGATCTTGCCGGCATGCACCGGACCTACGTCAGCGAGATCAAGCGTGGGTTGCGGAACCCGAGTTACCGGAACCTCGTCAAGCTCGCCGCGGCGCTTGAGGTGCCGCTGTCGGAGCTTGTCGCTCGCGCCGAGCGGCTGTCCTAGCGATCAGAACATCAAGTGCCCCGGACGGGGCGCTACCGCCCCCGCTGGCACAGGAGGGATTAGCTCCCATGCACGACCAGCGTATTTCGCGCGACGAGCAGCCGTGCAACCACCATCCCAGCCCGGCTGAGGAAGAAGGTCAGGTCGAGAGCGCGGTCCTCGCGTTCGTTCTCGATCTTTCCGGAGGGCATCACCTTCCACTCGTTGCGCCGGACCTACGCGGCGCTGCGCGCCGAGCTTGGTGAGCACCCGGCCGTCACCGCTGCGCAGATGGGCCACCGCGATCCGCGCATGACCCTCCGCGTCTACACCGACGTCACCGGCATGAAGCCGCGCACCCGCATGGGCGGCCTCCTCAGCGAGGATGAATGGGCACCGTTTGGGCACTGGGAGGACTCAGACGGAGATCAGGAGGACAAAACGGCTGCGGAAGATGAGCCGGAAAGTGCCCCAGGTGCAGGCAGGATGCGCAACGGGAGTGACGGGACTCGAACCCGCGACCTCCGGCGTGACAGGCCGGCGCTCTAACCAGCTGAGCTACACCCCCGAGAAAACGAGACGGGCCGTTTGGGGAGCGGCCCTGGGAGGGAATCTAGCGAGTGGCGATCTTTTACGAGCGGTTGACCTGGGCTGAAGGTTGGGCGGCCATACTGCCGCCCAACCGAGACGAGGAGGGACCCATGCCGCAGATACTCGTGCTTGCCGATGCGCCCGATCGCTCCGAGGAGGTGGTCTACCGGGAGCGCGTGCCCCGGACCAGCCTCGAGTCCGAGCATTTCGCCGGTCAGCTGCTGGAGCGGGTCGGCTGGGCGGTCAGCGACGCCGACCGCATCGAGAACCTCGCGCCCCAGGAGCCTGGCGGCGACGAAGCTCCCGCCGTGCCCGAGCCGGCGATCCCGGTCAGATAGCCGGCTTCCGCACTTCGGTGGGTCGCACGGGCCCGCTCCTGCGGGCTCCGGCACCGCTTCAATAGGCTGCGAGGAGATGAGGCTCGTGACCTTCGACGCAGGAGACGGTCCCCGTGCCGGCGTCGTCGAGGAAGAGCGGGCAGTCGATGCTTGGGCGCTGCTGGGGGAGCCCCACCGCGGCAGCCTCCGGGAGCTGATCGGGGCGGGGCGGGTCGAGGAGCTGCGCGGGCGACTCGGCGACACCGGGGCGCCGTCGCATCCGCTCTCGGCGGTGCGGCTGCTGCCGCCGGTCCCGGACCCGGACAAGGTCGTCTGCATCGGGCTGAACTACCGCAAGCACGCCGCCGAGGTGGGGGTCGGGGAGCTCCCGGAGATGCCCACCTTCTTCGCCAAGTATCCGAACGCGCTGGTGGCGGACGGAGCGACGGTGAAGGTGCCGACCGCGAAGACCGACTACGAGGCCGAGGTCGCCTTCGTCGTCGGCAAGCGGGCCAAGGAGGTCGAGGAGGACGAGGCGCTCGAGCACGTCGCCGGCTACACGCTGCTGAACGACCTCTCGGCCCGCGACCTGCAGGGGGCGACGCCGCAGTGGATGCCCGGCAAGGTCTTCGACGGCTCGGCGCCGTGCGGCCCTTATCTGGTGACGCCGGACGAGGCGGGGCCGGCGGACGCGCTGGCGGTCCGGCTGACCCTGAACGGCGAGGAGATGCAGAGCGGCGCCACCGACGACCTCATCTTCAGCGTCCCGCAGCTCGTCGCACAGCTGTCCCGGCTGATGACGCTCGAGCCCGGCGACCTCGTCTCCACCGGCACCCCGGAGGGCGTAGGCATGGGCCGAGACCCCCGCGTCTGGCTGGCGGACGGCGACGAGATCGTGATCGAATCGCCGAGCCTGGGCAGGCTGACGACGCGGATCAGCCTTTAGGCGGGATCTCGTCGGCCTTCGGCGGCAGCGTTGCCGAAGCCGGCCTCCGCGCCGGCAGGGCCCGGGCACCCGGGCGGGCCCGCGTCGGGCTCCAGCGCATCCGGTACGGCGTGAAAGCGAGCAGGGCGTTCCAGGTTTCGGTGTCGATCACGGCGTTGGCCGGCAGCCCGTGCTCTTCCTTGAAGGCGTGGACCGCGCGGGCGGTCTGGCGGCCGAAGAGGCCCGTGACCGGCAGTTCCGCCCCGGCCCCGACCAGGTGCTCCTGCGCCCAGACCACCATGTCACCCTTGCTGCCTCGCCTCAGCAGCGGGTGGACGACTTCGGTCCGGTAGCCGGTCACCGGCCGCAGGGCGGCGGCGGCGCCGAGCGCCCCCCACTCGCGGCCGCTCGTCTCCTGCCAGTCCCACCAACTCGGCGGCAGGCCGCCGTAGCTCTGGGCGAAGCGGCGGAAGAGGCGGATCGAGGCGGCGCCGGGGCCTTCGTAGGTCTGGCCGATCGGGTAGATCGGGTGTCCCCAGATGCGGTTGTAGAGGTAGGTGTGCTCGTAGACGGTCCGCACCGAGGTGCCGATCGCCTTCCAGTACATCTGCGGCTGGTCGTACTGGGCGCCGCCGGGGCCGAAGAAGACCGAGTAGGGGAAGGCCGGGTGGTAGTCGACATAGGGGAAGCCGGCGAGGGCAACCGGGAAGGTTTCGCCGATGCGGGCGCGGAGGGCGCGGACGTAGCGGTCAGCGGCGGCGTACTTGCCTTCGTAGTCGGCCTCGGCGTCGATCACGAAGCAGTCGGCGCCCTTGGCGACCGCCGCGGCGGCGGCCTTGGCCTCGGCGACGGGAGCGTCGCCGTAGACGAACTGCCAGGCGCAGACATCGAGGCCGCCGCGGTGCAGCGCCTGGACGAGGCCACGGCTGAACTGGCTCCAGGCACCCGGGCCGTCGGCCGCCTTGACGTAGACGGTGCCGACGTCGGCGGCCTTGGCCCGGGCGATGATCGCGCCGATGCTGCCCCCCTCGGAGCGGGAGACGTACCAGACCCACATCCCCTGGCGGTCGAAGGCGGTGTTGCTGACGTTGCCGCCGGTTTCGACCTCTTCGGCGCCACCGGTTTCGGCGGAGGCAGCGGGGGTCAGCACGAGCGCGGCGATGACCGCAAGCGCGGCGATGATTCGGGAGTGGAAGCTCACAACGGGTCTGAACACGGTAGTGGTGGCGGGGGTGCGGGGGTTTGGGAGCCGGGGTGGGGGTCCCCCCCCC
>DASSTG010000032.1:0-20581 GCA_035708105.1 Solirubrobacterales bacterium | reverse complement strand
AGTGAGGACGCCGAGATGCGCAGGCCAGGGCGACGCTACTCGCGCAAGCGAGTGAGGACGCCGATACGCGCCGGTCTATTCGACGGTAAGCGTCCCTTCCATGCCTGCCTCCCTATGACCTGGGACAGAGCAGAAGAAGGTGTAGGTGCCTGGTTTGAGTTCGACTTCGGCCGATTCGGAGCCTTCGGAGACGATTTCGGTGCCGCCGATTTCTTCGCCGCCGGAGCTTTCGATCTTGACGTCGTGGGGGACCGGCGAGGAGTTGGTGAAGTTGATCGTGACGTTGCCGGCCTTCGCCGTCACCGATTTCTCTTCGAAGGCGAGCTGGCCTTCGGGGTTGGCTTCGATGTCGACGCTGGAGGCCGAGCCGGCGGTGCCGCCTTCGGCTTCCTTCTTGCCTTCTTCGGCCTTTTCTTCGACTTCTTCGCCGGCTTCTTCCACCGTTTCTTCGGCTTCCTTGGCGGCGCCGGCCGCTCCGCCGGTTTCTTCGTTGGTGGAGCTGCCGCCGCCGCAGGCGACCAGCGCCAGCGCGGCGAGGGGCATGGCGAACAGGACCAGGAGCTTCTTCATTGCGTTCCTTTCCCGCTGAAGGGTCATTCCGGCTGAGACTTTAGACGCGATACGCACGGCCCTGCTACCCGGTTCAGCCGCGGCGAAGCCGGAACTCAGCGACCGTGGAACTCGGGGGTGCCGCCGCTGAAGAAGGTCTCGACGCCGTTGCGCAGATCTTCGGTCGCCATCGAGTCGGCGATCCCGTGGCGCTCCAGCTGCAGGTGGTCGTTGATGCTGTTCTCGATGCTCACCCCGACCAGCTTCTTCGCCATCCGCACGTAGTGCGGGGCCTTCTTCGCCATCTCCCCGGCCTTCGCCCGCGCGACGTCCATCAGCTCCTCGGGTTTGACGACCTGGCTGACGATCCCCAGCTCCCGCGCCGCCTCCGCTTTCAGGTTCGGGTCCTCGAGCAGCAGCTCGAGCGCCTTGCTCGGTCCCACCACCCGAGGTAGGAAGTAGGTCATGCCGCCGTCGGGCGAGGCGCCGATCCGGCCGTAGGCGGGGGCGAAGAAGGCGGTGCTGGAGGCGATGCGGATGTCACAGGCGAGCGCCAGCGAGAATCCGGCCCCGGCTGCCGGCCCGTTGATCGCCCCGATCACCGGATAGGGGATCCGGCGCAGATCGATGATCGCCTGGTGCAGGACCTCGGCCCCGCGCCGCACGTCGGAGGGGAGGTCGATCTCCCCCGATTCGACGCCTTTGCGGAACCAGTTGACGTCGCCGCCGGCGCAGAAGGCCTGGCCGGAGCCGGTGACGATCAGGCCCCGCAGCGGCGCCCGGTCGGCCAGCCAGGCGAAGGCGACGGTCATCTCGCCGATCAGCTCCGGACTCATCGCGTTGAAGGCGTCGGGCCGGTCGAGGGTCAGCGTCCCGATCCCCCCGTCGATCTCGATCCGGATCGTGTTCAGCTGCGGCGGGTTGATGGTCTCGCTGGTCATCTCGCTCTCCTGGTTGCATCCGGGGGTTGGCCGAGTGGCCAGCAGCCTACCCTTAGTCCGATGGCCGAAGGCAGCGAGCAAGCGAAGGAGGAGGGGGCGTTGAACCGCGCCGAGCGGATCGCCCAGCAGCGCAAATCGCTGCCCGACCAGCCCGGCGTCTACCTCTTCTACGACCGCGCCGGCGAGCTGCTCTACGTCGGCAAGGCGCGCTCGATCCGCAAACGCATCGGCTCCCACTTCTCCGGCGGCGACGGGCGCCTGACTTCGCGGATCGACCGCATCGAGTCGCTGGTGACCGCCAATGAGGCGGAGGCGCTGCTGACCGAGCAGAGCTTCATCAAGCGCCACCGGCCGCGCTTCAACATCCGCCTCCGCGACGACAAGTCCTACCCCTACGTCGCCGTCAGCCTCGATGAGGATTACCCGCGGGTCTACTTCACCCGCGAGAAGCACCGCGCCGGCCGCGCCTATTTCGGCCCCTTCTCCAGCGCCAAGCGGGTGCGGGAGACGCTCGATCTGCTCGGCAAGCTGTTCCAGTTCCGCACCTGCGAGGGGAAGGAGCCCGGCCGCCGCTCCGGCAGCCCCTGCCTCGACTACTACATCAAGCGCTGCGGGGCGCCCTGCGTCGACTACGTCAGCAAGGAGGAGTACCGCCGCAACGTCGAGGCGATCGTCGATTTCCTCTCCGGCCGCTACCGCCAGGTCGAGCGCGAGGAGGAGGGGAAGATGAAGGCGGCCGCGGCCGCGCAGGAATTCGAGCGGGCGGCGGTTCACCGCGACCGGCTGAAAGCGATCCGCTCCCTGTTCGAGCGCCAGCGGGTGGCCGGAGCGGCGATCGGGACCGCCGACCTGATCGGGGTCGCGGTCGAGGGCCAGGACGCCAACGCCCAGGTCTTCCAGGTCCGCGACGGGATCCTCGCCGAGCGCCAGAGCTTCTACCTCGAGAACGAAGGCGAACGGGAGCCGGCCGAGGTTGCCGAGGAGTTCATCTCCCAGTACTACGCCGCGTCGCCCTCGATGCCGCGGACGGTGATCGTCGGTCCCTACCTGCGCGACCGGGCAGAGGTGATCGCCGAGGCGCTGAGCGAGCGCCGCGGTGCCCCGGTCGAGGTCCGCGCCGCCGAGCGCGGCGACAAGCGGCGCCTGCGCGAGCTGGCCGAGCGCAACGCCCAGCTCGCCCTCGACCAGGACAAGCTTCGGCGCGAGCACCGCCGCAGCCGCCGGGTCGAGTCGCTGTCCGCCCTCGCGGCGGCGCTGGGGATGGAGGAGCTGCCGGTGCGGATCGAGGGCTTCGACATCTCGACGATCGGCGGCGAGCACACCGTCGCCTCGATGGTCGTCTTCGAGGGCGGGGCGCCGAAGAAGTCCGATTACCGCCGCTTCAAGGTCCGCGGCGACTTCCGTGCAAACGGCGTCGGCGACGGCGGCCCCGACGACTTCGCCTCGATGGAGGAGGTGCTATCGCGGCGGATGGCCCGCTACCTCGAACAGGCCGACCTCTCGCCTCACGACGGCAAGCGCGACGCCAGCTTCGCCTCGCTCCCCTCGCTGATCCTGATCGACGGCGGCAAAGGCCAGCTGGCGGCGGGGGTGCGGGCGCTGGCGCCGTTCGCGGAGCGCGGCGTCACGATCCTCAGCCTCGCCAAGCGGCTGGAGGAGGTCTACGTGCCCGGGCGCCCCGAGCCGCTCGACCTCGCCGCCGACTCCGAGGCCTCGCGGCTGCTGCAACGCGTCCGCGACGAGGCCCACCGCTTCGCCATCGAGCACCACCGCGGCCGCCGCGACCGCGGCCTGCTCGAAAGCTCCGTCTTCGACTCGCTGCCGGGGATCGGCCCGGCGCGCAAGCGGGCGCTGCTGCAACACTTCGGGACGCCGGAGCGGTTCCTCGCCGCCACCCGCGAGGAGCTCGAGGCGGTGCCCGGGCTGCCTGGCAAAGTAGGCCGCGAGATACACGAGCAGCTCAACCGGACCAGCTGAGGGATCTGATGGCAGAGCGGGTGGAAACGGAACGGCAGCAGCGAGGCGCCGACGGCGCCGGGCCGGCCAAGCCGGTCACCGTCGTCGTCATCACCGGCCACTCGGGGGCGGGGAAGTCGGAAGCGATCGCCGCCTTCGAGGACGGCGGCTACTTCTGCGTCGACAACCTGCCGCCGCGGATGATCGCCAGCCTCGGGGAGCTCTTCCGCCACGAGGGGAGCGGGGTGGAGCGCGCCGCGATCGTCTCCGACGTGCGCGGCGGCGAGTACTTCGAGGAGCTGGTGCAGGTGATCGACGACCTCGGGGCGGAAGGCACGGCGCCGATGGTCCTCTTCCTCGAGGCCGACGAGGAGACGCTGCTCGACCGCTACAAGGAGACCCGCCGCCGCCACCCGCTGGCGCCGGAGGGGCGGATCGTCGAGGGCATCCGGGCCGAGCGGGCG
Organism: Solirubrobacterales bacterium; assembly: GCA_035708105.1. GTDB lineage: Bacteria > Actinomycetota > Thermoleophilia > Solirubrobacterales > 70-9 > VAYN01. Next base: position 16,671 of record DASSTG010000032.1, on the reverse strand, counting down.
CTGCTGGCGCCGCTGCGCGAGCGCGCCGACAAGGTGATCGACACCAGCGACCTGACCGGGGCCGAGCTGCGGCGGCAGATCGCCGAAGAGCTGCTGGGCCGGGAGGAGAGCGGCAAGCTGGCGCTGACCCTGCTCACCTTCGGCTTCAAGAACGGGCCGCCGCGCGACGCCGACCTGACGCTCGACGTCCGCTTCCTCCCCAATCCCTACTACGACAAGGACCTGCGGCCGCTGACCGGGATGGACGGGAAGGTCCGGGCCTACGTCGAGAACGGGACCCAGGCGGGCGAGTTCTACGGCCGCCTGCTGCCGCTGCTCGAGTTCCTCGTCCCCGCCTACGTCGCCGAGGGCAAGAGCCATCTGACGATCGCCATCGGCTGCACCGGCGGCCGCCACCGCTCGATCACCGTCGCCGACCGGATCAGACGGGACCTCGCAGCACGGGAGGACGTGATCGTCAAAGTCAAACACCGCGACGTTGAGATCGGGTGAGGAGGACCTCCCGGACCCCCTACCACCGGAGCAGGGGCTCGGCGACCTAGAATCGCCCCCCTTGGCTGAGCCGGTCATATCCATAGCGGGCCTGCGGAAGAGCTATGGCTCTACTGAAGCTGTTCGGGGGATCGACCTCGAGGTGAACCGGGGGGAGGTCTTCGCCTTCCTCGGGCCGAACGGGGCGGGGAAGACGACGACGGTCGAGATCCTCGAGGGGTATCGGAAGCGGACCGGCGGGGAGGTGGCCGTGCTGGGCGAGGACCCCGAGCGGGCCGGGCGCGATTGGCGCGAGCGGATCGGGATCGTCCTTCAGAGCGGTCGCCTCGACCCCTACCTGACCGTGCGTGAGTCGCTCGACCTCTACGCCGGCTACTTTCGCCGGCCGCGGCCGACCGACGAGGTCATTGCTTTGATCGGGCTGGAGGGGAAGGCCGACGAGCGGGCCAGCCGCCTCTCCGGCGGCCAGCAGCGCCGGCTCGACGTCGGCATGGCGCTGGTCGGCGACCCGGAGCTGCTCTTCCTCGACGAGCCGACGACCGGATTCGATCCCTCCGCCCGGCGCCAGGCCTGGGACGTGATCGCCGGCCTGCGCGATCTCGGCAAGACCGTCTTCCTCACCACCCATTACATGGATGAGGCGCAGCGGCTGGCCGACCGGGTGACGATCATCGCCGCCGGCCGGATCGTCGCCCGCGGCACGCCGGAGGACCTCGGCAACCGCGATCGCGGCGAGACCACGATCCGCTACCGCTGCCAAGGCCGCGAGGTGGTCCTGCAGACGGGGGACCCGGTGAAGACGCTGAACGAGCTGACGAGCAAGGCACTCGCCGACGGCGAGCAGCTCGAGGGACTCGAAGTGACGCGACCCTCGCTCGAGGACGTCTATCTGGAGCTGACCGCGGAAGGGAGCGGGCAATGAACGGGCTCGCCCTCGTCGGCCACCAGTTCCGCTATGACCAGAAGGCGTTCTGGCGCAACCCGGCTTCGGTCTTCTTCACGGTGATGTTCCCGGTGATCGTCTTCCTCATCCTCGCCGTCGTCTTCAACGGCGAAACGGTGAACGTGCGGGGCGGGGTGGAGGCGACCACCTACTACGTGCCGGCGATCATGTCGCTCTCGATCATCTCGGCGACGATGCAGACGCTGGCGATGACCCTGGTGATCGCCCGCGAAGACGGCCGCCTCAAGCGCGGCCGCGGCACCCCGATGCCGCCCTGGGTCTTCATCGCCGGCCGGGTCGGCAACTCGATCGTCGTCGCCCTGATGATGCTGGTGCTGCTGGCGGCGATCGGCGGCGTCCTCTACGGCGTCACGGTTCCCTGGGACCGGCTGCCGGCGATCCTCCTCGCCCTCGTCGTCGGCGCCGCCTCCTTCTGCTGTCTCGGCATCGCCCTCACCGCGGCGATCCCCTCCCAGGACGCGGCCGCGGCGATCGTCAACGCCCTGTTGCTGCCGCTCTACTTCCTCTCCGGCGTCTTCATCCCCGAAGACCAGCTCCCGAACGGCGTCATCTCCTTCGCCGACCTCTTCCCGGTCCGACACTTCTTCGATGCCTTCTTCGACGCCTATGTCCCCGCCGGCGGGCCCGCCGTCTCCTGGGACAATCTCGCCGTCGTCGCCCTCTGGGGGATCGCCGGCCTCCTCCTGGCGGTCCGCTTCTTCCGCTGGACTCCGCGATCCGCCTAGACCTATAGCCTCCCTCCCTCGATGCTCCACCACGTCCTCCTGGAGGTCGGCGACCTGGACCGCAGCGCCGCCTTCTACGATTCGATGCTCGCTCCGCTGGGATGGCGGCGGCATTTCGAGCAGGACCAGACGATCGGCTGGGGCATCGCCAAGCCCGTTTTCTTCATCTCCGCCAAGCACGATCCGGCGCCCGGCTTCGGCCTGCTCAGCTTCTCGGCGCTGGGGATCGTCGCGGTCAAGGCGGCCTGGGAGAACGGGGTGAAAGCGGGCGGCGTCAGCGTCGCCGACCCGGGCACGCAGCGGTCGGCAGGCTCCGGCTCCTACTCCGCATTTCTCAAGGACCCGGACGGGTACGAGATCGAGATCACGATCGGCTCCGATTGACCGGCTGGGCCGGAGCCGGAAGCGCCGAGTCCATAGGATCGGCTTCCCCAAACGACATCTAGGAGGAATTGGTTCATGGCTGTGAAGGTCGGCATCAACGGGTTCGGACGCATCGGGCGCAACGTCTTCCGGGCCGCCAAGGCGGCGAACGCCGACATCGAGTTCGTCGCGGTCAACGACCTCGTCGACACGGCCACGATGGCCCACCTGCTGAAGTACGACTCGATCCTCGGGCGCTTCCCCGGCGAGGTCGAGGCGGGCGAGGGCGCCATCACCGTCGACGGCAGCGAGGTGAAGATGCTCTCCGAGCGGGACCCGGCGCAGCTCCCCTGGGCCGACCTCGGCGTCGAGGTCGTGATCGAGTCGACCGGCTTCTTCACCGCCCGCGACGATGCCGCCAAGCACCTCGAGGCAGGCGCCAGGAAGGTGATCATCTCCGCCCCCGCCAAGGAACCTGACGTGACCGTCGCCCTCGGCGTCAACTTCGACTCCGACTACGACCCCGAGCAGCACGACATCATCTCCAACGCCTCCTGCACGACCAACTGCCTGGCGCCGCTCGCCAAGGTCCTGCACGAGGCGTTCGGGATCGAACAGGGCCTGATGACGACGATCCACGCCTACACCGCCGACCAGCGCCTGCAGGACATGCCGCACAAGGACCTGCGGCGGGCGCGCGCCGCGGCGCTGAACCTGATCCCGACCACGACCGGCGCCGCCAAGGCCGTCGGCCTGGTGCTGCCGGAGCTGAACGGCAAGCTGAACGGCTTTGCGATGCGTGCCCCGGTCCCCACCGGCTCGGTCGTCGACCTCACTTTCGACTCCGAAAAGGCGACCAACCCGGAGGAGGTCAACGCCGCCATCAAGGAGGCGGCGGAGGGCCCGCTGCAGGGGATCCTCTCCTACACCGAGGACCCGATCGTCTCCACCGACATCGTCGGCGACCCCCACAGCTCGATCTTCGACGCAGCCCAGACGATGGTGATCGGCGAGGGCAGGCTGGTGAAGGCGGTCAGCTGGTACGACAACGAGTGGGGCTACTCCAACCGCTGCGTCGAGCTGGCCGGCAAGGTCCTCTCCTAGCGGCACCGCCCTAGTCCATGGCCTTCGACAAGGCAAGCGTCCGCGACGCCCCGGTGAAGGGGCGCCGGGTTCTCGTCCGGGTCGACTTCAACGTCCCGCTCGAGGACGCGGGAGGCGAGCTGGCCGTCGCCGACGACACTCGCATCCGCGCCGCCCTGCCGACGATCGAGCTGCTGCGCGAGCGCGGCGCGGCGGTGATCCTGATGTCGCACCTCGGGCGGCCGCGGGGCGAGCGGGTCCCGGAGCTCTCGATGGCGCCGGTGGCAAAGCGCCTCAGTGAGCTGCTGGGGACGGAGGTGCAGCTGGCGCCCGGCGTGATCGAGGGGGACGTCGACCTCACCTGCGGCGCCCTCGGCCCTGGCGACGTGCTGCTGCTGGAGAACGTCCGCTTCGAGCCGGGGGAGACGAAGAACGACCCGAAGCTGGCGGAAAACCTCGCCCAGCTGGCGAGCGTCTACGTCAACGACGCCTTCGGGGCCGCCCATCGCGCCCACGCCAGCACTGCCGGCGTCGCCGACCACCTCCCCGCCTACGCGGGCCTGCTGCTGGAGCGTGAGGTGACCGAACTGGAAAAGGTGGTTGAGAATCCGCAGCGGCCGCTGGTCGTCGTCCTCGGCGGCGCCAAGGTCTCCGACAAGGTCGGGGTGATCGACCGCTTCCTCGAGGTCGCCGACCGGATCCTGATCGGCGGCGCGATGTGCTTCGGGTTCTTCAAGGCGCAGGGCATCCCCACCGGCGATTCGCTCGCCGAGGGGGAGGACGCGGCCAAGGAGGCACTGGAGCGGGCCGAGGAGTCCGATTGCGAACTGCGGCTGCCGGTCGACCTCGTCCTCGGCCGCGAGTTCTCCGCCGACACCGAGCGCAAGGAGAGCGACGGGGTCGAGGTGCCCGAGGGTTGGATGGGGCTCGACGTCGGCCCCCGCACGGCCGAGGCCTACGCGGAGGCGATCGCCGACGCCGGCACCGTCCTCTGGAACGGGCCGATGGGCGCCTTCGAGATGGAGCCCTTCGCCGCCGGCACCCGCACCGTCGCCGAAGCCGTCGCGGCGGCGCCGGGGACGACGGTGGTCGGCGGCGGCGACAGCGTCGCCGCGTTGAACCGGTTCGGCCTCGAGGACCAGGTCGACTGGGTCTCGACCGGGGGCGGCGCCTCGCTGGAGCTGCTCGAGGGAAAGAAACTGCCGGGCGTCGAAGCCCTGCTCGACGCCGAAGAGGGAGGCCAGGTCGATGGCTGATCGGACGCCGTACATCGCCGCCAACTGGAAGATGCACAAGACCGTCGCCGAGGCGGCCGGATTCGTCGACGCGCTGCTGCCGCGGATCGCCGCCACCCAGAGCGACGTCGTCATCTGCGCGCCGTTCACGGCCCTGACCGCGGTCGTCGAGCGGCGCTACGGGACCGCGGTCAAGGTCGCCGCCCAGAACATGCACGAGGCGGAGTCGGGTGCCTTCACCGGCGAGGTCTCGGCGCCGATGCTGGTCGAGCTCGACGTCGAGGCGGTCGTCCTCGGCCACTCCGAGCGGCGCCAGTACTTCAACGAGACCGACGAGGCGCTGGCGCGGAAGGTGCCCGTCGCCCTCGACCACGACCTCGAGCCGATCCTCTGCGTCGGCGAGAGCGAGGAGGCGCGGGACGCGGGGGAGACCGAGCGGGTGCTGGAGCGCCAGCTGCAGGCCGACCTCGCTGCGCTCGAGGCTGGACAGATCGAGAACGTGGTGATCGCCTACGAGCCGATCTGGGCGATCGGCACCGGCCGCACCGCCACCCCGGATCAAGCCCAGGAGGCGTGCGCATTCATCCGCGACGTGCTGCGAGCCCGCGCCGCCGCTGCCGACAGGGTGCGGATCCTCTACGGCGGCTCGGTCAAGCCCGGCAACGCCGCCGAGCTGCTCTCCCTGCCGGACGTCGACGGCGCCCTGGTCGGCGGCGCCAGCCTCGACGCCGAGGAATTCGCAGCCATTATCGAGGCTGCGGGCTGAGCCGATGCCCGAGCCCGTCCCCTCGCTGGCGCTGATCATCCTCGACGGCTGGGGGCTGGCCGAGCCGGGGCCCGGTAACGCGATCTCGCTCGCCGAGACGCCGGTCTTCGACCGGCTCTGGGATGAGTTCCCACACACGCGGCTCTCCGCCCAGGGGCCCGACGTCGGCCTGCCCGAGGGGCAGATGGGCAACTCCGAGGTCGGTCACCTCAACCTCGGCGCCGGCGCGATCGTCAAGCAGGACCTCGCCCGGATCGACGAGGCCGTCGCCGACGGCAGCTTCTTCGAGAACGAGGTGCTGCTCGCCGCCTGCGAGCGCGCCCGCAACGGTCCCCGCGGCCGCCTGCACCTGCTGGGCCTCGTCTCCGACGGCGGCGTCCATTCCGGCTGGGAGCACCTCGAGGCGGCGATCGAGCTGGCGGCGCAGGAGGGCGTGCCCGACGTCGTCTTCCACGCCTTCACCGACGGCCGCGACACCCTTCCCCACGGCGGCAAGGGCTACCTCGAGGAGCTGGAACGCTGGCTGCGCTCGGCCGGCCGCGTCGGCACCGTCAGCGGCCGCTACTACGCGATGGACCGCGACACCCGCTGGGAGCGGACCAAGCTCGCCTACGACGCGATCGTCCACGCCCGCGGGCTGCACGCGCCGAGCGCGCTGGCGGCGATCACAGAGTCCTACGAGCGCGAGGAGACCGACGAGTTCGTCAAGCCGACGGTGATCGGCGATTACGACGGCGCCATCGACGGCGACGTGGCGATCTTCGTCAACTTCCGCCCGGACAGGGCCCGGCAGATGAGCCGCGCCCTCGCCGATCCCGACTTCGACGCGTTCCCCCGCAACGGCGCCACCCTCGACCTGACGACGATGACCGAGTACCGCAAGGGCTGGCCCTACCCGGTCGCCTTCCCCGAGCAGCGGCCGCAGGCGACGCTGGCGGAAGTGATCGCCGACGCCGGCGGCAGCCAGCTCCACGTCGCCGAGACCGAGAAGTACGCCCACGTCACCTACTTCTTCAACGGCGGCCGCGAGCAGGAGCTGGCCGGCGAAGAGCACTGCCTGGTCGACTCGCCCCGCGACGTGCCCACCTACGACCACAAGCCGGAGATGAGCGCCGAGGGCGCCGCCGAGGCCTTCGTCTCCCACTGGGAGAAGGGCGACTACCGCTTCGGGATCATCAACTTCGCCAACCCCGACATGGTCGGCCACACCGGCGTGATCCCCGCCGCGGTCAAGGCGGTGGAGACGGTCGACGCCCAGCTCGCCAAGGTGGTCGAAGCGGTGGCCGCCAGGGGCGGCGCCTGCATCGTCACCGCCGACCACGGCAACTGCGACCACATGCTCGAGCCCGACGGCTCGCCCAACACCGCCCACTCGCTCAACCCCGTGCCGCTGGTCGTCACCCGGCACGGCCTCGAGCTCCGCGACCACGGCATCCTCGCCGACGTCGCCCCGACCGCCCTCGCCCTCCTCGGCATCCCCCAGCCGGAGGCGATGACGGGCCGGACGCTGGTCGGGAATAAATAGACGCCGCTTCACCACTCGCGGAGCCTGGGCTGCTGACGGTGCTCGATGGTTCAGGTCGATCAGCGGTCGGCTACTGGAGCCAGTAGCCAACCACTGCGCCGACCCATCCGGCGGCAAGTTTCTGAGTCGCCGCATCTCCTGTTTCCAGAACCAGAATGCTCAGCCCCGCAAAGAGCAGAGCGCAGGAGATGCAGGCCTGGGTGATGAGGCGGATCAGGTCTTCGTTCATAGACCCTCCACCTGGCCGGGGTAGCTAGAAGAGCTTCTCCTGTCGGTTCCGCCGACGGGCGCGCTCGGCGCGGACCACCGCGGCTGCGTAGCGCAAGCGATTACCGAACCAATGACCATGTTCCATGACCGGACGGGGAGGATCGCCAGGACAGGGGTTTCTCTGCGTGCGGATATCGGAGTGCTCCATCGTGGACTTCACGTTTCAGAGGGTAAAGGGTCCGCGGACAGAAAATCTCCCCCGCCTTGAGGGGCGGGGGAGATCATGTTCACGCAATTTGCGGATGGAACTGCCTCGTTACGGCCTCTCGACGGCCACTTGCGGTCCGCGCGCCTCGACCTCGATCCGCGGCAGGATCCGCTCCAGCCAGTCCGGGATCCACCAGTTGCGGTCGCCGAGCAGCTGCATCACCGCCGGCACCAGCACCATGCGGACGAGGGTGGCGTCGAAGAAGATCGCCGCCGCCAGCCCGATCCCGAAGAGCTTGAGGAAGACTTCGGGCGAGGCGACGAAGGCGAGGAAGACGACGACCATGATCGCCGCCGCCGCCGTGATCACCCGCGCCGTCTTGGCGAGGCCGTCGGCGACGGCACGGCGGGTGTCCCCGTCCTTCAGGTACTCCTCGCGGATCCGCGAGATCAGGAAGACCTCGTAGTCCATCGAGAGCCCGAAGAGGATCGCGAACATCATCACCGGCATGAACGGCGCGATCGGGACTTCGTGGTCGATCCCGATCAGTTCGCCGACGGCTCCGCCCTGCGCCACCAGGGTCATGACGCCGTAGGCGGCGCAAACGGAGAGCAGGTTCATCACGCCCGCCTTGAGCGAGATCAGCGGTGAGTGGAAGGCGAGGAGCAGGAGCAGGAAGGAGAGGCCGACGACGCCGATGATGAAGATCGGCATGCGGCCGGTGATGTATTCGCTCTGGTCCTCGAGGGCGGCGTTGACGCCACCGACCAGGGCGGTGACCCCGGAGCCGGCGAGGGCCTGCGGGATCAGCTGGCCGCGCAGCCGTTCGACCAGTTCGGAGGTCGCCTCGTCCTGCGGCGAGGTGGTGGGGATGACGGTGAGGATCGCGGCGCTGCCGTCGCCGTTGAATTTCGGCGCTGGCACGTAGGCGACGCCCGGGTCTTCGCGCAAGGTCGCCGCCAGCCCCTGGACGTCGGAGCGGGCGCCGGGGTCGGGCAGTTCGGTGGCGACCACCAGCGGCCCGTTGGCGCCGGGCCCGAAGCCCTCGCTGATCAGGTCGTAGGCTTCGCGCGTCATCGTCCCCTTTTTGTCGTTGCCGGCGTCCGGGAAGCCGAGCCGCATGCCGAGGGCGGGAGCCGCGAGCGCGAGCAGGACCGCGGTGGCGACGATCGCCGCCGTCCAGGGACGGCGCTGCACGGCATGGCTCCAGCGCGCAGCCGGAGAGTGGCCGTCTTCTTCGGGCCGGTCGAGCCGGCGGCCGAGGAACGGGATGCGCAGGCGGTCGACCTTGGGCCCGAGGAAGGCGAGGAGGGCCGGCAGCAGCGTGATCGAAGCGAACATCACCACGAGCACCGCCAGCGAGGCGGAGATCGCCACTCCGTACATGTAGGGCAGGCCGGTGAGGAAGAGACCGAGGATCGCGATCACCACCGTGCTGCCGGCGATGAGGACGCTGCGCCCGGCGGTCGAGACCGCCTCGACGACGGCGCCGTGGCGGTCCTTGCCCGACTTCAGCGCGGTGCGGAAGCGGGTGAGCACGAGCAGCGCGTAGTCGATGCCGACGCCGATCCCGATCAGCCCCGAGACCGCGGTGGTCCAGTTGGGAACGTCGATCACGTTGGCGAGGAGGACGATCAGGCCGCCGGAGGAGATCCCGAGGCCGATCAGGGCGATCGCCAGCGGCAGGCCGGCGGCGACCAGCGAGCCGAAGGCGATCAGCAGCACGATCGCCGCGGCGAGGAAGCCGATCCCCTCCGGGCTGGTCCCGCCCTCCGCTTCGCGGACCGGTTCGCCGCCCAGCTTGATCTCGAGCCCGCCGCCGCTGTTGGCTTCGGCGGCGTCGATCAGCTGTTCGCCCTGTTCCTTCTTCACCTCCCAGCCGGGCACGTTGAGCGGCAGCGTCGTCGTCGCGATCTTGCCGCCTTCGGCGACCCGCACCGGCGCCGCCTTGCCGACGTGCTCCACCCTTTCGGCTTCAGCGAAGAAGGCGTTCATCCGCTTCTTCGCGGTGGCGCCTTGCGCCCCGGCGGGGTCCTTCCAGACGACGTAGATTTCCTGCCCCGAGTAGCCCGGGAACTCGCGTTCGATCAGTTCGCCGGCCGCCTTCGACTCCGAGCCGGGCGTGTTGTAGTCGGCGTGGTAGTCGCCGGCCAGGGAGGTGCCGAGGCCGATCAGGAGAACGGCAGCGACGATCCAGGCGAGCACCATGCGGCCGCGGCGGCGATAGGCGATGTCGGCGAGACGGGCGAGACGACGGGTCATCGGGGCGATCCTTCCCTCGGTGAAGTGCTGATCAAGACATCAAACAATGTTTCAATCTGGAAAGGTTTCAGATTGAAACGATTCATAGCACAAACGAACGGGTAGGATCCCTCACCCATGGACGCTTCGGAACTCAACGGCGATCGCGCCCCCTCGACCCTTGCCTTTCTCCTCTCGCAGGTGGGGATCCACGCCTCGAAGCGCTTCGCCGAGCGGATCGCCGCCGTCGATCTCAACCCGCCGCTGTTCCGGGTCCTCAACCTCGTCGCCGCCGCCGAAGGCCGCTCCCAGCAGGCGATCGCGGCCGCGATTCAAATCCCTCCGAGCCGCATGGTGGCTCTGGTCGACGAGCTCGAGCAGCGGGGGCTGGTCGAGCGGCGCCCGGATCTCAAGGACCGCCGCGTGCGCGCACTCTTCCTCACCGCGGCGGGCAAACGCTGCCTCGCCCGCGGCCGCGAGATCGCCCGCAAGCACGAGGAAGAGCTGACCGCGGGCATGGCGCCGGCCGACCGCAAGCGCCTCGTCGACCTGCTGCAGAAGATGGTCGACCAACAGGCGATCGGCAAAGGCGTGCACCCCGGCATCACCGAAAATACTTGACACATACCGGCTTAGATTTCATACTTCCTGTCAAGTGAAAGGAGGGATGAAAATGGCACTTGTGAAATGGGATCCGGCGCGGGAGCTGGATGCTTTCCAGACCGACATGAACCGGCTCTTCGACAGCTTCATCGGGCGCCGCGAGGGCGCTGCCTACGGGCCTTCGCGGCGGTGGATTCCGCCGATGGATCTGGTCGAGACCGAGGACCGTCTGGTGCTGAGGGCGGACCTGCCCGGCGTCGACCGCGACGAGATCGAGATCGAGGTCAAGGACGGGGTGCTCACGGTGTCCGGCGAGCGCAAGGCCCAGCACGAGGACAAGCGCGAGGGCTACCACCGCGTCGAGCGGTCGTTCGGGCGGTTCAGCCGCTCCCTCGAACTGCCGAAGGGGATCGATCCCCAGAGCGTCAGCGCCCACTTCGACAAAGGCGTGCTCGAGGTGCGGATGCCGAAGCCGGAGGAGCGGAAGCCGACCCGGATCGAGATCGGGTCCGCTGAAGAGCGTTCGGCGATCGAGGCCGAGGAGCACCGCTCCGAGAACCGCGAGCTCGCCGGCGCGAACCGCCGGAGCTAGCCAGGCCCATACGCTGCGGGCGTGCGCAACGACCCGCAGCGCCTCCGCTTCCAGATCGACGCCCGTGACGGCAGCGCCCGCGCGGGCGTCATCAGCACCGCCCACGGCCCGATCGAGACGCCCGCCTTCATCCCGCTGGCGACGAAGGCGACGGTGCGGGGGCTGGAATCGACCGAGGTGGCCGAGCTCGGCTACCAGCTGATCCTCGGCAACACCTACCACCTGTTCGTCTCGCCGGGACCGGAGCGGATCGCCGGCGCCGGCGGCCTGCACGCCTTCATGGGCTGGGAGCGGGCGCTGATCACCGACTCCGGCGGCTTTCAGGTCTTCTCGCTCGCCCACGGCGGCGTGGCGAACGAGGTCAAGGGCAGCGGCCGCTCCGGAGACCACGGCTCGAAGGTCGAGATCAGCGAGGAGGGTGCCCGCTTCCGCTCTCCCCGCGACGGCGCCGAGCTGTTCATCTCGCCGGAGGTCTCGATGAGCGTGCAGGCGGCGCTCGGCTCCGACATCGCCCTCGTCTTCGACGAGTGCACGCCCTTCCACGCCGACCGCGAATACACCGCCCGCTCGACCGAGCGCACGCACCGCTGGCTCGACCGCTGCCTCGCCTGGCACGAGAGCGAGGGGCCGGAACGACAGGCGGTCTTCGGGATCGTCCAGGGCGGCACCCACGAGGACCTGCGGCGGGAATCGGCCCGGTACGTCTCCGAGGCCGGGGTCGACGGCATCGCCATCGGCGGCACCCTCGGCCGCGACAAGGAGGAGATGGCGGCGGTGCTCGCCTTCACCGCACCGCTGCTGCCGGAGGAGGCGCCGAAGCACCTGCTCGGGATCGGCGAGATCGACGACCTTCTCGGTGGCATCGCCCTCGGCCTCGACGTCTTCGACTGCGCGGTGCCGACGCGGCTGGCCCGCCACGGCGTCGCCCTGGCGCCGAACCCGGAGACCCGCTGGCGGCTGGACATGCGCAAGGGCGGCTGGGCCGGCAACCGCGAGCCGCTGGTCGAGGGCTGTCCCTGCCCCGCCTGTCGGCGCCACGACCGCGACTACGTCAGCTACCTCTCCCGTGCCGAAGAGCTGACCGCCGTCCGCCTCATCGTCCTCCACAACCTCACCTACATGCTCCAACTCACCACCCACGCCCGAACCGCGATCAAAAACGGCACCTTCGGCACCTACCGATCTGCGGTCCTAGCTGGTGCTTCTCCTTGGGACGCGGCCCGAGAAGGCGACCGGGATACCCCCTGAACGGCTTGTACTTCTCGGTCGGGCGGCCCTCGCAAGGCCGCCCCCGCCCCACCCGAGCAAGTTGAGTGAAGGGGGTATCCCGGTCGCCCTACACCGCCCCTATTCGGTGTTCTTGTGGACCAGTTCCTTGACTTCTTCGACGACCTTGTCGACGGTGTCGCCCGCCACCTTGCTGACCTTGACCCCGGCGGCCTTGTCGGTGGTGACGATCACCGCGGTCGCCACCGCGGCGGCGACCAGAACCAGCGCGATCAGCGCCAGGACGAAGCGCATGAAGCGCGAGAAGACGCCTCGCCGCGGTGGCGCGGGCCGTGGGGCGGAGGCGACCGGGGCAGGCGCCGGCATCGATTGCCGGCCCGGCGGCCGCCGGGCCGGCGAAGCCGGCCGGTACCGGGTCTGGGCGGTGTCGCGGCCCATGTGGCGGGTCGCAGCCGTGTCGTCGCCAAGCACCCGGGTCGCCGAGGTCCCCTCCTGTATCGGCAGGGTCACGTCCTCGCCTTCCAGGCCCAGCCGCAGCCCCGTCGCCAGCTCGTCGGCGCTCGCATAGCGCCGGTTCACGTCCCCCTCGAGCGCGCGCAGCACAGCCGCCCCCAGGGTCTCGGGGACGTCGCTGTTGTAGGTGCTCGGCGGCAGCGGCTTCTCGTTCTGCTGGCGCACCGCCAGCTCGGCCAGCGAGGAGCCCTCGTAGGGCAGCCGGCCGGTGAGGAACTGGTAGAGGACGACGCCAAGCGCGTAGACGTCGGTCGCCGGCGTCGCCTCCTCGCCGCGCACCTGCTCGGGCGCCAGGTAGGCGGCGGTGCCGACCACCGAGCCGACCTGGGTGATCCGGGTCTGCTCGATCGCCCGGGCGATCCCGAAGTCGGTCAGCTTGACGATCATCTCGCCGCCGCCGACCGGGCCGCCGACGATCATCAGGTTCCCCGGCTTGACGTCGCGGTGGATGATCCCGCGCCGGTGGGCGTAGTCGAGGCCGGCGCAGGCCTGGACCCCGATCTCGGCGGCGGTCTCCGGTTCGACCGGGCCATGGCGCTGCAGGATCTGCGCCCCGGAGCGGCCCTCGACGTACTCCATGACTATGTAGTGGCGTCCTTCGTCGACGCCGGTGTCGTAGACCTGGACGATGTTGGGATGGATCAGCTTCGCCACCGCAAGCGCCTCGCGCTTGAAGCGGGCGACGAAGCGCTCGTCGTCGGAGAGGTGCTCGGCGAGGATCTTGACCGCGACGGTGCGCTCGAGGATGCGGTCGGTCGCCTTGTAGACGTTCGACATCCCCCCGGTGCCGAGCTTCTCACCGGTCTCGTAGCGGCCCGAGAGGGTTCCGGCCTCCATCAGCCTTCGACGCCTACGCCCGGGCCGACGCCACCCGATTCGGATTCTTCGGGCTGTTCGGGTTCAGGAGCGGGAGGTTCTTCATGGCCTTTGGCTTTGCCCTTGCCATTGGACTGCGGCGGCAGGTTTCCTTCTTCCTGCTCGGGCGGTTTGGCCTTTTCTTCTTCCTTGCGCTCCTGCTTTTCGGCTTTTTCCTGAGCCTTTTCGGCCTTTTCTTCGGCTTCCAGTCCTTCCTCTTCCAATTCTTCAGCTTCAACATCGCTTTCCAACGAAGGTTCCGCTCCTTCACTGCTTTCTTCGCATTGGGCGATCACTTCGCTGAGCCTTTCCGCGCCTTCTTCCAGCGCCGCCTTCAGCTTCCGGTCCACGTTGCGCAGTTCTTCGACCTCGCCGGTCACCGAGGCGACGGCGTCTTCGGCGCCGATGCATTCGCCGGCGGCAACCTGCTGCTTGACCTGGTCCAGGTTCGATTCGATCTGGTTCGCCGTCGTCCCCGGCAGCAGCTTGGCGTCGCTGCCGCCGCCGCACGACGCCAGCGCCACCGCGCCGAGGATCAGGGCGAGCAGAAGTGCGCTCAAGCGGCCCATGGTGCGAGTCTAGAGAAAGCCCTGTGATCGATATTTACCCTGCATTTCGGGATCAACGGCCGACCTCCAGGCGCTCGGCGAGGCTGGCCGGCAGGCCGGCGCCCCGGATCGCTGCCGCCGCCGCCCCGACGTCGTACTCGACCCGGTGCCAGCGCGCCGTCCAGGACTCGGTGTCGAGCTCGAGCCAGGCGGCGCGCGGGTCGCCGTCGCGCGGCTGGCCGACGGAGCCGGGGTTGAGCAGCCATTCGCCGCTGGGCAGCTCGATCTCGGCGTCCTCGCCCGCCTGGGCGCCCTGCGCGTAGCCCGAGCGGGCGCCCGGCAGGTTGACGAAGAAGAGGGCGATGTGGGAGTGGCCGATCAACCCGACCCGCTCCTCCATCGCCTCGAAGCCGGCTTCGGCCTGGTCGGCCGCGAGCACGTACTCCCAGACCGGGTCGCGGGGCGAGGCGTGGAAGAGGCCGACGCCCTCGCGCACGGCGGTGGGCTCGAGGCCGGCGAGGAAGTCGAGCGTCTCGGCGCTCGCGTTCTCCCGCGTCCACTCGACCGCGGCGGCTGCCCCCTCGGAGAAGGTGGCGATGTCGATCGCCCCCAAGGCGGCGAGGTCGTGGTTGCCGGCAAGGCAGGTGCTGCAGCGTTCGCGGATCAGGGCCGTGCAGGCGTCGGGGTCGGCGCCGTAGCCGACCATGTCGCCGAGGCACCAGATCTCCTCCATGCCGGCCTCGTCCACCGCCGCGAGGGCGGCTTCGAGGGCCTGCAGGTTGGAATGGATGTCGCTGAGGACGGCTGCGCGCAAGGCGGGGAGAGTACCCGGGCCGAGCCACGGTCCATACGATGGGCGCGTGAGCGCAACCGATTCGATAGCCGCGCTGCGGGGCGCGGTCGAGGGCGCCGCGCGGTCCCTGCGCGAAGGCGAGGAGTCCGACCCGCGGCCGACGCTGGAGCGGCCGCCCAAGCCCGATCTGGGCGACTACAGCTCGAACGCGGCGATGCTGCTGGCCCGCCACCTCAGCGACAACCCGCGGGCCGTCGCCGAGCGGCTGCGCGCGCAGCTGCAGGCCGACGGCGGCCTGGCACCGCACCTGGAGCGGATCGAGGTGGCCGGCCCCGGCTTCGTCAACTTCTTCCTCGCCGACTCCTGGTACCTGCGGGCGCTGGGAGACCTCAGCGAGGCGGGGGAGGACCTGGGGCCCGCCCCGACCGAGCGGCCGGAGAGGGTCCTGGTCGAGTTCGTCTCCGCCAACCCGACCGGGCCGATCCACGTCGGCACCGGCCGCCATGCGGCCTACGGCGACTCGATCGTGCGGCTGCTGCTCGCCGTCGGCCACGAGGTCGAGCGCGAGTACTACATCAACGACGCGGGCAGCCAGATCGACCGCTTCGCCGACTCGATCGCGGCGCGGATGCGTGGCGAGGAGCCGCCGGAGGACGGGTACGCGGGCGAGTACGTGTCCGAGATCGCGGCTCGGCTCGACGCCGACGGGGTCGAGTCGAGCGATCACGATGCGGTGAAGTCGCGGGGCATCGAGCTGATGCTCGAGGGCGTGCGGGGGACCCTCGAACGCTTCGGCGTCCGCTTCGACAACTGGTTCTCCGAGCGCAGCCTCTACGAGAAAGGCGAGGTCGAGGAGGCCCTGGCCGAGCTCGAGAAACGGGGCCACACCTATCGCAGCGAGGACGCCCTCTGGCTGCGGACGACCGACTTCGGCGACGACAAGGACCGGGTGCTGATCCGCTCCAACGGCGAGGCGACCTATCTGACCCCCGACATCGCCTATCACTGGGACAAGCTGCAGCGCGGGTTTGGGCGGCTGATCGACGTCCTCGGCGCCGACCACCACGGCTACGTCGCCCGGGTCCGGGCCGCGATCGCGGCCCTCGGCGGCGATCCGGAGGCCTTCGAGGCGCTGATCATGAGCCTCGTCCACGTGGTCGAAGGCGGCGAGCGGGTGCAGATGTCGAAGCGGACGGGCGACTTCATCACCCTCGACGAGCTGCTCGACGACGTCGGCGTCGACGCGACCCGCTGGTTCATGCTCTGGCGCAGCCACGAGACCGCCGTCGACCTCGACCTCGAGCTGGCGCGCAGCCAGTCGAGCGAGAACCCCGTCTACTACGTGCAGTACGCGCACGCGCGGATCGCCAGCATCCTCCGCAAAGCGGGGGAGGGGGCGGAGCCGTCCGGCTTCGACCCGGCGAGCCGCCGGGCGGCGCTGGAGGAGAGCGAGAAGGTGCTGGTCAAGCGCCTGCTCGAGTTCCCGGAGGAGGTGCGCGCCGCCGCCTCGCGGCGGGCGCCGCACCGGATCTGCGCCTACTCGACCGCCGTCGCCGCCGACTTCCACGCCTTCTACCGCGACTGCCAGGTCGTCGGCGCCGAGGGCGAGGGGGTCGAAGTCTCGCGGCTGGCGCTCTGCCTGGCGACGAAGCGGACGATCGCCGTCGCCCTGGGCCTGCTCGGGATCTCCGCCCCCGAGCGGATGTGATGCTGCGGCGCCGCGCCAGG
>DASSTG010000031.1:0-163466 GCA_035708105.1 Solirubrobacterales bacterium | reverse complement strand
CCTGATGGCGCTCTGGGAGGAAGGCGACGAGGAGCTGATCGGGCGGCCCTGGGAAGAGCTGGTGCTGGAGTCGCTGGCCGGCGCCCTCGACGATCTCTCAGACCGCTTCGGACCCGATCCCGACGGTTGGCGCTGGGGCCGCGTCCACGAGATGAAGTTCCCGCACCCGCTCGGCGACGCCAACCCGCTCTTCGACCGCCTGCTCAACCGCCGCCTCCGCGCCGGCGGCGCCCAGGAGACCGTGAGCCAGATCGCCTACGACCCCAACGACCCCTACAACGCCGTCTGGGCGCCGAGCTGGCGGATGATCGCCGACCCGACCGATCCCGACCGCTCGCGCTGGCAGATGTTCACGGGCCAGTCCGGCCACCCCGCCAGTCCCCATTACGACGACCTGCAGCCCGACTGGCTGGAGGGGCGGACGCAGCCGATGCGCGGCGAGGGGCCGTGGGCGGAGCTGGAGCTGGTGCCCCCGGCCTGAACGGGTGAGCCGCGACTTCTGCCTTGGTGCCGGGTTTGGGGCCGGAGTGCGACGCTCAGCTCTCCTCCTCGCCGTTTCCCTGGCTCTCGTGCTTCTGGCGCCGGCCGCCGCGCAGGCGCTGCCGCGCGGGTTCTTCGGGATCGTGCCGCAGACCGCGCTCGGGAAGCAGGACATGGCGCGGATGCGGAGCGGCGGCGTCGAGACGGTCCGGGCGCTGTTGTCCTGGTCGGCGATCGAGCCGAGCGCTCGGGGCGGCTACGACTGGAGCGGCTTCGACGACCTCGTCGCCGACGCCGCCGAACAGCGGCTCGAAGTCCTGCCCTTCTTGATCTCGACCCCGCATTGGCTTGCCCACGACTGGCGGACGCTGCCGGTGGCCAACGGCCGCCAGCGCCGCGCCTGGAGCGAATTCGTCCGGGCCGCGGTCGAACGCTACGGGAGCCGTGGCACGTTCTGGCTGGAACACGGTCCTTTCTCGGCGCGGCCGCTGCCGAGGGTGCCGATCCGCGCCTGGCAGATCTGGAACGAGGAGAACTTCTTCTACTTCGCCCAGCCGGCCTCGCCGAGCCGCTACGCGCGCCTGCTCGCCATCACTCACAGGGCGATGCACCGCGCCGACCCCCGGGCCGACCTCGTCCTCGGCGGCCTCTTCGGCAATCCCGGCCAGCGGCCGCCGCGGGCATACGACGCGGTCGACTTCCTCGACCGCCTGTACGAGGTGCGGGGGGTGAAGGCCGACTTCGACGGCGTCGCGCTGCACCCCTATGCCGCCGACACCGCGGTGCTGCGCTCGCTGGTCGAGGGCATGCGCCGGGCCATGATCGAAAACCACGATCGCCGCGCCGGGCTCTACCTGACCGAGCTGGGATGGGGCTCGCAATACGACCCGCGGGCCGTTTCCTTCGAGGTCGGCCTGCATGGGCAGGCGCGGGAACTGCGCTCGGCATACCGCTACCTGATCGCCAACCACCACCGCCTCGGGCTGCGCCAGCTCGACTGGTTCACCTGGAAGGACACGACCGGCGCCTGCAACTTCTGCGATTCCTCCGGGCTGTTCCGCCGTGGCGCCCGCTTCCGGCCGAAGCCGGCCTGGCACGCCTTCGTCAGCTTCGCGCGACGGGGGTAGACGCCCGCCGCACCAGCTCGACGATCTCCGGCGGCGCCTTGCGCGGCGAGCCCGCGTCGAACGGCGGGTCGGGGTCGTACTCGATGCCCAGCTGAACCGCTTGGGCGACCTCGGGGCTCGCCTCGCGCGCAACCAGGTGCAGGGCCATGTCGATCCCGGCGGTGACGCCGGCCGCGGTGAGGATCTTGCCGTCCTCGACGAACCGCCCCTCGACCGGCTCGGCGCCGAACTCGCGCAGAGCGTCGAGCACGAGCCAGTTCGAGGTGGCTCGGCGGCCCTGCAGCAGGCCGGCGGCGCCGAGCAGGAGCGAGCCGGTGCAGACCGAGGTGGTCCACCTGGTGGCCTGGTCCGCCTCGCGCAGCCACGCCAGCAGCTCGGCGTCATCCAGCAGCGGCCGGTTGCCGGCGCCGCCGGGGACGAGAACGAGATCGGGTGAGGTGACCTCGGCCAGCGCGTGGTCGGCGAGGAGGCCGAGCGAGCCGTCCTCGCTGCGGACCGCCCCCTTCTGCCGGGCGACGGTGCGAACCTCCCAACCGGGAACGTTGCGCATGACTTCGTAAGGGCCGACCGCGTCGAGCGGCGCGAGGCCGTCGTAGAGGAGAAGTGCGATTTCCATGCGGAGATGTTGACTTCACCGGAGCGGTCGCGCCAGAGGCAGGAATGACAATGTTCGATAGATTTCTGCCATGCGCCATCGCGTTGCCATTCTCTGCTTCGACGGCCTCGTCGCCTTTGACCTGACGGCTCCCGCGCAGGCCTTCCAGCTAGCGGCAAAGGCCTCCGGCGAGCCCCTCTACGAGCTCTCGACCTGCTCCCCTGACGGCGGTCCGGTGCTGACGACCAGCGGCTTCGCGGTGTCGCCGAGCGGCGGCCTGGAGGCGCTGCGGCGGGCGCAGACCATCGTCGTGCCGGGCTACGCGAACATCCTCGGGCCTCCACCGGCCGAGGCGCTCGGCGCCCTTCGAGGCGCTGCGGCGCGAGGCGCCCGCCTAGTCTCGATCTGCACCGGCGCCTTCGGCCTCGCCCACGCCGGCGCCCTCGACGGCCGCCGCGCGACCACCCACTGGGCCTGGGCGGAGGAGCTGACGCGCAGCTTCCCCGCGGTCCAGGTCGACCCCGACGCTCTCTTCGTCGACGAAGGGGAGGTGCTGACCTCGGCCGGCCTCAGCGCCGGCATCGATCTCAGCCTGCACGTGATCCGGCGCGACTTCGGCGCCGAGGTGGGTGAGCGGGTCGCCCGCCACATGGTCGCGCCGCCACACCGCGATGGCGGCCAGGCCCAGTTCTTCAAGCCGGAGCTGCCGCCGCCGGCCGGGACGCTCGAGCCGACCCGCCGCTGGGCATCGCAGCGCCTTGACGAGCCGCTCGACGTCGCGGCGATGTCCCGCCACGCCGGCGTCAGCCCCCGCACCTTCGCCCGCCGCTTCCGCGCCGAGACCGGGACGACGCCGCTGCAGTGGCTGCTCGCCCAGCGGGTGCTGGAGGCGCGGCGGCTGCTCGAGGTGACCGACCTCCCGGTCGAGGAGGTCGCCTGGCGCACCGGCTTCGGCACCGCCGCCTCGCTCCGCGACCACTTCCGCCGCGCCACCGCCACCACCCCGAGCGCCTATCGCCGTTCCTTTCAGCCCGCATAGAGTGGGCCGGTGAGCCGGCGCGACCAGATCAAGCTCGGCGAGGGCGAGCTGCGGGCGCTGCTGGGCGAGGAGCGGATCGCCGTCGTCTCCAGCCACGGCCCGCGCGGCTGGCCGCACTCGATGCCGCTCTGGTTCGTGCCGCGCGAGGGCGTCGTCTGGATCTGGACCTACGCGAAGTCGCAGAAGGTGCGCAACCTGGAACGCGACCCGCGGGCGACGGTGCTGGTCGAGGCCGGGCATTCGTATGAGGAGCTGCGGGGGGCGATGATCGAGTCCGAGGCGGTTATCCACCACGACTTCGAGACCGTGCTCGGCTTTGCCGAGGAGCTGACGGTTCGCTACGCCGAGGGGATCTCCGCGGTCGAGGGCGACGCCAAAGCGGCGCTGGAAGCGCAGGCGCCGAAACGGGTGGCGATCAGCTTCCCGCCGTTGCGGACCGCGACCTGGGACCACCGCAAGCTCGGCGGAACCTACTGAGGGAGGTAGCGCCGCAGGCGGTGGCGGTGGCGGACCGGCTTGATCGTCACCTTGCGGGAGATCGCCGGCAGGTAGGCGGCGGTTTCCCTCACCGTCGCCCGGAAGGTGGAGCGGCGGTTGATCCGCGGCCGGAAGCGCACCGAGCAGGCGCGGTCCGGATGCCGCGTCCCCAGCCGCTGTCGCCCCCGCCAGAGCGTCACCGCACCGGCGCGGCGGTCGCTGTTGCAGGGAAGGACCCAGGCCGTGATCAGGCCGCGCCGATGGCGGCGGACCTTGCGGCTGACAGCCCGGATCCCGACGAAAGACGCCGCCGGGGAGGGTTCGTACTGCGGGGAGGACGCCGTGGGGCAGGTCGCCGGTTCGGGCCCCAGCAGCCGGTAGACCGGGCCGTTGCCGGAGACCGCGTAGAGCCGTCCGCAGGAGTCTTCGCCGAAGGAGTTGAGGTCTTCTACCTTCACCCCCTCTGAGCGGTCGGTGAGGGCCGGTGCCGCCAGCGAGAAGGACCTGATGTCTCCCTGGCAGAGGTCGCCGTAGAGGTAGCGGCCGAAGGCTTCTCCCATGCCGGGGCCGCGGACGACGTAGCCGCCGATGATCGCGCAGCCGAAGGCGCCCCCGTCTTCGGGGTCTTCGTGGGGATATTCGAAGATCGGCGCGGTGTAGCCGCCGACCGGCGGCGTCGTGCACTGGGGGTCGGTTGCCGGCCCGGGCAGGCTCCCCTCCATGCAGTTCCAGCCGTAGTTGGCGCCATGGCCGAGACCGGGGGCCAGGGCCATGTCGACCTCCTCGCGGGCGCTCTGGCCGACGTCGCCGATCAGCATCGCTCCGGTCGCCCGGTCGAAGGAGAAGCGGAACGGGTTGCGCAGGCCCAGGCTCCAGACCTCCGGGTGCGTCAGGACTCCCGGCGAGCGGAGGCGGAGGATCTTGCCCAGTTCGCTGGTCGGATTCTGGGCGTTGTGGAGTTCGTCGTTGCCGCCGCCCCCGTCGCCGGTGGAGATGAACAGCGCCCCTTCGGGGCCGAACTGCAGCTGCCCGCCGTTGTGGTTGTTCTTTTCGTGCGGGATCGGCGGGATCACGTCGCGCAGGGTCGAGAAGGCGGCGCTGTCGCCGTCGGCGACCATTTCGGCGACGTGGATCTCGCCCGGTTCCTTCCTGCCGGTGTAATCGAGGAAGAGGCGGCCGCTGCTGTCGAAGTCGGGGGAGAGGGCGATCGAGAGCAGGCCGCGCTCGCCTTCGCAGCACGAGACCACTGAGCTGATGTCGGCGAAGGTCTCGATTTCGCCGTGCTGGACCAGCATCACCTCCCCTTTTCGCTGGACCACGAAGAGCCGTTCCGGGTTGCCGGGGTCGGAGGTGACGTAGATCGGTTTTTCGAAGCTGCCGATCTGCTGCAGGCTGAGAGCATGGGCGCCGCCGGCCCAGATCGCCGCTGCCAGGAGCAGCGCAGAGGTGAGCTTCCCCACTGCCCGGATCACCTGAAACAAGGTAGCTAACTCAGCCCTTGGGACTCAGTGCGTCCAGGCGCAGCGGACCGATCTTCGACCCCATCACGGCCACGGCGGCGGTGTAACCGGGGGGGACGTCGAGGTCCACGACCGCGATTTCGGGCGCGAGCCTGCGATCCGCCACCTCTGAGGTGGTCGATCGCAGGCTCGTGCCCGAGGTCACCGCGCCGAGGCACTTGAGCCGCGCCTCGTGGCGGGTCCAGGCGGGGTAGAAGACGGCGGCCTGCTCGGCCGGCTCGGCGGCGCGAACCGAGGCGGCCTCCGCCGCCGGCAGCGCCCGCCCGGCCAGCGCCACCAGGTTGCGCCCAGGCCGCACGGCCTCGACGTCGATCCCGACCTCCCGCTCGCAGACGGCGACCAGCGCCAGGCCCGCCGAGTGGCTGAGGCTGAAGCGAGGGACGGCGCCGCGCAGCCGGGGCTTGCCGTGCTCTCCGACCTCCAGCTCGACCGCCGCCGGCGCCTTCTCCAGATAGCGGGCCAGGACCCGGCGCAGCGCCCACCGTGCCGCGACCCAGCGCCGCGCCGCGTCCTCGCGCAGGAACGCCGCCGCCCGCTCGCGCTCCGGCGGCGGCAGCTCCTCCGGCCCGGGCCATCCGGGATCGTCGAGCGCGGCACGCCAGATGTGGACCCCGTCGATCATCCGCGAGAAGCCGAGTGTGGCATTTCCAGTTGATAGCGTCGCGCCCCTTGACTCGCCTCCTGATCACCGGCGGTGCAGGGTTCGTCGGCTCCAATCTGGCCGTCTCCCTCGCCTCGAGACATCCCGACTGGGAGGTCCTCGTGCTCGACAACCTCTACCGCAAGGGGTCCGAGCTGAACCTTCCGCGGCTGGAGGCGGCCGGCGTCCAGTTCGTCGAGGGAGACGTGCGCGAGCCGCAGGACCTGCGGGCGCTGCCCGAGCTGGGCGCCCTGATCGAGTGCTCGGCCGAGCCCTCGGTGATGAGCGGGGTGGACGGCGACACCGGCTACCTCGTCCACACCAACCTCACCGGCGCCTACAACTGCCTCGAGCTGGCGCGCCGCGACGGCGCCTTCATCGTCTTCCTCTCGACCAGCCGCGTCTACCCGGTCGCACCGCAGGTCTCGCTGAACCTGGAAGAGGCCGAGACCCGCTTCGAGATCGCCGCCGAGCAGGCGGTCCCCGGGGTCGGCCCGGCCGGGATCTCCGAGGACTTCCCGCTGGAGGGAGCCCGCACCCTCTACGGGGCAACCAAGCTGGCCGCCGAGATGCTGATCGAGGAGTACCGCGAGGGCCTCGGCGTCCCCGCGGTGATCGACCGCTGCGGCGTCATCGCCGGCCCCTGGCAGATGGGCAAGGTCGACCAGGGCGTGTTCACCCACTGGATGCTCGCCCACCACTTCCGCAACCCGCTCAGCTACATCGGGTTCGGGGGGTATGGCAAGCAGGTGCGCGATCTCCTCCACGTCGAGGACCTGGTCGACCTGGTCGAGCGGCAGCTGCTCGATCCCGCCTCCTGGGACGGGCGCACCGTGAACGTCGGCGGCGGCCGCGAGTGCAGCCTCTCGCTGCGAGAGACGACGGCGATCTGCCGGGAGCTGACCGGCAACGAGGTGCCGATCGCGCCGGTGCAGGAGACGCGCCAGGGCGACGTGCCGATATACCTGTCGGACTGCAGCAGGATCTTCGGCCTGGACGAGTGGCGCCCGCGGCGCAGCGCCGAGCAGGTGCTGCGCGACATCCACGAGTGGGTGGCCGCCGACGAGGAGCGAATCGCCCAGGCGCTGAGTATCGAGAGCCGATGAATACCGAAACGCCATCAAGGGAAATCAAGGGAAGGAGCAACTGAACGCATGCCGGTCGCGATCATCACTGGTGCCGGGGGCCTGATCGGTTCCGAGGCGGTTGACCACTTCGTCGCCGAGGGGTTCGACGTGGTCGGGATCGAGAACGACATGCGGGCGCGCTTCTTCGGGCCCGAGTCCTCGACCTCGCACGTCACCCAGCGCCTCGTCGAGGCCTACCCGTCGCAGTTCCGCTGGGAGAACGCCGACATCCGCGACGCCGAGACGATCGAGCGGATCTTCCGCGAGCACGCCGGCAAGATCGAGCTCGTCGTCCACACCGCCGCCCAGCCTTCGCATGACTGGGCCGCGAGTGAGCCGCAGACCGACTTCGGCGTCAACGCCAACGGCACCCTCAACATGCTCGAGGGCGCTCGCCTCCACGCCCCCGACGCGCCCTTCGTCCACTGCTCGACCAACAAGGTCTACGGCGACACGCCGAACCGGCTGCCGCTGCAGAACCTGGAGAAACGGCTGGAGCTGCCGGAGGACCACGAGTACTACAAGGGCATCGACACGAGCATGTCGATCGACCACTCGACCCATTCGCTCTTCGGCGTCTCCAAGGCGGCCGCCGACCTGCTGGTGCAGGAGTACGGGCGCTACTTCGAGATGCCCACCGTCGCCTTCCGCGGCGGCTGCCTGACCGGCCCCCAGCATGCCGGCGCCAAGCTGCACGGCTTCCTCGCCTACCTGATGAAGTGCACCGTCACCGGCACCCCCTACACCGTCTTCGGCTACGAAGGCAAGCAGGTCCGCGACAACATCCACAGCGCCGACCTGATCGCCGCCTTCGACGCCTTCCGCCAGGCGCCCCGCGCCGCCGCCGTCTACAACATCGGTGGCGGCCGCTTCTCGAACTGCTCGATGCTGGAGGCGATCGACGCCTGCGAGCGGATCGCCGGCCGCGAGCTGCAGTGGGAGATGGGGGAGGAGCCGCGGATCGGCGACCACCGCTGGTGGATCTCCGACCTGGCGCCGTTCCAGGACGACTACCCCGACTTCCAGCTGCGCTACGGGATCGACGAGATCCTGCAGGAGATGTACGAGCAGAACCTCGAGCGCTGGGCCGGCGCCGCGGCCTAATCCCTAGAAGGCGTTGCTGCCGAGGATGGCGGTGATGATCGCCACAGCCCCGACGAGGAGATTTCGGTTCAGGGCATCGAACCGCGCATTGAGGTCGCGGATGTCAGCATGCACGCGTGCGAAGCCTTCCCGCATCTCAGCTCTCGTATCCGCGAAGCCGGCGTCAACCTTCTTGTTGAGGTCGTCGAGTCGCTCGTCGGTCCACTTCTCTCTCGGCACCATCACAGCCATGAGCTTAGCGTAACTCATCGTCTGCAACGAGAAGCGCGCAGAAACAAAGAGTTGACGCGCCGCATCGTGCCGGTTCCGTGACTTTCGATAGCGTCGGCGCCTCATGGCAGAGGGGATGAAACTCTCGGTGTTGATCCCGGCCCAGAACGAGGAGGGGTCGGTCGCAGGGACGGTCGAAGGCGTGGTCGAGGCGCTCGAGCGGGAAGCCATCGATTACGAGCTGATCGTCGTCAACGACGACTCCGAAGACTCGACCGAAGCGGTCGTCGCCGCGATCGGCGAGCGCAACCCGCGGGTCAAGGTCCATCGCTCCCACCTCGAACGCGGTTTCGGCAACGCGATCCGGGCCGGCCTCGACGTCTTCGAAGGTGACGCGGTTGCGATCGTCATGGCCGACGCCTCCGACAACCCGGACGACCTCGTCCGCTACCACCGCCTGCTCGAAGAGGGGTGGGACTGCGCCTTCGGCTCGCGCTTCATGCCCGGCGCCAAAATCCACGACTACCCGCAGCTCAAGTACGTCTTCAACCGCCTCGCCAACCAGTTCATCCGCGTCCTCTTCCGCCACCGCTACAACGACACCACCAACGCCTTCAAGGCCTACCGCCGCGAGGTCATCGAGACGATCCAGCCGCTGCTCTCCAAGCACTTCAACCTCACCGTCGAGATGCCGCTGAAGGCGATCGTCCGCGGCCACAGCTTCGCCGTCATCCCCACCTCCTGGACCAACCGCACCAGCGGCGAAGCGAAGCTGGCGATGAAAGAGATGGGCAGCCGCTACCTCTTCATCGTGCTCTACGTCTGGTTAGAGATGACCTTGAGCCGAGGCGATTACCAGGTGCGCGAGAGCGGCAGCCCCGCTGGCTCCTAAGCCTCTTGCCGGCCATCCTTTTCAGCGCCGCGGTCACCTGTTTCGTTTCCCTCTTCCTGGGGCAGGCCGCGCTGCGCCTGGCCGGCGCGCGCGAATGGAACTGGCTCGCACCCGTGGTCGGGTTGTCGGTGGCGATGCTGATCGCGGCTCCGATGGAGCATGTGCCGGGCCGAGCCGTCACCGTCACCGTGCTGCTGACGGTGCTGAGCCTCGGCGCCGCGGTTTGGTGCCTGCGCTCAGCCTCGAACCGACCGCCTCTCCTCGACCTGACGGCAGCAGCGCCGGTGCTCATCCTGGCCCTGGTGCCGTTCCTTGCGGCGGGACGGGGAGGGATCCTCGGAGTGACGGTCAACAACGACATGGCCGTTCACCTGACCTACGTCGAAGCGTTCCTCCACCCAGCGGTGTCCGCAACCTACCCGCTGCCGAGCGACTATCCGATAGCACCGCATGCGACGGTCGCTGCCCTCAGCACAGGCCTCAGCGTCGCCCCGTACGCCGCCTTCTCCGGCTGGACGATGGCGACGCTCCTGATCGGCGCCTGGGCCGTTCTGGCCGCGGCCCGCAACGCCGGCTGGTACAGCAAGACAATCGCCGCGACCCTGGTCGGGATGCCCTACCTGGTCGCCGCCTACTACGGAGAGGGGTCATATAAGGAGCCGGCGCAGGCCGCCCTCGTCCTGGCGGTGGCGCTCTTGATCAGCGGTTGTGGCCCGCGGCTCGGCCGCGGTCGCTGGGCTCCGCTCGCGCTTCTGGTCGGTGGCGTCGTCTCCGTCTATTCCCCCGGGGGGCTGCCTTGGATCTTTGCGATCCTCGGGATCTGGCTGGCGGGTCTCCTGGCGATCGAGGCGTGGCACCGACGACTGCGCGAGGTGCCGGGAGTGGTGCGGCGGGAACTGGCCGCGGTCGGCATCGGCACTGGGATTTTCGTCGTCTCCCTGCTCCCCCAAGCGCACCGGATCTACGAGTTCATCACCCTGCGCGAAGGTACCGGAATTGCAGTCAGCGATATCGGCAACCTGGTAGGGCGTCTGCCCGGCTGGGAGGCACTGGGGGTGTGGGGCACCGCTGATTTCCGCCTGCAAGCCTCGGCGGCTTTCACCGGTGGTGCGTGGAGCTGGTTCGTAGCCGCCTTGATCGTCTTCGGTTCTTTCTGGGCTTTCCGTCGGGGTCGCTGGATGCTCCCCCCGGCGGCGCTGGCGGCGATGCTGATCTGGAAGTACAGCGACCGCACCCAGTCGATCTACGTGGCGGCCAAGACGCTGGCGATCGCCTCGCCGCTTCTGCTCTTGGTCGCCGTTCAGCCGCTGGTCGACCGCAGCAAGAAGCCGCGAAATGCTTGGCTGGTGGTGCCGCTCCTGGCCCTCGTGCTGCTCTTCCAGGTCGCAAGGGACGATCTGCGGGCGCTCCGCTGGAGTCCCGTCGGTCCGACCGATCACGCGCGCCAGCTGATCAGCTTCCGCCCGCTCATCGCAGGGAAGAAAACGTTGTTCTTCGGCGAAGACGAGTTCCAGATCTGGGAGCTGGCCGGGTCCTTCTCCGACCCGCTTTCGTTCTGGCCCGAACAGCAAGGGCAGTTGCGACCCGGAAAGGGATGGGAAGCGGGCCACGCGCTTGACTTCGACAGCCTGCGGGCCTCGACGCTTAACGAATACGAATGGTTCGTCACCACCCGCGACGCTGCCGCCAGCGAACCGCCGCCGCAGCTGCACCTCGTGCGAGGCACCGAAGCCTTCGAGCTCTGGAGGAGAATCGGTCGGGTCGGTGAACGATCGATCCTGAACGAGGGCGATATGCCGGGGTCGACCCTCGAATGCGGCGACGCGGAGGGACGGGCGGTCTTGCACCGCGGCGGGGTCGCTGCGATCAGGAGCGCACCGATCTTGAAAGCGGTTCCTCCAGCCGGCCCGAACGGCACTGTCTCCGTCCAGCTGCGGTTGCCAGCAGGGCCCTGGCAGCTGGAGTCCCCCTACGTGAGTCATTTCCCCGTGGAAGTGGCGGCGCCGGGGCTGAGGACGACCCTGCCGGCCAGCCTTGAAAGGCCCGGTCCGCGGCTGCCGATCGGCCGCCTCACGGTCGCCCGTCCGCAGACGGTGACGATCACCTTCCACGTCGGCGACAGCCCACTTGCTGAACCGACCACCGCCGCTGTCTTCGAATACGTGGTGGCTGTGCGGGCGGGTGAAAGGGACCGCCTCGTGCCGGTGCGGCATGCCTGCGGTCGCTACGTTGACTGGTACCGCAGCGCCCGCCACTTCCGATAGCGTCACCGGTGACCATGGAGGTTGGACGCCACACCTACGGTCATGAGCAGATCGCGGTTCGAAGCTGGGGCGAGCCGGCCGAGTTGCGGATCGGAAGCTTCTGCTCAATCGCCGACAGGGTGACGATCTTCCTTGGCGGCAATCATCGTTCCGACTGGGTGACGACCTATCCATTTCCGGCCTTCGCCGATCGCTGGAAGCAGGCGCGCGGTATCGAGGGAGAGCACACCAGCAACGGGGATGTGGTCATCGGCAACGACGTCTGGCTCGGGTCGAACGTGACGATCATGTCGGGGGTCACGGTGGGGGATGGCGCCGTGATCGGGACCGATAGCTGCGTCACGCGGGACGTGGCCCCCTACGCAGTCGTGGCCGGGAACCCCGCGCGTCAAGTGCGCTTCCGGTTCGATTCCGAGACGATCGAGAGGCTCCTTTCGATCCGCTGGTGGGAGTGGAGCGAGGACCGGATCGAAGCCAATGTGCCGCTCCTCTGCAGCGTCGACATCGATCGCTTTCTGCGGGCGCAGGACTCTGCGAGTGGCCTCCGAAGCGCCTGGAAGCGGTTGCTAGGCTCCCGACGATGAGTGACACCTCCGCGGAGCGGGAGTCGGCCAAACCTCGGTACGACTTCGACGAGGTGGACGTCGGGGCGGAGAGCGTCCATGCCGACGTCGTCCGGTTGGTGGGTGAGGGAATGCGTGTGTTGGAGCTCGGCCCGGCCACAGGCTACATGTCCCGGGCGATGGTCAGACGCGGCTGCTCGGTCGTCGGGATCGAGCTCGATCCGGCCATGGCCGAGCAAGCCTCCGCGGTCTGCGATCGAGTGATCGTTGGTGATATCGACGAGCTCGATCTCGAGCAGGAGCTGGGCGAGGAACGCTTCGACGCGGTCGTTGCCGCCGACGTGCTCGAGCACCTGAAAGATCCGCTGGCCGCGTTGATCCGGCTGCGCCGCTTCCTGCAACCCGACGGTTACTTCGTCCTCTCGGTTCCCAACGTGGCGCACGGAAGCGTGCGGCTGGCCCTGCTCTCCGGGCACTTCGACTATCGCGAGGCCGGCCTGCTCGACTCGACCCATCTGCGCTTCTTCACCCGGGAAAGCTTCGAGCAGCTGCTGGACGAAGCCGAGCTGGGGCTGGCCGAGCTGCATCGCCACGAACTCAACCTCGATGCGTCCGAGGTCGCCTTCGATCCCGAGGTGATCCCGCCGGCACTGCGGGAAGAGCTCGAGCGCGATCCCGATGCGCGCACCTATCAGTTCGTCGTCAAGGCATTCCCGATGGACCGCGAGGGCCTGCGCGAGATCCAGGCCCGGCTGCGCGAGCTCGCGCAGCTGCGCCTGGCTGCGTCCCGGACCGCCGAGCTCGAGCAGAAGATGAGCGAAATCGCCGGGCGCGAGGGCGAGCTCCGCCGCGCCCTGATCGAGGCTCACGACCAGGTGCTCCGCCGTGACGCCCAGATCGAGGACCTGAACAAAGGCCTGGTCCGCAGGGACGAGGAGATCCACAGCGTGCACGCCCAGCTGCACCAGGTGCAGGTGGAGATCCAGGCCATGCACAACAGCACTTATGGCCGCGCCTACAGGCTGCTGCGCAGGCTCCCGGGCGCGGGCTTGATTCGGCGACTTCGCAGATAACGATGGGCGAGGATTCCCGTTGCACGCTGGTGATCCCCACCTTCAACGGGGCGCACCTGCTCAGCACCTGTCTCGAGGCGCTGTTCAAGCACCCTCCTGAGTGCGACTGGCGGGTCGTCGTCGTCGACGACGCCTCCAGCGACGGGACCGCCGAGCGCTTCGCCGATTTCGACGAGCGGCTGACGATGGTTGCGAGGCAGGAGAACGGAGGCTTCGCAAAGGCCTGCAACGAAGGCGCGGAGCGAGCCGGCGGCGCCGACTTCATCGTCTTCCTCAACAACGACACCGTTCCCCTGCCCGGTTGGCTCGACGCCCTTGTCGCGGATCTGCTCGATCACCCCGAGGCCGCCGCCACCGGCTCCCGCCTGCTGTACCCGGACGGGACGATCCAGCACGCCGGCGTCGCAATCGGGCAGGACGGCTGGCCTCACCATCTCTATGCCGGGATGCCGGGCGACCACGCTGCGGTGACGCGCCCGAAGCGGGTCGTGGCCGCCACGGCCGCCTGCCTGCTCGTACGGCAAGCGGCCTTCGAGGAGCTCGGCGGCTTCGACACCGCCTTCATCAACGGCTACGAGGACATCGACCTCTGCCTGCGCATGGGGGAGCGGGGGCACGAGGTCCGGTACTGCCCCGACAGCGTCCTCTACCACCTCGAGTCGGTGACCCGTTGGAGCGATGGCCAGAGCCACCACGTCGATCACAACAGCCGCCTCTACGCCGAGCGTTGGCAGGAGCGGGTCGCGCCGGACGATTTCGGGCACTACCTGGCGGATGGCTTGATCGAGGCCGAGTACGGCGACAGGTTCCCCGTCCGGCTGTCGATCTCGCCGCTGCTGGCGGCCGTCCACCGGGAGACGGAGGCGGAGGACAGCCTGGAGCACCTGCTGACGGTTCGGACCGATCAGCTGCTCGAGCTGCAGGCCCAGCGGACGCGCGCTGCCCTCGAGCACCGCCGCGACGAGGCCGCCCTGCCGGCGGTCCCACATGGGCGGCGGCGGAGCGGCGGCGAGGCCGAGGTCGTCAACGTCGGCGAGTTCCACCGCCTGGGGGGGGGTCGCGGCCGCCACCGGGTCTCGGTGCTGATGCCGCTGATGGACGCAGGCGAGGGGCTGCGCCGGACCCTTCCCCTGCTGCTGGAGCAGGATGCCGCGGCCGAGCTGGAGATCGTCGCGGTCGATTCGGCCTCCCGCGACGACACCGTCTCCATCCTCAAGGAGTTCGACGCGACGGTGCTGACGATCGACCCGGCGGAGTTCGACCACGGGCTCACCCGCAACCTCCTCGCTCGGCACGCGCAGGGGGACGTCTTCGTCTTCCTCAACCAGCGCAGCCGGCCAGGCGACGAGCACTGGCTGCAGCCTCTGCTGGGCGCGCTCGATTCCGACCCCGGCGTCGCCGGTGCCGCCAGCCGGGTCCTGCCCTATCCCGACGCCGACCCCTTGACCCGCCGTGACGGCGGCCTCGACCCCAGCGGGTCGCCCGAGCGCTCGGTCAAGCGGATCGAGGACTGGGGGGCCTACGCGGCGATGCCGATCGAGCAGCGCCGTCTGCTGCTGAACTTCCACACCGTCAGCGCCGCGGTGAGGGCGGATGTGATGCGGGAGTTTCCGTTCAAGTCGGTGAGGGCGATCGGCGAGGACCTGCTGTGGGCGCGCGAGGTGATCGAGGCCGGCATGGCGCTCGTCCACGAACCCGAGTCGCGCGTGTATCACTCTCATCAGTACTCGCTGCGCGAGTGGTTGATGCGGAACGTCGACGACGGCATCGCCAACCGGGAGATCAACGGCCGCTCGCTCTCCGGCCCGGAGGCCGAGGCGCTGGCGCGGGGCATGATCGCGAGCGACTGGGCGTTCCTGACCGACGAGCTCGGGTTAGCGGGGGAGGAGCTGGAGAGCTGGCGCATCCAGGCGGCTCTGCGCCGTGCGGCCCAGAGCGCCGGTCAGTGGCTCGGCGTCAACTACGAGAGCTTTCCGCCGGAGGCGGTCGATGCCTTCTCCCGCGTCGCCAACAGCCGCCGCGAGGGACCTTGAGCTGCGGCTGGGCGCGAGCGCGATGAAGGTCCTGCTCGTTTGCCATCGGTACCCGCCGACCGGGGTGGCCGGGGTCGAGCGGCTCTCGGCCCAGCTCGCCGAGAGCCTGACCGAGCGCGGCCACGCGGTCACCGTCCTCACCCGCGATCCGAGCGAGGCCCCGCCGACCCTGAAGCTCCAGCGTGAGGTGCGCGAGGGGGTTCCGGTCCACTCGATCGTCGGCAGTGGCTCCTCGTTTGAACGGTTCCCGCTCCAGGAGCCGGCGCTGGAGCGGATCTTCGAGCGGGTGCTGGTCGAAGTGGACCCCGAGGTGGTGCTCGTCACCCACCTCCTCAACCATTCGCCCGGCTACGTCTCGGTCGCCCACCGCTGGGGAGTTCCGGTCGTGCTCGCGCTGCACGACTTCTTCATGCTCTGCCCGCGGGTGCACCTCCAGCGCCGCTCGGGCGATCTCTGCCCGGGTCCCGAAGGCGGTCAGGCATGCGCCGTGCACTGCTTCGGCAACCAGCCCGATCCGCTTCTGCGCTGGTCTCTGCGCTCTCAGAGCTTTGCCTCGGCGTTGCGCGAGGCCGACCAGGTCACGGCCCCGTCGCGGTTCCTCGCCGATGCCTTTGGGGCGCGGCGCGGCGATGCGAAGCCGATCCGGATCGTGCCCAACGGGGTGGGCCCGCTCGGCCCGGTCCTGGCTTCCGAGCCGAGCGCGGACCGGCCCCTCAGGCTGGCCTCGATCGGGGTGACCGTCGAGCACAAGGGCTTCCAGACCGTGGTCGACGCACTGCGGCTCGCCGCGCTGCCGGCGTGCGAGTACACGATCTTCGGCGTCGCCCTGCCACCGCTCTCGCGCGAGCTGCAGGAGGCGGCGGACGAGGTGTCCGGGTTGCGGCTGCGCTTGTTCAACGGTTTCTCGCCGACCCATCTGCCGGTTCTGCTGGCCGAAGCCGATGCCGTGGTGATCCCCTCGATCGTGCCCGAGACCTACTCGATCGTCGCCCGCGAGGCCTTCGCCTGCGGTGTGCCGGTGATCGCCGCGGCGACCGGAGCGCTGCCGGAGGCGATCAGGGAGGGGGACAACGGCTGGCTGTTCGAGCCCGGCGACGCGATCGACCTGGCGGCTCTGCTCCAGCGCCTCGACCGCGACAGGAGCCTGCTGCGCCGGGCGGCAGCCGGCATTCGCCCCGACGAGGTGACCAACGTCGAGGAACACTGCGACCTCGTCGAAGGGCTGCTCGAGGAGGCCGTGGGGGAAGCCGCGGTGGAGGACGGCGGTGGGCCCGAGCTGGCCCTGATGCGGGAAGCCCTGATCGATCTCGACCTGCGCCGCGGCTAGCGGGCTGCGGCCGAGCGAGCGGGCCGCCGCAGCCTCGGCGGCCGCCGCAGCGCCCAGAGGAAGGGCGAGGTGAGGCGCGGTAGACCCTCGCGCAGATAGGGGTGCGAATAGGGATCGGGATCGGTGATCGCCGCCCAGCGCTGACGCAGGTAGTCCTTCTCCCAGTCGTCCACGTCGGAGGAGCGGCTGGAGGACTCGAAGTGGTACATGACGAGGTCCGGGTCGTAGACGATGCGGTTGCCGGCGGCGCGCAGCTTCAAGCAGTAATCGACGTCGTTGTAGTTGATCGGCAGCTCCGTGCTCAGCCCGCCGACCTCCTCGAAGAGCCGCTTCGGCGTCATCAGGCAGGCACCGGTCACCGCCAGCAGGTTGCGGGCAATCCTGACGGCGTTGGCGTAACCGGGCCCGTCGCCCGGAAACCCGTGGTACGGATGGCCGGGAAGGCCGCCTTCGAACCCGACGCCGGCGTGCTGGAGGCGGCCGTCTTCGAGCAGCAGCCGGCCCCCCACGGCGCCGATCCCGGGCATGGTCGAGTACATGACCATGCGCTCGATCCAGTTCGGGGTGGCGACCTCGATGTCGTCGTTCAGCAGCAGCAGGTGCTCGCCTTCGCTGCGCACGGCCCCGGTGTTGATCTTCTTCGAGAAATTGAACTCGCCGCCGTGGGCCACCAGGCGCAGACGCTCCCCCGCGACATCCTTCAGCGCCTCGACCGCCGCCCGCGGCACCGAGTCATCGGCGACGACGACGATCTCGTAGTTGTCATAGCTGGAGGTGGCGAGGATGCTGCGCACGCAGTTCTCGACCAGGGAGACCGGCTGGTAGCGAACCTCGCGCACCTGCCCCGCGGTGGGGATCACGATGCTGACGAGCGGTTCCGAGGTCAGTCGCGGCTCGAGGTGGTAGACGCCGGGGTCCTCGGGGTCGCGCTCGGCGGCGGCCTGCATCCCGATCCGGTCGCAGTGGGCCTGGATCGCCCGCTTGCCGGCTTCGAAAGCCCACGGCTTCGCTGCCTCGCCTAGCCCCGCCGTCGAGCTCTCGAGGCCCCGCCAGTGGTAGAGCACCCGCGGCACGTGGACGACCGCTCGCGCCCGCTCGGTCGCCTTCAGCACCAGGTCCCAATCCTGGGCGCCCTCGAAATCGGCGTCGAAGCCGCCGACCTCATCCACCAGGCTGCGGCGGAAGACGCTGAGATGGCAGGTGTACATCTGGGTCCGCATCCGCTCGGGCGACCACTCCGGCTTGAGGAAGGGAGAGCCGTGGAAGCCCTTCTCGTCGATCTTGTCTTCGTCGGTGTAGAGGTAGTCGACTTCCGGATTAGCGCGGATCGCCTCCTCGATCAGCGCCACGGCGTCGGGATGAAGCTTGTCGTCGTGGTCGAGGAGCGCGACGAACTCGCCTGTGGCGAGTCGCAGGGCGTCGTTTGAGGCGGCGACGATGCCGCCGTTCTCCTCGCGGACTCCGAGCCTGATCCGCGGCTCCTCGGCCTGGACGCGCTCCAGCACCCGCCGCAGCTCGGGCGAGCTCGAGGCGTCGTCGACGAGGCAGAGCTCCCAGTCCCTGAAGCTCTGGCGGCGGACCGACTTCAGCATCGACAGGAGGACGCCCGGCGGCGTTTCGTACACCGGGGTGACGATCGAGAAGCGGGGTGGGCTCACGCTAGCGGAGGACGCGCTGGAGCAGCCGGATCATCCCCTGGAGCACCCGCGTCGCGCCCGGGATCGGTACCCGTGCCGCCGCCTCGGCGAGGCGTTGGGAGCCCTGTTCGATCATCGCCAGTCGCCCTTTGGCGGCGCCCAGTTCGGCGTCTCTGGTGATCAACAGGTTCCGCAGCCGCAGGATCTCCTCTTTTTCTCGGGCAAGTTCTGCTTCCAGCCCGGAGGGATCGACGCTTCCATGAAGCTGGGCCACCTCGGCGGCGTTCTGACGGCTCGGCACGGAGTCGAGTCTACTCAGAGATCCTCGGCAATTCGCGGTGCGTCGCGGTTGAAGATCCAAACTGCAAAGGCACAGAGGCTGACGGAGATCGCCAGCGCCGGCAGCAGGCCGAGCCACCCGCCTGCTGCCTCGACAGCACTCGGCGCGTGCGATTCCCCGAGCGCCCAGACTCTCACCTGCTCGAAGATCACCGCCAACGGGTTGATCATCAGCAGGTGTTCCGTGGTCTCGTTTCCGAAGGCGGTGACCGGATAGAGGATCGGCGTCGCGTAGAACAGGACCTGGGCGAAAACGAGCCAGATGATGGCGACGTCGCGGAAGCGCACGTAGAGGACCGAGAGGGCGCTGCTGACCGCCGCCGTGAGAACGAAGAGGAGGAGGAAGGCGACCGGCAGCAGTAGCCAGCTCCAGGTCGGGTCGACGCCGAAGGTGAAGAGGAAGATGACGACGATGACGAGGTTGAGGCCGAGGTTGAAGGTCCCGGTGAGGACCGTTGAGAGGGGGATTACCAGGCGGGGGAACTGGGTCTTGCGGACCACGCCCTCTTGAGCGACAACGGAGGTGACTGAGTTCGTCGTCGATTCCTGGAAAAAGGTGAAGAGGACGATCCCGAGCAGCAGCATCACCGGGTAATGCTCGACTTCCTTGCTGCCGATCCGAAAGACCTTGGTGAATACGAAGAGGAGGACGCCGAACAGCATCAGCGGTCTGATCAGCGACCAGAGGTAGCCGAGGACGGTGCCGAAGTAGACGCGCTTGAATTCGGTGACTGACATCAGCCAGAGGAGGTCGAAAAAACGCCGTGGCCCGCCACCGAGAGCCGAGGGTCCGGTCACCTCTACCAGGCGCGGCGGCGCGGGGGAGACGCTATTCACGCCGTGACCTCACCCTCGACAGCAACCTCGAAGCGATGGGTGGGATTGGTGATCCCTCGCGCCGTCGCGCTCCCGTAGACGACGAAGCTCGTCGCTCTGCGGACGAAGAACGAGATCCCGAACGGGCTCTGGACGCCGAGGTGGATGAAGTGGCGCCCGGGCGCGAGGAAGTTCTCGATCTCGGTCTCCACGACTACCCGGTTGCCCTTCAATTGGTGGCCGTCATCCGAGCTGACCGGTACGCCTACTTCGAACAAGGAGACGTCGTCGCTGTTGCCGACGACGATGCCGACATGAAGCCCGGGAACCGGATGCAGAAGCTCGACCTCCACCCGGAGCCGAATCGGCTCGCCCAGCTCCACGGTCGTCGCCTCCTCGCCTGAAGCGTCGTTGACCCGGCAGTAGGTGAGGCGTGCGCCTTCTCCCTTGAACTCCGACTCCTCGTTTTCGACGCCGGCCTGCTCGCCCGCGAAGTTCAGCTTCAGGTACTCACGCCCGGTCTCGTCCGGCTCCCCGAGGTGAACGATCTCACCCTCGCTGAGGAGCATCGCGCGATGACAATAGTTTTCGACTGCCCCCATCTCGTGGGTGACGAGCACGATCGTCTTCCCTTCGTCTTTCATCTGGTGGAAGGCGTCGGCGCACTTCTGCTGAAAGGACGCATCTCCCACCGCCAGCACCTCATCGATCAGAAGCACGTCGGCGTCGGCCTCCATCATCACCGCGAAGGCGAGCCGCACCAGCATGCCGGAAGAAAAGTTCTTCAACTTCAGGTCGGCGAACTCGCGCAGCTCGGCGAAGTCGATCACGGCATCGAGGCGGCGGCGCACCTCCTTCGGCGTCAACCCCATCATCACGCCGTTGAGAACGACGTTTTCGCGTGCAGTCAGCTCCTGGTTGAAGCCGACGCCGAGCTCGATGAAAGGCGCGAGCCTCCCGGCGATCCTGATCCTGCCGCTGTCGGCCCGGTAGATGCTCGCCAACAGCTTCAGCAGCGTGCTCTTGCCGGAGCCGTTTCGGCCGACGATGCCGAAGAACTCGCCCTGCCGAATCTCGAAGGAGATTCCCCTCAACGCGTGTAGCTCCCGGTACTCCCGTACGGCGAAGGGATGGACTGCCCGCTCTTTCAGCGAGTCCACCCGCTGGGTAGGAATCCGGAACGACTTGTGGAGGTCTTCGACCTGGATCGCCGGCGGTCTGCTCGAGTCCTGAGAGGGCACGGGGGAGGGAACGCTAGCGTGCGACGCAGCCGCGAAGGCATCTGCGAACCTGTCGCCATGACGCAGGGCGAAATTCTTGTCCTGCTCGCGATCCACCTTGTGCTGACGGGGCTGCCGGGTGCGGCAGCCGCGCTTTTCGCCGCGAGCAGGGGCGAGCGCCGGGTGCCGGTCCTGCTGGCGGTCGGGTTGGCGGGTTCCGGCACCGCGGCGATGCTCGTGTTCTGGAGCTACTACGGCAGCCATGAGCTCGGGCAGACCGTCTCCTTCTTCCTCGCTTTCGGCTCGGCGACGGCCTGCGGCTGGTGCCTGTACGACGGCGGAATCGAGACCCCGCTCCTGCGGCAACTGGTGACACCGTTGGCCCTGTGGGCGCTGGGCTCGGCTTTTCTCCTCTACCTCGGATTTCTCCACGGCGGCAGCGACCAGCCCTTGGCGACGGCGAGCACCCGCTTCTCCCATCCGCTGCCGTCCGACAGCTCCATCCCCCAGTTCTTCTCCGACTGGTTCTACGCCCATGGCCACAATGGCACGCCGCCGGTCTTCCCCGGCGAATGGCTTGCCAGCGATCGGCCGCCGCTGCAGGTCGCGTACGCACTGTTCGAGCGGACCTTCGGTTGGGACCAGAACGGCCTCCACTACCAGGTGATGGGGGTTGTGCTGCAGCAGCTCTGGATCGTCGGCCTCTGGGCGCTGCTGCTCGCGGCCGGGGTCGGTCGCCTGACCCGGGCGTTGTTGATGGTCACCGTCCTGGTCAGCGGCCTCGCCATCGTCAACGGCTTCTTCGTCTGGCCGAAGCTGCTGCCGGCGGCGATGCTGCTGGCTGCCGCGGCTCTGGTGCTGACGCCACTGTGGACGGAGCTACGGAAGAGCCTCTGGGGGGCAGCTCTCTTCGCCGCGCTCTGCGGTTTGGCGATGATGGGGCACGGCTCCAGCGTCTTCGGCGTCATCCCGCTTTGCGCGATCGCCGCCTGGCGGGGCATGCCAGGTCGGCGCTGGCTTTGCGTAGCCGCCTTGGTCGGGATCGCGGTAGTCGCGCCCTGGTCGGCCTACCAGAAATACGGCGATCCGCCCGGGAACCGCCTTGTCAAGTGGACGCTGGCCGGGGTCGTCGAAATCGACGATCGCAGTACGACCGAAGCAATCCGCGACGCCTACAGCGAAGCCGGCTTCGGGGGCGCTCTCCACTACAAGGTCGAGAATTTCCGGATGATGGCAGGCGGCGCCGAAGCCTATGAGGGGTTGAAGAGCGGCCTTGACAGCGGCAGCCTGAACGAAATCGTCGGGGCGATCCGGTCGGTGATCTTCTACAACCTGCTGCCATCGCTGGGGCTGTTGCTGATCGCTCCGATCGCGATGCTGATCGCCTGGCGGCGCGGACAACGGGAACCGCGCGATTGGAACTTCGCCCTGCTGTGCTCTGCCGCCTTTCTGATCGGTGCGATCGCCTGGGGCCTGCTGGTGATCGGCAGCGAAGCCGATCGCACTGCGATCCACGTCGGCAGCTATCTCATCCCGATCCTCGGGATCTGCGCGGCCGTCGCCGGCCTCCGCGCCGCCTTCCCCCGCTTCGGCGCCTGCCTGCTGGGCCTCAACGCGGTGCTGATGCTTGCCATCTACGTCCCCTCTCTGGAACCGCTGCCGGGAACCGTTTACTCGCCCTTGGCCGGCCTCCTCGCCGCCGTGAGCCTCGCCGCCTTCGCCGCCGTCTCCCTCCGCCGCGAGCCGGCGCCGCGCACCGCCGCAGTCGCCGCAGCGGCGGAATAGACTCGCGCGCTTGATGGCCGGCAGGAGGCGCGACGCGCCTGTTCTTCTCTTGGGCGCAGCGATCGCCGCCGCCGCTGTGGTGCTCGCCCTGGCGCAGTGGGGGGTGACCTATTTCCAGGACACCTGGGCCTTCCTGCTCGACCGGCAGGAATTCTGCGCACACTCCTTCTTCGCTCCCCACAACGAGCACATCGTCGTCATCCCGGTGGCGATCACGAAGCTGCTGCTGGCCGTGTTCGGGATGACCTCGAACGTCCCCGAACAGGTGGCGATGGCGCTGAGCCTCTTCGCCGCCGCGGTCCTCCTCTTCGTCTACGTGAGGCGCCGCACCGACCCGTGGCTGGCGCTGATCGCGGCCGTGCTGCTGCTCTTCCTCGGCTCCGCCTGGTCGGTCCTGCTCTGGCCGTTCGAGAACGAGTTCACCCTGCCGGTGGTGTTCGGGCTGGCGGCGCTGCTGCTGCTCGACCGCGACGACGCCCGCGGCGACGGCTGGGCCTGCCTGGCCCTCTCCCTCAGCGTCCTCTCCGGCAGCCTCGGCGTCTGCTTCGCCGTCGCCGCCTTCGTCGACGTCGTGCTCCGGCACCGCGATCGCGGCTGGCGCCGCGCCTACGTCTTCGCGGTGCCGCTCTGCCTCTACCTGCTCTGGTACGCCGGCTGGGGGCACGAAGCCGAACATCACCTCACCCTGCACAACGTCCTCGACTCGCCGCTGTACGTGATGGAAGGCTTCGCCTCGTCGCTCGACTCGCTCGCCGGGCTCAGCACGATCCCGATCAACAGCCCCGGCCAGAACGACTGGGGACGGCCGCTGCTGATCGGCGCGATCGCCCTCGTCGCCGTCGGGCAGTGGCGCCGGCCCGGCTTTTCGCGCGGCTTCTGGGTCGTCACCGCGGCAGCGGTCAGCTACTGGCTGCTGGCAGCCTTCAACTTCGTCCCCGGCCGCGAAGCTTCGGCCACCCGCTACGTCTACGCCGGCGCGATCTTCGTGCTGCTGATGGCGGCCGAGCTCCTGCGTGCCTGGCCGCTGCGCCGCAGGGCGCTATGGATCGCCGGGGCCGTCGCGGTGCTTGCGATCGGCCCCAACCTGGCGCAGATGAAGGATGGCGGCAGCTGGGAGAAGGGACAGAGCGTCCTCACCCGCGCCGACCTCGGGGCGATGGAGATCGCCCGCCGCACGATTGCGCCGAGCTTCACCCTGGGTTCGGTGGAAGTCGCCGGGACCGCCTCGCTGGCGATCGTCGAAGCCGGCAAGTACTTCGAAGCGGTCGACCGCTGGGGCTCGCCGGCATACTCCCCGAGCGAACTGGAAGACGCGCCCGCCAACGGCCGCAAATACGCCGACGTCGTCCTCGGACAGGCCCTGCCGGTCTCGACCGCGACCGAACCGCACAGCTTTGCCAAGGGCAGCGCGGCGGCGGAGAACTGCGTCGAGCTGCCTCCGGGCCGGAGCGCTGAAACCGAGACCAAGATCGGCCCCGGCGTCACTCGGATCGAAGTCGCTCCCGGCCCGGCGGCCGCGTTCAGCCTGCGCCGCTTCGCCACCGGCGAATACCCGGTCCGGACTGCCGGCGCGGAAGGCGAATCGACGACCCTGCTGCGGATCCCGCGCGACGAAGCGAGCCAGCCGTGGTTCCTGCGCGTGGAAGCCGAACAGCTAGTGCGAGTCTGCCGCTGAAGTCAGCTGGCTGCAGGGCACGCTGAGCCCCCAGTTTTCGGGCGAGGTGGGCACTGCGGCTTCACCCTGGTCTTCGACGACGCAGGCCTGGGCGGCGCCGTCGAGGGCGGCCCCCCACGGAGGCGTGCCGCGGGTCTGCTGGTCGGCGACGTCGAAGGAGGCGGCGATGACGAGGGCGGAGAGGGCGACGGCGGCGAGGGGGAGCCAACGGGGCCGGGCTTCTCCCTGGCCCCGCCGCGACCGCCTGTCCAGCATCACCAGCGCCACCGAGACCAGCAGCAGGGCGGGGACGATCACGTAGCGTCCCGCCGCTTCGCCGTAGGCGTGCTGCTGCCACACGATCTGCGAGCCGACCGCCCGCTGGTAGGCGGAGACGACGAACATCAGCAGCGAGGTGGGAATCGCGACCAGGGTCAGCAGGCGGACGCCGAAGTTGCTGCGGGCGATGCCCCAGACGAGGGCGCCGATGGCGATGACGACGAGGGCGATCAGGAACGGCCAGCCGAAGTGGACCCAGGCCTTGCCGCCGAGCCGGAGGCCGAACGCGGCGCCGTCGATCACGCGCTGCAGGTAGGCGGTCCAGATGTCATGGGTCCAGACCGGGGTGACGGCGGGTTCTTCGTTCAGCACCAGCACCGGCACCTGGACCAGCGCCCCCGCCCAGAATCCGGAGAGGACGATCGCGTCGCGGCGGTCGCGGACGGCGAGCGTCCGCAGGATCGCCAGCGGGATGAAGAACCAGACGCCGGGGGTGCTGAGGCCGGTGGCGAGGATGAAGAGGCCGGCGAAGACGGCGGCGCCGGTGGTGCGGGGGCGCCAGAGCAGCACCCAGAAGGAGGCGAACAGCATGTACCAGGGGACGTAGGCTGCGGAATCGGTCGACTCGAGGCCGCCGACCGGGCTCAGCACGGTCAGCGCCGCCAGCGCCGCCCGCAGCCAGGGGTTCTCGATCAGCCCCTCGGTCGCCCACCAGACGACCAGCCCGCTGAGCGCGACCACCGCGCTGGAGAGGACGGAGATCGCCGCCGGCGCGTCGTGCAGGGGGAGCAGGTCGGCCACTTCCGCGATCGCGCGCGGAACGAAGACGAGGTAGGTCGCGTAGGTGTCGAAGAGGCTGCCGCCGAAGCCGCTGTGGACGGCCCCGGAAAGGTAGACGGCGCCGTCCTCCGCCCACAGCGAGTGCAGCGAGGCCGACCAGCCGACGCGCAGCATCTGCAGCAGCACCGCGAGGGCGAAGAGGCCGGCGATGATGGTCAGCTCGGGGAGTCGCCGGCCGCCGGCCGCCGCCGGTGCCGGTGGGTCGCGGAAGAGCGATTGGTCGAGCCGTTCGCGCAGGGTGAAGATCTTCGTCGGCGTCGCCCGCATCGCCGCGGCACGATATCCGTGTCAGGCTGCGCGGCGTGGACGATGCGCCGAAGGCGGCTGTGGTGATCCCGAGCTGGAACTCGGCCGGGCTGCTGCCGGCCTGCCTGGGCTCGCTCGACCAGGGGGTCGCGGTGGAGACGGTGGTCGTCGACAACGGCTCCGGCGACGGCTCCGTCGCCTATCTGGAGCGTGAGGGCGTGCGGCATCTCGCGCTGCCGACCAACGTCGGCTTCGCCCGGGCGGTGAACCTGGGGGTCGCCGAGACCTCGGCATCCGCGGTGCTGGTGCTGAACGCCGATACCGTGCTCGAGCCGGGGGCGATCGGGACGCTGCTCGACGCGCTCGACGCTGACTCTTCCCTCGGCGGCGTGCAGCCGCGAATCCTGCAGATGGGGGAGGCTGGGGCGCGAGACCTCGAGCAGGCCCACCTCTACAGCGCCGGGCAGGCGCTGACCCGTGACGGGCGAGCGTTCGAGCTGGGAGCGGGGGTGCCGCAATCGCCCGAGCTCCTAGAGCCGCGCGAGGTCTTCGGCGTCTGCGGCGCCGCCTGCCTGCTGCGGCGGGAGCTGTTCCAGCGTCTCGGTGGATATGACGAGCGCTTCTTCTCCTTCTACGAGGACGTCGACCTGAACATGCGGGCGCGGGTCGCAGGCTGGCGCTTCGGATACGTGCCGGCGGCGGTCGTCTGGCACCTCGGCAACGCCTCCTGGATGGCGGAGGCGCCGCGGCCGGGTGCTTGGAACGCTCGCCTCGTCGCCCGAAATCGGATCGCCACCCAGGCCAGGTTCATGCCGCTCGCGGCGCTGCCGCGGATCATCATCGTCGAGATCGGCGCCCTTTTCCGCGCCGCTTCCCAGCGCCGCTTCCGGGCGACCGTGCGGGGCAAGCTCGAAGGCCTGCGCCTGCTGCCGGCGACGCTGCGAGACCGCCGGCGCCTGGCCCGCGAAGGCGACCTCGGGCGCGCCAGGGAGTGGCTGGCAGAAAGTCTGTAGCCGTATTTACGGCGACCACACCCGTTCGTGCGGTCAGTTGGGCACAGCCCCCTGTGCTCGAGTGACCAGTCGTGCAGCGCTAACCGCGCCGCCGCCGCCGCCGCGCCAGCGCCTCGCGGGCGCTGAGGTCGAGCAGCGGCGCGCCGTCGGCGGCGCGCGGTTCGAGGCCGGCCCCGTCGCGCCAGCCGCGTAGACGGCCCGTCAGCCCCGCGGTCGTGCGGTCCCTCAGCAGCTGCCCCGCGCAGAGGGCTCCCTCGCAGGCGAGCGCCCGCAGCGCCGGCCGCGGGCTCCGCATCACCCGATAGCGCCGCAGCATGTAGCCGCGGCTCCAGCCGGTCCAGCCGTACTTGTCGGCACTGGCGGCGCCGAGGCTGGCCGAGTAAGCGTGCAGCGCCCGGGCCTCCGGCGCCAGCGCGCAGCAGCCGCCGCGGGCGGCCAGCCGCAGCGCCAGGTCGAGGTCCTCGTAATAGAGGAAGATCCGCTCGTCGAAGCCGCCCACGGCGTCGAAGGCCTCGCGACGGTAGAGGGCGGCGCCCCCGGTCGGGCCGAGCGGCGGCGCGGCGGTCGCCGCGCCCTCGGCCGGCTCCCCGTGCAGGTAGTCGAAGCCCATCAGGGTCGCGTCGGCGACGACCCCGGCCGAGTCGATCAGCTCCGGCGAGCGCTCCTGCAGCAGCACCCCGGCGACCGAGTCGACGCCCTCGCCCAGGCCGTCCAGCAGCGCCTCGACGAAGCGCGGCTCCGGCACCGCGTCGTTGTTGAGCAGGATCACCGCCTCGGCCGGCACTTCCGCCACGGCACGGTTGATCGCTCGCCCGAAGCCGAGGTTCTCGCCCAGCTCCACCACCTTCAGCTCCGGCAGCTCCCGCCGCGCCAGCGCCACCGAGTCGTCGTCGGAGCCGTTGTCCACCAGCACCACCTTGATCGGCCGCGTCTGCTCGCCCAGGGCCCGCAGGACCGGGCCGACCCGGGCCGCGCCGTTGAAGTTGGGGATGTAAACCGCTGGTAGCACCAGTCTTTTCCTCGCTCGGTAGGGTTGCAGCCTCGCATGGAGCCCTTGAAGGGACTAATCCTC
Organism: Solirubrobacterales bacterium; assembly: GCA_035708105.1. Taxonomy (GTDB): domain Bacteria; phylum Actinomycetota; class Thermoleophilia; order Solirubrobacterales; family 70-9; genus VAYN01. The sequence continues at coordinate 136,094 of DASSTG010000031.1, read as the reverse complement.
TCCGGCGGCGCCGGCACGCGCCTGCGCCCCATCACCCACACCTCCGCCAAGCAGCTGGTCCCGGTTGCCAACAAGCCGGTGCTCTTCTACGGGATCGAGGCGCTGGTCGACGCGGGGGTGAAGGAGATCGGGATCATCATCGCCCCCGAGACCGGCGACGAGATCCGCGCCGCGGCCGGCGACGGTTCCCGGTTCGGCGCCGAGATCACCTACATCGTCCAGGACGAGCCGGCCGGCCTCGCCCACGCCGTCCTCACCGCCGAGGACTTCATCGGCAGCTCGCCCTTCGTCATGTACCTCGGCGACAACCTCCTCCGCGACGGCATCCGCGGCCTCGTCTCCGCCTTCACCGAGCACGAGCCCGACGCGCTGATCCTGCTCACCCCGGTTGACGATCCCGAGTCCTACGGCGTCGCCGAGCTCGACGGCGAGCGGATCGTGCGCCTGATCGAGAAGCCGAAGGACCCACCCTCGAACCTGGCCCTGGTCGGCGTCTACCTCTTCAGCAACCTGATCTTCGACTCGGCCCGCTCGCTTCAGCCCTCCTGGCGCGGCGAGCTGGAGATCACCGAGGCGATCGACAAGCTGATCGACGAAGGGCGCGACGTCCGCTCCGAGGTCGTGCGCGGCTGGTGGAAGGACACCGGCCAGCTCGCCGACATGCTCGAGGCCAACCGCCTGGTCCTGGAGGAGCTGGTCACCTCGCTCGAAGGCGATGTCGACGCGGCCTCCAAGGTCGAGGGCCGCGTGGTGCTCGGCCCCGGCGCCAGGCTCGAGCGTTCGGTCGTCCGCGGCCCCGCCGTGATCGGCGCCGGCGCTTGCGTCGAGGACGCCTACATCGGCCCCTACACCTCGATCGGCGACGACGTCCACGTCCGCCGCTCCGAAGTCGAGAACTCGATCGTCCTCTCCGGTTCCGTGGTCGAGGACCTCGGCACGAGGATGGAGGCGAGCCTGCTCGGGAAGGAAGTGAAGCTGACCCGCAGCGAGGGGATGCCGCAGACCCTCCAGCTCCTCGTCGGCGACCGTTCCGAGATCAAACTGGTCTAGTGAGGTCGGCGCGGTGAAGCTCTTGGTCACCGGAGCGGCCGGGATGCTCGGCCACGACGTGATGCTCGCCGCCGGCAACGCCGGCCATGACGTGGCCGGTTTCGGTCGCGCCGAGGTCGATGTCACCAACCCCGACTCGGTGAAGCGGCGCTTCGACCTCGAGCGGCCCGACGTGGTCATCAACTGCGCCGCCTGGACCGACGTCGACGGGGCCGAGAGCGCCGAGGAGGCCGCCTTTGCGATCAACGGCAAGGGCGCCGGCAACGTCGCCGCCGCCGCCGCCGAGATCGAAGCGCGCGTCGTCCACGTCTCCACCGATTACGTCTTCGACGGGGCCAAAGGCACCGCTTATGTGGAGAGCGACCAGCCGGCGCCGCTCTCGGCCTACGGCCGCACCAAGCTGGCCGGCGAGGAGGCGGTCGCCGCTGCCAACAAGCGACACTTCATCGTCCGCTCGGCGGGCCTCTTCGGGATCGGCGGCCGCAACTTCGTCGAGACGATGCTGCGGCTGTCCGAATCCCAGAAGGAGGTCACGGTGGTCCGCGACCAGGTCGGCTCGCCGACCTACACCTGGCACCTCGCCTACGGGATCGTCCGCCTGATCGAGGGGATCGAGTACGGCATCCACCACATGGCGGCGGCGGGCCAGTGCTCCTGGTACGAATTCGCCCGCGAGATCTTCGAACAGGCCAAGGTCGAGTGCCGGGTGCTCTCGATCACCAGCGAGGAATTCGGCGCCGCGGCGCCGCGGCCGGCCTTCTCGGCCCTGGTCAGCCAGCGCGAGCACGCGATCCGGCTCCCCGGCTGGCAGGACGGGCTGGCAGGCTATCTCGCCCAACGACAAGCGGAGCTCTGAACGCGGAGTGGAGCGAAGCGTGAAAGGTGTGTTTACGGAATGAGGCTTTTGGTCACCGGAGCGGCGGGTTTCATCGGCTCCACCTATGTGCGGCTGGTCGGCGACGAGCACGACGTCGTCGTCCTCGACAAGCTCACCTACGCGGGCCGGCGCGAGAACCTGCCCGAGGGGACGGAGCTGATCGAGGGGGCGATCGAGGACCACGCGGTAGTCCGCGAAGCGATGCAGGGCGTCGACGCCGTCGTCAACTTCGCCGCCGAGTCCCACGTCGACCGCTCGATCGACGACCAGGAAGCCTTCGCCCGCACCCATGTGGTCGGCACCGGCACCCTGCTCGACGCCGCCCGTGAGCTGGGGATCGAGCGCTACCTCCAGGTCTCGACCGACGAGGTCTACGGCTCGATCGACTCCGGCTCCTTCACCGAGACCTCGCCGCTCGACCCCTCCTCGCCCTACTCGGCGACCAAGGCGGCCGGCGACCTGCTCGTCTCCGCCCACTGGCACACCTACGGGATCGACGCCTCGATCGTCCGCGGCTCCAACAACTACGGCCCCCGCCAGTACCCGGAGAAGCTGATTCCGCTGATGGTGCTGAATGCGCTCCACGGCGACTCGCTGCCGGTCTACGGCGACGGCAAGCAGGTCCGCAACTGGCTCTACGTCGAGGACTTCTGCCGCGGCATCCACACCGTGCTGGCGAAGGGGAAGGCCGGCGAGGCCTACAACGTCGGCGGCCCCGAGGAGTGCGAGAACATCGAGGTGGTGAAGCGGGTGATCGAGCTGACCGGCGGCGACGAGTCCCTGATCGAGTACGTCACGGACCGCCCCGGCCACGACCGCCGCTACTCGCTCTCCTCGGCGAAGCTGAAGGAGGAGCTCGGCTGGGAGGCCCAGGTCCACTTCAATCAGGGCCTCGAGCGGACCGTGCAGTGGTACCGCGACAACGAGGACTGGTGGGGGCCGATCCGCTCCGGCGAGTACCGCGAGTACTACGAAAAGCAGTACGGGAAAGCGCTCGGCTGATGGCGGAGCGCCTGCGCACGAAGCTCGACGGGGTCGTCCTGATCGAGCCGGTGGTCCACGGCGACGAGCGCGGCTTCATGCTCGAGTCGTTCAGCCGCGAGGGCTGGCGTGAGCTGGGGGTCGACGTCGACTTCGTCCAGCACAACCACTCGCGCTCGCGCCGGGGCACGCTGCGCGGCATTCACTTCCAGACCGAGCCCGGCCAAGCCAAGCTGGTCCGCTGCGCCCGCGGCGAGATCCTCGACGTCGCCGTCGACCTCCGCCGCGGCTCTCCCACCTACGGGCAGTGGGAGGCGCACGTGCTCGACGACGTCAAACACCGCCAGCTCTTCGTCCCGGTCGGCTTCGGCCACGGCTTCGCCGTCCTCTCCGGCGAAGCGGACGTCGTCTACCAGGTCTCCAGCTACTACGACCCGGCCACCGAGGCGGGGATCGCCTGGGACGACCCCGACGTCGGCGTCGACTGGCAGGTCGCCGAGCCGCTGCTCTCCGAGCGCGACAAAAGCGCTCCAACGCTCGCCGAAATCCGCGACGACCTCCCCTTCTGATCAAACTGCATCAAATTTCCTACCTGCGGGGGTGGAAATTTGATGCAGTTCGGAATCAGGGCCGCGCGCGGCCGCCGGTGAGGGAGACGAAGGCGCGCCAGGCGGGCTTCGGGTGGAAGCGTTCGCCTTCGCGGAAGAGGCCGACCGAGTCGCAGAAGCTGCAGGATTCCTTCTGGTCCTTCCAGGAGAACCAGAAGACCTGCTTGAGGTCGAGCCTGCTGCGGTTTTCGAGCAGGTAGCCGTAGGCGGCCTTCAGCTGCTTGACCTGGCCGCGGATGCCCTGCTCGAAGGCGACCTGGTTGAAGTCGTTCTGCGAGCCCCAGCCCATCTCGGTGATGTAGAGCGGCACCCGGTCGTGGGCCTTGACGGTGACTTCGTGCAGCGCTTCGACCAGTTCTTCGAGGTCTTCGGGGAAGGCGGCGTAGGGGTGCAACGCGATCCCGTCGAAGTAGCTCTTGATCCCCGGCGTGCGGTAGAGGACTTCGAGGAACTTGGCGGCGGGCATGCCCCTGGCGCCCTTCGCGGTCGGTTCGCCGAAGAGGCCGGAGAGGATCACCTTGGCCCCCGGGTCGACCGCTTTGATCACCGGCGTCGAGATCCGCAGCAGCTTCACGTAGCGCTGCGGCGAAGCGGGGAAGGCGAAGTAGAAGAAGTTGGCCTCGTTCCAGACCTGCCAGGTGCGGATCGGCAGCGGGTGGGCGAGTTCGGGCACGTACTGGACGCCGGGCGCGTGCTGGGCCCAGAATTCCCCGCCGGGCCCGTAGCGCTTGACCGCCGCTTCGAGGAACGCCTTCCAGGCTTTCTTCGCCCGGTAGCCGTTGACCGGCAGGGTCGTGTACTTCCGGGCCACCCACGACGGCGTCGCGTAGACGAAGGGCAGCACCCGGAGCCCGTGGCGGGCGGCGACTTCGACGACCGGGTCGAAGACCGCCCAGTCGTAGCCTCCCCCGGCGGTCGGCTGCACGGCGTTCCAGGGCAGCGGCCAGCGCACGGTTTCGATCCCGCCCGCCTTCATGTAGCGGGCGTCTTCGTCGGTCAGCGTCCCCTGCGGGTCGATCCCGAAGAAGCCCTTCGGAGCGGGGATCCGCGGCTTCGCGTCGCCCGGCTGGGCGCCGGCGACGAGGGCGGTGGCGAGGCAGCAGCAGAGGAGGACGGCGACGGGGAGGCGCTTCATCGAGTACGGAAAGGTAGCGAGCCGACTGGAGCGGAATGTTTCGATTCCTTTACCTGCAAGCGAAAGAACTGGAAGCGCAGGCCGTCCCCCGCGCCGGTGACGGCGATCGTCCGCGCCTGCGGGAAGGGCGAGAACGGGCCGGGCGCGGCGAAGGCGCCGTTCCCGCGCAGGAGCAGGCCGTCGCCGGCGGTTTCCGGGATCAGCCGGTAGCTGCGGCTGCCGTCGACGACCAGCCGCCGCACCGCCGCGTGGAAGAGGGCCGCCGAGACCTTTTCCAGGCCGCCGACTCCGGCGCCGCCGATCCTGACGAAGACGGCTTCGCCCGGCCGCGGGGCGGGTACGGGGACGGCCTCGCCTTCACCAGCTTGCACCGATCCCGCCGGCCGTGGGGGGCCGCAGCGGTGCGGCACCCGGCCGAGCAGCTGCCAGCGCCCGCTCGCCTGCAGCGGGGCGAAGTTGCAGAGCACCGCCCGCTGCTGCTCGGGCGGGTCCCAGCCGGCGAAGCGGTCATCGAGGTCGCGGGTCGGGAACTCGGGGAAGACCTGCAGCGGGTTCTCGCGCAGGATCCGTTCCGGTCCTTCCGGGTCGGCGACCGCTTCGGCGTTCAGGCGGTCGAGCCCGGAGGTGTAGGCGGAGTAGTTCTGGAAGACCGGCAGCGGCTGCCACTCGGTGCCTTCGTAGGCCCAGGCGACGCTCGCCTCCCATGGTTCGATCGCCACCGTGCGGCCGCTCAGCTGCTGCAGCATCCGCCGGTCGAGGCCGTAGACGCCCTGCAGGTCGGCCCGGCCGGCGCCGATCAGGTCGGACCGCCGGCCGCCGGAGAGCAGGTTCAGCGCCCCTTCGCCGGCGAGCTTGACGTTGTCGAGGGCGTTGAGGTTGGTCGGCATCCCGGGCGGCCGCACCGGCACCCCGGCGAGCGCGATCGCCGCCGCGCCCGCGACCAGCCAGAGCCGGCGCTCCCGCCCCCACGGGATCGCGATCCAGAGCACGCAGGCGGTCGAGAAGTAGAGGCTGAGGTGGCCGGCGTCGGTCCGCACCACGCCCTCCTTGAAGACGGCGAAGGCGGCGATCGCCATCAGCAGGGCCCCGCAGACGAGCGCCCGGCGGTCGCGGAAGCGCCCGGCGGCGCAGGCGCCGACCAGGGCGACGGTGGTCAGCGCGGCGGCGATCGAGGCGGCGACCACCTTCCAGTGGGCGACTTCGACTTCGCGGATCATCGCGCTGCTGTAGCCGGAGACGATTTCGCGCGTGTGCGAGAGGAAGTCGGGGATCGCGCCGAGGCTCTGCCCGGCCGCCAGCCACAGCGCCAGCAGCTCGATCGCAAAGAGGACGAGGTAGGCGGCGATCCGCCGGCGCCCCGCCCGGGCGCCGACCAGGGCCAGGAGGAAGACCGCGAAGACGATCGGTCCGGTCGAGAGCTTGACCAGCGCCTCGATCGCGGCGAAGGCGGCGCCGAGGAGGACGAAGGCGTCGAGGAGCCGGGGCGGCGGCTCCTCCTCCCGCAGCAGCGCCAGCGCGACGAGGACGGCGAGCAGCAGCGACTGCTCGAGCAGCGGCAGCACGCCGATGGCGACGAAGGCGATCGCGGCGGCCGCGAACAGCGGCAGCGCTCGCGCCAGCGCCGCCACCAGCGCCAGGCAGAAGCCGACGTAGACCGCGGCCTGGAAGAGGAAGGCGAGGACGCCCTGTCCGCTGAACCAGATGTAGGGGCTCTGGAGGAAGCCGAGCGGCCCGTAGGAGAAGACCAGCTCCCGGCCCCACTGCAGGCCCTGGTCGATCCCCATCGCCAGGCCGCCGTTCCAGCTCGAGTCGAGCCCCGGGGCGGGCGGGTTCATCGCCACCCGCCAGGCGAGCAGCGCGACCACGAGCCCCGCGGTCGCAGTCGTTGCCGCCTCCCGGCGAGAGCTACGACCGCGGTCGGTTGCGCCTTGTCCCGGCGAGCGGCCCAGGAGGGCTCTCACGGCCGGCTCAGAGCCGTTCGCGTCAGGCTGACGGCGAGTTTGGCGCCGATCCCCGCGTAGACCGCCGCGTTCAGCAGCGGGTTGTGCTCCGGTGCGTCGAAGCGGCGGTAGAAGCGCCCCATGCCGTGATGGAACGCTATCTCCTGTCGCGGCGCCCGCCGGCGCGGGCTGGAGCCGCCCTTCACGTGCAGCGCCACCCCGGCGGGCTCGTAGAAGACCTTCCAGCCTGCGTCCCAGAAGCGGCGACACCAGTCGAGGTCCTCCATGTAGAGCCAGTAGCCCTCGTCGAGCAGGCCGACCTCGCGCACCGCAGCGGTGCGGCAAAGCATGAAGGCGCCGTTGACCGCATCGACCTCGCCCGGCTCGTCGTCGCCGAGGTGCGCGGCCCGGTACTGCGAGCCGCCGAGGCCGGTGAAGTGGGCGAGGGCGCCGAGCGGAGTGGGGAAGGAGCGCTTGCAGGCGTGGTCGAGCCCGCCATCCTCGGTCACCAGCTTCACCCCGACCATCCCGATCCGCTCCTGCGAGCGCAGCCGCGCCAGCGCCGCGTCCAGCGTCCCCGCATAGACCTCGGTGTCGGGGTTGAGCAGCAGCACCGCCTCGGCCCGCGTCTGGCGCAGGATCAGGTTGTTGGCGGCGGAGAAGCCGACGTTGCCGCGCCGCAGCAGCCGCACCCCCGGGAACTCGTCGGCGACCATGTCCGGCGTGCCGTCGGGGCTGCCGCTGTCGACCACGCTGACCCGCATCTCGCCCGCCCCGATCGGGTGCTCCTGCAGCGAGCGCAGGCAGCGCCGCAGCAGCGCCTCGGCGCCGTGGCTGACCACCACCACCTCAAGCGCGAGCGTTCGCCTGTTCCTTTCCGTTGTCATACGCCAAAAAGGAACAGGGGAGCGGCTAGTAGGCACCTTCGCCGCGGACCAGCGCCCGCGGCGTCCGCAGCAGGATCGCCAGGTCGGTCAGCAGCGAGAGGTTGTCGAGGTAGTCGCGCTCCATCGCCAGCCGCTCCTCGAACGTGAGGTCGCTGCGGCCGTAGACCTGCATCGGCCCGGTGATCCCCGGCTTCACCGCCAGCCGCCCGCGCTGGCGCTCGTCGTAAAGGGCGACGACCCTCTCCTCCTCCGGCCGCGGCCCGACCAGCGACATGGCGCCGCGCAGCACGTTCCACAGCTGCGGCAGCTCGTCGATGCTGGTCCGCCGCAGGGCGCGTCCGCTGCGGGTGACCCGCGGGTCGTCGGGGATCTTGAAGGCGGGCTGGTCGAGGCTGGCGATGTCGACCAGCTCGGGCAGACGCTGCTCGGCGTCGGTGACCATCGTCCTGAACTTGACCATCGTGAACGGCCGTCCGTCCTTGCCTACGCGGCGCTGGCGGAAGAAGACCGGGCGCCCGTCGTCGATCAGGATCCAGAGCGCCACCCCCGCCAGGACGGGCGCCAGCAGCACCAGCAGAACGGCCGAGACGGCGAGGTCCATCGCCCGCTTCATCGCCAGCGTCGAGCGCGGCGGGTCGCTGAAGCGGAAGTCGAGGACCGGCAGCTCGGCGAGGCGGTTGAGCTCGATCCCCGGGCCCAGCAGCCCGTAGTGCTGGGGGAGGAAGGTCAGCGCCAGGCCCTCGGCCTTGCACTCTTCGATCAGCTGCTCGGCATCGCCCTCGCCCATCTGCCCTTCGGCGACCACGACCCGCTCGATCGCGTATTCGCGGGCGACGCGGGAGATGTCGGCGGGGGAGCCGAGCCGCTGGACCTCCTTTGCTTCGGCTTCGCCCGCGGGCGAGAGGTATCCGACCAGCGCCAGCCGCGCCTCCGGGTGGGTCGAGACCCGGCGCGCGACCATGTCAACCGACCGCGCCGGACCGATCACCAGGCCGGTCGAGAGCCCGGTCAGGCGGTGCCAGAGGAAGCGGAGCACGCCGCGCAGCGCGAAGCTGGCGAGCAGGGTGCCGACGCCGATCCCGATTGCGCTCGCCGGCGAGAACGGGCCGGCCGGGCTCAGCGCCATCAGCCCGTCGAGGACGAGGGTGCCGAGGACGGCGGCGGTGACCAGCGAGGGGAGCTCGTCGAGGGTGCTGTGGCGGATCCGCCGATGGTCGTTGTCGTAGAGGCCCTGGAGCTTGACCACGATCACCCAGGCAGGGCTGAACAGCACCGCCCAGAAGAGGTCGCCGACGTCGGTGGCGGAGCTGGTCGCCGTCACCAGGCAGAGGACGCCGAGCAGCGCCCCCCAGTCGCCGACCGCGAGCAGCCGCCGCAGCAGCGCCCCGCGGCGGCGCGACTCCTCGGGCCCGTGCCCGTCGGGGTCGAAGGCGACGGGCCCCGGCCCCGCTGGAGCCACTGGTTTGGCCACCGTCGGCCCGCTCGTCTCGCCTTTGATGTGGGGAGGCTGGCTCATCCGCACCCTTCAAAACCTTCGTCGAGGCACTTTTCTTCGGGGTTGCGCCGTTTCGCTTCTTCCAGGTCGGCCTCGGCCGCGGCTTCGTCGCCGCCCTTGTGCTCGATCCGCGCCCGCAGGTAGTAGAGCTGCCAGTTGGCTTCCTCCCGATCGATCGCCTGCCCCATTCGTTCGGCGGCAAGGCCGTATTCCCCTTGCGACTCGGCCAGAAGGCCCAGCTGGACGTATGGCGTAGCCGCCCAGGGCTCGATCGAGCGGGCGGTCTCGGCGTGGCTGACGGCGGAGGCAACTTCGCCCCTGCCGGCCGCCGCGTTGCTGCTGTCGATCTCGCGGTCGACGAGCAGCGGCCCGATCAGCGCCAGGGCGACGATCCAGGCCAGCGCCAGGCCGGCGACGGTGACTCCGAAGCGCCGCCGCTCGCTCTGGCCGGACCCGTTGCTCTGCGCTCTCGCGCGGGCAAGCTGGACGCAGCGGGCGGCGACCAGGGCACCGCCGGCGAGGAAGAAGATCGCGCCGACGCCGGCGATTTCCCAGAACCAGTCGATCGCCGCTCCGACTGCGAAGGCGAGGCAGGCGGCGAAGAGCACCGCGTGCAGCTCCCGCCGCGGTCCGCTCGCCGCGCGCCAGGCGGCGAAGCCGGTCCAGAGAAGGAAGCCGACCATGGCCAGCATCAGGACGCCGCCGATCACCCCCAGTTCCTGGAAGGCCTGCAGGTAGAGCGAGTGCGCGTTCAGCACCGGCAGTTCGATGTGGCGCAGCTGGTCCCAGGCGAAGCGGTAGGTGCCGGCGCCGTGGCCGATCACCGGCTTTTCCGCGAAGGAGTCGACCGCCACCCGCCAGTACTCGTGGCGGTTGGCGCCGGATAGCTGGGAGAAGTGTTCGGCCGGGTTGGCGTTGGGAAACTGCTGGTCGGGGCTGGAGAAGTTGTCCCAGGCCCGGCCGCCGACCGCGATCGCGGCGGTGATCGCCAGCAGCGCCGCGCCGATCCCGATCCCGCGGAGGATGCGGCGGTCGCGGGAGAGCTCGAGGGCGCGCCCGGTGAAACCGCCGCCGCGTCGCTCCAGCCGCAACAGCAGGGCGAAGAGGAGCAGGGCGAGGACGACGCCGCCGATCAGGTACAGCAGCACCGTCACCCCCTGATCGACCGCCGCCGGCTGGTTGTAGTTCTGGGCGAGGGTGTAGCTCGCCTGGACCTTCAGCACCGCCGGCACCGCCCCGAGCGCACCGATGCCGAGCGTGACCAGCATCAGGAGGCGGTCGTGAGAGAGGATCAGCAGGCAGCCGCCGGCGATCAGCAGGGCGAGCAGGCCGCCGCGCGAGTAGGTGAAGTAGAGCGCCAGCAGCAGGACCGGGATCGCGCCGATTGCGAGCCGGCGCATCCATCCGTTCACTGCCCGGCGGCTCATCCAGAGGCAGAAGCCGACGCCGATCCCGAAGGCGAGCCCGTCGGCGTTCCAGTATCCGAACGGGTAACCGGTGCGCGAGCCGCTTCCCAATCCGGCCCCGAGATGGAACACGTGCGGCAGCAGACGGCTGGCGAGCGCCAGCAGCGCCGCCCCGATCAGCGCAATTCCGATCCCCTCAGCGAAACGTTGGCGCCTTTGGTCGGTTTGGGCGATGAGGAACGCGGCTAGGAAGAAGCCGAGATAGACCAAGACTCGGTCGGCTTCGATCACGCTGAGCTCAACTGACCCGGACCAGAGAGATGAGAATGCGGAAAAAAGCGCCAGTCCTGCAATCAGTCCAGTCGCCCAGGAGAACGGCCGGCCCAGCGTCGCCTTTCCTGCGGCCCCCAGCGCCAGCAGAATCACGAGCACGAGCCAGACGGCAAGGCCGGCGATGTGGCGTTCACTCAGGAAGAAGCCGCCTCCAGCCAGCGCCAGACCAAGGATCAAGGCAAGCGGACTTATCAACGCCGCTGATTCCTCTAACCTTGCGCGCCATGCCTCGGACGTCCCCCCGCGGCCGTAACTCGGCCCTACCTGCCGTCTTGCTTCTTTCAGTGCTTGCTGTGCTGGCATTTGCTTGCTCACCGGCGCCGGCTCTTGCCGAAGAAGCGTCCGGGCCTCAATACGAAACTGAAGTTCCAACCGTCCCCCAGGAACAAGGTTCCGGTGGCGGTGGGCACCACAATGGTTCCACGGGTGGCGGCAGCGGAGGCTCCCCCGCGGAAATCTCGAACTCGCCGGGACAAGGAGGCGGGGGCGAAAATCCGGGTGCGGCCGGCGGCTCCCACAAGGGCCAGGGTAACCAAGGCCCCGAAGGCGGCGGCGGCAGCTCCGGCGGCGGCTCCGAAGGTGCACCGCAGGGCAAGGCCGGTCTCGGCGAAAACCGGCAGCTGAAGCCGGGCGAAAACGCCTCCAGCACCGAAAGCGAATCTTCCTCGCCGCTGGTCCCGATCCTGATCGCGATCGCGGTCCTCGCCGCGATCTCGATCGGTGCCTTCTACTACCGGCAGCGCCGCCAGGGCGCCGGCTCTTCCGTCTCGCCGAAGGCGAGCTGACCCATGTCGAAAAGGAGCGAGTACATGAGCAGGATTCTGCGTGCCTGGACGCTGGCTCTGGCGCTGAGCGCGTTCTCCGCGATCTTCGCCTCTGCCGCCCAGGCGCTGCCGGCGGGCTTCTGGGGGGTGGTCCCCCAGAGCGGCCTCAGCGTCGAACAGTTCCAGCGGCTCGGCCGCGGCGGCGTCGAAACCGTCCGCATCCCGATCGGCTGGCCCTCGGTGCAGCCGACCCCGACCAGCTCGTTCGACTGGAGCGGCTACGACAGCCAGGTCGAAGCTGCGGCGAAGGCCGGGATCAGGGTCCTGCCGTTCCTCTCCGGCGCCCCCGAATGGGCGGTGCCGGGCCGGCGGGTCGCCGGCGGCGGGGGGCTGACCGCGCCCGCCCATCTGCCGGTCAGCGGCGCCGCCGGCACCGGCTGGGCGGCATTCCTGACCGCCGCGGTCGCGCGCTACGGCCCCGACGGCAGCTTCTGGTCCGAGCACCCCGGCGTGCCGATGGTGCCGATCCGCGAATGGCAGATCTGGAACGAGCCGAACTTCAAGTACTTCATCGCCAAGCCCAACCCGGGCGAATACGGCCGGCTGGTGAAGATCTCCTACACCGCCCTGAAAGCGGCCGACCCCGGGGCGAGGGTGATCCTCGCCGGCCTCTTCGCGCGGCCGAAGGGCGCCCGCGACCGCAAAACCGGAAAGCACAAAAGCCTCAACTGGTATGCGAGCGACTTCATCAACGCGATGTACCGGAAGACCCCCGGCATCAAGAGCAGGTTCCAGGGCGCCGCGCTGCACCCGTACACGATCTACGCCAGGGAACTGCCGGAAGTGGTCGAAGAATTCCGCAACTTCCTCGCCCGCAACCACGACGGGGCCAAGAAGCTCCTGCTCACCGAGCTCGGCTGGAGCTCCGGCCCGAAGAACACCGCCAACGGCTTCGCAAAAGGCCCCTCCGGCCAGGCCAAGGAACTGCGCACCGCCTTCACCCAGCTGCGCAACAAGCAGGTGAGGTGGAAGCTGAAGAGCGTCTACTGGTTCTCCGTCGACGACCAGCCCGGCGCCTGCAACTTCTGCGACGGCTCCGGCCTCTTCGGCCCTGGCTTCACGCCGAAGCCCTCCTGGTACAGCTACGTGAGGTTCGCCGGGGGAACGCCTTAGGGCGCAGGGGGCGCCCGCCAGATTTCTCGGTCGGTCACTTGGGCACAGCACCCTACGCTCAACTGACCGACCCTTCCGTCAACCCCCCGCTCGGGCCCGGGCGGCGACCCGGCGCAGGACCTTGCGGACGTAAGCCGGTTCCCGGGCGATCTGCCAGTGGGAGAAGCGCAGCGGCCAGAGGCCCGCGGCGATATGGGCCTGATCGCGTTCGAGCCCACGTCGCTGCTGCGAAGCAGTGCGGTGGTAGCGCAGCCCGTCGGCCTCGACGACGATGCCGAGCTCGGGCCAGAAGAAGTCGACTTCGTATTGGTTCACCCAGGTTTTCGTCACGGGGACAGGAAGTCCGGCCCTTTGCGCCAGCGGCCGCATCGCCTGCTCGAGCTCTGAGTCACTTAGCCGGAAGTGAAGGGGGTCGAGCAGCCTCCGCAGCGGGCCGACACCTGGCTCGCCGCTGTGATCGTCGAGTGCCGCATAGAGCACGTCTGCCCGCACCCGTTCGAGCTTGTCGGCCTCGTTGACGGCACGCTCGAGCCGGCTCGGGGTGAGCCGGGTCGCCTGGTCGATCAGCGTGCGGATCGGGGTGGTCACGGGAACGCCTTCGTGCGCGGTCACCTCTTCGGGTCCGAGCCCCGCCCGCCGGCGCGCGTTGATCCCCTGCCGCCGGCAGCGCATCCCCGCCGGCAGGGACACTTCGACCAAGCCGCGCGGCTCGCTCCCAAATCCCCACAGGGCCGCGGCGCTGCCGTGGCTCAGCACGGCGCCCGGTCCGCAGGCGAGCAACGCCGCCACCCAGCGGCCGTGCGGGCTCACTTCCGGCCTCCCGACCGCGTAGACGCCGCGCCGGACCGGGTGCAGACGCCCGCTGGTCACTCGCCAGCGAATCGAAGACCGGCCCAAGCCGAGCTCGCGCAACTGGCTGTGCGCGACCACGCCGTGCTGCCGCTTCACGAGTGCCCAGATGCGCCGGTCCCTGGCTCGCAGCTCCTGCCTCTGGTCAGTTGGCTCCACCATCCTGTGCTCAAGCGACCAACGGGTTGCATTCGCCCCCCGGTAAACCGCCTGCGTAAGATCGGTGGGTTGGCGACGAAGCAGAAAGCGAGCATGAAGTCCGATCCGCTGACGCCGTTCTCGGCGTCCGTGCGGCGCTGGTTCGAGGCCTCCTTCGAGGGGCCGACGCCGGCGCAGGCCGGGGGCTGGGAGGCGATCTCCAGCGGCGAGCACGCGCTGATCTGCGCCCCGACCGGGTCGGGGAAGACGCTCGCCAGCTTCCTCTGGGGGATCGACAAGCTGGCGCGTTCAGATTCGCTGGGCAGCGGCGTCAAGCTGGTCTACGTCTCGCCGCTGAAAGCGCTCTCCTACGACATCGAGCGCAACCTGCGGGCGCCGCTGCGCGGGATCGGCGCCGAGATCTCGGTCGGCCTGCGGACCGGCGACACCTCGCAGAAAGAACGGCGGGCGATGGCGAAAGAGCCGCCGGACATCCTCATCACCACGCCCGAGTCGCTCTACCTGATGCTCTCCTCGAGCGTGCGGGAGATCCTCACCGGGGTCGAAGCGGTGATCGTCGATGAGATTCACGCTGTCGCTCAGACGAAGCGGGGGTCGCACTTGGCATTGACTCTCGAGCGGTTGGATCATCTTGTCAGGGACCATGCGCTGCAGGCGGCGGGTCCTGTCTCCGATGCCGGGCTCTCCCTACCGGGAGAGTCCTCGGCATCGTCGCCACCCGCCGCAGAAGCGCTGGAACCGCCGGAGATCCAGCGGATCGGTTTGTCGGCTACCCAGCGGCCGTTGGAGCGGATCGGGCAGTTTCTCGTCGGGCCCAAGAGGAGCTGTCGGATCGTCGATGCGGGGCAGAAGAAGGCCCTCGACCTCGAGATCGTGGTGCCGGTCGAGGACATGGCCGACCCCGGCGCTCCGGCGTATCCCAGCGAGGACGGCCCGCCGCCGACCGAGATAGAGCCGAGTGCCCACGTCCGCTCGATCTGGCCGGCGATCTACCCGAAGCTGCTGGAGCTGGTGCAGGAACACACCAGCACGATGATCTTCGTCAACAACCGCCGAGCCGCCGAGCGCCTCGCCAAGCGCCTGAACGAGTTGGCGAACGGCGAAGGCGAAAGCGAGCTTCCTGCGACTGAGCACGCGGGCCACGCCCGAGGTGAGGATGTAGACGCTCCTCCCGCGGGTGGCGACGATGCCGAGGACTCTCCCGGTAGGGAGAGCCCGGCATTGGAGACAGGATCCGCGGGCCGGAGCTCCGCCGTCCCTGACCCGGGCGACGGCTACGTCGAGATCGCCCGCGCCCACCACGGCTCGCTCTCCCACGATGAGCGCGCGGTCGTCGAGGAGATGCTGAAGTCCGGCGAGCTCCCCTGTCTCGTCGCCACGTCCTCCCTCGAGCTAGGGATCGACATGGGCGCCGTCGACCTGGTGATCCAGGTCGAGTCGCCGAAGTCGGTGACCCGCGGCCTGCAGCGGATCGGCCGCGCCGGCCACCGCATGGGCGAAGTCTCCAAGGGCCGGATCTTCCCCAAATACCGCGGCGACCTGCTCGAGTGCGCGGTCGTCGCCCGCCGCATGCGCGAGGCCGAGATCGAGGAGACGACGATCCCGCAGAACCCGCTCGACGTGCTCGCCCAGCACCTGGTCTCGCTGGCGGCGCACAAGGAGTGGGAGGTCGACGAGATCGAGAAGCTGGTCACCGCCACCGAGCCGTTCCACGACCTCTCCCGCGAACAGCTGGAGAACGTTCTCGACATGCTCGACGGTCGCTACCCCTCCGACCGCTTCGCCGAGCTGCGGCCACGGATTGTCTGGGATCGCACCGAGGGCACGATCCACGGCCGCAAAGGCGCCCGCCAGCTGGTCGTCACCAACGCCGGCACGATCCCCGACCGCGGCCTCTACGGCGTCCACCTTCCCGACGGCCGCCGGGTCGGCGAGCTCGACGAGGAGATGGTCTACGAGGCCCGCGCCGGCCAGACCTTCCTCCTCGGCTCCAGCACCTGGCGGATCGAGGAAATCACCCGCGACCGGGTGATCGTCACCCCGGCCCCTGGGGCCCCCGGGGCCGTCCCCTTCTGGAAGGGCGACGGGATCGGCCGCCCCGCCGAGCTGGGCCGGGCGATCGGCGCCTTCGCCCGCGAGGCGGTCTCCCGCGACCCGGCCGAGCTGGCGAAGGAGTACGACCTCGACGAGCGCGCCGCCAACAATCTCGTCTCCTACCTGCGCGAGCAGCAGCAGGCGACCCGCGTCGTCCCCTCCGACGAGACGATCGTCGTCGAGCGCTTCCGCGACGAGATCGGCGACTGGCGCCTCTGCGTCCTCTCGCCCTACGGCGGCCGCGTCCACGCCGCCTGGGGCCTCGCCCTCGCCGCCAAGATCCGCGACGAGCGCGACCTCGAGGCCGACGCGATCTGGTCCGACGACGGCATCGTCATCCACCTCCCCGACGCCGACGAGCCGCCGCCGGCCGACCTCGTCCTGATCGACCCCGACCAGGTCGAAGACCTCGTCGTCGGCGAGCTCTCCGGCTCGGCCCTGTTCGGCGCCCGCTTCCGCGAGAACGCTTCGCGCTCGCTGCTGATCCCGCGCGCCTACCCGGGCAAGCGCACCCCGCTCTGGCAGCAGCGGCTGAAGTCGCAGAGCCTGCTCGAGGTGGCGCGGGACTTCCCCCGCTTCCCGGTCGTGCTCGAGACCTACCGCGAGTGCCTGCGCGACGTCCTCGACCTGCCCGCCCTGGCCGAACTGCTGGCAAAGCTCCACTCGCGGGCGCTCAGCCTGGTCGAGGTCGAGACGCCGACCGCCTCGCCCTTCGCCTCCTCGCTGCTCTTCGACTACGTGGCGACGTACATGTACGAGGGGGACACGCCGAACGCCGAGCGGCGGGCGGCGGCGCTGGCCCTCGACCGCGACCTCCTGCGCGAGCTGCTCGGCCAGGAGGAGCTGCGCGAGCTGATCGATCCCGAAGCGCTGGCGGAAGTCGAGGCGCAGCTGCAGCACCGCAGCGAGGCCGGCCGCGCCGGCGACCGCGACGCCCTGCAGCAGCTGCTGCGCAACCTCGGCGACCTGACGCCGGAGGAGTGCGAGGAGCGCGTCAGCGAGGGCTACTCGGCCAAATCGATGCTGGACAAACTCGTCGCCGAGCGGCGGGTCGCCAAAGTCCGGATCGCCGGCGAAGAGCGCTGCATCGCCGCCGAGGACGCCGGCCTCTACCGCGACGCCCTCGGGGTGCCTGAGCCGCCCGGCCTGCCGGAAACGTTCCTCGAGGAGCACCCCGACGCGATGCGGGCGCTGGTCCGCCGCTACGCCCGAACCCACGGCCCCTTCCCAACCCACCAGCTGGCCGAGCGCTACGGCGTCGATCCCGCGCCGGCGCTGCGCGAGCTCGAGGCCGAAGGGGCGATGGTCCGCGGCGAGCTCCTCCCCGGTGGGACCGAGCGCGAGTGGTGCGACTCCGAAGTCCTGCGCCGGGTCCGGCGCGCCAGCCTCGCCCGCCTGCGCAAGGAGGTGGAGGCGGCCGATACCCGTGAGCTGGCCCGCTTCCTGCCGAGCTGGCAGAACGTCGACGCCTTCCGCCGCACCGGTGCCGGCCTCGACCGGCTGCGTGAGGCGCTGGTGCCGCTGCAGGGGGTGGCGCTGACTCCGAAGGTCTGGGAGGCGGACGTGCTGCCGCGCCGCCTGGGCGCCTACTCGCCGAGCTGGCTGGACGAGCTCTGCACCAGCGGCGAGGTGGTCTGGATCGGGGCCGGCGCCCTCGGCCGCAACGACGGCCGCGTCGCCCTCTACTTCCGCGAGGACGTCCGCCTCGCCGGCCCGCCGCCCGCCAACGCCAAGCTAGAGCCGGCCAAAGGCGAGATCCACGACGCGATCCGCGAGCGGCTCGCCGCCGGCCCCTCCTTCTGGCTCGACCTCGTGGTCGAGCTCGAGCACCCCGCCGAGGACATCCACAACGCCCTCTGGGACCTGGTCTGGAGCGGTGAGGTGACCAACGACGCCTTCGCGCCGCTGCGGGCGCCGCGCCTGCGCGCGGTCCCGCCGAGCGAACGCCCCGGCCGTCGCTTCGCCCGCCGCCGCTCGACCACCGGCGCCGCCGTCCAGGGCCGCTGGTCGCTTACCGCGCCGCTGTTCGCCAACGCCCCCGGTCCCGGCGCCAAGCTCCGCGCCACCGCCGAGCTGATGCTCGAGCGCTACGGGATCGTCACCCGAGAGACCGTCCTCGCCGAGGGCATCCCCGGCGGTTTCTCGACCCTCTACGGGGAGCTCGGCAACCTCGAGCTGCTCGGCACCGCCCGCCGCGGCTACTTCGTCGAGGGGCTCGGCGGCGCCCAGTTCGCCCTTCCGGGCGCTGTCGAGCGCCTGCGCTCGCTGCCCGAACGGGACGGCGCCTACCTCGTCCTCGCCGCCACCGACCCCGCCAATCCCTACGGCGCCTCGCTGCCCTGGCCGAAGCTCGAAGGCGGCCGGCGCCCCGGCCGCACCCCCGGTGCCCACCTGCTGCTGCGAGACGGCGAACCGCTCGTCTTCGTCGAGCGCGGCGGCCGCGGCCTGCTTCGCCTGCGGGACCTCCAGGGTGAGGACCTGGAGGCGGCGATGCGCGCCCTTGCCGACGCGGTCGCCGCCGGCCACCTGCCGAAGCTCTCGGTCGAGAAGCTCGACGGCGAGGCGATCATCGGCTCCGGCCACGAGGAGGCGCTGGTCGGCGCCGGCTTCAGCCGCGGCCCGCGGAAATTGACCGCGACGGCATAAGGCGAGTCACTCGGAGTTGAAGATCTCCTCGATGAAGAATCGCGCCGCGGCGTCGATCTGATCGCCGAAAGTCTCCTCGGCCACGGCCAGGACCTGATCTGCGCTGTCGAGCCCGAGGGCCGCGGCGAGCAGGCGGACATCCCCCTCGTCCTCGCCGACGCGGTGCGCCAGAACCTTGAGTGCGAGCAAAGCGCGCGGAGACGCGGCAAGGCAGCGGAGGCCGGGCAGGTCGAGGACCGGCGTTGCCTCGGGGTCGTGGCCCGCGAGGAAGCCCTTCACTGCGTCGTTCAGCCAACCGTCGGGCAGGCCCCGTTTTTCTCCGACCGTGGCGGCCGAGGATCTGCGCGCGCTCCATCAGACTCGATGCAGCGAACGCTCAGGGATGAATACCCCCCGCCGCCGAAAAGCCGCAGGGGCCTGGGCGATGGAAACGGCGCGAAAGCCCGGCACCTCGCTGACGAACCAGAACCGGTCCAGGAACCGGTCGGGCTCGAGGGACCAGCCTGGCCGCTTCAGGTCGTGGACGACCGCCAGATGCTCGGCGAGCGCGCCGAGGTATGCGTCGTAGCGGGGGTCGCCGGTCGGCGGGGGCGGGTCGGAGATCGCCTCCGCGCGCGATCGGTCGTCCGGCCGTAACCCGAACTCGTCGATGAACTCCCGGACGGCGTACCGGAAGTCTTCCCCTTCGCGCGCACGTCTGGCGACGCCGGCCAGGGTGGCCGTGAGCCGCTTCGCGGCGGGTGGATGCTCCGCAAGCCAGTCGGAGCGGGTCGTCATCGCTCGGGTCACCACCTTGCCGATGGTAGGCCCCAGGGCCCTCCACCGTCCCGACCGTCAGGGATTGCAGCTCCGGGTCCAGCCGCTCCCTCGGGGCTCCGCGAGGATCGAGGCCAAGCGCTAGGAGCTGGGGTCGGCGGCTTTCTCGGGAGTGGCATCGGCCGTCGCGCCGTTCTCCGAGGGCTTGCCGTAGTAGCCGCCGTAGTAGCCGTAGCCGTATCTGGCGCGACGCGGGACCTTGATCCCGTTGGCGACGAGTCCGAGGATGGGCGCTTCGAGCCGGTCGAGCTGCTCGCGGAGGCGGACGGCGCTGTCGCGGGTGCTCTTGCTCATCCGCGCCACCGGAAGGACGCCGTCGACCTGCCGCAGCAGGGGGAAGGCGTCGGAGACGACGCCGAGCGGCGCCGTATCGACGACGACGAGCTCGTAACGCTCGGTCAGCTGTGAGAGGAGGTCCCGCATCGCCTGGCTCTCGATCAGCTCGGCGGGGTTCGGGGGGATCGTGCCGCAGACGATCACGTCGAGGCGCCCGGCGTCCGCCCCGCGGCTGGATAGCGGCTTCGTCACCACCGCCCGCTCCAGATCGACCTGATGGGTCAGCAGCTCCGCCAGCCCCGGCCGCGGCCGGATCCCATGCTGCTGGGCGAGGCTCGGGTTGCGCAGATCGGCCTCGACCACGACCACCCGGGCGCTGGTGGCGGCGACCCGCGCCAGGTTCCAGGCAACCGTGCTCTTGCCGACGCCGGGGCCGTGTGAGGTGATGGCGATCGTGTGCAGGTCATGGTCGACGTTGAAGTAGCGCAGCGAGGAGCTGAGCATCCGGAAGGCCTCGTTCTCGACGAAGGGGAGCTCGGGCGCCGCCGCGCCTTCGTTGGTTGCCGTGATCGCCTTGCTCTCGGGGATCGTTCCGACGATCGGCATCTCGAAGACTTCCTTTGCCTCGTCGGGATCGCGCAGGCGCCGGTTCAGCCGCTCGAGCAGGAAGGCGAGGCCGAGGCCGAGCAGCAGCCCGAGGATCGCGCCGAGGATCCCGTTGCGGACGGGCTTCGGCGAGGACGGGCCGCTCGGAAGCGAAGCGGGCTGCACCAGCTCCGCGTTGCCGGTCTGCAGCGAGGCGAGGATCCCGAGCTTCTCGGCCCCTCGGCTGAGCGCCTCGCCGCGCGCCCCTTCGCGTTCCTCCGCCGAGAGGCGCTCCAGCTCCCGTTCCGCGAGGCGCTTCGCCTCCAAGAGCTTCTTCCGGTCGGCGTCCGCCCGGAAGGCGATGAACTGCCGCGCGAAGACGTTCGCCACCCGCATCGCCTGCGCCGGCTTCGCGCTCGTCGCCGCGACCGAGACGAGTTCCGCTTCCCCCTCCGATTCGACGCTGACCATCCCCGCGACCTGATCTGGCGTCAGTCCCAGGCGCCTGGCCGCCCGGGTGGCCACCACCCGCAGCCCGACCAGCCTCTCGTTGGTCGCGGCTTCGCGCGCCGGCACCGGATTCGTGGCGCTGGGGCTGCTCCCGAACAGCTCTTCGGCAAAGCCGGGGTTGCGAAACAGCAGCGACGCCGAGGCCGAGTATTCCTTGGTCTGGAGCTCGGAGATGCCGAAGGCCGCTGCGGCCGTGGCCAGGAGGCAGAGGCCGATCAGCGTGATGTGACGACGTATTATGGCCAGCCCACGCTCGAGTTCAGTCCGCTTCGAGTCGTCGGGTGAGGATCTGGGCGAAGTCATCTGAGGGAGCCACTGAGGGCGCGCCCATCCTACCGGGAGCCCCCGCTGGAATCGGCCGCCCCGCGATAGGTTTCCCACCCGTGGCCGAATCGGAGGCGCGACCACACCCTTATATGTCAGGTTTTGGACATAGTGACCAGGTAATTTCCAAGGTAGGTGTGCTGGGGCTGCCGATCGCGGATCTCACCCGCGCCGAGGTGGTCGATCGACTCGTTGCCTGGGCGGTGAGCCCGAAGGGGCCGGTCACGGCTTTTGCGGTTCACATCGGTGGCCTTTCGATCGCACGTGACAAGGGCTTTCGGGAGGCGATGGAGGCTGCCGACATCGCCTATGCGGATGGCGTCTCGGCGGTCCTCTTGGCGCGTATCGCCGGTGCCGAGCGGATCGAGAGGTCACCCACCACCGACATCGGCTGGGAGCTGCTGCGGGGGTTTCTCGAGGAGACCGGCCGGCCGGCCAGGGTCGTCGCGATCGGTGGCGTCGATGGGCTGTCTGCGGCCGCCCTGCGAGTGCTCGAAGGACGGGGGCTGGCGCAGGGAGGGATCGCGTTTCACGGTTACCATCAGGATTGGGACAGTGTTCTTTGCGAGGTCGAAAGTCACTGCCCCGACGTGATCCTGGTCGGGCTCGGCGTCCCGCTGGAGATGGTCTGGGTCCAGCGGAACCTCGCGAAGCTGCCCGCTGCCCTCGTGCTCACCTGCGGGGGCTGGTTCGGATTCGTCGCCGGCGACGAACCGCGTGCCCCGGAAACCCTGAGGCGCCTGGGACTCGAGTGGCTGTTCCGCTGGCGCAACCAGCCGCGTCGGCTCGCCGGTCGGTACCTGCGGGGGCTCGCCTGCCTCCCGCTGCTGATGGCGAAGGTGCTGATCGACCGCATCCGCGGCCGCCTAGATGGTTAGCCGCTCTCCGGGGAGCTGAAGAACGCGATCGTCCTCGCCAGCTGCTCCTCCGGCCGCACCAGCGCCTCCGCCCAGGCCCGGATGCCCGACCCGTCCTCTTCGGCAGCGGTGCGCAGCGCCGTTCGGATCGCGGTGGACCAGTCGCCGGGACCGACCAGCGTCACCCCGGGAGCGTCTGCGAAGAGCTGGTTCATCCCAACCGGGCTTGCCGCCACCGGCAGGCCTGCGAACAGGTAGAGGAGCAGCTTGTAGGCCGACTTCCCGGCCTCCCACTCGGTGTCGGGGAGCGGCATCAGCCCCAGCCAGGACGACCGCAGAGCCCGGAGCTCCCCCTCCTGGCTCCACCTCTCAGCGTGCAGCCGCGGGTGCCGCGGAAG
This sequence comes from Solirubrobacterales bacterium, assembly GCA_035708105.1. Lineage (GTDB taxonomy): Bacteria > Actinomycetota > Thermoleophilia > Solirubrobacterales > 70-9 > VAYN01. Next base: position 113,931 of record DASSTG010000031.1, on the reverse strand, counting down.
CTCCGCCGCGTTCGGGCCGCCGAGGACGATGAGGCGGCCGTCCGTTTCCTCGCATACCTCCAGCGCATCGTCCAGCACCTCGAGCAGGCTTCCGAGGGTGCTTTGCGAGCCGGTCCACACCAGCGTGGGGCGCGATGCGGGCTCACGGTGGAGCGTTCTGGCGGCGAGTGGGGGAACGGTGTAGGTGAGGCTGGCGGGGGTTCCGAGGGCGGCCGCTCGGCGGCAGAGAGCGGGGCTTCCGGCCAGGACCAGGTCGACGGACTTCAGCACCCCGTCGTAGGCCGCCGCCGACCTCAGCCTGCTCCGCCAGTCGCGCCCGTGGGTCGGTTCGACGTACAGTGCATCGTCGACGTCCAGCACCACCACCGCCCCCCGCCGCGCCAGCCAGCGCTCGGCAAGCGGGGTGAAGAAGGGAAACGCCTCCCGGTGGACGAGCACCTGTTCGGAACTCCCGACCGCGGCCAGTCGAAAGCAGCGGATCGCCAGCCGGAGGAGGAGCTTTGCGCCGACGCCCGGACGACGCCTCGGGTCGTTCTTGTCTCGGAACATGGCCGGGGTCAGCAGCGTGTGGACAGTCACCCTCCGACCTTCCCGGCGAAGAGCCGCGACCAGGGGGTCGATCCGCAGGCGCCTGCTGGCGTCCTCGGGCGGATAGGTGGTGAAGACGCGGACCGGCTTCACCGGTGCAGGAGCGCCCGGCGCCAGCGATCCTCGTCCCGGAGGACGAGCGTCGAGAGGACGAGGCCGTAGCCGGTTGCCTTGGCCCGGTCCTCGGCGGACCGCGGTCCGTTCCCCGGCAGGGCGGCGCGCAGGTAGAGAAGCGTCATCCTGGCCAGCGCCGTGCTCAGGTTCAGGATCCGAACCGCGGCCTTCGTCGCGGGGGAGGCGCCGAGCTTGCGGTAGTAGATCGTGCGACTCCATTCGATCCAGAAGGTGGTCTCCTTCCTGAACCTCGACGCCGTTCCCTCCCGGCAGTGGACCACGCGCGCGCCGGGGGCGAAGAGGATCGGCCCCCGCGACTCGGCGAGACGGCGGCACAGGTCGACGTCCTCGAAGTAGAGGGGGAACTCCTCGGCGAACCCGCCGAGCTTCCGCAGATCCTGCGCTCGCAGCAGCAGCGCCGCACCGGCCGGCTGCTCGACGATTCGCTCGGTGTCATGGGCCCAGTCGTTCATCAAAGGGGCCGAGAAGGGCCGAACGGGAAGGCGATCCAGGCCGAAGGACCTGTATGCCTCATAGCGGAGGCGGGGGAGGCGGCGGCAGGAACGCTGAACCGAGCCGTCCTCGTTGCGAAGCTGAGGGGCGACGGCGCCCAGCGTCTCGTCTCTTTCGAGCTTCTCGACCAGGAGCCGGATCGCCGAGGGCTCCGGCCTCGCGTCCGGGTTGAGGACGAAGAAGTACGTACCGGTCGCGATCGCCAGGTTACCGTTATGTCCACGTCCGAACCCGACGTTCGTCACACTTCTCGTCACCGTGACCCGCGGGTCGGACAGTGAACCGCAATCCCCTGACGGACGTTCGCTGCCGTTGTCGTGAATCAGGATCTCGAGGTCGTGACCCGGAAGATCACTACCCAACACCGTTTCCACGCACCGTTCGGTGTCGTCCCAGGTGTTGAACGTTACGATGCTTATCGAGATGAGCGACATGTCGTTCCCGCGGACGAGGACATTACCGCGGCCGCGGGTGATCGTCGCGATGAACGCACTCAGGTTCGGTGGCTCGCAGACCTTCGCATTCGGTTTGACGGACCGCCTCTCCGCATCCGGATTCGAGCCGGTGGTCGTGGCCAAGAAGGGGCAGCACTCACCGGCCTTTCAGGGGAGGTGCCGAGTCAACCACGTTCTCTGGGCCGAGGGCTCGGCTGGGGATCGGGGCCTCAGGCAGGGGGCCGCCCGCTGGGCGGGCTACGCGTCGCTTCCATGGCTCGCTCATGCGATGAGAGGCAATCCCCCGATCGCCTGGATCGCCTCGCAGCCCTGGCCGATCCATTACTCGGTCGCGAGCAGGAGCTTCCTCTGGCCCGGCGCCGCTCGCATCGGCTTGGTGCACGGGACCACGGCGGTGGAGCTCCCGCCGCCGGGAGGCGCGCGCGAGCTCGCCGCGATGGCCGCGATCTACACCACGACCGCCGAGGCGGGGGCGGTCCTGATGGAGCGCTACGGGATCGACTCGGTCAACCTGGGGAACCTCTTCGACGCCGACGCCTACTGGCAGAGGCCACGCCTGGCGACGAGGTCGTGCGACCGGCCCCCCGACCGGGTTCTCTTCCTGGGGACGCTGACCGCGAACAAGGTCGCACCGCTGGAGGCGTTGCTCGAGCTTGCCGCCCGGCAGCTTCGGCTGCGGGTCACCGTCACCGGCGACGGCCCCGAGCGCCTCTCCCTCGAAGGTCTCGCGCAGCGCCTGGCCGCGGGCCGCGTCACCTTCACCGGAGGGCTGATCGATCCGCGTGAGGAGATCGAGCGGTCGGATCTGGTGGTCGCGGCGGGCAGAGCCGCAATCGAGGCGGCGTCGCGTCCGAGGCGCGTGATCGTCGCCAACGGCGACGGGGTGTTCGGGGCCCTGAGCCCCGGTCGGATCGCCCTCTGCCGCGATTACAACTTCACCGGTCGCGCTCCCGGCAGCGGCCCACCGAGCGCCGCCGAGATGGCACGGGCGATGCGCGAGGCCGAAGCGCTCGACGCCGAGGCGCTGGTGGCCAATGCGGCCGAGCTATCGCAGGTCGGCGACGTGCGCCCGCTCCTCGATTTTCTCGGCGGACGGGTTGCCGCCGCCAGCCCGATGGCCCAGCGAGACCTGTAGCCGCCTTGCCAGCATGCGCAGGGTGGGCCGACGCCGGTCGACCGCCACGGCGCCCGCGACGGCCTCGCTCCAGGACATCAACGGCCCGCCGAAGTCCGACTCGGCGTGGATGGCACGGCCGACCCTGGCTGCCCACTTGGTCCGGTACGGCTCGGGGAAATAGCCGGCGTAGTAAGCGCAGCTCTCTTCCCACTGGGCCACCGAGATCGCCTTCCCGAAGTGCTTGACCGCGGTCGGGCCGTCGGCGATTCGGCAGCCGATGCCCGGAACCGGCTCGCGCTGGTCGGAGCCGAGGAAGGCGAAGGGACGACTCGACCGCCAAAGCATCAGGATGCGACGCTGCTCGGGCCCGTATAGACGCGGCAGGTCCTCCAGCCGTCCGCCTTCGTACGGATCGGCGAGATCGCTGGTGAGGTAGGCATCGAGCAGTCCGAGCCGGAACCCTGCGACCCGTGGCGGTGCCGACTCAGCCAGGCGGCGGAGGTCGCAGGCGATTCTCTCGTCGGCATCGAGGTAGAGCAGCCAGTCGGCCCCGTGCTCGATGCCGCTCCGCATCAGGATGGCGCGGTGGCGCGTCTCCTCGGAGAGCCTGTCCGGGCTCCACGTCCGACCCCTGATCAGGCGCAGGATCTTGGCCGGAGACCTTTCCACCAGGGCGGCGGTCTCGTCGGTCGAGCAATCGTCGTAGACGACGATCCCGTCGCAGATCGAGTCGAGGTGCTCGAGCGTGTCGCGGATGACCTGCGCCTCGTTCCTGACCCGGGTGAGCCCGATCAGGCGCATCAGGCAGCTGCTTCGGTGCCCCGCCGGCCCCGCCCGTCGCTTGCCGCGACCACGGCGGCGATCCCGAGCACGCACCAGAGCGGAATCAGGGTGAGGCCGTTGAGGGTCAGCAGCGCCACCGCCACTCCGAGGAAGCCGAAGCCGAGGAGGAGGCCCCGCTTGATCAGCTGCCACGTCGGCAGCACGAGAGCGGCGGCGAAGGCGAGCAGCGAGACGACGCCCCCGGCCAGCCACGCCTGCAGGTAGGTGTTGAGGACGTCGGTCTGCAGGTTGTTCGGCTTCGTCGGGTCGAAGGTGGCTTTCGCCTTCGTTTCGAAGCCGCCGCTGCCGATGCCGGTCAGAGGATGGGCGAGCGCCTGCTGGAACCCCAGCTTTTGCAGGGTGCTGCGGCTCTGGATGCTCGCGTCGCTTCTCTGGCTCGGCGAGTAACGGCTCAGCAGAGCGCCCGGCGCCTGGGGGGCGACGACGACGATCACCAGGGCGGCGAAGGCGGCGAGCACGGCGCCCCTCAGGGCGATCCTGGCCGCGCTTGCCATCCCTGCCCGCACCGCCCAGGCCAGGACGGCCACCACCAGAGCGATCGCCGCGGCCCGGGAGAAGGTGAACGGGAGCAGGAGGACGGCGCCCGCGGCAAGCGCCAAGGCGACCGGCTCGTAGCGGGTCCTCCTGGCGAGGGCGATGCCCGCCGCCCCCAGCAGGATCAGGGTGACGGCGAAATAGTTGGGGTCGGCGACGGTCGAGGCGACCCGGGTGATGCCATCCACCTTGGTCGCCTGCAGCGTCTTCCAGTCGGCGTAGAACCAGCTCGAGTTCGTCAGCAGTTCGGTCGCCGCGAGGAGCTCGTGGACGGCCAGAGCGCCCAGCAGGGGAGGAAGGACCAGGGCCGGGGACTTGCGCGCGAGCATCGCGGTCAAGAAGAAAGCGCCCAGGTAGTTGACCAGGGATAGGGAGTGAGTCAGCCCGCCGGCGCCCTCGTGGAGGAGGTTCGCGAAGGCGAGGCAGCCGGCATACGCGAGGACGGCGATAACGGCCGGGCGGTAGGTGCCCTCGAAGGTCTCCCCCTCCGAGAGGTAGAGGAGGGGGACGAGGATCCAGATGCCGAGAAAGACGGGATCCATGCCGACGACTTCGCCGAAGGGAGCGGTGGCCCCCTCGATCAAGGCGGCGGCGAGCACCACCTGAGCCGCCCGGGCCGGTGGAAAGACGAGGAGGGCGATGAACGGCAGTGGGGCCAGCAGGGCCGGGCGCAGCGCCAGGCAGCACCCCGCCGCGACCGCCAGGGCGGCGGCAAGCGCCAGCAGCGCCGGACGCGGCAGCCTGTCGGCGGGAAAGCTCGCCGGCTGCATCAGCCGCTCTCCTCGGTGGCGAGCGCGTGCCGCCCCATCGGGACGTAGAACGGCACGGCGAGCAGGTAGGTGGCCGATGCCGCGGCGGCGCACCCGTTGACGCCGAAGCGGCCGTCGAGGAGCAGGTTGAGCAGGACGTTGAGGGCGAGGAGGGAGAGGCAGACGCCCGAGAGGCGCCAGGGGGTTCCGGCGGCGATCATCTGGGTGGCGAGCAGCTTGAACGGGATGAAGGCGAGGATGCCGGGGGCGAGGAGGAGGAAGGCCGTGTAGCTGCCGCTGAAGGAGGAGCCGAGGAGGAGGTCGAACGTCGGCCGGCCGACGAGAGCGATGCAGAGCACTACCACCAGCGCCCAGGTCAGGCTCTGCAGGAGGGCCTTCTGGTGCAGGCGCCGTTTCTCGACGGCATCCTTTGTCAGCAGTCGTGGCAGCAAGGTCACGGCGTAGCCGTTCACTATCAGCCAGGGCAGCTCGGCCGTCACATAGGCGATCGAGTAGAGCCCTACCGCGGAGGCGGTGGACAGGGCTCCCAGGAGGAGGACGTCGACCCGGTAGACGAGGAGCAGGAGGGTCAGGGCGATGTGGCTGCCGAAGGCGACCCTGACCTCCTGATGGGAGGCGGCCGTGCCCCAGAGCCGGACCGTTTCCGGGACGACGGTGCGCGGAGCAAGGCGGACGCGCCGGTAGAACCGACGAGCCCGGGGGGCGAAGCGCTTGAAGAAGGGCGCCAGGGCGATCGTCAGCGCGATGTTCATGACCACGGTCACGACGAAGAGGAACGACGCCCCGGAGTGCCAGGGAAGGACCAGGAGAACCGCTGCGAGAGGTGCCGCCGCCCAGACGACCCGCCACAGTGCGAGCCGGTGGAACCGCTGCCCCGACTGCAGGTGGGCGGCGAATCCCTCGCGACCGACGAGGATCGCGGCGTTGACCGCTGCCGCGACCAGCGCCGCGACCGTCACCCCGCCCTCCTGGAGGGTGGCCGAGGCGAGCCGGAGGTATCCGGCCGCCATCAGGACCGCGACCAGGAACCCGCAGGCCGCCGCCGCCAGCACCGCCGGGGCGACCAGCCCCCGCGCGGGTCCGAGGAGGTGCCGGCGGACGATCAAGGTCGGCGTCCCGAGCAGGCAGAGGGTGGCTACGAGGGCGGACATCGCCTGGAGCAGGGAGAGGCCGCCGCGCCCGCTGGGGCCGAGGACGCGTGCGAGAACGAAGGTGCTGAGCGCTCCCAGGCCCAGCGCGATCCCTTGGCTCGCCGAGATCGCCAGGTTCCCCCCCGGTCTGGGCGGGCGGGCCATCCTGTCGAGGATGGTTCTTCTCGATGAGGAGAGAAGGGCGTCCCTGTGCACTGCGAGCGCAGGTTAACGTTGCGGTCAGGTGCTCCGATGTACGCGTCGAACCCGATCACTAGATTCGAGCGCGCCGATGGGGCAAATCAGGCTCACCCGACCTGCGAAGCTTTTCGTCTTCGTCCTCCTCTGGCTGGCGCCGCTGGCCGGAGCGGTGCCCGTCGCCGCCGGCAGGGAACTCGCCACCGGTGTTTCGTTCATGAGCGACGTCAACCCGGTCGCCTTCGAACACGTCGCCGCGACCGGATCCACCTTCGTCCAGTCGCCGCTGGTCTGGCCGCAGGTCGCACCGAAGAAAGAACCTCCCCATTGGGACCCCTCCGATCCGGCCGATCCCCATTACGACTGGCGAGCGGTGGACGCCTGGGTCACCGCGGCCGTAAGGCAGGGCCTGGAACCCGTCCTGCAGGTGAGCGGCGCCCCGCCCTGGGCCGAGGGGTGCGCCGTTCCGGGCATGTGGGAAACCTCGGTCTGCGCTCCCGATCCGACCAAGCTCGCCGACTTTGCGCGAGCGGCGTCCCTCCGCTACAGCGGCCGTTTCGGCGGCCTCCCTCGCGTCAGGTTCTGGCAGGGCCTGAACGAGCCCAACCTCGGCATCCTCTTCAGGCCGCAGTTCGAAGGCGGGAAGGCGGTCTCCGCCGGCCTCTACCGCAAGCTCGTCAACGCCTTCTACTTCGCGGTCAAGTCGAGCAACCCCACCGACCTCGTGCTCGCCGCCGGCCTCAGCCCGATCGCCCGGCCCGGATCGACCGTTGGGCCGATGCGGTTCGCCCGCGAACTGCTCTGCATGGCCGGGAGGGCCGATCCCCACCCGCTCGCCGGCGACTGCGAAGGCGGCGTCCACTTCGACGTCTTCGACATCCATCCGTACACCACCGGCGGGCCGACGCACAAAGGTCATGTCGACGACGTCGAGCTCGGGGACCTGTCAAAGCTGCAGGAACTCCTCGGCGCCGCGGATCGCGCCGGCCGGATCGAGGGCCGCTTCCCCCGCACGCCGCTCTGGATCACCGAGCTTTCCTGGGACTCGAAGCCGCCCGACCCCGGGGGCCTGCCGATGTCGATCCTCAAGCGCTGGACGGCCGAAGCCCTCTACCGCGCCTGGGATGCGGGGGTATCCCATTTCTTCTGGTACAGCCTGCGCGACGAAGCTCCCGACCCGAAGCGGTCATTCAGCGAAACGCTCGAGTCCGGCCTCTACTTCCGCGGCCCGAGCCTCGCCGAAGACCGGCCGAAGCCGAGCATGTACGCGTTCCGGTTCCCGTTCGTCGCCTACACGCAGAAGGGCGGTTTCTTCTACTGGGGCCGGACCCCGACCAGCATGGCAGGAAGGGTGGTCCTCGAAGTCTTCGAAAGCGGTGAATGGCGGCGCGCCGGAGTCGCGCGGGCTTCGGCGAGAGGGATCTTCACCGGGAGCGTCGCGACCGCCTACGGGCGCACCAGGCACGGAAGGGTGAGGGCGCGCTTCGAGGGCGAAGAATCCGCCCCCTTCTCCCTGCAGCCCGTCAGGGACTTCCACCAGGCGCCGTTCGGCAATCCGGTTGGATAGCGCGACGGCGGCGGCCCCTGGCCTCGGATCGGATCGGACTTCCGTCCACGCGGGATGCTTTGATCTAGTCAGGTAGGCGGCTTCCGAGCAAGATGGGGGGACGGTGCGGCAGCTAGAGGCGGATGCGGGAAGCTTGGCCCCCGGCGGGGTCGAGGTTCCGCTCGATCCGCTGCCGCCGTCGTTTCCCCGGATGGTCCGGGGTCGCCACCGCGACCGCGACTACGCGCTGCGACGGGTTCTTCTCGTCGCCGATTGGATCGGCATCTGGCTCGCCCTTGTGCTGGCGATGTCCGTGGCGGGAGATCGCCCGCGGCCGCTGCTCGAATCGCTCTGGGTGCTGCCGGCGCTGCCGCTGCTGGCCCTCGTCTTCTGGGCCTACGAACTGTACGTGCGGCCGATCAAGCGGTTCGAGCCCACCCACCTCGAAGACGTCCCCGCTTTGTTCCATGCGCTGGTGATCGGAGCGCTCGGGCTCTGGCTCTACTTCAAGCTCGTTCCCCCCGTTCCCCGTCTCAAGTTCTCGGAGGTGCTGACCTTCGGCCTGATCGCCCTGCCGCTGATCGCGATGCTGCGGGCGACGCTTCGGCGCCGCAACCTGCGCCTGCGGGGACCGGAACGGGTCTTTGCGCTGGCGCCGCTCGAGGACGTGCAGGTGCTGCGACGCAAGTTCGAATTCCACCCGGAGTACGAGATGGAGCTGGTGGGGTCGGTGGAGGCCGAGCAAGCGGAGGAGCTGCTGGCCTCCGGCCAGGTCGACCACCTGATCGTGCGGCTCGACGCTCGCTACCTGCCGCCCGAGCGGATGAACGAGCTGATGCAGGCCTGCCACCGTGGGGGGGTGCGCTTCAGCTGCCTGCCGGCGGCGCGGGGCCTGCTGTTCCGCGGTGTCGAGCTCAACCACGTCGAGGGGGTGGGCCTGCTGACCAGCAACCCGCCGGTGCTGTCGCGCAGCGCCAAGCTCGCCAAGCGCTCGCTGGACGTCGGGCTCTCGGCGCTGCTGCTGGCACTGGCGGCGCCGCTGCTGGCGGCGATCGCGCTGGCGATTTGGCTCGAACGGAGCGGCCCGGTCTTCTACCGGCAGGTCCGGGTCGGACGGGACGGGCGCCGCTTCACCATGCTCAAGTTCCGCACCATGGTCCCGGGCTCGGATCGCTTCGACGAGGAGCTGATGGAGCACAGCAACGATCCCGACTGGCTGGTGATGGAGACCGATCCTCGGGTCACCCGGCTCGGACGCCTGCTCCGGCGCAGCAGCGTCGACGAGCTGCCGCAGCTTTGGCACGTCCTCAGAGGCGAGATGAGCATGGTCGGGCCGCGGCCGCTGAGCGAGCGGGACGACCGCAAAGTTGAGGGCTGGCAGCGCAACCGCCTCGATCTGACCCCGGGGATCACCGGTTACTGGCAGGTGCTCGGCCGCAACAACATGCCCTTCCAGGAGATGCTCCAGGTCGACTACGCCTACGTCGCCGGCTGGTCCCTCTGGCAGGACGTCAAACTGCTGCTGCAGACGGTGCCCGCGGTCCTGCGCCGGCGCGGGGCGAACTAGTAGCCGAGGAAACGCTTTCGAGTCAGCCCGCGCCGAAGGGGCCGACGCCAGCCAGGCCGGCGGCGGCGAGCGCCAGGAGCAGGGAGCCGGCGACCGCGTAGGCCGCGGCGAGGGCGGGGCGACTCGCGGCGGGGAGGCGGCGGGGGAGGAGTCGCTGCCGCAGCTGGTCCCGAAACCCGGTCGAGGGGCTCGGCCGGGTCGCTTCCAGGCGCAGGGCCAGGGCGACGAGGGCCTCGCGCTCGCCCTCGTCGAGCTCGGGGGGGAGTTCCGCGCGGATCTGGCCGGTCGTCTTCATCTCAGCGGCTGAAGAGGGGAGAGCGAGGGTCGAGCGAGCGGGCCCTGGAGTAGGCGCGAACCGAGGCGGCGGCCCTGCCGCGCTCGGCCTCGATCCGGGAGAGGACGAGCCACGGCCGCCAGTCGGTCGCCGCCCGGTCGGTGGCCGCCTTCGCCGCCGCGGCGGCGCGGTCGAGCTGGCCGGCCTGCTCGAGCACGAGCGCCTGCTGCAGGCGCGGCGCCGCGGCGGCGGGCTCGGCGGCGGCGGCTCTGACCGCTTCGTCGTACGCGGCCTGCGGCTTGCCGGCGGCCGCCTCGGCCTGGCTGCTGCGCAGGTGCGTCTCCGCGGTCAGCGGGACGGCGGTCGCCGCGATCGCCGCCGCCGCCGCGATCGCGATCGCGATCCGGCCCGGCCCGAGGCGGGGCCGGCGCCGACCGCGGCCCGAGTCGGCGGTGACGAGAGCCGCCGCCAGCAGCAGGGCCGCCACCGGCAGCACCGGGATCTGCCAGATCCAGTCGAAGCCGGCCACGAAGCAGAAGGCGACCACGCCGGCCAGCGCCGCAGCCATCTGCGATCGGCTGCCGGAGCGGGATCGCACGGTCGCCGCCGCCCCCGTGGCCAGCACCGCCAGCAGGAACCCGGCCAGCAGGAGGAAGCCGACGAGGCCGAGCTCGCCCAGCGTCTGCATGTAGAGCGAGTGGGTGTCGCGGACGGTGGCGCGGACGCTGCCGTCGCGATTCCACCAAAGTTCGAAGGTGCCGGAGCCGGTACCGGTGAGCGGCGCGGACCGGGCCTCTCTCAGCGCCGACTCCCAGAACTGGTAGCGCCCCTCTCCCGATGCGCTGGAGAGGCGGGCGGTTCCCGTCCCGGGGCCGGTGCCGGCCTGCTTGAAGTCGCTCCAGGCGTGGCTGATCCGGCTCGGCGCCCCCAGGGCCAGCGCGAGCGCCACCAGCGCCAGCGCCCCTGCGCCCGCCGCCGCCAGGCCCCACCGCCGGGGCACCCGCCGAGCGAGCCGCAGGCGCTGGGGCGCTGCGCCCGCCAGCGCCGCCTGCAGCAGCCCCACCCCGGCGCAGACGACCAGCACCATCGCCAGCATCTCGTCTCCCTGTTGCCGCGCCGCCGCGTCGACCAGGCCGTGGTGGAGAGCTTCGCGCTGGATCGTCGCGGCGATCAGGATCGCCCCGCCGCTCGCGCCCAGCAGCGCCGTCGCCAGACGCCGGAGCCGATCCGGGGCAAGCGCCAGGTAGAGGGCCACGACCAGCAGGGCGGCGGCGATCCCCCCGCGCGAGAGGGTGAGGAAGGCGGTCAGAGCCAGCGCCGGCAGGCTCGCCGCCGCCAGTACCCGGGCCGGCGTCGAACGGGCCTCCGTCGCCAGGTGCAGCAGCAGGGGCAGGCCGATCGCGATCAGCGCCGCGACCCCGTTCCAGTAGTCGAGCGGGTAGGCGAGTCGTTCGCGGCTGCCGGTGAGGAATTCGACCGTCTGCCGCCCTTCCGGAAACCACGCCGGGTGCAGACGGGAGAGCAGCGCCACCGCCGCGACGCAGGCGATCCCGGCGCCGACGGCTGCGACCATGCGGCGGGTCGCGCGCGGCCCCCGCGAGAAGACGGCGAGCGCGAAGAGCCCGAGGTAGCCGCCGACGCGGGCGAGGTCCGCCGCCGTCCGTTCGACGTTCTCGGTCCAGCCGAGGCTGAGCGCGGTCCAGGCGACGAATCCGGCCAGGAGCCCCAGCGCGGTCCAGGCCTTCGCACCCAGCCGCCCTCGGGGCAGCGCCCCCGCCGCGGTGCCCGCCAGCAGCACCCACCAGACCACGATCGCCGCCCGGTCGTGGACCAAGGGGTCATAACCGCCTCCTTCCAGCCCCAGGTACACCACCGAACCGAAGCCGAGCGCCCAGGTCCAGACCAGCTGCCAGTCGATCCTCCGCAGGTGGGCGAGCGGCCGCGCGGGGGGCGGGGCGGTTGCGGTCGCGGCCTCCATTGCACCTGCTGGTACGAAAAGGAGGCCCGCGGGCTGACGCTGTCAGCAAACCGGGCCTCCCTGCGTAGGAAGAGGCGTGAGGGCTCTCGCGCTCCTCGGCGGTCTCTTCTGCCTCTACCTCGGTCCTGCCGCCGTCTGCGGGGCCGAGACCGTGCCCCCCGGCAATTCGGCCGCCGCCCAGTACACCGAGACCTATCCGACCTCGCAGGGAAACGAGCAGGGCGGCTCCGGCGGCAGCCATCGCTCCCCGGCGCGAACGCTCGGGAGCCGCAACGCCGGGCGGCTGGAAGCGCTGGGTCCGCAGGGCCGTGCCGCCGCCGCGCTCGCGGCGGCGACGGCGCCGTCGCCAGCGCAGCCGGGCGCGGGCGCCGGCCCAGCCGGCGGGAGGGGCGGCGGCGCCCCCGCCGGTCGCTCCACCCCCGCCGAGCGCCTCTCCGAGCCGGGCGGCTCCTCGGCGATCGGCGACGCGCTGGGGCAGGCGGTGGGCGTCTCGGCGGGTGGCGGAACCGGGCTCGTCCTGCCGGCCGCCCTGCTCGCTGTCCTCGCTTGGGCCGCCGCTTACGCCTGGCGGCGGCGCCCGAGCGGGTAATCCAGCGACCGCCTCGCCCTCCTTCGCCAGTCCTTCCTAGCGGACCGAGGTCGTCTCCAGCTCCGAGCGGAGCCGCCGCAGCGTCCGCGAGAGGATCTGCTGCACGTTGGCCAGGCTCAGCTCCGTCGTCGCCGCGATTTCGGGGCCGGTCATGTCCGCCCCGAAGCGGAGGGCCAGCAGCTCCCGCTCCCGGGGCGAGAGCCGGTCGAGCGCCCGCGCCAGATCTGCGTCCAGGCCCAGGTCGGACTCTGAGTCCACGGTGCCCAGCCGCTCCTCGGGGACGGCCTCGAGCGGATCGCCACGCTCGGCTCCGCGCGCCCGGTAATGGTCGACAAGCAGGTTGCCGGCGATCGTCATCAGCCAGGCCCCGAGCGGCGCCCGCGAGGAGTCGAAGCGGTCCCAGGCGGCGAGTGCGCGCTCGAAAGTCTGCTGGGTCAGGTCCTCGGCGGTCTCACGAGCCTCGACCCGATAGGCGAAGTAGCCGTAGACCCGCTTGACCTGCTGATCGTAGGCCGTGCCGAAATCCCCGCTCATCGGTCGCAGGGTAGCTGCCGTGGAGGCAGCAACAAGGGCCCCGTTCGATCGCCTTTTGGCCACCCGGCCAAGCCGTTGCCATAATCCGCCCAGTGCCCGAGACCGATCAGAGCGCGGTCGAGCTGCTGAAGAGCGTGCCGTTGTTCGCCGACCTGGAAGAGGGGGAGCTGGAGCGCTTCTCTCGCGTCGCCGTGCCGCGCAGCTTTCCGGCCGGCACCCGCGTCTTCCACGAGGGGGACGATTCCGACGCCTGCTACATCGTCAAGGAGGGCAGCTTCCGGGTCACCCGCGAACACTCGGACGGCCGGGCGATCACCCTCGCCACCCTCGGACCGGGGGAGATCTTCGGCGAGCTGGCGATGCTCGACGGCGACAAGCGCTCCGCCAGCGCCGAGGCGCTGACCGAGGGCGACCTGCTGGCGCTGCCGGCCAACGACGTCCGCGCCCTGCTCGCCCGCCATCCGGAGATCTCGCTGAAGCTGGTCGCCGGCCTCGTCCGCCGGCTGCGCGCCGCCAACGTGCGCCTCTCCCGCCAGTCCTTCCAGACGGTTCCCAGCCGGGTCGCCGGCATCCTCGCCCAGCTCAGCCGCGAGGGACATGACGGCGACGCCGATCCCACCGAAGAGGTGACGATCGAGATGAACCAGACCGACCTCGCCCAGCTCGCCGGCACCTCCCGCGAGTCGGTCAGCCGCTTCCTCGCCGAGCTCGAGCGCGCCGGGGTCGTCCGCTCCGGCCGCGGCCGGGTCACCGTGGTCGAGCCCGAGAAGCTGCGCAACTACATCTACTGAGGCCTGCCATGGCCGCTCCCTCGCAGTATCCGCAGACCCTGGAGCTGCCCTACCGGTGGGGCGATATCGAGGGGAGGGTCCGGATCGAGCTGCGTGAGAACGACGATCCCGCCGCACTCGGCTGCCCCGATCTCGCCCGCGGGTTTCCCTGCTGCCGGGCAACGGTGGAGCCTCCGGGCGGCGGCTACACAGACCTCTTCGGCTGGATGCAGCTGATCGACCTGAAGAACTTCTCCAGAACGGCGCTCGTGAACCATTCCGGCAACGGGTTCGAGGCCGATCCCTATCTGCCGATCGGGCCGGCCTCCCACCCCTTCACCTTCTTCGGCCTGGCGCCGACCCTCTTCGACGCCCCCCACACCGACGAGGACTGGGATTTCACCGCCCACTCCTTTCTCTGCGGCCTGGGGGGCGAGCTGCACGAGGTGCGGCGGGAAGCCCGCGCCATCCTCGGGTTCAGCTGGGGATTCTCGAAGCGGGGAGCGGAGTTCGAGTTCTTCGGCCCGGAGCTGCTGGAGGCGTCGGCTTGGAACGGCCACCGCGATTACCTGGCTCGGACCTATGCCGACTGGACCTTCGCCGCGGGCTATCTCGAGCGTCCGCTGGATCCGTGACCGACTACCACTCGGCTCGCGAGCGGATGGTCGAGCAGCAGCTGCGTCGCCGCGGGATCGAGGACGAGCGGGTCCTGGCGGCGATGGCGGAGGTGCCGCGGGAGCTGTTCGTGCCAGCGCCGGCGCGAGAACAAGCCTACGCGGACTCCGCCCTGCCGATCGGGGAGGAGCAGACGATCTCCCAGCCCTGGATCGTCGCCGCGATCTGCCAGGCGCTGGAGCTGGAGGGCTCGGAGCTGGTGCTCGAGGTGGGGACGGGCTCGGGCTACTCGGCCGCGGTGCTGGCGCGCCTGGCGGCCCACGTCGTCAGCGTCGAGCGGCGCGAGCCGCTTTCGCGGGTGGCGGCCGGGGTGGTCGACCGGCTAGAGGTCCGCAACGTCGAGCTCGTGGTGGGCGACGGCAGCCTCGGCGTGCCCGAGCGGGCGCCCTTCGACGCGATCGCGGTCCACGCGACCGCCCCGGCGCCGCCGCGGACGCTGGTCGACCAGCTCGCCGACGACGGCCGCCTCGTCGTCCCGGTCGCCGCCGGTGACAACGACGTGCTGACGCTGCTGCGCCGGCACGGGCGCCAGATCGAGATCCGCAGCCTCGGCCCCTGCCGCTTCGTGCCGCTGATCGGCGAGGAGGGCTACAGCGGCGAATAAGCTCAGCGGCGCCCGCTCAGCAGCTGATGCCGTCCGGGTCCCTGCCGTCGGTGGCGGCTTCGTCGTTGCCCGGCCCGCAGTCGATCTGCTTGTCGCGCTGGCCGTCGATCGCTTCGATGAAGTCGTCGCCGCCCTTGCCGATGAAGGTGTCGGCGCCGAGGTGGCCCATCAGGCTGTTGTCGCCGTTGTCGCCGATCAGCACGTCGGGGCCGTCGGAGCCCTCGAGGCTCTCGTTGCTGCCGAGAATCTGGTCCGGGTTGCCGCAGCCGGGAGGGCCGCCGGTGCCGCCGAGTTCGAGCCGCAGGTTGTCCTTCGAGCGGGCGTAGGAGACGGTGTCCTCGCCGGGGCCGCCGTCGAAGGTGTGCCCCTGGCAGGTGGGCACCGAGTTGACGAGCAGGTCGTTGCCAGGACCGCCCTGGAGCTTGTCGGCACCGGGATCGGCGTAGAGGACGTCGCTGCCGCCGTTGCCGATCAAGACGTCGTTGCCGTGGTCGGGGCCGTTGTAGTTCTCGCCGGCTTCGAGTACGTCGTCGCCTTCGCCGCCGACCAGTTCGTCATCGCCGGCGTTGCCGTTGATCCGCACGTGGGCGCCGGCGGGGACGCTTCCGTCGACCACGATCTTGTCGTTGCCGTCGCCGCCGGTGACGACGATCAGCGGTGGCGCGCCGGAGTCCGGGCAGACCATCGCGCTGGCGTTCGAGGGCGGGGTTTCGCAGCCGTCGCCGGGGAAGATCGGGATCGTATCCGAGATCACCCACGCCGTCGGGCTGCGTGAGATGTGGATTTCGTCGTTGCCGGGGCTGCCCTGGATGATCAGGCTGGAGCCGTCGAGGCCCTGGTTCAGGGTTCCGTAGGCGAGGTTCGGCGGGGGAGAGGGTTCGGGGCCGCACGAGGTCTCCGTCGCAAAGCCGTTGCAGCTGTCGCTGCCGGGGCCGCCGAAGGCCTGACCGCCGCCACCGCCGCTTTCGAGGATGTCGTTGCCGACCCCGCCGTCGATCCGGTTGGCCTGGCCGTCGCCGACGATCGTGTCGCCCTGGGGAGAGCCGACCACGTCCTCGAAGCCGCTGAGGCTGTCGTGGCCGTCGCCTTTCGCGGTGCCGGCGGCGAGGTTGACCTGCACGCCGCCGCGGGTGGCGCTGGCGTAGGAGACGATGTCGTTGGCGCCTTCGCCACCGGAGAGCTTGTCCGTGCCGGCGTCGCCGCGGACGACGTCGCCGTCGCCCGGCCCGCCGTCGACATCGTCGGTTCCGGCACCGCCGAAAACCTGGTCGGCGCCGGGGCCGCCCTCGAGGTCGCTGTCGTCGCCGGGACCGCCTTCGATCAGGTCTTCGCCCGCGCCGCCGTCGATCTGGTCGTTGCCCTTGTCGCCCAGCAGCCTGTCGTCGCCGCCGTCGCCTTCCACCTTGTCGCTGCCCTGCTGGCCGTCGATGAAGTCGTTGCCGGCGCCGCCGTCGAGCTTGTCGGGGCCCTTGGAGCCGAGGAGCCTGTCGTCACCGCCGCCGCCGTGGAGGGCGTCGGCCCCCTTTTCGCCGTTGAGCGTGTCTTCCCCTTCGCCGCCGTCGAGCTGGTCGGAGCCGCTGCCGCCCTGGAGGTTGTCGTCGCCGCCTTCTCCCTGCAGGTCGTCGAAGCCGCGGCCGCCGATGATCGTGTCGTTGCCGGGCCCGCCGCAGATCGTGTCGTTGCCATTGGGCCCGCCGCTGATGACGTCGTTGCCGCCGCCCCCGTAGATCACGTCGCTGGCCTTCTTGCCGACGATGTGGTCCGGCCCGGCCGTGCCCATGATCGTCACCTTCTTGCCGTCGCACCTCATCGCCTGCGCCTTCCCGGCGAGCGGGAGCAGCATCAACCCGGCGGCGCCTATCAGCGCAGCCAGGAAGAAGCGGGATCGCAGTCGTGCCTCTGCCACGGTCATTCAGTGATCGGTTTCCCTGGCGCAAAACTGCAACACCACCGATCGAACACATGTCCAAACGCTGCGGAAGCGGCTTGGTCAGGCCCATGTCTCCCGGTGGCAGCCGCTCTCATATACGCTCGCAGCGCAAATGAAGGGCGGCATCTACGTCTTGAACTTCTACTCGGCGGTCTTCATCGACCAGCTCAAGCGCGGTCGCAAGACCGCGACGATCCGGCTCGGGGACAAGAGCAACAAGTACGAGCGAGGCCAGGTCGTCTGGATCACCGTCGGCTTCCGCCACAGCCCGCGGGAGAAGATCTTCACCGCCGTGATCGACGACGTCGAGGTGAAGCGGGCCGGCGGTCTCAGCCGCCGCGACATCGAGCACGACAATCCCGAGTTCCGCCGGATCGAGGAGGAGATCCGCTTCCTCGAGCAGATCTACAGCCGCCCGGTCTCAGAGGACGACCTCGTGACCGTGATCCGTTTCTCCCAGATCGTCGAGCCGCCGCGGGCACACCTCGGCAACGGCGAGACCCCGCACCACAACTGAACCGGGCGGGTGCCGGAGCCGTACGCTAGGCGCGATGGCCGAGTACGCCTTCCTCACCACCTGGCTGCTGGAATCGCCGCGCGAGCCGGTCTGGAAGGCGATCCACGACCAAGGCGCCTGGCCGCGCTGGTGGCGTGGGGTTGAGGAGGCGAGCGAAATACGTCCCGGCAGCGACGGCGACGGGCTAGGCAGCGTCTCGCGGATGGTCTGGAAGAGCCTCCTGCCATACCGCGTCTGCTTCGACGTCACGACGACCAGGATCGAGTACCCGACCCTGTTGGAGGGGCAGGCGGTCGGCGAGCTTGAAGGGGTGGGGCGCTGGCGGCTCTACGAGCAGGACGGCGTCACCGCGGTCCTCTACGAGTGGAACGTGCGGACGACGAAGCCGTGGATGAACCTGCTGGCGCCGCTGCTGCGCCCGGCCTTCGAGTGGAACCACGACTGGGTGATGCGCCGCGGCGGCGAGGGGCTCTCGGAGTTGCTCGACTGCCGGCTCTTGGCGATGGACTGAGGCTTCGCTATCCTGCAGTTGGCACTCGAACCCTGAGAGTGCCAAGCGCTGCCAGGACCGTTATTCGGCTCTAGAGCAGCGATTCCTAACTTTCCCACCAACCATCGACCGATAACGGAGGTTCACGGATGAAGCTGAAGCCCCTCGGGGACCGGCTGATCGTCAAGCCGGTAGAGGAGGAGGAGACGACCGCCAGCGGCATCGTCCTCCCCGACACCGCGAAAGAGAAGCCGCAGAAGGGCAAGGTGCTCGCCGTCGGCGACGGCGCCGTCGCCGAGGACGGCAGCCGCCGCCCGCTCGACGTCGCGGAGGGGGACGAAGTCCTCTACTCCAAATACGGCGGCACTGAGGTGACCGTCGAGGGCGACGACCTGCTGGTGCTGCGCGAGTCGGACGTCCTGGCCAAGGTCGCCTAGCTCTTCACCGGACTTACGTAACCAAGGAGGACCCAGAGAAATGGCTCACAAGGAGCTGAAGTACGCAGAGGATGCAAGGGGGGCCCTGCAGGCCGGCGTCGACTCCGTCGCCAACGCCGTCAAGGTCACCCTCGGCCCGAAAGGCCGCTACGTCGTGCTCGACAAAAAGTTCGGCGCGCCGACGATCACCAACGACGGCGTCACGATCGCCCGCGAGGTCGAGGTCGAGGACGTCTTCGAGAACCAGGGCGCCCAGCTCGTCCGCGAGGTCGCGACCGCGACCAACGACGTCGCCGGCGACGGCACCACCACCGCCACCCTGCTGGCGCAGACGATCGTCCGCCAGGGGCTGAAGAACGTGGCCGCCGGCGCCAACCCGCTGGCCCTGCGCCGCGGAATCGAGAAGGCGGTCGAGGAGGTCGTCGAGAACCTCCGCGGCAAGCAGAGCAAAGAGGTCGCGGGCAAAGACCAGATCGCCCGCGTCGCCGCGATCTCCGCCGGTGACGACGAGATCGGCAACGTGATCGCCGACGCGATCGAGAAAGTCGGCAAAGACGGCGTGGTGAACGTCGAGGAGGGCCAGACCTTCGGGATGGAGCTCGAGTTCACCGAGGGGATGCAGTTCGACAAGGGCTACATCTCGCCGTACATGGTCACCGACCAGGACCGCATGGAGGCGGTGCTGAAAGACCCCTACATCCTCATCGCCAACCAGAAAATCGGCTCCGTGCGGGACATCCTGCCGGTGCTCGAGCAGGTGATGCAGGGAGGAAAACCGCTGCTGATCGTGGCCGAGGACGTCGAGGGCGAGTGCCTGGCGACCCTGGTCGTGAACAAGCTCCGCGGCACCTTCACCGGCGTTGCCGTCAAAGCCCCCGGCTTCGGCGACCGTCGCAAGCGGATGCTCGAGGACATCGCGATCCTCACCGGTGGCGAGGTGATCACCGAGGAGATGGGTCTGAAACTGGAGAACACCCAGCTCACCCAGCTCGGCCAGGCCCGCACCGTCGTCGTCTCCAAGGACACCACCACGATCATCGACGGGGCCGGTGACCAGGGCGACATCAAGGGCCGGATCAACCAGATCAAAAACGAGGTCGAGAACACCGACTCCGACTTCGACCGCGAGAAGCTCCAGGAGCGCCTGGCAAAGCTCGCCGGAGGGGTCGCCGTGGTCAAGGTCGGCGCCGCCACCGAGACCGAGATGAAGGAGAAGAAGCACCGCGTCGAGGACGCGCTGCAGGCGACCCGCGCCGCGCTCGAGGAGGGCGTAGTGCCCGGTGGCGGCGTGGCGCTGCTGAACGCGCAGGCCGGCCTCGACCCGGAGAAGCTGGACGACCCGGACGAGGTCACCGGAGCCCGGATCATCCACCGCTCGCTGGAGGAGCCGGTGCGGCAGATCGCCGAGAACTCCGGCCTCGAGGGTTCGGTCGTTGTCAACAAGGTGCGGGAGCTGAAGGCGGGCGAAGGCCTGAACGCGGCGACCGGCGAGTACGGCGACCTGATCAAAGCCGGCGTCATCGACCCGACCAAGGTCACCCGCTCCGCCCTGGAGAACGCCGCCTCGATCGCCAAGAACATCCTCGTGACCGAGGCGATCATCGCCGAACCGCCGGAGGAGAACGGCGCCGGCGGCATGCCTGGCGGAATGCCGGACATGGGCGGGATGATGTAGCGACCCGCCTGCTCCCGCGCGTCATACTGGCGCCAACAGGCGAGTGCTTCGAGAGCCCGGCTAGCGCCGGGCTCTCCTTTTTCCTGAGCTGTAGGTCAGCGAAGCAACGCTCTCGCTCATCCGGGGTGTCCAAACGCTGCCCCTGGAGAGTTAACCTCGCCATAGGAGGGTTAACTCTCCAATCGGCTGCTGGAGACTTACTTTTTCTTCGGCTTCGGGGGGAGGGGCGGCAGGAGGCCGGCGTTGTATTCGGCGCTTTCGAGGAAGTTGGGGCGCCGGATCTTCTTGCGCAGGGTGTTGGTGGTGCGCGGGTAGAGCCGGAGGTCGTAGGGATTGCCGGCGCCGAAGCCCTGGTAGTAGACGAGCATCCGCACCCGGGGATGCCGCACCGTCCAGGCGACGACCTGCTTGACGAAGCGCGGTTCGTCTTCGCCGGAAACCGCCCACTCGGTCATCGCGACCGGTTTCCCCTTCCATTGCTTGCCGAGGTAGAAGCGGTTGAGGTCCTTCCAGACGGGATATTCAGAGTAGAAGTCGGTGCCGACCCAGTCGACCCAGCGCCGGCCCGGCCAGTAGTTGCCGGGGAAGTTGCCTTTGACCCGCGGTGCGCCTCCCGGCAGGGTGCTCCAGACGATGCTCACGGGTGCCGCCGGCAGTTCCGTCGGCGGCGGCCCTTTCGGCCGCTGCACCGGCGGCAGCGCCAGTTCGGCCAGCGTCGCGTTGATCGCTTCCAAACTCTGACCGCCGCGGACCAGCAGGGCGATCCGGCGGAAGGCCTGCTTGTACCAGCCCGGCGTGTGTTCGCCGCCTTTCTGCGAGCCGTCGCATTCGACCGCCGACCAGACGTTGAGGCAGCGGTTCGGCTCCCCCAGCGGCCGGATGTAGGCGGGCAGGCCGTGGCCGGCGAAGAAGTTGTTCAGCTGCAACAGGTATTCGTCGCCCTGGCCGAGGGCGATCTGCTCCGGCGTGATCAGCTCGGCCAGGGTCTGGTCGTCGGCGCTGGCGATCGCCAGCACCGGCCGGGTCCCGGTTTCGCGCCAGCGTTCGTAGGCTTCGTTGAGGCTGTTGCCCCAGGGATGAAAGGTCTCGAGCAGCGCCGGGTGCTTGCCGGTGAGTTCGACCCATTCGTTGAATTCGGTCGTCGTGCCGCGGTCGCTGACGCCGAGGAAGACGTCGGGCTTCGGCGGCACCAGCGACAACGCCCCCGCCGGCGCCGGCGCGACGAGCGCCGCCGATACCGCCACCCCGGCAGTGACTCGCCTAAGCGTCTTGAAGGACATCGACCATTCTTCGCGGTTCGACGCCGAGCGCCTGCGCGTCGGCCGGTCCGCGCTCGGTCACCATGCTGACCTCCATCAGCTCGGCCTCCTCCCAGGTGGCGAAGACGGTCTCCCCCCAGAGCGCCCGCAGCGCGATCAGCCCCGAGCGCACCAGCGGCAGCGGCATGTGCACCAAGCGCCGCGGCCGACCGGCGATGCGGCTGACCAGGTCCGACATCTCGTCGTAGGTGAGCGTCTCGGGCCCGGCCAGCTCGTAGCGCCGCGCCCCGTCCCCCTGCCGCCGCTCGAGCTCGACGGCGCCGATCACGCAGCGGGCGACGTCCTCGGCCCAGATCGGCTGGAAGCGCGCCTCGCCCTCGCCGGAGACCGGCAGCACCGGCAGGAAGGAGAAGCGGCGCAGCAGCGTGATCCAGGGGTCGCTGTGGTCGTAGACGATCGATGGAGCGAAGACGGTCGTCTGCAGCGGCGAGGAGAGCACCGCCCGCTCGGCCAGCCACTTGGCGCGAAAGAACCGGGTCCGCTGCGCCCCCTGCGCGTCGAGCGCGCTGAAGAAGTGGAAGCTCTCGACGCCGCTGCGCTCCGCCGCCCGCAGCAGCCGCACCGTCGCCAGTCCGTTCAGCTCCTCGATCCGCTTCGGCGGCTGGTCGCGGATCGAGGCCGCCAGGTGGATCACCCCGTCGACCCCGCGCAGCGCCTGCCGCACCAGGTAGGGATCCGACATCTCGCCGAGGTCGCCGAGGGCGATCTGGACGTCGACCCGCCGCGCCCCCAGTTTGCGCGGCTCGCGCACCAGGCAGCGGACCTCCTCGCCGCTCTCCAGCAGCAGCGGCAGCAGCCGCGAGCCGATGCTTCCCGTTGCCCCCGTCAAGAGCAGCACGGCCGAATCATCCCTAAAATGAGCGCTCGCGCTTGGCCGGGGCCCCCGGCGGGCACCCGGAAAACGAGCTTTAGGAGACCTCTCGAATGACCTACGTCATCGCCGAGCCGTGCATAGGCCAGAAGGACAACTCGTGCGTCGAGGTTTGTCCCGTGGACTGCATCCACCCGACGCCTGACGAGGCCGATTACGACAACGTCGAGCAGCTCTACATCGACCCGGACGAGTGCATCGACTGCGACGCTTGCGTCGAGGCCTGCCCGGTGGACGCCTGCTTCGCCGAGGATCAGCTTCCGAGCGAGTGGGCCAAGTACGCGGAGATCAACGCGAATTACTTCAAGAACCAGGCTGCGTAGTTGAGGAGAGGGGCGGGTGTACCTCCTCCAGACACCACTCGCCAATGGCTCGTGGTTGAGTGTCTGGAGGAGGTACACCCGCCCCTCTCTCGACTTCTGCCTCAGCTGACTGGCTAATAGCCGGTCGGGTGGCGGGCGATGAAAGGGCCACTCGCTGCTGCGTGTAGAGATTTGTGCCAGCGGGGGCCGGTGCCGTGGGTGTTGCCGGCGGTGTCCCAGCGGAGGCCGGCGATCACGGCGTAGGCGTGGCCGGCGTTGGCGTAGATCGTGATCCAGCGGCCGTGGCCGGCGCTGCCCCAGCTCTCCATCGGGCCGGAGGGGAGGGGGCTGGTGAGGAAGCCGCCGCCGTGGAGGGCGAAGCTGACCGCGCCGGAACAGTCGTAACCGCGGTCCCACCAGCGGCCGTGGCCGCCACCCCAGATGTAGGGCTTGGTGCGGATCTCGTTCGCCGCCGCGATCACCTTCTTCACCGCGGGCGGTGCATCGACCGGCGGAATCGCCCGCCCGTTGACCAGCATCGCCTTGCCTGGAGGCCCGGTTTCGGTTGCTTCTTCGCTTTCGGGGGTAGTGGAGGTGAGTCCACCCGGCGGGGCTGCCTGAGCTGGGGCGGCCGTGCCTGCGAGGGCCGCCGCCACGGTGGTCAGCGCGAGAAAGATACGAAGGGCGGACGTTTTCGGGGCCGCCCCGAGGCCGTTCTTCATTCACTCCTCCTTCGTCGGCCGGCGGGGTTAGCTGTCGGGCTGGCGCTGAAGGAGCCTGCGCCCCCACCCGGTGGGTGGGCTCGCCCCAAAAACTCGGGTCCCCCGCTCCACGGCTCTCTTAGCCGTGGATTAGGCGTTTGTGTGCAGACCTTAACTCAAAGCAAGGCGGAAGGTTTCGCCGGCTACTGGACGACGGGCAGCGGCGTGCCGCCGATCGGCGGCGCTTCCGCCGCGGGCGGCGTCGCCTGCAGCACCGGCAGCTCCTGCGGCGTCGCCGCGACGATGCCGCGGGCCGCCTGGCGGATCGCCTGCGAGGCGGGGGCGTCGGGCTCGGCGATCACCAGCGGCGAGCCGTTGTCGGCGTGCTCGCGCAGCGGCTCGGAGAGCGGCACCTTGCCCAGCAGCGGCACGTCGAGCTCGTCGGCGAGCAGCTGGCCGCCGCCCTCGCCGAAGATCGTGAAGCGCTCGCCATCGGGAGTCGTGAAGCCGGACATGTTCTCGATCACGCCGAGGATCTCGAGGTCGAACTTCTTCGCCATCTCGGCGCCGCGGTGGGCGACCGACTGGGCCGCCGGCTGGGGCGTGGTGACGACGAGGAACTTCGCCTGCGGCAGCAGCTGCGCCAGCGTCATCGAGACGTCCCCGGTTCCAGGCGGCAGGTCCAGCAGCAGGTACTCGAGCTCGTCCCAGGCGACGTCCTCCAAGAACTGCTGGATCGCCTTGTGCAGCATCGGGCCGCGCCAGACGACCGCTGAGTTCTCCTCGACGAAGAAGCCGATCGACATCACCTTGACGCCGCTGGGCGAGTCCAGCGGCAGGATCTTCCGCTCCGCGTTGACTTCCGGTTTGCGGTTGACGCCGAGCATGCGCGGGATCGAATAGCCGTAGACGTCGCAGTCGAGCGCGCCCGCGGGGTGGCCTTCGGCGGTCAGCGCCGCGGCCAGGTTGGCGGTCATCGTCGACTTGCCGACCCCGCCCTTGCCGGAGGAGACGCAGATCACGTTCTTCACCTTCGCCAGCGCGCCCTGCGGCAGCTTGCCGCGGCCGAGCGTCTGCTGCAGCCGGCCTTTCTCCTCGTCGGAGAGGACGTCGAAGCCGACCGCGACCTCGGTCACGCCTTCAAGCTGGGAGACGTTCTGGGCGACGGCCTGTTCGAAGTGGGAGCGGATCGGGCAACCGGCGGTGGTCAGCGAGACGACGACCTCGACCCGGCCGCTCTCCTTGACCTCGATCGAGCGGACCATGCCCAGCTCGACGATCGAGCGCCGCAGCTCAGGGTCGATGACGGCGCGCAGCTTCTCGGTGATCTGATCTTCAGTGGGAAGTGGCATCGGCTCGATTCTCGCAAAGCCACTTCACCGGCCGCCCCCAGGGGTCCGCAGGCGGACATAGGTGGGGGGAGAGTTTTCGACGCTCAGCCCTTGGTCCCCCGAACGCAGTCAAGCGAAGGAGGGTTCATGTCTGGGAGTAGGTATGTCGTCGGGCGGATCGTCGCGTTGGGATTGCTGCTGGCGATGAGCGTGCTGCTCTTGGCCGCGGCGCGGGCAAGCGCCGGCAAGTACGCGGTCGCGCAGTGCGGCTGGTACGTCGGCGCCGACGCCGCTTGGGCCGACACCACCGGCGGCGCCAAGTTCCGCTCCGACGCCTGGTGCGTCCCCCCGGTCGGCGCCGATCCCTTCGACGGCGCCCACCTCAAGAGCCTCACCCGCGACGGGCAGGGCACGGTCTCCGGCACCCGCTTCGCCCGCTGGCGCTGGACTGCGCCGCCGACTACCGGCATCTCCCAGGTGCGCGGAACCTGGTGGCACGTGTTGCACGACGGGATCGAGCAGCGGCTCGGCGGCGTCGGCGGCGGCGGCGACTTCACCCCCTTTCTCTCCGCCGCCTCCACCGACACCGCACCCCGTGAGTTCACGAAGGGCTTCCCGTCCCCGGTCGCGGCCTTCGAAGACCGTCTGCTCTGCGCGCGCGGGGAAGACAAGTGGTGCTCGCTGGATCCGGGATCGTGGTCGGCCCTACGGGCGCTGACGATCACGGTGGAAGACTCGACGCCACCGGGAGCCTGGATGACCGGCGGCGATCTCCTCGACGGCGGCTGGCGCCGGGGCTCCCAATTCGTCGCGGTCGCCGGGTTCGACCACGGGGCGGGGGTCCGCTATGGCGAGACCAGCCTCGACGGCGCCCGTGTCGGCTTCACCGAGTACCCCTGCGCGAAGGCCTCGATCGGCGGCGAGTGGCGCGGGACGCAGATGCAGCCTTGCCTCACCAACGTCTCGGCGACCCATTCGGTCACCACCACCAACTTCAGCGACGGCCCCCACACCGTCGTCCACTGCACCACCGATTTCGCCGGCAACAGCGCCTGCGCACCCTCGCGCACGGTCCTGATCGACAACAACCCACCGGCGCACCCGCGGGCGCCGCAACTGGCCGGCGGCGAGGGCTGGCGGCGCAGCGACGACTTCGACCTCGGCTGGGAAAACCCGGACCAGGGGCCCGCCAGCCCGATCGGCGGCGCCTCCTGGCGGATCGTCGGTGCCACCGGCTACGACACCGGCGCCAGGTTCGCCCCCGGCCCCGATCGCACCTCGCTCGCCGACCTCCAGGTCCCGGGCGCCGGCACCTTCTCGCTGCAGGTGTGGCTGCGGGACGAGGCAGGCAACGAGGCGCCGAATACGGCGGTGACGGTGCCGCTGCGCTTCGATGACGTCCGGCCCAGGGTCGCCTTCGCCACCGAGCAGCCCGGTGACCGGGTGATCGCGGACGTCACCGACGAACATTCGGGGGCGGCCTCGGGGGAGCTGCTCTACCGGCGCGTCGATGCGACCACATGGACCGAGCTGCCGACCAAGCTGGTCGCCGCGGATGCTCCCGGCCAGGCCCACCTGGTGGCGCCGATGCCCGACCTCGGCTACGGCACCTTCGTCTTCCGCGCCGACGCGGTAGACGCCGCCGGCAACACCGCCTCGACGGTCCTGCGCGCCGACGGCACCCAGATGGCGATCCGGCGGGAGCCGCCGCCGCCGATCGCCAAGGCGAAGCCGCTACCGGCGCCACCGATGGCGACCGCGAAGGCGAAGGCGAAGGCGCGGCTGTTCGCCCGGCTGCGCGGCGGCCACGGCCGCGGCGACTCGCTCACCGTCCCCTTCGGCGCCCCGGCGCTGCTCAGCGGCCGCCTCACCCGGGCCGACGGGGCCGGGCTCGCCGACCGAGAGCTGCGCGTCGTCTCCCACCCCTCCCACGGGGCGCTGCTGCAGATCAAGGCCCAGACGGTGCGCACGCGCGAGCAGGGCGGCTTCGAGCTGCAGCTGCCGCCCGGCCCCTCGCGGCGGGTAACCGTCGCCTTCCGCGGCGACGCCGGCTCGGAGGGAGCGCGGCGGCCGGCGCTGGAGCTGCGGGTCCGCTCCGGCATCTCCCTGCGGGCGGTGCCGAAGCAGCTCGCTACCGGGGAGGTGGTGCGGCTGAGCGGCAAGGTGAGGAGCGCCGGAGCGCCGATCCCGCGCCGGGGAAAGCTGATCGCGATCCAGTACCTGGAGCAGGCGACCCACCGCTGGCGCCCGGTCCTCGTTACCCGCAGCGATCACCATGGCCGCTACCGCGCCCACTACCGCTTCCGCTACGTCACCGGCACCGCCGCGATCCGGCTGCGGGCGACGGCGCTGGCGGAGGAGCGCTGGCCCTACGCGCCCGGCTTCTCACCCCCGGTCACCGTGCGGGTGCGGGGGTGAGCGGCCGTGGAAGACACTTCGGAGTGCCGGGTGAGGGCCATGGAAGGCAACCCCGAAGAGCCGCTAGGGTGAGCGCCATGTCGCAAGCGACCCTTCACACCAGCGCCGGGGCGATCGTGCTCGAGCTCCACGACGAGGACGCGCCGAAAACCGTCGAGAACTTCCGCAAGCTCTCTGCCGACGGGTTCTACGACCAGCTCGTCTTCCATCGGGTGATCCCGGATTTCATGATCCAGGGCGGCTGCCCGGAAGGCACCGGCCGGGGCGGGCCCGGCTACACCTTCGAGGACGAGATCAACGACCACAAGGTCGTGCGCGGGGCGCTGGCGATGGCCAACGCGGGGCCGAACACCAACGGCTCCCAGTTCTTCATCGTCACCACCGGCGCGGCGCCGTGGCTCGACGGAAAGCACACCGTCTTCGGCGAGGTGATCGACGGCATGGACGTCGTCGACGCGATCGAGTCGGTCCCGACCGACGGGGGCGACAAGCCGCTCGAGCCGCAGACGATCGAACGTGTCGAGCTCGATCAGGACTAAGGGATCGGCGATTCCCCAGCCCCGGTGGCGCGCCGTTCGTGGCGCGCTTCCTGGCGCCGCTTGAGTCCTTCGCCCGGGCGCCAGAGGCTGACCAGCCCGGCAACCAGGGTGACGAGGAAGATCTGGCCGATCATCATCTCCAGGCCGGAGATCATCCGGCCTGGCTGACCGCCGGGGACGAGGTTGCCGTAGCCGGTCGTGGTCAGGGTCGTGTAACTGAAGAAGAGGAAGTCGCCGCCCCCGGGGTGCGGATGGCCTTCGAAGAAGGCGCCGGCCTGGACCCGGTCGACGAAGCCGTAGACGAAGGTGAAGAGGATGCCGAGGACGGCGTAGACGCTGAGCGCGCCGAGGATCGTGCGCGAGCCGACCTCGGTCGCCGTCAGCACCCGCCGCAGGACTGCCCCCATCGCCACCGTCAGCAGGCCGACCTGGATCACGGTTGCGAAGTTGAGCCAGATCCTGGCGTCGGCGGCGGCGCCGACCGCCGCCAGCAGGACCGCCGCCGCCGCCAGCCAGAGGGCGGTGCGGACCAGCCTCGGACGGGTGTGCGAGCTGACCAGGGCGATGACCGAGGTGGTGCTGGTGGCGACGCAGAGGATCACCGCCTCCCAGCCCTTGTTCGCCAGCAGCGAGGCGAGCACGTAGGTGATCAGCACCGAGGCGAGGACCAGCCCGAAGGCGTCGCGGATTCGCTCGGCGCGCTCCAGCCAAAGCTCACGGCGGCGGTCGCGCCCGGCGACGGTGCTCATTTCAGCTTCGTTCGGTCGCCGCCTCTACATTCCTGCCGGCGGCCTCAGCGGAGGGGGTGGGATTCGAACCCACGAGACGCCTGACGACGCCTAACGGCTTTCAAGGCCGCCGCATTCAACCGCTCTGCCACCCCTCCAGATCGCCAAAAGAATGCTAGAGCCAATTCGAGCTTGAGCTCACCTACCTGATTGGATGCGGCCGATGCGTCGGCTGCTCCTGCTCGCCTCGGCGATGGTCTTCTTCGACGTCGCCTTCTTCGCGGCGATCGCACCGCTGCTGCCGCAGTACGTCCATGACCTCGACCTCAGCAAGGCCGAAGCCGGAGTCCTCTCGGCCGCCTACGCGGCGGGGACGCTGATCGGCTCATTGCCGGCGGGCTTCGCCGCCAGCAAGCTGGGGCCGCGGAAAGCCGTGATCCATGGGCTGGTCCTGATGGGGGCGTCGAGCCTGGTCTTCGGCTTCGCCGCAGAGATATTCCTCCTCGACGCCGCCCGCTTCATCCAGGGGGTGGCGGGGGCGCTGATCTGGTCCGGCGCCCTCAGCTGGCTGATCGCCGGCGCACCGGAGGAGAAACGGGGGTCGGTGATCGGCACCGCGCTCGGCACCGCCGTCGCCGGCGCCCTGCTCGGCCCGGTTCTCGGGGCCGCCGCGGGCTCGCTCGGCACCGAGCCGGTCTTCGGCTCGGTGCCGGTGGTCGCGGCGGCGCTCGTCTACGCGGCCGGTCGGCTGCCTGAGCCACCATTGCCCGATCAGCAGAGCATCCGCGAGGTGATCGCGATTCTGCTCAGCCGGCCGCTGCTCGAGGCGGCGCTGTTCGTCGCCGTGCCGTCGGTGATGTTCGGGACGATCGAGGTCCTGGTGCCGCTGCGGATCGACGCCCTCGGCGGCGGGCACGGGCTGATCGCCGCCGGCTTCATCGTCGGTGCCGCCCTTGAGGCGATGCTGGCGCCGGTGGCGGGACGGCTTTCCGACCGGGCCGGCCGGCGGCTGCCGTATGTCGGCGGGCTGGCGATCTGCGCCGTTGCGATGGTGGTGATCGCGGTGGTCGAGAGCCTCGGCCTGGTCCTCGGCGGGCTGATCCTCACCTCGCTCGGTGCCGGCCTCTGCTTCGCGCCGGCGCTGACCCTGATCGCCGACGTGGCGGAGTCGAGCCGGCTCCACCAGGGCTTCGGCGCCGGCGTTTCGAACATGGCCTGGGCGGCCGGTCAGGTGATCGGGGGCGTCGGCGGCGGCGTCCTCGCCAGCCTCACCGGCAACGCCGCGCCGAGCCTGGCGATCGCCTTGGTGCTGGCGGCGACGGTGGCCTACGCGCTGAGGACGATGGGTGCGGACGCCGAAGCCCGGCCCGTGGCAGGGTAGGAGGCAGAGTGGCGCGCAGCGGGCGGAGAGCGGACGGGGAATGGGTGAACTGGGCCGGCGACCAGTCCTGCCGGCCGGCGCGGATCGCCCAGCCGCGCAGCCGCGACGAGCTGGCCGAGGCGATCGGCGCCGCGGCGGCGGCCGGGCAGAAGGTGAGGGTGGCGGGCTCGGGCCACTCGTTCACCGAAGCGGCGCTGACCGACGGCACCCTGATCCGACTCGGGGCGCTGAGCGGCGTCCTCGACGCCGACCCGGCCTCGGGCCTGGTCCGGATCGGCGGCGGTACCGTCCTCGCCGAGCTGAACGAGGAGCTGGTCCGGCTCGGGCTGGCGATGGAGAACCTCGGCGACATCGACCGGCAGACGATCGCCGGCGCGATCTCCACCGGCACCCACGGGACCGGCTCCCGGCTGCGCAACATCTCCGCCCAGGTCGAGGGGCTGGAGTTGGTGCTCGGCGACGGCAGCGTCCGCCACCTCGGCCCCGGCACCGACCCTGAGCTGCTGCGGGCGGCACGGGTGGGAGTGGGGGCGCTGGGGGCGATCAGCGCGGTCACTCTGCGCTGCGTTCCCGCCTTCAGCCTGCTGCGGGTGGATGCGCCGCATCCCCGCGAAGAGGTGCTCGACAGCTTCCAGCAGCGGGCCGAGGAACATGACCACTTCGAGCTCTTCACCTTCCCCTACTCGGATCTGGCGCTGGTTCTGGAGCGCAACCGGCTCCAGGGGGAGCCGCGACCCCGCCGCCGCGCCGCCGCCTACCTCAACGACATCGTGCTCGAGAATTGGGCGCTGGAGGCGCTGGCGGCAACCGGGAAGGCGATCCCGCGCCTGATCCCGGCGCTCTCGCGGCTCGCGGGCCGGCTCGCCTCCGGCAGCCGCACCAGCGACCGCAGCGACCGCGTCTTCGCCAACGAGCGGCGGGTCCGCTTCACCGAGATGGAGTACGCGCTGCCGCGGGAGCACGGGCCGGAAGCGGCACGGCGGGTGATCGAGTGGGTGCGGGAGAACCGCTACCCGGTCTTCTTCCCGATCGAGATGCGCGTCTCGGCCGGCGACGACGCCGCACTCAGCCCCGCCCACGGGCGCGAGACCGCCTACGTCGCCGTCCACCAGTACCGGGGGATGGAGTGGCGCCCCTACTTCGAAGCGGTCGAGTCGATCATGGACGACTACGGCGGCCGCCCGCACTGGGGAAAGCGTCACTTCCAGACGGCGGCGACCCTGGCCCCCCGCTACCCGGCCTGGACCGAGTTCCAGCAGGCCCGCGACGTCCTCGACCCGCAGCGCGTCTTCAGCAACGCCTACACCGACCGCGCTCTCGGCGCCTAGAGGAACGTCTTGCCTTCCCCGCGGTAGGTGGGGACCTGGTCGACGATCTCATCGCCTTCGATGAGGTAGAGGGTGTCGAAGCGCTCGCAGAGCTCGCCCGCCTTGGCGTGGCGGAGGTAGACGCGGTCGCCGACGTCGAGGCTCGCCGCGGCGCGGCCGAGCAGGGGCGTCTGCACCTCGCCGGCGCCCTCCTCGGGATCGAGCTCCAACCCGGGCGGCAGCCAGGGTGCCGGCAGCCGCGCCGGGTCTCCCGCCCCCGAGGCGAGGTAGCCGCCCCCGAGCGCGGTCGCCTTCCCCGCCGAGGGCTTGCGGACGACCGGCAGCGCGAAGCCCGCGGCGGGCGTGAGGCTGAAGCGGCTGTAGTGGTCGAAGAGGGCGGGGGCGTAGAAGCCCGAGCCGGCGGTCACCTCGGTCACCGCCGGCTCCGCCGCGGTCAGCTCGAGGCTGCCGGTGCCGCCGCCGTTGACGATCTGCAGCTCGACGAACTCGCCCAGCGCGGCGACGATTGCCGCCCGCCGCTCCGCCAGCTCGGCGGCCGAGCGCTTCTGCATCCAGCGGATCGCCGCGCCGCGCCGCCGCTGCCCCGGCGGCCGGTCGCCGACCCCGGCGATCTGCCCCTCGTAGGCCATCAGCGCGTCGAGTTCGATCTGCGGACGCTTTTCGATCTCGCGCGCCAGCGCCACCGCCTCCTCGACCGTGTGGACCGGTGAACGCTTCGGGCCCACCTTGACCCGACCGCCGAGCCACCACCAGCTGGCGTCGACGTCGATGCAGACGCGGATCGGCGGCGCTCCCTTCCCCAGCACCGACCCGATCATGTCGACATGCTGGACGCAGTCGACCATCACGATCGGCGCCCCCTCGGGGTTGGCGGCCGAGCGCAGCGCCAGCTCCTCCAGCGCTCCCACGTCCGCGGTCGGGTAGGCGAGCAGCAGGTTCTCGAACCCCTGCTCGGCGAGCCACAGCGTCTCGGGCAGGGTGTAGGTCATCAACCCGTGAAAGCGCTCGTCACGCGCCAGGATCGCCTTCAACAGCGGGCGACAGCGGATCGACTTCGAGGCCACCCGTACCGGCTTGTCCGCCGCCCTCCCCAGCATCGCCGCCGCGTTCTCCCACATCGCCTCGAGGTCGACGAAGGCGAAAGGCGCCTCGACCTCGGCGAAGATGCGCTCCAGGGACTGGTGGGACCGAGCGGCGGACACGGCGCCAGCCTACCCCTGGCGCCGAACGGCGCCGGGGCAGGCTGGGGAAGGGACCGCGTAACTCACTGGTAGACTCCAGGAGAACATCCCCTAGCTACCTGTATGAGCAAAGTAGCACAGTCGAACCCCTTTACGCTGGACCCGAGCAGCGACGTTCCGCTCGGTGTACAGCTGAGCTGGCGATTGCGCGCCCTGATCGTCACCGGCAGGCTGACCCCCGGGGAACGCTTGCCGAGCCTGCGCCGGATCGCCGGCTGGGCCGGCGTCAACGTCAATACCGTGCGCTCGGTCTACGAGTCGATCGAAGCAGAGGGGCTGATCGTCAGCCAGCAGGGCCGGGGGACCTTCGTCGCCGAGAGCGTCACCCCCGAGCCGGAGCTCGAGGCGGTGGCGCTGGAAGCGCTGCGCCAGGGGCAGGCGCTCGGCCGTACCCCGCACGAGCTGGCGATCGTGGTGATGGCCTGCGCCAGCATGCTCGGCCCCGAGGAGGAGGTGGCGCCGTTCGGCGCGCCCGAGCCCGGCAGCGAGGACAGCGAGACGATCGAGGTCCGCCAGGAGCTGCGGCGGCAGATCGCCCGGCTCGAGGCCGAGCTCGCCACCTACGTCCGCTACCTCCCGGACCTCTACACCGCCAGCCCGCGCGCGCAGGCGCACGTCGCCGGGGTCGAGGAGCTGGAGGAGACGCGGGACACGCTGATCGCCAAGCTCTCCGAAGCGCAGAAGGTCGCCGCCGAACGGGCGCGGGCCGAAGGGAAAGCCCGGCGCGGCAAGGCGGGCGGCTCCGGCAAGGGCCCCCTCGCCGACGCCAGGGACTGGTGGACCCGGTAGTAACGGAGAGGGAGGGATTCGAACCCTCGAGAGAGCTTGCGCCCCCTACTCGCTTAGCAGGCGAGTGCCTTCAGCCACTCGGCCACCTCTCCACGCGCTGCGACGATTGTAGGTACTGAAGCTTTCACCCGCCTCCCTCTACAGTCACCGTAGATGGAGCCGCGCGTATTCCCCAATCCCGCCTCCCACCTGGGGCGGCGGACCAAGATCATCGCCACGGTCGGCCCGGCGAGCTGGGCGCCGGCGGTGCTGGAGCAGCTGGTCGCCGCCGGCGCCGACGTCTTCCGGCTCAACTTCTCCCACGCGGGGCGGGAGCGCCAGGCCGAGACGATCGCGGCGGTGCGGGCGGCGGCGGAGCGGGTCGGGCGCGAGGTGGCGATCCTCGGCGACCTGCCGGGGCCGAAGCTGCGGATCGGCGAGATGCGCGACGACGTCGCCGAGCTCGAGACCGGCATGCACGTGACGCTGACGCCGGAGGACGTGGAAGGCGACCAGGGGACGATCCCCGTCCCCGGCTCGGCGGTCAGCGGCCTGCGCCGGGACCAGGTCGTCTACCTCGCCGACGGCGCGATCCGGCTGCGGATCGACAACTCCGAGGACCATGGGGTGGGGGCGGAGGTCGAGGTCGGCGGCACCCTTTCCTCGCACAAGGGGATCAACATCCCCGGCGGCACGCCGCTGCCGGCGGCCGGCGCCACCGACCTCGGCTGGATCGACTTCGCCGTGGAGCAGGGGGTCGACATCCTCGCCGTCTCCTTCGTCTCCCACCCGGAAGACCTGCTGCCGGTGCGCGAGCGGCTCGAACGGCTCGGCTCCGACATCCCGCTCGTCGCCAAGGTCGAGCGCCAGCAAGCGGCCGAAAACATCGACGGGATCGTCCGGGAGGCGACCGGCGGGGTGATGGTGGCGCGTGGCGACCTCGGGGTCGAACTGCCGCTCTCGCAGGTGCCGATCGTCCAGAAGCGGCTGATCCGCGCCGCGGGGCTGCGATCGAAGGCGGCGATCACCGCGACCCAGATGCTGGCCTCGATGGTGACCGCGCGGCGGCCGACCAGGGCCGAGGTGACCGACGTCGCCAACGCGATCTACGACGGCACCGACGCGATCATGCTCTCAGAGGAGACCGCGGTCGGGCAGCACCCGGTCGAGGCGGTGCGGGTGATGGACCAGATCGCGCGGGCGACGGAGCCCGATCTCCCCTACGGCGAGTGGCTCTTCCGCCGCACCGACCAGGCGACGCAGGACGTCGCCGACTCGGTCGCCCAGAGCGCCGTCGGCGCCGTCTACCGGCTGGGCCTGAAGGCGCTGGTGGTGCCGACGACCAGCGGGCGGACCGCGCGGCTCGTCTCCGCCCACCGCCCCGACGTGCCGGTCCTGGCGATCTCGCCGCGCATCGAGACGGTGCGGCGCCTTAACCTGCTGTTCGGCGTGACCGCTGTGCAGACCGAATACGACTCCGACGTGCGCGGCCTGCTCGGGATGTGCGCCGAGCTGGCCGGGCGCTACGGGATTGCCAGGCCGGGGGAGCTGATCGCGATCACGGCGGGGCTGCCGGAGCAGGAGCTGGGGACCAACCTCTTCGAGGTGCACCGTGTGCCCTGAGCGGGCGGCCGGGCCGGCGGTGCGGCTCGAGCGCGAAGAGGGCGGCCTCGCGGTGATCACGCTCGACAACCCGCCACTCAACCTCTTCGACCAGCGGATGATCGACGACCTGCGGGCGGCGATCGAGGCGGTCGCCGCCGAGCCGCCGCGGGCGCTGCTGATCCGGGCCGAGGGACGGGCGGTCTCCGGCGGCGTCGACGTCAACGTCTTCGCCGGGCTGACGCCGGAGCAGGGCAGCCTGCTCTGGGACGAGCTGCTGCGGATGATCGAACAGGTCGAAGAGCTGCCGGCGCCGGTGGTCTTCGCCGCCCACGCGCTGACCCTGACCGCGGCCTTCGAGCTCTCGCTCGCATGCGACCTGATCGTCGCCTCGCCGCAGGCGAAGTTCGGCCTGGTCGAGAAGGTGGTCGGGCTGACGCCGTCGATGGGCGGGACCCAGCGGCTGGCCGAGCGGGCGGGGAGCGGCCGCGCCCGCCACTTCGTCATGTCCGGGGGCATCTTCGACGCCGAGGAGATGGAGCGCTGGGGCGTCGTCAACGTGATCTTCGACGGGGAGGATTTCGACGCGGCGGCGCGGGCCTTCGCGGCCGAGCTGGCGGCGGGGCCGACGCAGGCGCACGCGATGACCAAGCTGATCCTGCGGCGCTTCCGCGAGGGCGGGATCGCGGCCGCTGACGAGGCGGTGCGGACCGACGCGGCGGAGCTGTTCGGGACCGAGGACCTGCAGAACGCCGTCCGCACCTTCCTCGAGCACGGCGGGCCCGGGCACGCCACCTTCGAGGGCCGCTGACGCCGAGACCGCAAGGGGCGTCGCCATGCGACGACCGATGCGGTTTCGGTGAAGGGTAGGCTGGGTCGATGCCAGGAGTTCCGGGAATGCCCAACGTCGATTTCGACGCCATCGCCAAGGGGCTGGCGATGGCCGTCCCCTTCGTCGGGCACCTCGGAATCGAGATCACCGAGGTCGGGGCGGGGGAGGCAACCGTAGTCCTGCCGCGCCGGCCCGAGCTCAACAACCACGTCGGCTCCCAGCACGCCGGCGCGCTCTTCACCGCCGCCGAGACCGCGTCGGGAGCGGCCTTCGTCGGCGCCTTCGCCGTCCGCATGGGCGACGTCACCCCCCTCGCCAAGTCCGCCGAGATCGACTACGAGAAGATCGCCCACGGCGCCATCACCGCCACCGCCAAGCTCGGCATCGACGCCGCCGAAGCCATCGCCACACTCGACACCGAAGGCAAGGTCGAGTTCCCCTGCGAAGTCGAGCTGACCGACAAGGACGGCAACCGCGTCGCCACCGCCACCGTCCACTGGCACGTCCGCCTCAAAGACCAGTCCGCCTAGGCGCCACCCGCCCCAAAGCCCCTAGAATCCCCCATCCGGGGCGCCACCCCGATACCCGCGCCTGTAGCTCAGTTGGATAGAGCGTCGGTCTACGAAACCGAAGGTCACAGGTTCGAATCCTGTCAGGCGCGTTGACGTGCTTCCGCTTGGGAAGCGGGTTTGCGGCGTTTCGAGCATCGGCCGGGGAGGCCGAAATGGACGCTGGGGCAACGCCTGGGGCAACATGAGGTCCGGGTAGAGGTTCGTCCCGGCCCTTGAGCGGGCGCTCCCGTCCACCTACGTTCGCCGCCGACAACGGAACAAAGTGCCCCCGCGCTGGTGAGACAGCCGGGGGCGTGGCACAGGAGGCGATGCTCCCATGCAGGAGAAGGGTATTGGCCCGGTGGCGGACCGGGACGCGGCGACGGATGAAGCGATCATGGGCCTGCTGGTCGAGGACCGAGGCCCCTGGGCGACCGACGAGGTGCAGCGGATGATCGGCAGCGAGATCGCGACCGCGGACAGCCTGGCGAGGCTGCGGCGCGGCGGGCTCGTCCACCAGTGCGGCGAGTTCGTCTTCGCCAAGAGGACGGCGCTGGAGGCGGCCGACCTCTGGGGTCCGAACTCCACCGAGCGGGGCTGAGGCCGATGGCGGCCGGCAAGAGAAGCGGGAAGCGTCCCGCCGAGCAACGCGACCCCGAGGAGGCACTGCTACACGTCCTCCAGCACCCGCTCCGCAAGCGGCTGCTGAGGCTCTACGTCAGGCGCCCCGCTCGACCCGTCTAACCTGCGGCCGCGCATCCTCAAGCCGCTCGTGAGGCAAGCTGGAGCGCCCTGGGCGGGCTTCCACACGTTCCGCCACACCTTCGCCTCGCTGCACCTGCGGCGCGGCACCAACCTCCTCCAGCTGAGCCGCGCCCTCGGCCACCACTCGCCCGCCTTCACGCTGACCCGCTACACGCATCTGCTGCCGGGGGAGGAGGCGCCGGCGCTCGACCTGCCGCAGAATCAGAGCAGCGCTATACAAAATAGGAAGGATCATCTAGAACCTGGGTGATTCCTCATCAGTAACTGTGGCTGCCAGTGAACTCCGGCGAAATAAATTGACCTCGATCGTTGAGGTGGATCTGGGTGGTAGGCGCATGGACGAAGTCCTAGCCCTTCACCGAGCCAATAAGCGGTATCTCGGCTTCCTCCCCGATGCGGGCTTCAAGGACCGAGCTGCTGCGGGAACCTTGCTCATCGCAGTGGCCGACGATCAGGTTCAGGGCTATGTTCTTTATGACTTACCGGGAGACCTAGTCAAGATTGTCCATCTCTGTGTCGCCGAGAACTCCCGAGGTAGTGGAGTGGCGCGACGCCTTGTTGCAGAGCTCAGCGAGCGTCACGCAGAGCGTCGGGGTATCAAGCTAGCCTGCCGACGCTCCTATCCTGCTTCCAGGCTGTGGCCAAAGCTCGACTTTCGCCCGATCGGTGATCGACGAGGTAGGAGCATCGAGGGGCACCGGCTCACTGTTTGGCTTCGTGACCATGGGCAGCCGACGCTTTTTGATTCGATCGATGACGATCGTGATCTCGTTGCCGTGGATCAGATGGTCTTCGAGGACCTAGTCGTCGATGGTGCACATGCCGAGGAGAGTCGCCGCCTTTTCGACGACTGGGTCGAGGATCTCGTCGAGCTCTGCGTCACTGATCTGATTGCAATCGAGAGCAACGACTGCGAAGAGGATGCGCTGCGAGATGTCTTGGTAGCCGCCGCCAACGAATGGCGGAACCTTTCGCGGAGCAGCTCTGTGCCAGAGGATCTGCCTGAGAGAGTCGGTGAACTCGCTCCGGGGGCAGGAGAGAAGGACCATCGTCATGTGGCCGCTGCTCTAGCTGGTGGCGCGAGGTACTTCGTCACTCGTGACGGCCCGCTTCTCGCGGGCGCCGCGGCGATTGCAGGCGAGTTCGGCATCGAACTGCTGCGACCAGAGGAACTCATTGACTGCCTTGATAGGGATCGCCGGGTTGGCATTTATGCCCCAGCAGCGCTTCAAGGAACCGACATCAATACTGCTCGCTTGGCTGCTGTCGATCAAGACAGCTTCACTGCGGTTCTGCTCAACAACGGGGCGGGGGAGAAGGGCTCCCGCTTTCGCAGCATCTTGCGGCCCGCTCTCGCTGCTCCCGGGGACTATGAGGTCGAAACGGTGCATGATGGCGCCCGTTTACTCGGTGGCTTTAGCCGCACCGCACTAAATGGAAGTCTGAAAGTTGAGCTACTTCGCGTGGGAGCTGCTGATCGTCTCTCTCGTGCCGTGGCCCGGCAGCTTGCCTTCCTTCAGCGTCGCGCAGCCGCGGAAAAGCGGCTTGGTCAAGTCCTTATCGAAGATCCACACCTTTCGGTTCCAGTTCACGAGGCACTGCGAGCAGAGGGCTTTGTGTCGGATGAGGAGGGCCGTTGGCGTTGTCGCGTAGAGACCGGGCTGCGCACGGCGGAGGAACTAGATGTTTCTCCGACGGATCTATTCACGGCAGTAGCGATGGAGCGGTCGCTTTGGCCGGTGAAGATCCTGGGCATTGGGATTCCCACCTTTCTCGTCCCAATTCATCCGGCTTGGGCTGAGCAGCTATTTGATGAAGGACTTTCAGCCCAAAGTCTCCTCTCGCGGGAGACCGGATTGGGCTTGTCACGGGAGCATGTTTACTATCGGGCCAGTCGCCCTAGCGGAGCAAAGGCACCGGCGAGGTTGCTGTGGTACGTCACCGGTGCTGATCGGGGGCACTCGGTCGGCCACGTGCGGGCTGTGTCTTACCTCGCAGATGTTTCCATCGACCGACCTGAGAGGTTGCATCACAAATTTTCCCAACTTGGCGTCTGGGAGCTTGAGCAAATCCGCCAAGCGGCTGATGCCACTGGTCAAGCGATGGCACTCCGGTTCGTCGATACCGAGGTCTTTGCTAATCCACTCGATCTCAATGCCTTGAGGTCGCTCTGTTCTGACCTCGGGGGGAGCTTCTATGCTCCCCAATCGCCCATGCCGGTCAGCGAGGAGATCTTCAGCCAGATTTACCGGCGATCATCCGCTTATGTCGACTGATATCGCAGCGCTGCTTGTCTCTCTGAAGCCTCGCTTTGCGGAGATGATTCTTGCCGGCGAGAAGACCGTTGAGCTGCGTCGCGTCAGACCTTCCATTGAACCCGGAGCGCTAGTCGTCTTCTATGCCTCCTCACCAGTGAAGGAAGTCCTGGGCACTGGGCGAGTAGCAGCCATCGATGCTTCTAGTCCTAGTGCTCTATGGGACAGACACGGGTCGCTTTCGGGGCTCAGTCGCCGCGAGTTTCGCGCCTATTTTGCTGGGAGCGACGAGGCCGTCGCGATCGCCCTTACGGATGTGCGGAGGCTTGCAAAGCCGGTCCCCCTGGCTGAACTGCGGCGCCGCTGGCAGGGATTCCGTCCGCCGCAGAGCTTCCGCTATCTCGATGCGGCACAAGCCGCCAACGTCATGTAAAGCATGTAAGGAGGCTCTGCGCGGACTGACGGCCGTGCCCCATGCCGAGCATTGCGGACCTGTGAGCCTCGCATCGCTTTTAGGGTCGTCTCTAAGCTAGACGTACTCGTCTGGTACCAGGCCACCCGGGAGCGGTCCGGCAGGACCGGTGAACGGGCGACGGGTTTCTTTGGGGAGATAGAAGCGCACACGACGCATCCTGAGAACCTTCATAAAGGGATCTTCGCCGATTCGCCCGCGGGCAGATTCGAGCCACTTCCGTACGGAACTCTCGTACGCGAGGAGCCAATGAGGACCGGAGAGGACATCGTCATAGTCGATCATGGCCTCCCAGTTCGATAGATCGAGGTGCGATCGAAAGAGTCCCCGCTCGTTGCCATCGAGAGCCAAGAGTGCGACGAAGTCGTCATCCGAGGATGAGACGGCCGAAGCCACCTCTTTAGAGAGCTTGATGTCCAATTTGATGGCCGCCCAGAGCGCCCAGGCGACCTCACTTGCGTTTCGTAGAGGTGCATGCGTGAGCAGCATTGCTTCGATGACCTCACCGGCGGCATCCTCGTCTACTTGGAATTCGCCGAGCTCCGCCTTCTCGGTCAATACGTCAAGCGCCGTTGGCATCGTCGTTGGCTCCGATGAAACTGCCGACCACACGAGATTCTGAAATGCACTCCAAACGTCCGCATCAGGGATATCTATTTCGCGACTGCGCTGTAGCGCATATTTCAAGGGTCCCGATCGCGTTCGCGCTACCGATGCCGCCCGACTAAACAAGGCGATCAGGTCGGTGATCGTCATAGTGGCGGTCTCAGTCCGAATCCGAAACGTCAGCAAGTCGTGGGCCCATCCTTCCTGAAAAGGCTGAGGAAGTTCGACGATCTCCGTCTTCAGTGGGTTGATGGAGAGCTCGAATTCGGCAAGTGCATCCTCAACCTCGACGAGAGCCTGCTCCGCCTCTCCCCGGGACGTGAAGGTCAACTCATAGTCGTCGATGTACCGATGGCCGCGCAGTCTCCTGCCCTTTGCGATCTTCTTATCGACCGCCGTAAGAACGATCTCCGCTGCCAGGAGGGACGTGTCTGGTCCGATTGGGACACCCATCGTCTGCCCGTCTGAAATATCTCGGAGGGCCTTGTCCAAGCGGTCGCTGACGGTCTTGCCCATGTTTTGCTTTGCTTTTTGTTTACCTTCGAGCGCCCACGGAATAGAGTGCGTATAGAGCGATGAGTAGAACTGGCTCACGTCGGTTCGCAATAGAAAGCGCTGACCACGCCAGTCTCGGGGCCTCAAACGCGCGCGCTCACCGAATCTGAATCGAGGCTGGATTGCCCGCTCGCTTCCGCTGGCTACCTCCGGGCGAGACATTGACAGCGAAGAACTTTGCAGGAAGGTATTGACCGCCGTCCATTGAGCCTCAAACTCTTGCGCCAAGGGAACGAAATTCCTTGGGTTCGGAATCTGGAGTGGCCGCCTGAAGCCATTGGGTCGCGCGAGGTTGTGACGCACGCATTGAGACCGCTGGCTTTTGGTCGGCAAGGCTTTCTGGTCACGTTCGAGCAGGTTGGCGAGTTTGTCGGCGGAGAAAGGGGGCGGAGCCTCACGCGGGAAATAGCCCCGGCGGACGAGTTCAATCGCCGAGACAGGTTTGGCAGATGACGTCACGAGCGCTATGTACCAGATGCAGATCCGCCGGTACGTCCCCGATGCCCGTTCGAACCAGAGGTCAATTCGCGCTGTATCATGTATCGATACCTGATACGCTATCTATCTATGGTCAAGCAATCGGACATCTACGTGCTCAGTGGCCTCTTGGTCGAGGGCAGTGACTGGAGCTACAGGTCCCTGGCTGATCGCTTGCATGTGCCGCATCCCGTGGTCCAGCGGGCGCTTGCGCGAGCACAAGACGCAGACCTTTATTTGCCTGAGCGGCGGGAGGTTCACGTTCCGCATTTCGAGGAGTTCGCAATTCACGCTCTGCGGTTCGTCGCTCCCGCTCAGCTAGGTGCGCTCGTGCCGGGGGTTCCCGCCGCGTGGGCGGCTGAGCCGATGGCGGGCGCGATCCACTCCTCCGGCGAGGAGCCCCCGCCGGTGTGGCCCTATGCCAGAGGCCGGGTGCGAGGCCAGGCGATTGAGCCGCTTCATCCCGCGGCGCCGGAAGCGGTGGAGGGTTGGCCGGAGCTCGGCGAACTCCTGGCGCTGCTCGACAGCCTGCGGACTGGCGACTCGCGCGTCCGGCGTGTGGCCGGAGACCTTCTCATGAGCCAGCTGCGCGAGCGAGCAGGGGAGAGGAACCGCTGAGCGCGCAGCAGCTCGAGATCGCCGCCGAGCTGCTCGGCCCGCTCCTGGGCGAAGTCGTCTTCGTCGGCGGCGCGACGGTCCACCTCTGGCTCACCGAGCCCGGCGCGCCGCCCGCCCGCGCCACCGAGGACGTCGATGTCATCTCCGAGGTCGCAAGCCGTGCCGAGTACTACCGGCTCGGCGAGAAGCTCCGCGAGCGTGGCCTGCAGGAGGCGGCCGGCGCACCTGTGCTGTGTCGGTGGCAATCAGCCGAGCCTCGCCTGATCCTCGACGTAATGCCGACCGACGCCGACATCCTCGGCTTCTCCAACCCCTGGTATGAGGAAGCGATCGCGACCGCGGCGACGATCACTCTCGACTCTGGTGCCGAGATCCGAGCCGCGACGCCGGTACTGCTGATGGCGACCAAGCTCTGCGCCTGGAAGGGCCGTGGCCGAGGAGATCTCCTGCGAAGCCTCGACGTCCATGACGTGCTGACGCTGATCGACGGCCGCCCGGAGTTGATCGAGGAGATCAAGGCCGCTTCGTCGGCAATCGGTACCTAAATCAAGGGGGAGCTGATCGACCTCCGGGCCGAGTCCTACTTCGATTACGCAGTCGATGGCGCCACCGCCTCTTACGGCCCCATTGGAGCCGAGCGTGCTCAGCTCATCCGAGACCGCATCGAGGAACTGCTCGCCTGACCTTCCTGGGGCAACAAATGGGGCAACTTGCCCCACAGATTCCAGCCGATCTCAGCCGATCTGGATCTCGTGGAATCGGCTTGAAACCTAGCTCCGCGTAGCCCAGCCGAGCCCTCGCTCCGGACTACGAAACCGAAGGTCACAGGTTCGAATCCTGTCAGGCGCGTTCCGCTGTGCTCCGGGCATGTCGCGCCCAAGCTCGGGCTGATCTGCGGGAGAGGCACCGAAATGGTGCTCCGGTTTTGCGGGAGGAGTGACTTGACCTTACGATGGTCGCCGTGGATCGGCTTCTTGCGAGAAAGCTGGCGCTCAGCGGCTTGATCTGGGGTCGGATGACCTTTGGCGTGGCGGCATGGCTGGCGCCACGACCCGTCGGCAGAGGGGTCGGTCTCGACATGGCTGGGAATCCACAGGCGGCCTACCTGGCTCGGGTGCTGGCCGTGCGCGATTTCGTTCTTGCCGGCGGCGCTTACGCGACCAGTGGAGAGGTCCAGCGCCAGTGGCTGCTCGCGGGTCTG
The DNA here is from genome assembly GCA_035708105.1 of Solirubrobacterales bacterium. Taxonomy (GTDB): domain Bacteria; phylum Actinomycetota; class Thermoleophilia; order Solirubrobacterales; family 70-9; genus VAYN01. The sequence goes on along the minus strand of DASSTG010000031.1, from coordinate 71,222 downwards.
GTCTGTGACAGTGCCGACGCCGTCGCAGGGATCGCTGCGGGCCGCGGGGGATACCTGCCGAAGCGTACGAGCTTCTATCTGACGGGGTTTGCCCTGTCGGGAGTGATTCTGGCTGCCTTGGAGAGGCAGTCGGGCGCGACTTTCGGCTGAAGCACGTGACTTGCCGCCGGGCGTTTGTCGTCGCGTCGGCTATACCGTCGGCTTTTGGCCTTGGAAGGACGTGAAGCCCGACTGTGGACCAAGGTGAACGTTCACCAGTCCTGCCTGCTCCAGCCAGCTCTTCAGCAGCGCTCGTTCCGGAGGAACGGCGTGTCCCCGATAGCTGCCGGCCTTGAACAGCGCCCGGGCGCGCAGGGATCCGTCGGAAAGAAATGTAGTGCCGATCACTTCGCCGCCGGGCTTGAGGCAGCGGGCGATCTCCGCCACCGCCCGCTCGGGCTCCGGGATCATGTGCAGGCCGCTGAAGGAGAGGAAGAGGTCGACCTCCTCGTCGGCCAAGGGGAGGTCGGTCATGTCGGCCTCCATGGTTTCCACCTGTCGCAGCGATCGCTCCGCCGCTCGCCGTTGCGCCCGCCGCAGCATCTTCGGGGAGAGGTCAGCGGCGATGTAGCGCACCTCCTGGTCGGGCGAGAGGCGCCGCAGGGCGACCCCTCCACCGCATGGAACATCGGCGATCACCGCTCCGGAGCCCGCCTCTTCGATCGGCTTCATGCTCGCGTAGAGGACGCTTGCGTCGATTCCCCAGAGGGAGCGTCCGACCACCTGCATCAGCCGGGGCCGTTCGATGTAGAAGTCGTAGAAGGCGCCGAAGGGACCGGCGCAAACGTTAGGTACGTGCCCTGCCACGGGATGGCCATTATGTCCGGAAACCGAAGACAACAGAGCGATGGCCTCACCGCAACGAGGGAGAGCGGAAATGGCGGAGTTCGTACCAGCAGTCTGTGACGTGCTCGACACGATCGAACGCAGGGATTGGGAGCGGCTGCGGCAACTCCTCCACCCCGACGTTCATTGGACGACCGCGGTGGAGGAGCATCTGCATGGCCGCACCGCGGTGATCTCCTGTCTCTCGGGGGACCCGCCGCCCTCTCCTCCTGCCTATCACGAGCTGCTGGACGGCCGGATCATCCGCTGGATCGACACGCCCGGCTGACGCGCCGGTCGCTGCTCGCGCGTCATCCGGCGTCAGCGTCTCAAACCGGGCGGTGAAGAGAGTCGGGGCGATTTCGATCCCGTCAAGGTGCGGGGGAATAGGCTGCCCCATGGCCAAATGGAGAGTCCTCGGGGTGCTGGCGGCGGCGCAGTTCCTGATGGTCCTCGACCAGGCGGTGATGAACGTGGCGATCTCGCAGCTGGTCGCCGACTTCGACACCACGGTGACGACGATCCAGGCGGTGATCGCCTTCTACGCGCTGGTGATGGCGTCCCTGATGCTCACCGGGGGCAAGATGGGCGACAGGTGGGGGAGGCGGAGGGCCTTCCAGATCGGCTGCTGCATATATGGAGTCGGGTCGGCGCTCACCGCGGCTTCATGGAGCGTTGCTTCGCTGACCTTGGGCTGGTCGGTGCTGGAGGGGATCGGCGCCGCGCTGGTGCTGCCGGCGATGGTCGCTCTGGTCGCCGCCAACTTCGAGGGGCAGGAGCGCTCACTCGCCTACGGCGTCCTCGGCGGCGTCGCCGGCGCCGGGATCGCGGTCGGGCCGATCCTCGGCGGCTGGGCGACCACCGAGCTGAGCTGGCGGGTCGTCTTCGCCGGCGAGGTCGTCGTCGCGGTCGGCATCCTCCTGGGCACCCGCTGGATTCGGGAGGCGGCGGTGTCCGCCGCGCAGTCGGCGACCGACTGGGTCGGCAGCCTGCTCTCCGCCGCCGGCCTCGGCCTCGTCGTCCTCGGCGTCCTCGAGGCGAGCAACTGGGGCTGGCTGCACCCCCGCAGCTCGCCGCTGGAGCCTTTCGGGTTCTCGCTGACCCCGTTCGTGGTCGCGGCCGGCGGCGTCCTCCTCGCGCTCTTCGTCTCCTGGCAGCGCCGGCGCGAGCGGCGCGGCGAGGACCCGCTCCTGCACCTGCGCCTGCTCGACGTTCCCTCGCTGCGCGGCGGCGTCACCATGCTCCTCGCCCAGAACCTGATCCTGATGGGTGTCTTCTTCACCGTGCCCCTGTTCCTGCAGATCGTCCTCGGGCTCGACGCGCTGGAAACCGGGGTGCGGATGCTGCCGGCGTCGGCCGGCCTCTTCGTCAGCGCCCTCGCCGGCTCCGCCCTCGCCAAGCGCTTCTCGGCACGGACCCTGGTACGGGTGGGCCTGGCCATCCTCCTCCTCGCCATCCTCCTCCTGCTCGACACGATCGAGCCGCAGCTGGACAACGCGAGCTTCCTCGTGGCGATGGGAGTGCTCGGGATCGGGATGGGGCTGATCGTCTCCCAGCTCGGCAACGTGGTCCAGTCCGCCGTCGGCGACCGCGACCGCAGCGAGGCGGGCGGCGTCCAGAACACCGCCCAGCAGCTCGGCTCCTCACTGGGGACGGCACTGCTCGGCGCCGTCGTCGTCACCGGTCTGCTGACCAGCTTCTCCGGCAGCGTCGCCTCCAACCCGCGGATCGACGCCGCCACCAAGAGCCAGGTGCAGACGCATCTCAGCTCGGGCGGCAGCTTCGTCCCCGCCTCCGAGGTCGAAGCTGCGGCGAGGAGGGAGGGCGTCGCACCGGCCGCCACCGACGAGCTGGTCTCCGATTACGAAACCTCGCAGCTGAGGGCGCTGAAGACCGGCTTCCTCTTCGCCGCCTTCCTGGTGCTCGCCTCGTTCCCGCCGTCGCGGCGGTTGCCGCGACGGCGCTTCGACGAGCTTGCCGCGGAGGCGGTCCCGGACCCCGAGCCGAGCCCCGCCTGAAACATCCGCTGCCCTGACAGCTACGGCGCCAGCCGCACCGGCAGCGACTTCAGCTGGTTGAGAAAGGCCGACTCGACGTAAGTGGGCGGGCCGGCGATCTCCATCGTCGGGTAGCGGTCCAGCGTCTCCTCGAGCAGGATCTTCAGCTCCAGCCGCGCCAGGGCGGTGCCGAGGCAGAAGTGGCGGCCGCCGGCGCCGAAGGCCTGATGCTCGGGGTTGCGGAGGACGTCGAAGCGGTCGGGATCCTCGTAGCGCGTCTCGTCGCGGTTGGAGGAGGCGTACCACATCACCACCTTGTCGCCCTCTTTGATCTGCTGCCCACCGAGCTCGGTGTCCTTGGTCGCGGTGCGGCGGAAGTGGGCGAAGGCGGGGAACATCCGCAGCGCCTCCTCGACCGCGCCCGGGATCAGGGAGGGGTCGTCGAGCAGCAGCCGGCGCTGGTCGGGGTGGTCCATCAGCGCCCGCATCGCGCTGGAGTAGGTGGCCTTGGTGCTGTCGTTGCCGGCGGCGACGAGGAGGAAGAACCCCATCACGATCTCGTGCTCCTCCAGCCGCTGGCCTTCGACCTCGGCGTGGACGAGGACGCTGGTGAGGTCGTCGGTGGGGTTCTCGCGGCGGGCGGCGATCATCGTGCTGCAGCGGGCGAAGACCTGCTGGATCGCCTCCCGGATCGTCGCTTCCACCTCGTCGGTGGAGGGGCTGTAGTCGGGGTCGCTGGCCGCCAGCGCCATGTTCATCAGCTCGGCCCAGGCCGCGTCGTCCTCCTCCGGGATGCCCATGAAGCTGCCGATCACCCGCGAGACGGCGGGCTGGGCGACGTCGGTGACGAGGTCGCAGGTCTCGCGCCCCTCGAGCCGGTCGAGCACGCGGACCACGATCTTGCGGATCTCAACCTCGTGGGCGGCGATCCGCTTCGGCGTGAATCCCGCCTGGAACAGCGCCTTGAGGCGGTCGTGCTTGGGCGGGTCCATGCCGATGAACATCGCCCGCGCCAGCTCGATCGGGAAGACCTCGTCGATGACGACGACGCCGCCCAGTTCCGAGGAATAGGTCTGCCAATCGCGGCTGACGGTGTGGACGTCGTCGGCCCGGGTCACCGACCAGAAGCCCTTCGCCTGCGGTAACTCGGTCACTTCCGAGGTCCAGTGGACCGGGCAGCGGCCGCGCATCCGCTTGAACAGCTCCAGCGGCGGGCCCTCGCCCCAGTGCTCGCGCTCGAGCACGAGCGCGTCTTCGACGTCTCCCTTCCCGGCGGCGATCTCGGTCTGGTCGGCCACGCGCCGCGGATACTACTGGCTGGCTGGCCAGTTTTGTAAACCCTAGTACTGGGTAGGGGCTTCCATCGTGAGGAGGATGCCCGTCGTCAGGAGGCTGGTCGGCATCGCCTTGTTGCCGGCGGCGCTGCTGCTGCCCGCCGCCGCAGCCGGCGCGGCCACCCTCGATGCCCACGGGAGCGTCGAACAGGTTTACGCCACGGGGCTCCCGGCCGGCGTCCAGGTCTCATTGTTCAACGGCGAAGGGCAGGAAGTGGCGACGAAGGACGCCGACGAACTCGGCGGCGTCCTCTTCCGCAGCGTCGCGCCGGGGGGCGGTTACCGCGTCCGCCTCGGCTCCGGGGAAGGCGAATCGCCCCCGCTGCAGGTGCTGACGACCCAGTCCGCGCCTCCCGATCCCTCGATCTACGACCAGTCGATCCCCTCCAGCGGCTACGGGTACCTGACGACCCGCGACGGCACCAAGCTGGCGATCGACGTCCATCCGCCGCAGGACGTGACGCACGTGCTGCCTGGGGTCGAACTGCCGCCGCTGCCGAGCGGCCCGACTCCGACCCTGATCGAGTACTCGGGCTACGGGTACGCCAACCCGGCCGGTCCCGAAAACGGGATCTCGATCATCGCCAACCTGATGGGGTTCACGGTGGTCGACGTCAACATGCGCGGCACCGGCTGCTCCGGCGGCGCCTACGACTTCTTCGAGCCGCTGCAGAACCTGGACGGCTACGACGTGGTCGAGACGATCGCCCACCAGCCCTGGGTCCTCCACAACAAGGTCGGCATGATGGGGATCTCCTACGGCGGCATCAGCCAGCTCTTCACCGCCGCCACTCAGCCGCCGGATCTGGCCGCGATCTCACCTCTCTCGGTGATCGACAACACCCAGACCACGCTCTATCCGGGCGGCATCCTCAACACCGGCTTCGCGCTCGAATGGGCGAAGGAGCGGGTCCACGATGCCGAAGCCGCCGGCCCGAGCTCCGGCCAGGAATGGGCCTACAACCGGATCCAGGAAGGCGATGCGACCTGCGCGGCCAACCAGGTCCTGCACCCCGAAGCCGTCGACCTGCTGAAGAAGATCGAAGAAAACAGCCACTACAACCCGGAAGTCGCCGACCCGCTCTCGCCCGTCACCTTCGTCCACAAGATCGAAGTGCCGACCTTCATGGCCTGCCAGTGGACCGACGAGCAGACCGGCGGCCACTGCCCGACGCTCGCCGGGCACATGACCGGGACGCGGAAGAAGTGGTTCACCTTCACCAACGGCACCCACATCGACTCGCTCGACCCGACGACCTTCAACCGCTGGTACGACTTCCTCCAGCTCTACGTAGCCGAGCGGCCGCCGATCCTCGCTTCGGCGGCGGTCAACGCCGCGGCGCCGCTGATCTATCAGGAAGCAATGGGGATCCCGGGGATCACGCTGCCCCCGGACCCGATCCAGCTGCAGCCGACCTATTCGACGGCGCTGAGCGCGTTCGAAAGCCTGAAGCAGGTCCGGGTCCTCTTCGACAACGGCGCCGGCGGGCTCTCGCCGGGACAGCCCTATCCCGGGTTCGAAAAGTCCTTCGACCAGTTCCCGGTGTCCGGCACCGAAGCCAAGGCTTGGTATCTCGCGCCACACGGCGGCCTGAGAGGTAGGCCGCCCGCCGGCTCGGGTGCCGACGAATTCACCTGGGACGCCGGCGCCCTCCCGAAGACCGACTTCAGCGGCGATACCGGCTCCGGCGAAGGCGGCCTCTGGACGGCCCTGCCCGAATATCACTGGGAACAGAACCCGGCGGGAAGCGCGGTCTCCTACCTCACGGATCCGCTCGGCACGAACACGACGGTCGTTGGCGCCGGCGCCGTCAGCGTCTGGGTCCGCTCCTCGACCCCGAACGTCGATCTGCAGGCGACGATCAGCGAGGTGCGGCCCGACGGCAAGGAGATCTTCGTCCAGAACGGCTGGGTGCGGGCCGACGAGCGCAAGCTCGACGCCGAAAAGAGCACGCCGCTGGAGCCGGTTCTGAGCCTGCGCGAAGCCGACGTCTCGCCGCTGCCGACGAACGAATTCGTCCCGGTGACGATCCCGCTCTACTACGAGGGCCACGCATACCGCACCGGCTCGCGGATCCGTGTGACGATCGCGGCCCCGAACGGCACCCAGCCGATCTGGTCCTTCGATCAGACCGAACCGGAAGGCGCCGCCCAGGTTGCGATCGGCTACGGCGAACAGATGCCGTCGAATCTTTTGCTGCCCGTCGTCCCCGGCACGAACGTCCCGACCGGGCTCCCACCCTGTCCCGGCCTGCGCGGGGAGCCTTGCCGCTCCTACCAGCCGTTGCCGAACCGCCCCGCTGAATCCTGAGCGAGGCGGATCAGCTCGAGGTCTCCGAGCGCTCCATTCCTCGACTCCTTTCCGCGGCAGCCGCACGCCGGGAGCGAAGATCGAAGTAGAGGAGGGCGGTGGCCAGGGCGGTGAAGGAAAGGATCACGACCTGCACCGCCACCCCGATCGCAAACGAGCCGACGGTGGTGGCGTCGGAGAGCAGCGCATTGACCGGGAGGCTGAAAGCCACCGTGATCGCCCCCACGCAGAGGTAGAAGTAGACGATGTGGAGAACGCTGCCGTCGCTGAGGGCCCAGCTACGGCGCAGGGCATCCATCCAGGTCTCGCGCTCGATTGCCGCCGCCTGCGCCACCACCACCAGCCGCAGCAACAGGTAGAGGCCGGGGAGGACGAGGAGGAGAAACCCGCCCACGATCGCCAGGCCGGACATGATCGCCGCCGCAACCACGAGCGGCAGGACGGCCAGTCCGCGGCGTGCGACCGCGCCGATCTGCGGCACCTGCCCCGCCTCCACGTCTGCGACCCCATGCACGTGCAGGGCGGAGACGAGCGGATCGATGACGACCCAGGCGATCGCGGTGAGAAGGAGCGAGGTGCCGGTGGCGAGGCTGCTTTCGGTGTAGGGCCCGGCTCCGGTCGCCGCCAGCACGATCAGTCGGTAAGGGACGATGACGCCCGCCGCGAGGATCAGGAAGAGCAGCGGGTAGCGCCGGTAGAGCCGAAAGGTTTCGCCGATGAGCTGGGGGGCTGATCGCGGCTTCCTGTCAGGCGGAACGGACATCGATGCGCGGAGTCTGAAGGGCGGTCCGGCGCACCGTCGACGGGAAGGGGTCCGGGTCCTCCGGGGCCTCGAGCCGATTAGAACGGCAGCTTCTGGCGCGCGCCCTTGCCGGCTGAGTGGCTCTTGTCGGCGGCGCGCTGGGATTTGCCGAAGGATTTGCTGAGGAGGCGGCCGATCGGGCCGGGGGCCTTGCTGCCGGCGCGTTGACCTAGCGAGAAGCCCTTGTCGGTGCCGCGGCGTGCGTGGTTTGAGAGCCGAGGGACGAGGAAGCCGAGGATCGCCAGCAGGATGCAGATCGCAATAACGGCTCCGATGAGCAATTCTCTCCCCTTCCGAGCTAGAGCTTGCGCTCGATCTTTTCGGCTTTGTCGCCGTGGTGGTCGGCGAGCTCGCGCTCGCGCTCGGCGCGTTCAGCGGCTTCCCGTGCAGCATCCTCATGCTGCTCGGCCTTGACGGCGTGCGCCTCGGCCTCCTGCCGATGGCCCCCCGCCCGTTCGCGCATCCGCATCCGCTCGAGTTCACGCCGCTTCCGTGCATTCTGCGCGAAGACGGCGACCAGGGCGAGAACTGCGATGGCGATGACGACGATGACGATGATCAGTCCGATTGACATGCATCTTCAATACCCGCCGAAGGATTGGTAAACCAAGCCGATCCGGGTAGGTGGAGGAGGTGTTCGACTGGCTCACCCAGGAAGTCGGCCAGAGCGCCGTCACCTACCCGATCGTGTTCGCCGCCGCCGGCACCGACGTCCTCTTCCCGCTGATCCCCTCGGAGACGATCGTCATCACCGCCTCGGTCCTGGCGGCGCAGGGGGAACTCTTCATCTGGCTGATCGTGCCGCTGGTCGCGGTCGGCGCCTTCCTCGGCGACAACGTCTGCTACTGGCTCGGGCGCAAGATCGGCGACCCGATCGCCGACCGTCTTTTCAAGGGCGAGAAGGGGGAGGCGCGGCTGCGGTGGGCGGAGGAGGCGCTGTGCCGCCGCGGGGCGATCCTGATCGGAGTCGGCCGCTTCATCCCGGGTGGCCGCACCGCCACCACCTTTGCAGCCGGCACCTTGGAGATGCCCTACCGGCAGTTCCTCGCCGCCGATGCCTTCGCGGCGGTGCTCTGGGCGCTCTACATCTCGATGCTCGGCTACCTCGGCGGCGAGACCTTCAAGCACAACCTCTGGCTGCCGCTGGCCAGCTCGCTCGCCTGCGCGATGGCGGTCGGCCTCGGCTGCGAAGCCTGGCGGCGCTGGCAGCGGCGCCGGGGCAAGGACATCCTCGGCGACGAGCTGCCGCCGGAGATGAGCGCCTCCTAGCTAGAACCACCGGGGGGGTCCGCCTCCGCTCATCGGGCTGGCCCTGCGCAAGCAGGCACCCCGGCCCGACCTGTGCGTCTGCTTCAATCGTCGGACCAGAGAAAGGAGGTGGTCCTAACTTGATTCACATGCTTGATGGGACTCTGGAGGTGCAGGGCCGCTAGGCGCCGCACTGGTTCGGGCGCCCGGCGGAATCCACCCCGGGCACCGGCGTTTCGACGGGAGCCGGGTCTTGTCCCGCTCGGTAGCAGTTCCCGCGTTCGTTTCCATGCACCAGACGGAGGCCGCCCTAGGGGCGGCCTCCGCGTTTACGGCGCGCTCGCCTCGAGGCTTTCGTCGGCTTCAGAGAGGAAGTGGGAGGCGATCCGCCAGCGCCGCTGCAGGACCGGTTCGACGGTGGCCGAGCTGCAGCCGGCTTCGGAGACGCATTCGCCCCAGTCGTCGGCGGCCTCGACGTAGCGGTTGAAGGCACGCTCGCCGGGAGTGCCGACGGCGCCGAGGCAGCCGATCTCCACCTGGTCGATCGGGATCTTCCCGTAGGTGGAGCGGATGCCCTTCACCTCGGCCACGTACTGGTCGTAGGTGACGCCGACGGCGAGGCGTCGGCGCAGCGAGTCCATCGAGGCGACGAAGCTGCCGAGCTGGGCCTGGCATGGCCCGCCAGGGGACTTCGCCTGCTGCCTGGCCCGTCGGGAGGCGGGTTTGGCCGGCGTGGTGGTCGTCTCGGTCGGCGCTCTCGTCCTGCCGTCGGTGATCGTGGCGTCGGTGGTACCGGTCGACGCGGAGCCGCCGCCGCAGCCGGCCAGGAACGCGACCGCGAGGAGAGCGCAGCCGGTGAGCCTGAACCGGGCGGGGGCGAGCACGGCGGCAGTCTACGTCGTGTAGAAAGGGCTCCGGTGAGGCGGATCGGCAGCTTCGGGAAGGCAACCGCGGGGCTGTTGCTCGCGCTCGTGGCGCTGGCCGCGCCGGCCGCGGCCGCTCCCAAGGTTCTGGTCGTCGGCGACAGCCTGGAGGAACTGACCTCGCCCTACCTCAGCCGCTATCTGCCGGGCGTCGAACTCGTGGTCAACGCCAAAGGCGGCTACAACAGCTACCAGATCTTCGACCTCTTCCAGGAAAGCTACGAACCGTCCGACGCGGTGATCGTCTTCGACGCCGGCACCAACGACAACCCGAGCTATCCTGAGATCCTCGCCGGCAACCTGGCCAAGGTCGCCGGGATCGTCGGCAACCGCTGCCTGGTGGTGCCGACGATCCACGGGCTTCACCCCGGCGGCGTCAGCGACGCCGGCAAGAACCGGGTCGTCGCCGAATTCGCCGCCTCCCGGCCGGGGACGCAGGTGCCCGACTGGGCCGGCGTCGTCGCCACCCACCCCGAGCTGATGCAGGAAGACAACCTGCACCCGATCCCCGAAGGCGCCGACTACCGCGCCCAGCTGATCGCCCAGGGAGTCGAAGGCTGCCTCGCCTACGAGCGGGCGCGGTCGAGCGCGCCGCCGGAACCGGCGGCCGGCGAGCCGCGCCCCGAAGTCGAGCCGATCGCCACGGTGGGGAAGCTGCAGGCGAGGCAGGCCGAAGTGATGGACGCGATCCGCGGCGACCTCCTGCGCCAGGCCGCCGCCTCGCTGCTGGCCGGCACGATCCTCGCGGGCGGCTGAGAGCGCCGGGGCGAAGTGTCAACCTGTAGGCATGGAGCCGCCCCATGAGTGAGGTCGTGATGCCCCGCCTGTCGGACTCGATGGAGGAGGGGACGATCCTGACCTGGCTGAAGCAGGTGGGCGACGAGGTCGCGGTCGGCGACGAGCTGGTCGAAATCGAGACCGACAAGGCGAACATGGCCTACGAAGCCGACGTGGCGGGCACGCTCCAGGAGATCCTGGCCAAAGAGGGGGAGACCCTGCCGATCGGGACGCCGATCGCCCGGATCGGGGGGAACGGTGCTTCGGGCGAGGGACCGGGCGCCGAGCCCGCGGGTCCTGTCACGGCAGGGGACCCACCCCCCCTTCCGGTAGCTAAAGCTTCCTCAGGGGGGGTCCCCCCTGCCGTGCCACCCGCGGGAGGGGCGGCGGAGGCTGACGCCCAGGTTCCGGCCGCTCCGGCTGGCGACGATGGCGAGAGGATCAAAGCCTCGCCGCTGGCGCGCCGGCTCGCTCGGGAGCGTGGTCTTGAGCTAGCTGAGATAAAAGGCTCCGGGCCAGGTGGGCGGATCGTGAAGTCGGACGTGGAGGGGGCGGCTCCTCCGGTGGGTGACGTCGTAGGGGGGACCCCCTCCGACGTAGTCGGTGGGGGTCGGTCCCCTGCGGCGGCAGGACCCGCCGGCCATGGCGTTGGTCCCTCAGTTGAAACGGCTAAAGGCACGGTTGAAACCCGCGAGCTCAACAAGCTGCAGCAGACGATCGCCCGCCGGATGGCTGAGAGCAAGGCGACCGCGCCGCACTTCTACCTGACGATCGAGATCGACATGGGGGAGGCGGTCGAGGCGCGGGCGGCGCTGAAAGCGGCGGCGAAGGAGGGCGAGGTGGTTCCGTCCTTCAACGACATGGTGGTGAAGGCGTGCGCGATCGCCCTGCGCGAGTTCCCGAAAGCCAACGGCGCCTACCGCGACGGCCGTTTCGAGCTCTACTCGCGGGTCAACGTCGGGGTCGCGGTCGCCGCCCCCGAAGCCCTGGTCGTGCCGACGGTCTTTGACGCAGACCGCATGGGGCTGCGGCAGATCGCCACCGACGCCCGCACCCTCGCCGCCAAGGTCCGCGACGGCTCGATCACGCCGCCGGAGCTCTCCGGCGGCACCTTCACCGTCTCCAACCTCGGCATGTACGGGATCGACTCCTTCGAGGCGGTGATCAACATGGGCCAGGCGGCGATCCTCTCGGTCGGCGCGATCCGCGAAGCCCCCGCGGTGCGCGGCGGCGAGCTCGTTCCGGCGCGGCTGATGAAGGCGACGATCGCCTGCGACCACCGCATCCTCTACGGCGCCGAGGGCGCCGAATTCCTGGCCCGCGTGAAGGCCCTGCTCGAGCAGCCGATCGCGCTCGCCCTCTGAACTGCATCAAATTTCCTACCTCCCAGGGCGGAAATTTGATGCAGTTCGGGCTAGTCGTCCTGCAGCTCCGGCGGCAGCGCCTTCGGGCCGTCGGGGTACAGGTGCCGCAGCTGGTCCTCGCTCATCTCCAGCGTGCTGGCGATCGCTTCGGGCGGCGCCCCGACCACCAGCCACAGCTGGTCGGCGTCGGTGTCGTTGAAGAGCTGGCGCACCGTGTCGGGCTCGACCAGCACCGTGTCCAGCGGCGCCAGAGTCAGCACCTCGTCCTCGATTCGCAGCCGGCCCACCCCCTCGAGCAGGACGTAGAGCTCCTCCTGGGTGAAGTGCTTGTGCCTGGTCGAGGCCTGGCCCGGTTCCAGCCGCCACATCCGCGCCCCCAGCTCCCCAGCCTCGAGCTGCTTCGCCAGGTCGGTGTTCCAGGTCTTCATCTGGTTCGAACGCCGCCAGAAGGCATCGGCGGCTTTGAGGACGCGGTAGGCCATCAGGCTGCGGCCGCCCGTACCTCGGCGGCCCCCTCGCTGTGCCCGGACCCGGCGTCCTCCTCTTCGTACCGCTCGAGCAGCCGCCGCTCTTCGTCGGCCTTGGGGAAGAGGAAGAAGACGATCGCGGCGCCGATCGCCACCGCGATGATCCCCGCCGCGTAGGACCAGTCCTCGCCGTGCAGGAACGACGCCTTGGCCGCGGCGACGATCTGTTCGCTGTGGGCGGGGTAGCGGCCGGCGAGGTCGGCGGCGCTCGAGAACGACTTCGTGAGGGCGTTTTCGACGCTCTCGGTGACCCGCGCCTGGCTCGGCGATTCGGCGATCGCCTTGCTCGCCGCGGAGGCATAGCCGGCGGTCAGCAGTGCCCCCAGGACCGACTGCATCACGGCGCCGCCGAGGTCGCGCTGGAGGTCGGCGGTCGCCGAGGCCATCCCTGCCCGCGCCACCAGCACCGACCCGGTCAGCGAATGCGAGGCGGGGGTGCCGGCGAAGCCGACGCCGATCCCGACCAGGCCGTAGCCGAGCGCCACCTGCCAGTAGGCGCTGCCCGATTCCCACAGCAGCAGCATCGCCACGAAGCCGAGCAGGCAGAAGAGATAGCCGAGCAGGAGCGTGAAGCGCGCGCCTTTGGCCTCGACCAGCTTGGCGGAGCGGGGGGCGACGACGACCATCAGCGCCGCCGCCGGCAGGATCGCCGCGCCGGCGCCGAGGGTCGAGTAACCGAGCACGTTCTGGAGGAACTGCTGGCCGACGAACATCGCCGCCATCAGCGAGCCGAAGACGATGATCCCGGCGCAGGCCGCGACCCAGAAGATCCGCCGCCGTGCGACCGCGAGGTCGTAGAGCGGTTCGGGGGCGCGGCGCTGGCGCAGGACGAAGGCGGCGGCGGTGGCGAGGGCGATCAGGACCAGGCCGATCGCCAGACCGAGCTTGCCGGGGGCGGGGGCGAGGCTGATCCCCATCACCAGCGTCGCCACCATCACGATCGAGAGCAGCCCGCCCGGGTTGTCGACCGGGTTGGTGGTCTCGTTGACGTGGGAGGGGACGAAGCGCCAGGCCATGAACAGCGCCAGCGCCGCCAGCGGCAGGGTGACGAGGAAGACGGAGCCCCAGTCGAACCGTTCCAGCAGGGCACCGGAGAGCAGCGGGCCGAGCGAGGCGATCGCTCCGCCGAGCGCCGACCAGAGGGCGATCGACCGCGTCCGCGCCGCCCCCGACCACAGCGCCGTGATCAGCGCCAGGGTGGTCGGGAAGGCCATCCCGGCGGCGACGCCGCCGATCAGCCGGGCAGCGAAGAGGACCCCGATCGAGCCGGCGAAGCCGGCCAGCAGCGAGGCCGGGATCGAGACCGCCATCCCCAGGATCAGCATCATCTTGCGCCCGTAGCGGTCGCCGAGCGCTCCCAGGTAGAGGACCGAGGCGGCGAGCCCGAGCGAGTAGCCGACGGCGACGAGGTTGAGCGTCGTCTGGCCGGCGTCGAAGGCCTTGCCGATGTCCGGCAGGGCGACGTTGGCGACGGCGAGGTTGAGGTTGGCGACGGCGGCGACGAGGATCAGCGACGCGAGGACGAGTCCAGCGCGCTTCGGAGCCCCGGACTCCACCGGCTCAAACCTCGAGCCAGGTCCCTTTGGGACCGAGGTTCCGCAGCGGGGTGGGGCCGATCCGGCTCTCGCAGCCCCAGGACTCGTGGATGTGGCCGCAGACGGCGAGCCGGGGCCGCTTCTGCTCGATCGCGGCGAGCAGCGCCGGGCTGCCGAAGCTGCCCCCGCCGCCGGCGCTGTCGCAGTGGTCCTTCGGCGGCGAGTGGAGGACGAGCACCGCTTCCTCGGGGCAGGCCGCGAGCATCTCGGTCGCCGCCTCGTCGTCGAGGTCGAAGCTCCAGTCCCACGGCGTCACCGGGATGCCGGCGCCGAGGCCGAAGAAATCGATGCCCTCGATCGCCGTCCCTTCACCGTGGAGGACGGTGGCGGCGCTCCATGGCGCGACCGCCCCGCGCAGCGCGTCGACGGTCTCGTTGTTGCCGGGCACGAGCACCGTCGGCTTCTCGATCGCCGCGAGGACGCCGATCGTCTCCTCCAGCCCCTCGTGCACCGAGGCGAAGTCGCCGGCGCCGATCACGACGTCGGCCGCGGTCGACATCTCGACCAGCTGCGCACCCTGGCCGAGGTCGCGGTGAAGATCGCTGAAGGCGAGGATGCGCACCCGCCAAACCTAGCTGCTCGCCGCCGGCAGGTCGCGGTAGATGCCGGCGATCGCCCCCTCTTCGGCCCGAGCCCGGGGAGCTTGGCGAAGTCTCGCTGATGCACGTCGCAAGGGCAGGTGCTGGTGGCGAATGCAGATGCTGACCGGGAAATCCTCGCCGCTCTCCGATATTGTCGCCCCCGCAATGCCTCCCGTCTTCTGGCTCGGACTCGGAATCGCCGCCTTCTTCGTCCTCGTGGGCGCCATCTCCGGCGCTCGCTCGCGCACGGCGACGCTGGCCAGCGGCGCCGCGATGGGCACCTACCTCGGCGTCATGGCGGCATTCCCGCTGCTGGCGATCGGCCTCGCCACCAGCTGATCAGCCCTCGTTCGCCGGCCTGGGCGCCGCTCAGCCCTTGGCCTGGCAGCGCTTGATGAAGCTGCCGGTCAGGAAGGTGCCGTCGTTGAAGGTGAATTCGCCCCGCGCCTGCAGGTGGCCGGTTTCGCAGCGGGCGTTGACGTAGCTGTAGCGCTTGCCCTTGTAAGTCCATTTCCTGCCGATCTTCAGGTGCCCTTCGACGGGGATGCCGCTGCCGCCGGCGATTTTCGGGATCCGTGCTTTGGTCCGGTAGCCGTAGACGCCGTTATGGATCGTTTCGATCACGATCGGGACGATGAAGGTGGTCGGCACCGGCACCGTCGTGAAGGCGTGGGCCAGGACCGTCGGCTGCCCGTTCTTGGGCGGGCCGTTGAACAGCGTGATCGGGGACCTCACGTCGATCGGCTTCTGTTCGGGGAAGGCGACGATCGCGCGGCCGGCGCCCTTGCCGACGATCGCGCCGGGGCAGGCGCGCCGCGCCGCCGGGACGTCGGTCGACTGCAGCTCGCCCGCCCTGCACACTTCCAGCCCGGTCGTCTCGACCGCACCATGCCGGTCGAATTCGATCGTCAGCGTTTTCAGGATCGGCGGCAGTTCGCCGGACACGGTCGAGAGCTCGCCGCCACCGTGCAGCGTGATCGGGGCGTTGTGCTTCTTCGGCAGGGTGGTCGGCGAGAAGCCACCTTCGGCGTGGATGACCAGGTCCCCGGCCCGCAGGATGATCGCCGCCGCGGCGGCCGCCATGATCAAGATCCCGATGACGATCGGGGCCGCGATCGACAACATCTTCCTCCAGTTCATCCCACTGCCCTCCCTCGAAGTTCTGCCGGGCGCTCCGCCTCAATCATCGCGGATCCGCCACCGCTTAGCCAGGAGCGGTTCGGGGTAGCTCCAGCCGCGTGACCAGTGTGACCGGCCGCGTCCTCACCCTTCACGACGGCGTCGAGATTCCCCAGCTCGGGTTCGGGGTCTTCCAGATCCCGCCCGAGGAAACGCAGGAAAAAGTCGAGGAAGCGCTCGGAGTCGGCTATCGCCACATCGACACCGCCGCCGCCTACCGCAACGAGGCCGGGGTGGGGGCGGCGATCGCCGCCGGCGGCGTGCGGCGGGAGGACGTCTTCGTCACCACCAAGCTCTGGAACTCCGACCAGGGATACGACTCGACCCTGCGGGCTTTCGAGAAGAGCCTGGAGCGGCTCGGCACCGGCAACGTCGACCTCTACCTGATCCACTGGCCGCTGCCGTCACGGGACCTCTTCCTCGACACCTGGCGCGCCTTCGAACGGATCCGCGAGGAAGGCGGGGCGCGCTCGATCGGCGTCTCCAACTTCCGGGTCGAGGACCTCGAGCGGCTCGAGGCCGAAGCCGGGCAACGGCCGACCGTGAACCAGATCGAGCTGCATCCCCGGCTGCAGCAGGCAGAGCTGCGCGGCTGGCATGCCCGGCACGATGTCGCCACCGAGGCCTGGAGCCCGCTCGCCCAGGGCGACCTGCTCCAGGATGGGACGATCGCCACCGTTGCCGCCCACCACGAGCGCACCCCGGCGCAGGTGATCCTCCGCTGGCACCTGCAGGTCGGCAACGTCGTCATCCCCAAGTCGGTGACGCCCAGCCGGATCCGGGAGAACTCCGAGCTCTTCGACTTCGAGCTCAGCGAGGACGACATGGCGGCTATCGCGCGGCTGGATTCGGGCGAGCGCGTGGGGCCGGATCCGAGCTCGTTCGACGTGGCGTAGCCGGCGGCGGGACTTCTTTCGACGGGGGCGTTGCGGCCGGCGGGTCCTGTCTCCGATATTGGGCTCTCCCTACCGGGAGAGTCCTCAATATCGTCGCCACCCGCCGGAGGAGCCGCCTCGGCTGAAAGGATTGGCCGTGTGGCCAGTGGAAAGGCGGAGGCGCCGAGGACGGAGAAGGTGCTGCCGGGGATCTGGCGGCTGCGGCTGCCCTTGCCATGGCCAGGGGTGCCGCACGGGAACGCCTGGGCCGTTGCCTTCGACGGGGGCGTCGTCATGTTCGACACCGGCATCGGCGGCGAGGGGAAGCTGCGGCAGCTGGACCTGGCGCTGGCCCAGGCGGGGTTCGGGGTCGAGGACGTGCGCCTCGTCGTCTGCACCCACTCGCACACCGACCACTACGGGCTGGGCGGCGCGATCGTCGAGGCGGCCGGCTGTGAGCTCTGGATGCACCCGCGCTGGGAGCACGTGCGGCTGCTCGCCGACGACCCGGCGGCGGCGTTCGAGCAGCGGCTCGAGGTGGCCCGCCAGAGCGGCGTGCCGCCGGCTTCGCTGGAGCGCTACCGCGAGGCCCGCAGCGGCGACGCCGAGACCGGCATCGACGTGATCAAGGAGCCCGACCGGGACCTCGTCCCCGGGGTCGAGGTCGAGACCGACCTCGGCGCCTGGGAGGTGGTCGAGACGCCAGGCCACGCCCCGTCCCACGTCGTCCTCCATCAGCCCGAGCGCAAGCTGCTGATCTCGGGCGACCACCTGCTCGGCCGCACCGTCCTCTTCTTCGACCACGGCCACAGCCCCGACCCGATCGGGGAATTCTGCGCCAGCCTGGAACGGGTCGAGCCGCTCGCCGTCGATCTCGTCCTGCCCGGTCACGGCCGCACCTTCCGCGACCCCGAGGCGAAGATCGCCGAGTCGCGCCGCCAGGTCGAGGAGCTGGTGGGCAAGGTGCGGGAGGCGCTGGGAGGGGGCGAGCGGACCGCCTTCGCAATCGTCGGGGACATCGTCGGGCCAGACGGGGTCAAAACCCCGGCCAGCGCCTGGGTTCTGCAGATCGTCCTCTCCTGCCTCGACCACCTCGCGCTGGCCGGCGAGGTGCGGAAGATCGACGGCACCGACCCAGAGCGCTGGGCGCTCGCGTAGCCTTTCGACGATGGCGAGCTTCACCTACGAGCGCCAGGTCGCCGCCCCGCCCGAGACCGTCTTCGACGTCCTCACCGACCACCGGCGCTACACCGAGATCACGCCCCTGCGCCGGGCCGAGCTGGAGCGCGAGGGCGAACCGGCCCCGAACGGGCTCGGCGCAATCCGCGTCCTCGCCGCTCTGCCGGGCCCGCCGATGCGCGAGGAAGTGATCGCCTACGAGCCGCCGCACCGCTTCTCCTACACGGTCCTCTCGGGCCTGCCGTTCCGCAATCACATCGGCACGGTCGAGCTGAGCCCGGCGGGCGGCGGCACCAAGGTCGTCTACGCGATCCACACCACGCCGACCCTGCCGGTCGGCGGCTTCCTCGCCGTCGCCGTCCTCAAGCAGGCGATCAAGCAGCTGCTCGGCGGAGTGGCGAGAGAGTCCGAGCGCCGCGCCGCGGATGCGCGGTAACCGCTTTCTCGACCTTCACCTCTGGCACCGCTCGAATCGGCGCCTGGCCATGGCCCTGCTCGCGCTGGGGCTCGTCTTCAGCGCCGCGATCCTCGGCTATGAGCTGCTGAAGCGGCCGGCCGACGTCCACAACCAGGCGGCGATCCAGAAGTTCCACCCGGAAAAGGCGCCGAAGCCGCCGCCGAAGCCGAAGACCGTCAACTGGCCGATCTTCGGCCTCAATCCGGCCCGCACCCGTTACCTGCCGGCGCAGGGGATCAAGCCGCCGTTCAGGCTGAGGTGGCACTTCTCCGAGAAGCCGTTGTTGGAGTACCCGCCGGTCTACGCCGCCGGCAGGCTCTACTTCGTCAACAACAACGGCACCGCCTACGCGCTCGACGCCGACACCGGCAAGGTGCTGTGGAAACGGGACGTCGGCCGCCTCAACGCCTCCTCGCCCGCCTACCACAAGGGGCGCCTCTACATCGTCAACCTCGTCCCCGGTCACATCGTCAAGCTGAACGCGAAGACGGGGAAGATCGTCTGGAAACGCCCGCTGCCAGGCCGGGCCGAGTCCTCGCCGCTGGTGCTCGGGCGCACCGTCTACTTCGGTTGCGAAAACGGCTACCTCTACGCGCTCAGCACCGGCAGGGGGAACATCCGCTGGGCGACGCAGCTCGGCGGGCCGGTGAAGTCGGCGCCCGCCTTCCGCGACGGCGTCCTCTACGTCGGCGACTACGGGGGCTACATGAACGCCGTCGATGCCGGCAACGGCCACCTGATCTGGCAGAGCGGCTCGCTCGGCCCCGGCTTCGGCGGCACCGGCGAGTTCTACTCGACCCCCGCCCTCGCCTTCGGCCGCGTCTACGCCGGCAACAACGATGGCCGCGTCTACAGCTACGACCAGAGCGACGGCGCCCTCGCCTGGACCCACTCGACCGGCGGCTACGTCTACTCCGGCCCGACCGTCGCCCAGACCCAGCACACCGGGCCGACCGTCTACATCGGCTCCTTCGACGGCAACATCTACGCCCTCAACGCCAAGGACGGCGAAACGCGCTGGTCGCGCTCGGCCGGCGGCTCGGTGGTCGGCTCGCTCTCGGCCGTCGGCAACATCGTCTACGTCGCCGAGTTCTCGACCAAAGCGACCAACGGCTTCGACATGAAGACCGGCAAGCAGGTCTTCCACTACAAGACCGGCACCTACACGCCGGTGATCTCCGACGGTCGCCGCATCTATCTGACCGGCTACTCGAGCATCAACGCGCTGGAACCGGTGCGGCCGAAGATGAAGCTGCTGCCGGCGCACGTCGCCAGGGCTCCGAAGCCGAAGCAGAAGGCGGACTCCAAGGGGAAGGGCCGACCAGCACCGAAGCCCGCCCACCACCACCGACAAGCGCACCGCGTTCCAGCGAAGCCAAAGAAACACGCGCGGGGTGGAAGGAGCGGTAACGGGTCAAAGTGAAGTCGTAGGAGACCGGCTTCGCTTCGACCTCGTGGAAGGAGGACGGAAGAATCCGGCGGGCCTGTTCTTCCGCCGCTGACGCCGAGCCGACCAGGTCGATCTCGCGCAGCGGCGGCAGCTTTGTCGCCGGGCGGGCGCCGAGGTAGTAGCGCAGCGGCCAGCTCGCGGCATAGCGGTCGGCGACGACGACCGTGCCGGGGCGGAGGGACCCGACTGCGGCGGCGGCGTTCCGCAGGTCCTCGCGCTGCAGCCGCGGCAGGCGGTCGATCTCCAGCGTGAAGAGGAGGCCGCAGAGGCAGAAGGCGCCGGCGAGGCCGAGCCCCCACCGCCCGGCCCGCCGAACCCCGAAGCCGGCACCGAGGAGGATGAGCAGCGGTACGAAGACCGGCAGCAGGTTGCGGCCGTCGACGTAGTCGGAGCCGAGCAGGGCGAGCAGGAGCGGCAGCGCCAGAGCGATGCCGCCGACCAGCGCCGCCGGCCCGGCGGCGCGGCGCTCCTGGGGCGCGCCAAGCGCCAGCAGCAGCGCCGGCGAGACAAGCGCCAGGACCAGCGGCAATGCGAACGGGACCGGGTCGGTCGCGCGCCTCCCATGCTCCTCGCCGTTGTCGCTGCCGACCAGCTTCGCCGCTGCCCGTTCCAGCCGCAGCCCCTGCGGCTGCGAGGCGATCCAGCCCGCGTGCGCGTGTTCGCGCTGCTCGAGTGCGATCGGCAGCAGCAGCGCCCCCGTCGCCAGGATCGGCAGCAGCGACACCGCCACTGCGCGGCGCCCCGGACTCCACAGCAGCACCGCCGCCTCGGCGGCGACGACGAAGCCGGCGAAGTAGTGGGTGGCGAGGGCAAGGGCCGAGAAGGCTGCCCACCAGGCGAGGTCCCGTCGTGACCCCGAGCGCCGCGCGCGGGCGAAGAAGAGGAAGGAGAGCGCGGTGAGGAGGAAAACCAGCGAGTAGGCGCGGGCGTCCTGCGAGAACCAGATCAGCACCGGGCTAACCGCCACGGCGGCGGCGGCGACCAGCCCTGCCCGGCGGGGCAGCGGCAGTGCCCGCGCACCCAGGTAGACGACGAGGATCGAGGCGGTGCCGGCGAGCGCCGAGAGCGAGCGCATCCAGACCTCGCCGGTGCCGAATGGACGCGACCAGAGCCAGGCGATGAGGTAGTAGAGGGGAGGGGTCGACTCGCTGCGTGGCACCGCCCAGAAGGTGTCGAGGAGGCTCGGGTGCAGGACCCGGCCGACCGTCACCGCCTCGTCGTAGCGGTAGCTCTGCAGGTCGATGGTGGCGAAGCGCAGGGCGGCGCCGAGGACGATCAGCCCACTCAGCGCCAGCAGGGACGGCGAGGAGGCGATGCGGCGAATCGCCCGCATGGCCGACGATGATTCTTCAGGTTCCTAAAGGCCCCCTTGTCAAGGCGCCCCGATCCCGCCGGGCGGCGGGGGCGGCAGATGCGGCGCGCCCTTGGCGTAGGCCGGGAAGAGGCCGGTGTGGAGGCGGGCGCGGAGGATGCCGAGGCTCGCCGAGTAGTTCTGGATCCGGTAGCTGCTGGTGTCGCCGAAGTCCTGGTAGTAGACCATCATCCGGCAGCGGGGGTGCCTGCGGACCCAGGCGAAGAGCTTGCCGACGAAGCTGGGGTCGTCGCCGCTTTCGACGCCCCACTCGGTCAGCGCGAAGGGCTTGCCGGAGAAGCGCCGGTAGAGGCCGGACAGCGCCTTCCATTCCGGGTAGCCGGAGTAGAAGTCGGTGCCGACCCAGTCCACCCAGCGCGAGCCGGGGTAGAAGTGCTTGGGCCGGTTCTGGGGGATGGTGGGGGAGCCGGCCGGCAGCGGGCTCCAGACGATCGCTACCGGCGCCGCCGGCAGGGCGCGGACGCCGACGGTCAGCGGCGGCAGCCCCGCTTCGGCGAGCCGGCGGTCGATCATCGCCGCCTTGCCACCGCCGTGGACGATCACGTAGATGCGGCGAAAAGCGCGTTTGTAGGCGCGGGTGCCGTGCTCCGGGTCGCGCCAGTCGCCGGCGCAGTCGTAGGCGGCGTAGACGTTGAGGCAGCGGTTCGGCTCCCCCAGCGGCCGCACGTACGCGCGCATCCCCTTTTCGAAGAAGAGCTTGTTGAGGCGGACGAGGTAGCGGTCACCCCGGCCGGCGGCGATTTCAGGCAGGCTGATCAGCTCGTGGCCGTCGCCCGGGTCGGCGGTGGTGATGTGGATCATCGGCCGCGCCCGGGCGGTCTGCCAGCGGCGGATCGAGTCGGGGAATTCGCTGCCCCAGGTACGGAAGGACTCGATCACCGCCGGGTGC
The DNA here is from genome assembly GCA_035708105.1 of Solirubrobacterales bacterium. GTDB lineage: Bacteria > Actinomycetota > Thermoleophilia > Solirubrobacterales > 70-9 > VAYN01. Next base: position 49,498 of record DASSTG010000031.1, on the reverse strand, counting down.
TTGTGGACGGCTTCGGAGAAATGGCCGAAGTCGGCCATGTCGCCGGTGTCGGAAACGCCGAAGTAGACCTTCTTGCCGGGCGGGAGAAGGAGCGAGGCGCCGGCCGGAGCGGGCAGGACGCAGGCGACCAGCACGAGGCCGGCGAGCGCGGCCAGGCAGAGGCCCCTCGCTTTGACGGAAACGACCAGAGCCGTAGATGCTTGCAAGCGCCGGGTGGGGGAACCGTCTCGCCGGGTTACTTCGCAATCTCGGTTGCGCGGTTCCTCTCGGACGGCAGGCGTCCGAAAGGAACCGCAAGTCAGGCGGCGAGCGGCTCGGCGTGCTCGCCGATCAGTGCCAGCACCTCGTCGGCGTGCTTCTCGATGAAGCTGGGACCGATGCCGCTGATCGCCAGCAGCGCCTCGGCGTCGGTGGGGCGGGAGACGGCGACGGCTTCCAGGACCTTGTTGTGAGCGACGGTGAAGGCCGGCTTGCCTGCGGCTGCCTGCAGGCGCCAGGCCTTCAGCGCCTCGAAGAGGTCGGCGTCGGCGGGGCCGAGGCTGGGTGCGGGCGCTGAGGCCTTCGCCTTGCGCGGAGCGCTACTGACGATCACGGTCTCCGGGTCCGGCAGCCACTCGAGCAGGTCGCAGACGTCGCAACAGCGCTCTAGCGGGGCTCCCGCGGTGCGGTCGCTGAAGTGGTCGAGCAGCGCCCGGCGGCGGCACTCGGTGCCGAAGATGAAGCCCTTGATCGCGTGGTAGGCGCGCCAGCCGCGCTCGCGGGCGATCGCCAGCTCGGGATCGCCGGCGCGCTCTTCGTTGAAGCGGACCAGACGGCCGAGATCGGCTTTCAGCGCCAGCATCACCGCCCGCGCCGGCAGGCCGTCGCGCCCGGCGCGCCCGGCCTCCTGGTAGTAGGCCTCGACGCTGGTCGGGATCGTCACGTGCCAGACGGAGCGAACGTCGGGCTTGTCGACGCCCATCCCGAACGCGTTGGTGGCGCAGATGACGCCGCTGTCGGTGGTCATGAACCGCTCCTGGATCGCCGTCCGGTGTCCGGGTTCGAGCCCGGCGTGGTAGGCGACCGCGGCGATGCCGCCGTCGCGCAGGTCGGCGGCGACGGTCTCGGTGTCGCGGCGGGTGCCGCAGTAGACGATCGCCGGCCGGTTGGCCGGGTCGCGCAGGCCCGCTTCCAGCAGCGCCTGCCGCCGCGCCTTCGACCCCTTGCCCTCGCGCGCGACGACGTCGAAGGAGAGGTTCGGCCGGTCGAAGCCGGAGCGGACCTGCAGCGGGTCGCGCATTCCGAAGCGGGAGGCGATCTCGCGCGCGACCGGAACGGTCGCCGTCGCCGTGCAGGCCATCACCGTCGGCCGCCCCAGCCGCTCCACTACCTGCGGCAGGCGCAGGTAGTCGGGGCGGAAGTCGTGTCCCCACTCGGAGACGCAGTGGGCCTCGTCGACGGCGACCAGATCGACCTTGCGCTGCGAGAGCGCTTCGAGAAAGACGTTCGAGGCGAACCGCTCGGGCGCGCAGTAGACGATCCGCGCCTCCCCGCGCACCGCCTCCAGCGCGTCGGCGACCGCCTCGTCCGACAGCCCGGAGGTGATCATCGCCACCGGTTGCCCCAGCCGCCGCAGCTTCTCCCACTGGTCCCGCATCAGCGCGATCAGCGGGCTGACCACGATCGTCAGCTCCTCCGTAGCCAGCCCCGGCAGCTGGTAGCAAAGGCTCTTCCCGCCCCCAGTCGGCATCACGATCAACGAGTCTCTGCCTTCGAGAGCCGCGATGACGGCCTCTCGCTGGCCGTCGCGCCAGCGGCGATAGCCCAGCTCGCTGAGCAGCCCGTCGGCTCGTTCTCCCACTCCGGTCATCGGACCGGCCACGATAAGCGCCTCTCCGGCGGGTGGCGACGATATTGAGGACTCTCCCGGCAGGGAGAGCCCAATATCGGAGACAGGACCCGCCGGCCGGCGCTCCTACCGTCCCTCGTCGGCGTCCTTTTCGCCCTCGGTAGCCCCTTCGACGTGATTGGCGCCGGTGACGGTGAGCGTCCCCCGTTCCTGCGATCCCCCCGGGCAGTAGATCGTGTACGTGCCCGCCTCGAGCGTCACCGAGAAGCTGCCGTCCAGCCCGTCGGTGACGTTCTCCTCCTCGCCGAGGACTTCTTCACCGTCCATGACCTCCAGCTCAGTCACCTTCGAGGTGCCGACGTTTTCGATCTCGAAGACGATCGGACCCGCGGGAGCCGTGGCGTCGCGCGGCTCGCAGCCTTCGTCGGTCAGCTTGAACGTCATCTTCTTTGCGTTCGCCGGTGCTTCGTCACTCGACCCGCAGGCGCTGAGGGCGAGAGCGAAGACGAGCACGAAGGCGAAGCAGGCGGATGTCAACAGATGCTTGGGGTTCATACTGGAGGCGCTCCTTTGAGTTCTCAGACGAGACGCTTAAGCGGCGCTCTCGGCGGCGCCCATGCGGCCGCCTGCACGTACCCGGTCGCGGCGGCGGGTCGGGCGCCAGCCCTGCGGCCAGAGCACGTAGGCGGCCATCGGGAGCGCGAAGCCGAGGTAGACGATCGCTTCGATCACGGTCGGGCTCGGCTGCAGCCCCAGCATCCCGGTCAGCAGCGAGCCGGAGACCGTGCCCGGCTGCACCAGCCAGCTGAGGTCGATCGCCTGGCCTTGGAGGCCGTTGATCCAGCCGGCCTCGTGAGCGGTGTGGGCGGCAGACGCCAGCAGCCCGGCGGCGACGAAGACGAGGACGATGCCGGTGACGCGGAAGAAGCGGGTGAGGTTGATGCGGACGCCGCCGCGGTAGAGGCCGAGGCCGATTGCGATCGCGGCGATGAGGCCGAGGACCGAACCGGCGCCGGCGGCGGTCGTATTCGAAGCCTCCTGGAAGGCGGCGAGGAGGAAGACCGAGGTCTCGAAGCCCTCGCGCAGGACCGCCAGGAAGGCCATCCCGACCAGCGCCAGCGCCGAGCCGGCGGCCAGCGCCGAGGCGGCCCCGCCTTCGAGCTGCGCCTTGATCCCGCGGGCGTGACGGCGCATCCAGACGATCATGTAGCTGACCGCGCTGACCGCGATCAGGGCGACGACCGTCTCCAGGCCCTCCTGCTGTTGCTGGGGCAGCTCCTGTCCGACCACTTCGAGCAGGACGGCGACGCCGACGCAGAGCGCCACCGCGATCCCGATCCCCATCCACATCTGCCGCATCGCGTCGCGGCGGCCCTCCTTGGCGAGGAAGGCGGCGATGATGCCGATGATCAGCGAGGCCTCGACGCCCTCGCGCAGGGTGATGACGAACGTGGGGATCATGCGGGGTGGTTCTCCTCGTGAAGCCTGACAGCGATTAGGTTGCCCTAATTAGGAGCCCCGAAAACCTAGCACGCCGCTAGGGAATCAGTCCGCCGGCAGCCAGGGCTGTGACCATTGTCCGGTGCCGCGGACCAACTCCCCGGCCTGCGTCGGCCCCCAGGTCCCCCGCTCGTAGCCGTGGACCGGGCCGGGCTCGTCGAGCAGCGGCTGGACCACGCGCCAGGTCTCCTCGATCGCGCTCTGGCGGGTGAAGAGGTGGTGGTTGCCGGCGATCGCGTCGCCGAGCAGGCGCTCGTAGGGCTCGGGGTCCTCCCCCGGGACCTTCTCGAACAGGACCTCGAGGTCGGCCGCCTGGAAGGCCTCTTCGCCCGCCTTCTTCGCGTACAGCCGGGTGCGGGCGCCCGGCTTCGGCTCGATCCGGATCGTCAGCTGGTTCGGTTCCGGCGTCTTGCCGTGGCCGATTCCGAGCCGCGGCGGCCGCTTGAAGAAGAGGGTCACCTCGCTCACCTTCACCGGCAGGCACTTGCCGGCGCGGACGAAGAAGGGGACGCCGCTCCAGCGCCAGTTGTCAACCTCGAGCTCGACCGCGGCGAAGGTCTCGGTCTTGGAGTCCGGCGCCACGTCCTTGACTTCGAGGAACCCCTCGTACTGGCCGCGCACGTAGCGCTTCGGCTCCGCCGCGCACATCGCCTTGAAGAACTCGAGCTTCTTGTCCCGCACGCTGTCGGGGTCGTTGCCGCTCGGCGGCTCCATGCCGACGACCCCCAGCACCTGCAGGGCGTGGTTCTGGATCACGTCGCGCATCGCCCCGACCGCGTCGTAGAAGCGTCCCCGGTCGGCGACGCCGAAGTCCTCGGCGATCGTCATCTGCACGTGGCTGACGTGCTCGCGGTTCCAGACCGGCTCCAGCAGCGTGTTGGCGAAGCGCAGGTAGGTGATGTCCATCACCGGCTCCTTGCCGAGGTAGTGGTCGATGCGGAGGATCTGCTCCTCGCGCAGGACCTGGCGCAGTTCGGCGTTGAGCTCGCGGGCGGAGGCGAGGTCGTGGCCGAACGGCTTCTCGATCACCACGTGCGCGTTCTGCGTCAGGTCCGCCTTGCCGAGCCCTTCGACCACGGTTGCGAACAGCGCCGGCGGGATCTCGAGGTAGAAGACCGGCTGCTTTGCCTCGCCGAGCGCCTTGGCGACCCGTTCGAAGGTCCCAGGATCGGCGTAATCGCCCTGGATGTAGGAGAGGCGTGCGGCGAGGCGACCGAAGACGTCCTCGTCGGGATCGCCGACGGTGTCGCCGATCGCTTCGCGCGCGTGCTCGCGCAGCTTCTCGTCGTCCCAGTCGTCGATCGCCACGCCGAGGATCCGGACGTCGAGCTTCCCCGCCGCCTCCAGCCGGTAGAGGGCGCGGAAGGTCATTTTCTTCGCCAGGTCGCCGCTGATCCCGAAGATCGCCAGCACGTCGGCGGAGTCGTTTGCCATCGCCGGGCAGGCTATCGTCACACCCACCCCAACACCGGAGGACTCATGCAACTTGGAATCGTCGGCCTCGGACGGATGGGGGCCAACATGGCCCGGCGGCTGATGCGCGACGGGCACGAGATCGTCGCCTACGACGTCAATCCCGACGCCGTCAGGCAGCTGCAGGGGGAGGGGGCCGAGGGGGCGTCCTCGCTGGAGGAGATGGCCTCGAAGCTGAGCGCGCCGCGGGCGGTCTGGGTGATGGTCCCGGCCGGGGAGATCACCGAGCAGACCGTGGACGCGGTCGCCGCGGTGCTGGAGGCGGGCGACGCGATCGTCGACGGCGGCAACTCCTACTACCGCGACGACATCCGCCGCGCCGAAAAGGTCGGCGAGCAGGAGATCGACTACGTCGACTGCGGGACCAGCGGCGGCGTCTTCGGGCTCGAGCGCGGCTACTGCCTGATGATCGGCGGCCCCGACCGCGCGGTCGCGCGCCTCGACCCCATTTTCGCCAGCCTGGCTCCCGGCGTCGAGGCGGCGGCGCGGACGCCGGGCCGCGAGGGCGACCCCTCGCCGTCCGAGAACGGCTACCTCCACTGCGGCCCGAACGGGGCGGGCCACTTCGTGAAGATGGTCCACAACGGGATCGAGTACGGGATCATGGCCGCCTACGCCGAGGGGCTGAACATCCTCGAGAACGCCGACGCCGGCAAGGTCGAGCGCGAGGCCGACGCCGAGACGGCGCCGCTCGACCATCCCGAGTACTACCAGTACGAGCTCGACCTGCCCGAGGTCGCCGAGGTCTGGCGGCGCGGCAGCGTGATCGGCTCCTGGCTGCTCGACCTGACCGCGGCGGCGATGCAGGAATCGCCCGATCTCTCCGACTTCGCCGGCCGCGTCTCCGACTCCGGCGAGGGTCGCTGGACGGCGATCGCGGCGATCGACGAGGGGGTGCCGACGCCGGTGCTGACCACCGCCCTGCACGAGCGTTTCTACTCGCGCGGACTGGGCGACTTCGGCGACAAAGTCCTCTCGGCGATGCGCAAGCAGTTCGGCGGTCACGACGAGAAGGCGAGCTGAGCGGCGTGACGATCGAGCTCGAGGTGGCCGGCGATGAACGGGCCGCCTCGCGGCGGACGGCGGAGCTGATCGCCGCCGCCGGGGAAGAGGCGGTCGGCGAGCGAGGCCGCTTCGCCTTGGCGATGAGCGGCGGCCGCTCGCCCTGGGCGATGCTGGCGATCCTCGGCGAACTCGAGGGGATGCCGTGGGAGGCGACGGAGCTGTTCCAGGTCGACGAGCGGGTCGCCGCGCCCGGCGACGAGGCGCGCAACCTCACCCACATGGTGCTCGGGCTCTCGATGGACCACCAGGCGACGCTGCGGCCGATGCCGGTCACCCAGCGCGACCTCGACGCCGCCGCGCGCGAATACGAAGCCTCGCTGCCCGACCGCTTCGATCTCGTCCACCTCGGCCTCGGCCCGGACGGTCACACCGCCAGCCTGGTCCCCGGCGATCCGGTGCTCGAAGTCGAGGACCGCCGCGTGGCGATGACCGAGACCGCCTACCAGGATCACCGCCGCATGACCCTCACCTACCCGGCCCTGAACGACGCCCGCCGCATCGTCTGGCTGGTCACCGGCCCGGACAAGCGCGAGGCCCTGCAGAGGCTCCTGGCGGGCGACGATTCGATCCCCGCCGGCCGGGTGCGGAACGAGAACGTCATCGTCGTTGCAGACGAGGCGGCCGCCGGTTAGTCGAGCGAGAGGGCGGCCTTCACCTCTCCCAGCTTCATCATCCGCGGATCGTCGCTGCCCACCATCCGCTCCAGCCAGCTTTCGATTTCCTGCAGGTCGAGCGGATCGGTGGCAACGAGGATCTGTTCGATGTCGATCCAGTCCTTCGGTCGATCGAACATCGCCTTGCAGACCGCGAGATGCTCCGGGGAGAGGATCGGGATGGTCTCGTCGGCGAAGGGAACTCTGCGAGAGCTTTTGCGCATCTCGTCGTGAAATGGGTCATAGGAGAAGAAGAGGTCGATCGGGTTGCGGTCCCACCGAAGCCGAACCTGACCATCGCGCTCCAACTCCACCTCGTCCAAATCGACGTCCACTCCCAGCGGCTCGAGCGCATCGCGTACAGCCGGCCAGCGCTCGGTTGGAACGAAGACATTGACGTCGACGTCGATCGTCGTCCGTGGCTCGGCGTAGTAGGCGAGGGCGAGGGCGCCGCCGATCGCGTGAGGGACCTTGGCCTTCGTCAGGGCGCGGTGAATCGCCGTCACCTTGTCCGGCAGCGAAATAGAGCCGGTCTCCCGCTTCGCCATCTTCAAACCGATTTCAGTCGAGGGAATCCGATCTTTTGGGGGCGAGGCCGAATCGGTAGGGCATCCGCCAGTTCCAGCAGGTCGCGCAATGCCTGCGCGCGCTCTTCGGGAGCCGCGCCGATCCACTCACTCGCCGACCGGGCCGCGTCCGAAACCGGGACGGTCGAGACCGGCCGGCGATCGCTGCCGTTCTCGCCGCGGAGCGCATCCAGGAGCAGGCGGCGAAGCAGCGGCCGCGGGCTGTCGCCTGAGGCGATCTTCCGCAGAGCTGTCTTCGCCGCCCGGTCGAGCTCGGAATCCTGGACCGATGCCCCGGCTTTCAGGGCGGCCCTCTTCAGCTCCTCTGCAGTGGGCGGCTTGGCGGCGGTCGCCTGAACCTTCTCGACGACCTCATCGGTCAACTCCCTAAAGCTCGCCAGAGTACGGCTGCGCGGTCCCTTCTCGGTGACCCTTGACTCGCGGACCTCGAAGCGACCTGGGTGGGTAGCCACCACGTAAGCCATAGTGGGTAAATGTTACCACTAGGTAGTCAATTACACCGCCGCATCCAGCGAGACCGCGTGGTTGCCGACGAGGCGGCAGTCGGGGTCCCACTTGCGCTTGACCTCGGCGAGGCGGGCGCAGACGTCGGGCGGGAGGATCGCGTCGGTGTCGCAGGGGCGATCGGCGAAGTTGAAGTAGCCCCCGTCCGCCCGCCAGGGCTCCATCGCCCCGTCCATGCGATCGAGGCCCGCCTCGACGGCTTCGCCCATCTGCGGGCTCATCACCATCCCGACGCCGAACATCACCCAGTTCGCGTCGAGGTGGGAGAGGGCGCCGCCGTCGGGGTCCGGACGGCCGAGGGCACCGCCGAGATGGCGGATCTCGGTCAGCAGCAGCGGTGAACCCGAGTCCGCTCCGGCGACGCCGACGTAGGCGTCGATCGCCTCGTCGGAGAGCTCGCGCAGGACGCGATGGTGGCCGAGGCCCGGCACCGGGTGCTCGGGGTCCATGTGGATTTTGCAGAGCGCCGGCGCCGGCACCTGGCCGAAGGTGTCGAGGATCGGCTCGCCGATCTCGCGCAGCGGCGCGAAGGCGGCTTCGCCCTTGGCCTGATCGCCGATGCAGGCGCCGTCGATCGTCAGCAGCGCCTTGCCGCGGAGGAACTCGGGCACGTCGGGGATGTCCGGCGGGCGCAGGAAGCGGACCACCGAGGTGACGTCGTCGGAGACTCCCGCCGTCCATTCGCGGTAGGCGCGGACGCCCTCGGCGCCGACCTCGGCCGGGAACAGCAGCGCCCCCGCGTAGATGTCGGCGATCGGCACCAGGTTGACGTGCAGCGCGGTCACCACCCCGTAGTCACCGCCGCCGCCGCGCAGGGCCCAGAAGAGGTCCGGCTCGTTCTCCGCATCGACCGTGCGTGCCTCGCCGTCGGCGGTCACCAGCTCGACCGCGCGCACCCGGTTGCAGGCGAAGCCGTAGCGGCGGCCAAGCCAGCTGAGGCCGCCGCCGAGGGTGAAGCCGGTGACGCAGACGTCGGGAGAGGTGCCGGGGAGGGAAGAAAGCCCCTTCGCCCCGGCGGCTTCGGCCAGCTCCAGCGAGAGGACGCCGGCTTCGACCCGCGCCGTCTGCGCCTCGGCGTCGACCTCGATCCCGCGCATCCGCTCGGTCTTGACCAGGATCGTTCCCTCCAGCGAGCGCAGCGAGAGCGCCCCATGGCCGCTGCCCTGCGCGCTCACCCGCAGATCGTTCTCGGCGGCGAAACGGACGGTCTTCACCACGTCTTCGCTGCTCTCGACGAAGGCGACGGCCTCCGGGTGCTGTTCGGCGGCGAGGTTCCAGGCCGCCCGGGCCTGGTCCCAGTCGGCGTCGCTCGGCGTGGCAATTCGGCCGGCAATTGCCAGGCCGCTGAAGTCAGTCATCGAAGAATCTTCCTTCCCGTGTTCCCGTGGGGACTGGTGATCCGGGCACCCTATCCCGGCGAGCAGAAGCCGAATGGTCAGAAATCAGACATGTCGGATGGCCCGTCTGTCCACCGCTTCGCCCCTTCCGATCAGCACCTCGGAGACCATCTGCGGCGGGAACAGCCCGTGCGCGGCGACGCCCGGGTCGGCCTCCAGCCGTGCCGCCAGCGCCGCCGGGTCCTCCAGCCCGGTGCCGCGATAGTCGGCGATCAGGCCGCCATCGGGGCTGGGCGGCGCGTCGCGCAGCTCGACCTCGCTGCCCAGCCGCGCCAGCGTCGAAGCCACCCCGAAGCCGAACAGCTCCAGCGGCACCGGCCCGCACAGGGTCTCGACCGGCTTGCTCGAGTCGGCGATGACGACGAAGCGCTCGGCCGCCGCGGCGACGATCTTCTCGCGCAGGTGGGCGCCGCCGCCGCCCTTGATCAGCCAGCCCTCGGGCGTCACCTCGTCGGTGCCGTCGATGGCAATGTCGAGCCGCCGCAGGCTGTCGAACTCCTCGACGGGTATCCCCAGCCCGCGCGCCTGCTCGGAAGTCGCCACGGAGGTGGAGACGCAGCGGATGTCGCTGAGGCTGCGGCGGGCGATCGCCGGCAGCAGGTGGGCGACGGTCGAGCCGGTCCCCAGCCCGACCGTCATTCCGTCCTCGACCAGCTCGGCGGCGGCCTCGGCAGCGAGGCGCTTCTCGTCGTCAGGCGGGTTCACGACCGGCACGCTACCTTTCTCCAATGACCTCAACCGCCGCGACTGCAACCGAGACGCAGGACTACAAGGTCGCCGACATCGGCCTCGCCGAGTTCGGCCGCAAGGAGATCTCGCTCGCCGAGGTCGAGATGCCGGGCCTGATGCAGACGCGCGAGGAGTACGGCGCGGCCCAGCCGCTGAAGGGCGCGCGGATCACCGGCTCTCTTCATATGACGGTGCAGACCGCGGTGCTGATCGAGACCCTGGTCTCCCTCGGCGCCGAGGTGCGCTGGGCCAGCTGCAACATCTTCTCGACCCAAGACCACGCCGCGGCAGCGATCGCCGCCGCCGGCATCCCCGTCTACGCCTGGAAGGGCGAGACGCTCGAGGAGTACTGGTGGTGCACCGAGCAGGCGCTGAACTGGCCCGACGGGCAGGGCCCGAACATGATCCTCGACGACGGCGGCGACGCGACGCTGCTCGTCCACAAGGGGGTCGAGTTCGAGAAGGCCGGCTCGGTCCCCGATCCGGCCTCGGCCGAATCGGAAGAGTTCAAGATCGTCCTGGCGACCCTGCAGCGCTCGCTGGAGGAGGACCCGCAGCGCTGGACCAGGATCGCGGCGAACGTCAAGGGCGTGACCGAGGAGACGACGACCGGCGTCCACCGGCTCTACCAGCTGGCCGAGACCGGCGACCTGCTGTTCCCGGCGATCAACGTCAACGACTCGGTCACCAAGTCGAAGTTCGACAACCTCTACGGCTGCCGCCACTCGCTGATCGACGGCATCAACCGCGGCACCGACGTGATGATCGGCGGCAAGGTCGCGGTCGTCTGCGGCTACGGCGACGTCGGCAAGGGCTGCTCCGACTCGCTGCGCGGCCAGGGCGCGCGGGTGATCGTCACCGAGATCGACCCGATCTGCGCCCTGCAGGCGGCGATGGAGGGCTACGAGGTGCGGACGCTAGACGAAGTCGTCGAAAGCGCCGACATCTTCGTCACCGCCACCGGCAACAAGGACATCATCACCCTCGACCACATGCGGCGGATGAAGCACAACGCGATCGTCGGCAACATCGGCCACTTCGACAACGAGATCGAAATGGCGGCGCTGGAAGAGTCCGACGCCGAGCGGATCAAGATCAAGCCGCAGGTCGACGAGTGGAAGTTTCCGAACGGGAAGGCGATCATCGTCCTCTCCGAAGGGCGGCTGCTGAACCTCGGCAACGCCACCGGCCACCCGAGCTTCGTGATGTCGAACTCGTTCACCAACCAGGTGATCGCCCAGATCGACCTCTTCGGCCACCGCGAGGACAAATACGGCGGCGAGCCCGGCGTCTACGTGCTGCCCAAGCACCTCGACGAGAAGGTCGCCCGCCTGCACCTCGCCGCGCTCGGGGTCGAGCTGACCGAGCTGACGCCGGAGCAGTCGGCTTACCTCGGCGTCCCGGTCGAGGGGCCGTTCAAGCCGGGTCACTACCGGTACTAGCTGACGCTGAGGGACGGACCGCCCGGCCCGCGGGTCCTGTCTCCGATCGGGGGCTCCCCCTACCGGGGGAGTCCTCCCGATCGTCGCCACCCGCGGGAGGGGCCGATCCGGCTGCCGATCTATGCTCGCGGCGGTGGACCCGAGGCTTTGGATTTCAGCTAGTGGCGAGGCGCCGCATTCGGTTGCTTTGAGAGATGAGCGAACTGTGGTGGGGCGTTCGCCGGAGGCTGATGTGGTGCTGGGGGACGAGGCGGTGTCCTGGAACCACCTCGAGATCGAGCGGCGGGGGGAGGTGCTGATGGCGAGCGACCTCGACAGCCGCAACGGCACCGCCCTGAACGGGGAGCCGCTGGACCGGCCGCGGCGGCTGCGCGACGGCGACACCCTGATCGTCGGCGGCTACCGGCTGGAAGTGAAGACCGGCGACGTGACGCCGGACGGAGCCACCGTCGCCGCCGGCGAGCCCTCGGTGGCGCTGAACGAGGAGGAGCGGGCGACCGCCGCCGCCCTCGTCGCCCCCTACCGCAGCGAGGGCGCCTTCGCCGGCCGCCCCGCCACCCGCGCCGAGCTCGCCGCCGAGCTCCACGTCTCCGAGCGCACCGCCCAGCGGCGCCTCGACGCCCTCGCCCTCAAACTCGGCATCTCCGGCGACGCCGGCCGCGACCGCCCCCGCCAGATCGCCGCCCGCGTAATCGAACTGGGCCTCGACCGCCCCCGCTGACGGGCCGAAAGGTCGCAAGCCGGTTGCCGACGGGCCGATATGTCGTCCCGGATGGGACGAATAGGCCCGTCGGCAAATTGGGGTGGACGGATCGGCCCGTCGGTGTGGGGCGTTGACTCGGAGGGGGCCATTCGTGGCCCGGTGGGTGGCGCGGGTGTCGTTGGACGGTACGGACGCGAGGTCCAGCATCGGTGGACGCAATCAGCGATCGCTCGGAAAGGAGCATCCGATGTCCAAGATGATCTTCAAGAACACGATCTTCAGTGTCTTCGTCGCCCTCCTCGCATTGGCCGTTCCCGCCGGCGCCTTTGCCGCGGGCGGGGCGATCATCTACTCGAAAGTCACCGAAGACCACCGCACTTACAAAGAAGGCGAAACCGTGCTGCCGCCGAAAGCGCCCGAGGGCGGGCTCTTCGCGGTCAAGGACCGCCATCTCAACCAGCTGACGGAAAATCCGGCCGACAGCGAACCCTCGTTCTCGGCCGACGGTCACGTGATCGCCTTCGCCCGCGAAGGCGACGTCTACGTGATCCGCGCCGACGGCTCCGGCCAGAAACAGCTGACCACCGGCTCCGCGATCGACTCGCGGCCGCTGATCTCGCCGAACGGACGCCTCGTCGTCTTCGAGCGGCGTGCCACCAGCGGCGCGGCCCGGGATCTGCTCACGGTCAGTGCCAACGGCGGCAGCCCGCATGCGCTCAGCGCCTCGTCCGCCGACGAGCACGAAGCCTCCTTCTCCCCGGACGGGCGCACCGTCGCCTTCGTCCGCACGAGCGCCTCGGCCGGCGGCAGCAACGACGACATCTACACCGCGCGCCCGAGCGGGGCAAAGCTGCGCCGGCTCACCCGCACGGTCGCCCTCGACGAGTACGCACCCAACGTGCTCAACGAAACCATCGTCTACAGCCGCGGCGAGAACGGCGAAGGGCCGAGCGCCTACGCGGACGTCTACCGGATGGACCTGAAAGGCCGGCAGGTGAAGAAGGTGATCGCCGGGGCCGGTTCCGCCTACGTCGAGGACGTCACCGCCAACGGCCGCACGATCCTCTTCCGCCGCGACCAGGGCCTCTGGGTCAAACAGATCGGCGGCAAGGGGCGGAAGCTGTCCGACCTGCCGGACAACGCCAAGGTCAACAGCGTCTTCTCCTCAGACGGGAAGCAGGTGGCCACCTTCACCGAAACCCCGGAAGGGCAGCAGTCGCTCTCGGTGATCGACGTCGCCACCGGCCACCGCAGCTACGCCGAAGTCGTCGGCTATTCCAGCGGCGAAGTAACGACGACGATCGGCCCGATCGTCGCCTGGCAGCCGGTCCCCCGCCGGTAGCCCCATACGTGTGGGGCGAGACGGGTTCCTCACGCGGACCGTGAGAAACCCGTCTCGCCAACGCGGGCCGCCGAGAGACTCCTCTCGCGGGTAGCTCGCAGCGGCTCTGTTCGAGATGCACTCCTCACGGTCCGCGTGAGGAGTGCATCTCGCCCAGCGCCTCCTCCATCGATATAACCCGGCCGGTGGGGGATTTCTCCATCGGAACCGAGGTCGCCGGCTACCGGATCGAGGAGCTGATCGCGCGGGGCGGCATGGGCGTCGTCTACCGCGCCACCCACGTCGGCCTCGAACGGCCGGTGGCGCTGAAGGTGATTGCCCGCGAGCTCGCCGACCGTGAGGGCTTCCGCGAGCGCTTCCTGCGCGAGTCCCGCCTCGCCGCCGGCCTCGACCATCCGGCGGTGGTGCCGGTCTACGACTCGCGTGAGGTCGACGGCGAGCTGATCGTCGCCATGCGCCTGGTCAGGGGCGGCGACCTGCGAAGCCTGATCGACCGCGAGGGACCGCTGCCGCCGGACCGCGCGCTCGACCTCCTCGGCCAGGTCGCCGCTGCGCTCGACGCCGCCCACGCCGCCGGCATCGTCCACCGCGACGTCAAGCCCCACAACATCCTCGTCGAAGGCGACCGCGCCTACCTCTCCGACTTCGGCCTCGCCAAGGCCTTCGACGAGAGCGGCGGCGCCGGCAGCAGCTCGGTCGTCGGCACCGCCCACTACATGTCGCCCGAGCAGTGGCGGGGAGACTCGATCGGCCCCGCCGCCGACGTCTACTCGCTCGGGTGCGTCCTCTACGAGGCGATCACCGGCATCGCCCCCTTCGAACGCCGGGAAGGCGATCCGGAGCCGACGATGCCGCGGGGGATGGAGGCGGCGATCCGCCGCGCCGTCGCCAGGGACCCGGCCGACCGCTACCGCAGCGCCGGCCGACTGATCGCCGCCGCCCGCGCCGAGGCGGGGTCCGACGTGCGCCCGACCGCCGTCCTCTCCCGCGACCGCAGCGAGCGCACCACCGCTCCGAACCGCTCGCAGTCGTTCTTCAGCCGGATGGGAGGGCGGGCGACGGCCTGGCTGCTGGGCGGCGCCGCGATCATCGTCGCCGCGATCGTGGTCGCGGCCCTGCTCCTGGTGCTTGGCGGCAGCGGCCCGACGGTCTCCGACCCGATCGCCGTCGGGAAGCCGCCGCTGCGGATCGCGGCCGGCGCCGAAGCCGTCTGGGTGACGAGCGAACCCGAAGGGACGCTGACCCGGCTCGATCCCGCCGGCGGCGGGGTCGCCGGCAAGCCGATCGAGCTGGAACCCGGGATCGCCGGCGTCGCCGTCGGCTCGAAGTGGGTCTGGGTCACCGATCCCCGCCGCGATCAGCTGCTGCGCGTCGACCCGCGCTCCCGGCACGTCCGCCGCATCGATCTCGGCAGCAGGCCCGGCGCGATCGCCCTCGGCGGCGGCCGTGTCTGGGTCGCCGACGAGGACGGCAAGGGCATCACCGCCGTCAACCCGGAAGGCGCCCGCGTCTATCGGGCCGGCCTGCCGCCGCACTCGGCGCCGCTGCGCCTCGCCGCGGGTGCCGGCGGCCTCTGGGCCAGCAGCGCCTCGACGGGGGCGGTGCGCCGGATCGACCTCAGCAGCCTCGGCGTCGACGAGCCGATCCCGGCCGGCCGCGGTCCCGCCGGTCTCACCGTCGCCGGCGGCCTGGTCTGGGTCGCCGACAACCGCGGCGGCACCGTCTCGGTCGTCGATCCCTCGATCCACCAGGTCAGCGAGTCGATCCAGGTGGGGGGGAAGCCGGGCGGGATCGACGCCGGCAACACCACCGTCTGGGTCGCCGACACCGCTGACGGCACCGTCCGCCGGATCGGTATTTCCAGCAGAAAAGTCGAAGGGGACCCGATTGACGTCGGCCCCCGACCGGGAGCCGTCGCGGTCGGCGGCGAAGCGGTTTGGGTCGCAAATAACGGAGACGGCACCGTCACCCGGATCGAGCCATGACCGCCGCGCGCTTAGCGGCACCGGCAAATCTCTAGGATCGAGAGCCCATGAATCAGGACATCGATCAGCTCGCAATCAACACCATCCGCACCCTCTCGATGGACGCCGTCCAGAAGGCGAACTCCGGCCACCCGGGGACGCCGATGTCGATGGCGCCGGTCGCCTACGAGCTCTGGCAGAACCACCTCCGCTACGACCCGGCCAACCCGATCTGGCCCAACCGCGACCGCTTCGTGCTTTCGGCCGGGCATGCCTCGATGCTGCTCTACTCGATGCTGTTCCTCGCCGGGGTGAGGAAAGTCGACGCCGACTACAACGTCCTCGACGAGCCCGCCTGCTCGCTGGAGGAGATCGAAAACTTCCGCCAGCTGCACTCGCGCACGCCCGGCCATCCCGAGTACCGCTGGACGACCGGGGTCGAGACCACCACCGGGCCGCTCGGCCAGGGAGTCGGCACCTCGGTCGGGATGGCGATGGCCTCGAAGTGGCTCGGCGCCACCTACGGGACCGAGCTCTTCGACTTCGATACCTACGCCCTCGCCGGCGACGGCTGCCTGCAGGAGGGGGTCTCCCACGAAGCCGCCTCGCTCGCCGGCCACCTCAAGCTCGACAACCTCTGCTGGATCTTCGACAACAACCACATCTCGATCGACGGCGACACCGCCCTGGCCTTTTCGGATGACGTGCTGAGCCGCTTCGAGGGCTACGGCTGGAACGTGCTGCGGGTTGGCGATGCCAACGACGCCGCGCTGCTCGGCCGCGCCTTCGAGGAGTTCAAGGCCGAGGCCGGCCGCCCGACCCTGATCGTCGTCGACAGCCACATCGGCTGGGGATCGCCGAACAAGCAGGACACCGAGTCCGCCCACGGGGAACCGCTCGGCGAGGACGAGGTGAGGCTGACCAAGAAGGCCTACGGCTGGCCCGAGGAGGAGCACTTCCTCGTCCCGGAGGGGGTCCGCGAGCGCTTCGACGAGGTGATCGGCGCTCGCGGCGCCGAGCTGCACGGCGCCTGGGTCGAGACCTTCGAGAGCTACAAGCAGGACGAGCCCGACAAGGCGGCGCAGCTGGAGCTGATGCAGCGGCGCGGCCTGCCCGAGGGCTGGGACACGGGCCTGCCCAGCTTCGAGGCAGACGAAGAGAAGGGGCTCGCCACCCGCAAGGCTTCGAACAAGGTCCAGAACGCGATCGCCGAGCGGGTGCCGTGGCTGATCGCCGGCTCCTGCGACCTCACCGACTCGACCTCGGTCCGGCTCAGCGATTCCGACCAGTTCGAGCCCGGCAGCTACGACGGCCGCCAGGTCCACTTCGGGATCCGCGAACACGGCGCCGCCACCGCCTGCAACGGGATGTCGACCGCGAAGCTGCGGCCGCTCTGGTCGACCTACCTCACCTTCTCCGACTACGGCCGCGCCGGGATCCGGCTCTCGGCGCTGATGGAGCTGCCGGTGATCCACCTCTTCACCCACGACTCGATCGGGCTCGGCGAGGACGGCCCCACCCACCAGCCGATCGAGCAGCTGGCGGCGCTGCGGGCGATGCCGCACCTCGACGTGATCCGCCCCGCCGACGCCAACGAGGTGACCGAGGCCTGGAAGATCGCCCTCGACCGCACCCACTGCCCGGTCGCCATGGTGCTGACCCGGCAGAACGTGCCGGTCCTCGACCGCTCCCGGTACGCCTCGGCCGAGGGCGTGCAGCGCGGGGGCTACGTGCTGGCGGATCCCGACGAGGGCGACCCGGAGCTGATCCTGATCGCCACCGGCAGCGAGGTCCAGCTCGCGGTCGGCGCCCACGAGCGGCTGAAGGAGGACGGCATCGACACCCGCGTCGTCAGCCTCCCCTGCTGGGAGATCTTCGAGAAGCAGGACGACGTCTACCGTGACGAGGTGCTGCCGCCGGAGGTCACCGCCCGGGTGGCGATCGAGGAGGGATCGACGCTCGGCTGGGAGCGCTACGTCGGTAGCGAGGGCGCGATCATGGGTATGAGTACCTTTGGACAGTCGGCGCCGTTCAAGGACGTCGAGGCCGAGTTCGGCTTCAGCGTCGACAACGTCGCAGCGGTGGCCCGTGAGGTCGCCGAGCGCGCGACCGCGAACTCAACCACTTAAGGAGGCGCGCAGCATGAAACCGACCGAGCGTCTGCACGAACTGGGCCAGAGCCTCTGGCTCGACAACATCACCCGGCCGATGCTGCGCGACGGGGTGCTGGAGGGCTACATCCGCGACCTCTCGGTCACCGGCCTCACCTCGAACCCGACGATCTTCGACAAGGCGATCGGCTCCGGTGACGCCTACGACGAGCAGATCGCCGAGGTGGCTCCGAAGGCCGCCGCCGGCGAAGGAGTGGGGGCGAACGAGAACGAGAAGGTCTTCTTCGAGCTGGCGCTGGCCGACCTGCGCGACGCCGCCGACCTCTTCGCCGACGTCCACCGCCGCACCGGCGGGGTCGACGGCTTCGTCAGCCTCGAGGTCTCGCCGCTGATCGCCGACGACGCCGCGGCGACGATCGAGGAGGCGAAGGCGCTGCACGCAAAGGGCGAACGGCCCAACATCTACATCAAGATCCCGGGGACCCAGGCCGGCCGCGAGGCGATCGAGGAGTCGATCTTCGCCGGGGTGCCGATCAACGTCACCCTGCTCTTCGACGAGAAGCAGTACCTCGGCGCCGCCGACGCCTACATGCGCGGGATCGAGCGGCGGATCGAGGCCGGGCTCGATCCGGTCGTCCCCTCGGTTGCCTCGATCTTCATGAGCCGCTGGGACGTCGCCGTCGGCAAGGAGGTGCCGGACAGCCTCGTCAACCGGCTCGGGATCGCGATCGGCGGCCGCGCCTATCGCGCTTACAACGAGCTGCTGGAGTCCGACCGGATGCGGCGCCTGATGAACGAGGGCGCCCGCCCGCAGCGGCTGCTCTGGGCCAGCACCGGGACCAAGGACCCGGACGCCTCCGACACGCTCTACATCGAGGCCTTCGCCTCCCCGTTCACTGTCAACACGATGCCGGAGCCGACCCTGAAGGCCTTCGCCGATCACGGAGCGGTCACCGACCTCTTCCCGAAAGACGGCGGCAACTGCGAGCAGGTCCTAGCCGAGTTCGTCGAGGCCGGGATCGACGTCGCCGCCCTGGCGACGCGCCTCCAGGAGGAGGGCAAAACGAGCTTCAACAAGTCCTGGGAGGACATGCTGGAGACGATCGGCTCGAAGAGCGGGGTCGAGGCCGGGTGAGCGCCCTCCGGGCGACGCCCGCCTGGGCCGAGCTCGAGGCCCACTTCGAGCAGATCCGCGACACCCACCTGCGCGACCTCTTCGCCGCCGACCCCGAGCGGGGGGAGCGGCTGCGGGCCGAGGGCGCCGGGCTCTATCTCGACTTCTCGAAGAACCGCGTCACTGACGAGACGCTGCTGCTGCTCGGCGCGCTCGCCGGGGAGCGCGGGGTGCAGCAGCGGCGTGAGGCGATGTTCCGGGGCGAGCGGATCAACGTCTCCGAGGGCCGCGCCGTGCTGCACGTGGCGCTGCGGATGCCGCGCGGGCGCTCGCTCCTCGTCGACGGCGTCGACGTAGTCAAGGAGGTGCATGAGACGCTCGACCGGATGGCGGCCTTCTGCGAGCGGGTGCGCTCGGGCGAGTGGCGCGGCCACACCGGCAAGCCGATCCGCGCCGTCGTCAACGTCGGGATCGGCGGCTCCGACCTCGGCCCGGTGATGGCCTACGAGGCGCTCAAGCACTACAGCAAGCGCGAGCTGACCTGCCGCTTCGTCTCCAACGTCGACGGCACCGACTTCGCCGAGAAGACCCGGGACCTCGACCCCGAGGAGACCCTTTTCGTGATCTCCTCGAAGACCTTCACGACGCTGGAGACGATGACCAACGCGCGAACCGCGCGCGAATGGGCGCTGGCCGGGCTCGGCGACGACGAGGCCGCGGTCGCCAAGCACTTCGTCGCGGTCTCCACCAACGCCGGGGAGGTCGAGAAGTTCGGCATCGACACCGAGAACATGTTCGGCTTCTGGGAGTGGGTGGGGGGCCGCTACTCGATGGACTCGGCGATCGGCCTCTCGACGATGCTGGCGATCGGCTCCGCCCGCTTCGAGGAGATGCTGGCCGGCTTCCACGCGATGGACGAGCACTTCCGCACTGCTCCCGACGGCGAGAACCTGCCGCTGCTGATGGGCCTCCTGGCGGTCTGGTACGCCGACTTCTTCGGCGCCGAAACCTGCGCCGTCCTGCCCTACGACCAGTACCTGCACCGCTTCCCGGCCTACCTGCAGCAGCTGACGATGGAGTCCAACGGCAAGCACGTCACCCTCGACGGCGCCCGCGTCGACTACGACACCGGCCAGATCTACTGGGGCGAGCCGGGGACCAACGGCCAGCACAGCTTCTACCAGCTGATCCACCAGGGGACGCGCCTGATCCCCTGCGACTTCATCGGCTTCGCCAACTCGCTGAACCCGCTCGGGGACCACCACGACATCCTCATGTCGAACGTCTTCGCCCAGGGCGAAGCGCTCGCCTTCGGCAAAACGCCGGAGCAGGTGCGCGTCGAGGGGACGCCGGAGGACGTCGTGCCGCACCGGGTGATGGAGGGCAACCGGCCCTCGAACACGATCCTCGCCGAGCGGCTGACGCCGGCGGCGCTCGGCTCCCTCGTCGCCCTCTACGAGCACAGCGTCTTCACCCAGGGGGCGATCTGGGGGATCGACTCCTTCGACCAGTGGGGGGTGGAGCTCGGGAAGGTCCTGGCGAAGGCGATCATCCCCGAGCTCGAGTCCGGCTCGGAGCCCGATCTGCGCCACGACAGCTCCACCAACGCCTTGATCCGCCGCTACCGCGCCCAGCGTCGCTGAGCCAAAGGCCCCAATCATTCGTCTGTTCCTTATTCGCGCCTAGAACCAAAAAGGAACAGGTGAGCAACTTCACTGTCGGCGCCCGCACGCGGCGCTAGCCTCAGGCGCATGCCGCCCCTCGACCCGCTGCCGCTGGCGGCGTCGGCCTCGAATCTGCTCGCCGCGCGCGAGCAGATGGCGTTCACGCTCGGCTTCCACATCGTCCTCTCCTGCATCGGGGTGGCATTGCCGGCGACGATCCTGGTCGCCAACTACATCGGCCTGAAGAAGGGCGACGAGGCGGCGATCGAGCTCGCCAAGCGCTGGTCGAAGGCGATGGCGGTCACCTTCGCCGTCGGCGCCGTCACCGGCACCGTCCTCACCTTCGAGTTCGGCCTGCTCTGGCCATATTTCGAGGAACGCTTCGGGGCGGCCTTCGGGATCGCCTTCGCGATCGAGGGGATCTTCTTCTTCCTCGAGGCGATCTTCCTCGCCGTCTACATCTACGGCTGGAAGCGGCTCGGCGGCTGGGCCCACTTCTGGTCGGGGGTGCCGATGGTGATCACCGGGATCGGCGGCGCCTTCTCGGTCGTCGCCGCCAACGCCTGGATGAACCAGCCGCAGGGGTTCGTCCTCGACTCCGCCGGCAAGGTCACCGACGTCGAACCGCTGAAGGTCCTCTTCAACCCGGCGACCGGCTACGAGGTCCCGCACATGATCCTCGCGGCCTACATGGTCGTCGGCTTCCTCGTCGCCTCGATCTACGCGGTCGGGATGCTGAAAGGGCGGCGCGACCGCCTGCACCGGCTGGGGCTGCTGATCCCGCTGACGATCGGGCTGATCGCCACGCCGATCCAGCTCTACGTCGGCGACACGGCCGCGCGCTCGGTTGCCCGGGACCAGCCGGCGAAGTTCGCCGGCATGGAGTGCATCCAGGAAAGCGGCCCCCACCAGGCCGAGTACATCGGTGGAATCTGCACGTCCGGCGGCGTCAAGGGTGCGATCAGGATCCCCAACCTCGACTCGTTCCTGGTCGGGTTCAGCTCGCACACGCGCGTAACCGGGCTGAACGACATCCCCGCAGACGAACGGCCGCCGGTCAACACGCTGCTGCACCTCGCCTTCGACACGATGGTCGGGATCGGGACCGGCCTGCTCCTGCTCGGGGCCTGGTTGGCGGTCGTCTGGTGGAGACGGCGCGACATCCCGCGCACGCCGTGGTTCCTGCGGATCGTCGCCGTCAGCGGCGCCGGCGCGATCCTGGCGCTCTGGTGCGGCTGGATCGTCACCGAGGTCGGCCGCCAGCCCTGGATCGTCTACCAGCACATGCGCACCTCCGAAGCGGTGACCGGGGCGCAGGGCATCTGGTTCACCTTCGCGCTGGTGCTGCTGCTCTACGCGGCGATGGGGACGATCGCCATCCTCGTCCTGCGGGCGATGTCCCGCCGCTGGCGCGAGAGCGGCACCGACGCAGAGGCTGGTGCCCCCTACGCACCCCCGGAGGAGGCGTACTCCTCGTGAGCAAGGCCGACGCCGCGGCGGCGATCCTCTGGGTCGGGGCGACCTTCTACGCGCTCTTCGGCGGCGCCGACTTCGGCGGCGGCGTCTGGGATCTGGTCGCCGGTGGGGCCGAGCGCGGCGAGCGGCCGCGGGCGCTGATCCAGCGCTCGCTGACCCCCGTCTGGGAGGCCAACCACGTCTGGCTGATCTTCGTCCTCGTCGTCCTCTGGACCGCCTTCCCGCAGGCCTTCAGCGCGATCTTCACGACCCTGTACGTGCCGCTGGCGCTGGCGGCGCTGGGGATCGTCCTGCGCGGCTGCGGCTTTGCCTTCCGCAAGTCGATCGAAGGCCTGCAGGGGCGGCGGGCGGCCGGCGCCACCTTCGCCATCTCCTCCTTCCTGACGCCGTTCTTCATGGGCACCGTGGTGGGCGCGATCGCCGCCGGCGAGGTCCCCGCCGACGGCAGCGGCGACGCCTTCTCGACCTGGACGGGGCCGCTGCCGCTGCTGATCGGGGCGATGTTCGTCGCCACCAGCGCCTACCTCGCCGGGGTCTTCCTCGTCGGCGACGCCCGCCGGATCGGCGACGAGGAGATGGAGCGCTATTTCGAGCGGCGGGCGCTCGGGGCGGCCGTGCTCGCCGGCGCCCTTGCCGTCGCCGGCCTCTTCGCCCTCCACAGCGAAGCGCGCTACGTCTTCGATCGCCTCACCAGCCAGGGCCTGCCGCTGGTGGTCCTCTCCCTTCTCTGCGGCGCCGTTCTCCTGGCCGTGCTCCTGCGCGGCGGCCGCCGTCCCCTGCGCCCGCTCGCGGCCGGTGCCGTCGTCGCCGTGATCTGGGGCTGGGCAGTCGCCCAGTTTCCATACCTGCTGCCGACCAGCCTCCGCATCGACCAGGCCGCCGCCCCCGGCCCGACGATGACGATCATCTTCATCGTCTTCGCCGCCGCGGCGATCTTGGTTCTGCCGTCCCTGGGGCTCCTCTACACCTTGAGTCAGAAGGAACTCCTGGATGATTGACTCTCGATCATGTGGCCGAGCAGATCAAGGACGCAAGGAGCGCCGCGTGCTCCGCACGCAAGCGACTGAGGACGCCGAGATGCGAAGTGCCACATGATCGAGGCGATCCTCTTCGACATCGACGGCACCCTGATCACCACCGGCGGCGCCGGCGGCGAGGCCTGGAAACGGGCCTTCGTCGAGCTCTACGGCAGCCCGCTCGACATCCGCGAGGTGACCGAGTCGGGGATGACCGACCCCGAAGTGGGGCGGGTGGCGCTGCAGAACATCCTCGGCCGCGACCCGAATCCCCGCGAGCTGGCGGCGGCGATGGGGCACTACCTGCGCCATCTCTCGGCGGCGATCGACGAGTCAAGCGGTTACCGGGTGATGCCGGGGATCGAGGAGCTGCTCGAGCGCCTGGTCGACGCCGGCCACCTGCTCGGGCTCACCACCGGCAACGTCGAGGCGGCCGCCCACATCAAGCTCGCCCGCTCCGGCCTCAACCGCTTCTTCTCCTTCGGCGGCTACGGCTCGGACTCGAACCAGCGGACCGAGCTGACCCGCTGCGCGCTCGATCGCGGCAAGCTCGTCTCCGGCGGCGCCCTCACCCGCGACAACGCGATCTCGGTCGGCGACACCCCGCGCGACGTCGCCGCCGGCCACGGCGCCGGCATCGAGGTCGTCGGCGTCGCCACCGGCAACTTCAGCGTCGAGGACCTGCGCCAGGCCGGCGCCAACTGGGCGATCGAAGACGTGGCGAGTGGTTTCCCGGTTTGACGTTCTCCAAGGTCAGGCGGCCTTGGAGCAGCGTGCCTGGTAGATGTTGAGGAAGCGCGACTCGAAGCCGTTCCTCGCCATCCGCAGGTAGAGGCGCCAGACGCGCAACCTTTCCTCGCCCGCCAGGCGGGTCGCTTCGGCGAGGTTGTCGTCGAGGTTCCGGGCCCAGTGCCGCAGCGTCTCGGCGTAGTCGGGGCCGAAGTCCTCAACGTGGTGGACGACGAAGCCGGCTCGTTCCAGCGCCAGCAGGTTGCGCGAGAGGTGCAGCGGCGCCGCGTCGGGGAAGACGTAGCGCTCGGAGAAGGCGCCGGCCTCGGGGTCGGTGTGGCGGAGGCGGGTGATGCCGTGGTTGAGCAGGCGGCCGCCCGGTTTGAGCAGGCTCGCCAGGGTCTCGGCGTAGAGGTCGATGTTGGCCGAGCCGACGTGCTCGACCATGCCGATCGAGGCGATCGCGTCGAACTTCTCGCCCAGCGAGGGCAGGTCGCGGTAGTCCATGACCCGGATGTCGACGCGGTCGGCGACCCCGGCCTCCTCGGCCCGCTGCCGCGCCTTTTCGGCCTGCGGGGGAGAGAGGGTGATGCCGACCACGTTCGCGCCGTACTTCGTCGCCGCCCAGAGCGGGAATCCCCCCCAGCCACAGCCGACGTCGAGGACGCGCTCGCCCTCCTCGAGGCCCAGCTTGCGGGCGACCGTGTCGAGCTTCTCCTCCTGCGCTTCCTCGAGCGTCTGTTTCTCGCCGTCGCGCCAGATCGCGCAGCTGTAGACCATCGTCGGCCCGAGGAAGAGCTCGAAGAAATCGTTGGAGACGTCGTAGTGGTGGCGGACGGCGCGGGCGTCTCGCTCCTTGCTGTGGCGCTTGCCGCTCGGACGCAGCTCGGCCGCCGGCCGCGGGGGCGGCTTGACGACGCCCATCGCCCGCACCGCGGCAAGCATCAGCGCCCGCTGGTCGGCGCCGTCGAGCGAAGGCGGCTGCCAGCCGTCGAGCACCCGGATCACCTTGTCGATGTCGTCGACCTCGAGCTCACCGCTGACGTAGGCGCGGCCGAGCCCCAGCTGGCCTGGAGCCCGCAGGGCGTGGGCCAGCGCCTTCGGCGAGCGGACGCTGAAGACGGGCCCGTCCTCGGCGGTGGAGGGAACGCGGGAGCCGTCCCAGAACTCGATCGTGAAGGGGCGTTCGGGCAGGCGGGTCTCGATCTCCCGTCGCAGCGGCGCAGTGTTTGCGAACGGCATCGTGGCGCACCCTACAGACTGGTAATCGGCCGGCGACCGGCTGGCTCGCCGACCGAAGGTTTTCAGGAAACCCTCAGCTTCTGCGCGTATGATCGCCCGCCATGACGACCGCCGGACCACTCCCATCGGACATCCAACCCGTCGAGAACGAGACCAGGGACCGGATCATCACCGGCCTGGTGACGCTGATCCCCTTCATCGCCATCGGCCTCGCCGGCTGGCAGGTCTGGGGCAGCGCCCTGCACTGGAGCGACGTCTTCCTCTTCGTCGGCATGTACTTCCTCACCGGCCTCGGGATCACCGTCGGCTTCCACCGCCACCTCACCCACCGCGCCTTCAAAACCCACAGGTGGCTGCGAGGGCTGCTCGGCATCCTCGGCTCGGCGGCGATCGAGGGTCCGGTGATCTCCTGGGTCGCCGACCACCGCAAGCACCACGCCTTCTCCGACCAGGAGGGCGATCCGCACAGCCCCCACGTCGACCACGGCGGCGGCTGGGCGGGAGCGATGCAGGGGCTCTTCCACGCCCACATGGGCTGGCTCTTCATCCACACCCAGCGCGGCAACAAGGAACGCTTCGCGCCTGACCTGATCAAGGACCCGGTGATCTCCTTCGTGGACCGCACCTTCATCTACTGGGCGATCCTCGGCCTGCTCCTCCCGTTTGCGCTGGGCTGGATCATCGGCGGCACCGTCTTCGCCGGCGTCACCGGCCTGCTCTGGGGCGGCCTGGTCCGGGTCTTCGTCCTCCACCACTTCACCTACAGCATCAACTCGCTCTGCCACACCTTCGGTCGCCGCGAGTACGAGACGACCGACCACTCGCGCAACCTGGCGCTGATCGCGATCCCGACCCTCGGCGAGGCCTACCACAACAGCCACCACGCCTTCCCGACCTCGGCGACCCATGGCCTCGGCCGCTGGCAGATCGACATCTCCGCCCTGATCATCGACGGGCTCGAGAAGGCGGGTTTGGTCTGGGACGTGGTTCGGGTCAGCCCCGAACGGATGGCGGCCAAGGCCGTCTGACGACAGAACGACGAGGGCGGTCGGCCCGCGGGTCCTGTCTCCGATCGGGGGCTCTGCCTAGCGGCAGAGTCCTCCCGATCGTCGCCACCCGCGGGAGTGGCCCGGTCGGCTGACGGGGAGGGACGTTGGGCTATGGAGCTTCGGTAGCTTCGTACCAGTCGACCCAGTGGTTGCAGGCTGCAGCTAGGGGGACGATTCGGTGCGGTCTGGCGGGGACGGCGACGAGTTCGCCGACGTAGGCTTTGCCGTCGTAGCCGGTCAGGCTCTGCAGCCAGTCGGCGTCGGCGGCGGTGACGGTGAAGCGGACCTTGCCCCCCTTGCTCTCGTAACGGCCGGCGGGCCAGAACTGGCCGTTGTTGCCGAGGCTGATCGTGTTCGGGCGCTGACCGTCCAGCGCGGCCGTGAGCGATTCGCTGAAGCCCGGCGCCGAGAGGGTCAGGTCGAAGGGGGAGAAGTACTGGATCGAGAGGTTCCAGGCCCCCGCCGGCAGCCTCAGCGACTGCGAGGTCTCCGCGCCGGTGCCGAGGACGCTGCCGTTGTCCCAGCGCCCTTTCTCGCCGATTACCGCGCCGGGGAAGAGCGAGGCGCGGCCCTGGTTGGCGAGGAGCACGCGGATCTCCGGCGAGGCGCAGCCGGCGTAGGCGCCTGCCTGGGTCCCCTCGAGCAGGACGTTGCGGTGCTCGGGGGTCGGTCCCGTCCGCTTCCAGAGCACGTAGGACGCCGTCGAGGCGAGGCGCCTGAAGTTGGGCGGCGCCTGGCTGTTCCAGCCGGCGCGGCCGGTGATCACGTAGGGAAAGCGGTCGAGGGTGCCACGCGAGAAGGAGTCGAAGTCGATCGGGCTGTAGGCATCGCCGGTGTCGAACGGCTTCTGCGGGTTGGGGGCGACGGCGGGGTCGGGGAACTCGACCAGCGGCACGTGCGTGTCGGCTCCCAGCAGCTCGTAGGCGGCGTAGCGGTCCTGCCCCGCGTAGAGCACCGGCTGCCCGTGGAGAATCGGCAGGAACGCCTTCAGCTCGGCCCCGTGCCCCGGCGGTCCCACCGGGGCCTCGCGCAAGGCCAGGAAGCTGGAGTAGGCGGCGCCGATGGTGAACGCCACCGCCAGCACGGCCCAGCCCAGACGAAGCGCTGGGGACGCCGGGGAAGGGGTCTCGGCGGACAACAGCGGGGAGGGTCCGGCGAGACCCCTTCCCCGGCGTCCGAGCCGCGGGAGCTCGGTTAGCAACGGCCGGACGATCACCAGCATCGCCAGGGGGGAGATGATCATCAGGGCCTTGGCCTGGGCGTAGTCGCCGCTGGTCGGTAGCGAGGCGAGGTAGAGGAGGGCGCCGGCGCCGAGGGCGATCGGGATCGTCGCTTCGCGGCGGCTGACCCACCAGGCGATGCCGGCGAGGAGCGCAACGACGGCGATCGCACCCGCCAGGCCCGCCAGGTCGGCGCCGCCGGCCGCGTCGAGGCGGTAGTTGGCGGCGGGCCAAAGGCCCAGCGCCTCGATCGGGGAGACCGGGCCGTAGGTGTTGGTGCCGGCGACCTTGTTGAAGCTGCCGGCGAAGCCGAACGGGCCGACGACGGTGACGAGGAGCGCGATGCCGACCAGGCCGGCGATCGCGATCAGCGTCAGCGGTCGGAGCAGGAAGCGCAGCAGCGCCCGGGGCCGCAGCGCCGCCCGCACCGACGGCAGGGTCAGGCTCCAGAGCGCCAGCGCGGCGATCGGCCAGGCTGCGCCAGCGAAGCTGTAGGAGAAGAAGATGCCGGTGGCGAGCGCCAGGGGGGGCAGGCAGGCCAGGAGGAGGGGTCCTCCAGACACCGCTCGCCGCGCTCGCGGTTGAGTGTCTGGAGGACCCCTCCTCCTGGCCTGGTCCGCAGGCCTTAGCGTGGCATCCAGGGTGGTGAGATAGACGGCGAAGGCTAGGAAGAGGAGGGCCTCGGCCAGCTCCTTGAAGGCTCCTTGGGCGTAGTAGGAGGCGCCGAGGTAGGAGATGGCGACCATTGCCGCGGCGATGGTGCGTCGTCCAGCCGTCATGGTCCGGAGCGCGCCGAGCGCGGTCAGCCCGGTCATCACCGCGATCGCGATGATCTCGCCGAGGAAGGCCTGGCCGAGGTCGATCCCGGGCACCGCCGCCGTCGCCACCGCCAGCCCATGCGGCCCCAGCGGGTAGCCGGAATCCGGCGCCGGGCCGAAGCCGCTGCGCAGCCACTCCGCCCAGGCCAGGTGCAGGCCGAGGTCGTTGTTGAAGCCGACGCCGAGCAGGCCCCAGCGACCGCTGACCGCGAACGGGATCGCCAGCGCGACCAGGACGACGACCGCCACCGGCAGGCCTTCTTGCCAGGGGTGGGGGCGGGAGCCGGCTCCCGCGGAATCCGGGCGAGGTCGAAGGATCCCGCGCCAGACGACCGGGATTGCGATGACGATGAGGGCGGCCAGCGCCAGGGTGGAAGAGGTTCCGTGACCTGGAGCGCGGGCCACCAGGCCCGTTGCGGTCAGGACCGCGCCGAAGCCCACCGCCGGCTCCAGCCACGACCACTGGTCCCGTCCCGCGAGGGAGAGGACGGCCCGGCCGACCAGCAGCGAGACCGCGCAGATCAGCGCCGCCGAGGCGTAGGTACCGATCATCAGGCGCCAGAACCTATGGCAGCGGGCGCTTTCAGTACTTCTCGGCGGCCGCTTCCAGCGTCTCGCGCAGGTTCTCGCCCCGCAGCGGATGCTCGTGGCCGGCGCCGACGACGCGCGGTTCCAGCGCCGCCAGCCGCCGCACCGACTCCTTTGCCCTGGCGTGGTCCCAGGCCCAGGCGGGGTGGGGGACGCTCGCCTCGCCCTCCGGCAGCGGTTTCAGCCGCGCCGAATCGACCAGGTAGACGACGTCGCTGACCAGCGCCACCCGGTCGCTCTCGCGCCAGAGCCCGATCAGCCCCGGCGCGTGCCCCGGAAAGTGCAGCACCTCGAACCCCGCGACCTCGTCGCCTTCGATCACCGTCTCGGCGATCTTCACCGCGCCGCCGTCCCAGCGCTTCAGCAGGAACGGGTAGAGCCAGCGCACCCAGGCGACCGGCAGCTGCGAGAGGTCCCAGTAGGGCGGCCTCCACGCGTCGCTTTCGGCGCGGGCCCGTTCGTCGGGATGGCAGAGCACCGGCGCGTCCAGGTAGGGAGCGGTTCCGCGATGGTCGGCGTGGGCGTGACCGAGGACCACCCGCTTCAGGCCGCCGAGCTCCTCGGCGGCGGTTCTTACCTGCTTCCGCATCGCCTTGGTGCCGGCGTCGAACTGGACGACTCCGTCGCCGTCCTCGATGAAGTAGACGTTCATCGCGCCGCGGAAGTCGCCCCGCAGCAGCCAGACCCCGTCGGCCACCTTCTCCAGTGCCATCGCGCCAACCTTAACGGGGCGCCGCGCAGCCATCGACCTCTAGGGTCTGGGCCATGCCCCTCGTCTGGAAGGCCTCGATCGCGATCCTCGTCGTCTGCCTCGCGGCGGCGATGGTGATCGGGATCGTCCGCCTGGTCGAAACGCCGAACGAAATCCTCGGCGACGGCTTCCGGGGGCTGCCGGCGAAGCAGCAGGAACCGCAGGCGAGCCGGCGTTAGTATCGGGCGGTCCAGCGACCCAAGGAGACGGCGTGTTCAAACGCATCGTGGTTGGTACCGATGGCTCCGAAACTGCCGCCCAGGCCGTCGGCCAGGCGATCGAGCTGGCTCGGCTCACCGGGGCGGCGATCAACATCGTCAGCGCCTACCAGCCGGCTTCCGGCCGCCGGGTCCAGGCCGAGCAGTCCGAAGCGCCGGCCGACGTCCAGTACGAGATCGGCCCGCGTGAGGACGTCAACCTCGTCCTCGACGCCGCCGCCGCCGACGCCAAGGAGAAGGGTCTCGAGGTGCAGACCCACCCGGTCGAGGGCGATCCCGCCGAGGCGATCCTCAACGTCGCCGAAGAAGTCAACGCCGACCTGATCGTGGTCGGCAACAAGGGGATGACCGGCGCCCGCCGCTACCTGCTCGGCAGCGTGCCGAACAACGTCTCCCACCA
Organism: Solirubrobacterales bacterium; assembly: GCA_035708105.1. GTDB lineage: Bacteria > Actinomycetota > Thermoleophilia > Solirubrobacterales > 70-9 > VAYN01. The sequence continues at coordinate 19,915 of DASSTG010000031.1, read as the reverse complement.
CGCTCCCTGCAGCGTCATCATCGTCAGAACGACCTGACGACATCCGATCCGGTCAGACGCCGTCAGGAGGCGCGCCTGGGTTCAGTGGCCCGGCCGACGTCGATCAGGCCGGCGCCCTGTTCGGTGCGGGGCAGGCCGAGGTCGCGGGCGGTGTTGCGCAGCCGTCGCTGCACCATTTCGACCAAGCCGTGACCCTTGCGGTCGTGCTTGATCGCCTCGCTCGCCAGGACCAGCGCGGCGGCGCCGGAGACGTGGGCGGCGGCCATCGAGGTGCCGACGTAGGTGGCCGGGATGGCGAAGCTCCGGGTGCTGCCGGGGCGCAGCGTCACCTGGTAGATCGGCCGCGCCGCGACCGAGGGGCAGCCGCTCTTGGGAAGGCCGCCGCCGGGAGCGAGCAGGTCGATCCCGCTGCCGGCGAGCGAGTAGTCGCCGAGGCAGGCTCCCTCGGTGCTGCCGCCGACGCCGAGCACCCGCGGCCCCGTCGCCGGCTCCGAGACGCAGCCCTCCGAGCCGAGGTTGCCGGCGGAGGCGACGGTGACTATCCCCGCTTCGAAGGCTTCCTTCAGAGCTTCGTCGACCACCGGCACCTTCTTGCGGCAGGCGAAGTTGAAGCTCATGTTGATCACCTGCGCTTTGTTGGCGATCGCGAACCGGATTCCCTTGGCGATCTGGATCGCGTTGCCGCGGCCGTTGCGGTCGAGCACCCGCACCGGCATCAGCTTCGCCCCGTACGCGAGTCCGGTGAGGCCGATCCCGTTGTTCGTCTGCTCGGCGATCGTCCCGGCGACGTGGGTGCCGTGCCCGTTTTCGTCGAGCGGCAGGCGGTCGTGACCGACGAAGTCATAGCCCGGGGCGAACTGGCCGGCGGCGAAGTCGGGGCTGCGCCGGAACCGTCGCTTATAGGAGCGGTAGGCGATCCCGGTGTCGAGGACGGCGACGACGACGCCGGCGGCCCCCGGCCGGCCGGCCTCGATCAGGTTGCGCCAGGCACCGACCGCGTCGATCCCACCCGGCGAGACCGGCAGCGCGGCGGTGGCGAAGGGTTCGGGAGAAAGGAAGTTCCACTGCTTGTAGGCCCAGTTGCCGAGCGTCCCGACTTCGATGTCGCCGAGCGCCCCTGGGTCGTTCGGGTCGAAGGGTTCGCCGCTGCTCGTCGAAGCGGTGGCGATGTAGTCGGGCTCGGCGTAGACGACCCGCGGGTTCTGCCTCAGCGCCACCACCGCCTGCCGCACTCCCGCGCCGCGGCCGAGGGAGACTGCGCGGCCGCGGCGCTGCCCGTCGAACTTGACCACCAGCTGGTGCGGCGCGAACCCGTGCGCCGCCCCCACCGCCGTCCGGGCCTGGGCGGCGGCCGGTGCTGGTCCGATGACCGCTAGTGCCGCCAGCGGCAGGAGGATTCGCAGAAGTCGTCTCATCTCTTTCGCTGCCCGCCGGCACCCCCGCGCCCGGCCGTGCCCTTTGAAAAACACCGCGCCGCTGCGGAAGTTGTCGGCGGACATACTCCCAAGTCATGAACGCCGGCAATCTTCTTGACGAGGACCTTGCAGCACATCGGCCGGGAATGGCGGTCGCAATCGAAGAGGCACGCGAGGCCGAGCGCCACGGCGACGTCCCGATCGGGGCGGCGATCTTCCGCGAGGGCGAGCTGCTGGCCCGCGCCGGCAACGAGCGCGAGCTGCGCCGCGATCCCACTGCCCATGCCGAGGTGCTGGCGATCCGGGCCGCGGCCGAACGGCTCGGCGGCTGGCGCCTGCCGGGCACGACGCTCTACGTCACCCTCGAGCCGTGCGCGATGTGCGCGGGGGCGATCGTCCTCGCCCGCGTTCCGACCGTCGTCTTCGGCACCGCCGACCCCAAGGCCGGTGCCGCCGGCAGCGTCCTCGACGTCCTCGCCGAGCCGGCCCTCAACCACCGGCCGCGAGTGATCGCAGGGGTGTGCGAGGAGGAGTGCGGCGCGCTGCTGCGCGACTTCTTCGCCGGCCGCCGCGGCAGGAGCGCCGATACGCTGTGAGGACCCGGAGAGGTGTCCGAGTGGCTTAAGGAGCGCGATTGGAAATCGCGTGGGCGGGGTTAACCCGCCTCGTGGGTTCGAATCCCACCCTCTCCGCTCGACGCCGTAGAGCGGCGCATTGCGGCGTCATCGGGAGATTGCCGTGCAAAAGCACTGTCAATCTCCCTCTTCCTTGCACTGCTTGCTCTACGGCGTCGAGGGGATTCCATCGCCTAATCCCGCTGATTGCGAGCTCGGCCCCCTAGGAACACCCGGAGTAGTTGAGGGAAACTCTATACTCAAGGATGTAATGGAGTGTCTGAGTCGTCTCCGTTACGGAATGAGGGGGTCGGCATTTCTTGGCCGAGGATGCCGGCCCTCTCGACTGGTTTCGGCGATTAGTCAGAAACCGCCGTGTCGGTAAAGACTAGCGTCCTAAGCCTGGCGAAGCGCGGGGATCGAAGGCCGCAGGGGTACTGGCCCGGGCTCGCGGTGCTCGTCGAGGGAGACGACGATCGCCTCCTCGTCCGCGAGCGGGACGGTGGGACGATGGCCGCGCAGGCGCTCGTGGCTGCAGACCACGTAGCACCACTCCATCAGGCGCAGTCGTGCGTCGGGGTCGATCTCGGCGATCGTCGCCCCGATCAGGTGCCTGCCATGGGCCTCACGGCAGCTGCGCACCTCGACCTTGACGGCGATCTCGTGCAGCCTGCCGCCGGCATCGGCCAGCTGCAGCAGCACGGCGGGCTTGCTGCCGAGCTCCAGCGGCGCCTCGGCGACGAGCCCGACTCCGGCGGCTGAGGCGTCGATCAGCCGCGCCGGGGTGTGCCCCTCGGGACCGTAGACGTGGGCCTCGGCGTCGCCCTCGAAGCGGTAGACGAGCCGGCGCTGGCGGCGGCGGGCAACAGACCAGCTGGTGGCCAGCAGCCGTCGCAGCTCGTAGAGGCCCAGAAGGGGGACCACGATCGCGGCGATGCCCGGAAGGTCCGGCAGGGGCCCGACCCCGGCGAGGTCCAGGAGGCGCATGATCGTCCCCGTCGCCAGCAGGATGGTGCAGAAGAGGACGAGGTGCAGCGTTCGCAGCGCTTCGAAGCCGCCGCCATCCCGTCCCTGCTTCGGCGTCACCTCGAAGGCGGTGCGCCCGGGGCGCACCGCGCAGCGCAGCGCCCGGAGGTAGATCTCCATCGTCAGCAGCTCGTAGTGGGCGCTCTCCGGGATCCGCATGTAGCCACGGGCCAGGCCTGCGCCGGCGCCGAAGTTGAGCGCCACGTAGGGGACCCAGAGCGCGGCCAGGGCGACGACGCTGATCTTCATCGGCAGCTCGCCGGTCCAGAGGACCACTCCGAGCGTCAGCAGCAGCAGCAGCCGCATCGGCGGGGCGAGGTAGGCAAGCAGGCTGGCGAGGAAGGAGAGGCGCTGCTTCGGGCTCATCGTCTTCGCCCGCAGCGGCGACTCGGGCAGGGTGTAGACGGCGAGGTTGCCGCGGGCCCAGCGGTCGCGCTGCAGCAGGTAGCCGTCGAGGTCGTGCGGCGCCAGCCCCTGGACCAGGACCTCGTCGTGATAGCGGGTGCGCCAGCCGTGGCGCAGCAGCCGGATCGTCGTGTGGAAGTCCTCGGCGATCGTCTCCGTCGCCACGCCGCCGATCTCGAGCAGGGCCGTGCGGCTGATCAGCGCCGCCGAGCCGCACCAGTAGGCGGCGCCATGGCGGTCCTTGCCGGGGCAGACCACCCGGTAGAAGAGCGACTGCTCGTGGCGGCCGACGACGTAGTGCTGGACCGAGTCGTGGTTGAAGAAGTCATGCGGGGTCTGCACGATCGCCATCCGCTCGTCGTCGAAGTAGCCGACGAGGGCGTCGAGGGCGTCGGGCATCGGCACGTGGTCGGCGTCGAGGACGAAGACGAGCTCGCCCTCGGTCCGCGGCAGCGCCGCGTTGAGGTTGCCGGCCTTGGCGTTGGCGCTGTCGGGGCGAGTCAGGTACTCGGCGCCGGCCAGCTCGGCGATCTCCTTCATCTCCTCTCGCCGTCCGTCGTCGAGCAGGTAGGTGGTATGGGGGTAGGTGAGGGCACGGCAGCCGGCCAGCGTCGCCATCACCACCTCGACCGGCTCGTCATAGGTGCAGACGTAGACGTCGACCTTGCGCCCCGGAGTCGTCGCAGGCCGCCGAGCGGCCGGACGCGACCACGAGAACCAGGTCAGGATCCCCAGCGCGTAGAGGCCGTAGACCTCGGTTGCGAGGAGCATGGCGAAGACGACCGGGCTGGCCCCTTCGCCGCTCCAGCCGACGCGCCAGGTCAGGTAGCCGAGGCCCCAGACGAGGGCGCACAGCGCCAGCGCCCGCAGCAGGCGGGGATGGCGGTCGAAGAACTGCCCGGCCTTGGTCTGCTCGTTGGACACACAGTCTTGTCGGCAGGCAGCCGGAGTTCCTGAAGCCCGGGCGGCGGCCTGCGCCCGCCCATGCAGCCCTGGCCCTTTCATCGGCTAAGCGGAGCAGGCCGGCTCTTGCGATGCAAAGGAGCCCAGGCGTCGATCGATTCTTTCCCACGACCCGCAGCCGGTCGCGACCGGTCGCGCAAGCATGACGCTGGGAATGGCCCCGAGCTCTGGACAGCCTGAGTAGCCGGTCATGCTCGCAACGAGATGGGAGATCCCAAACCAGGTGGGGACAAGAGCCGCCGGCCAGAGAGCGATTCTGCCCGGCAGCTGACGTGAGCTCAATGCGCCGGCGATCGCAAGGTAGCCAACCCCGGCGACCGCGCGGACTGCTCGGGAGGGGCGACTCATCTCCGCCTCGTCGCTGGTACAGCAACCACCATCAAGAGGGCTGACTGGCGCCTCGGTGCCTCGGGGCGGGGCCGAGGAGCTCGCGCCATCTTCAACAGGACTTGTGGAACTGGAAGACGTATCCGACACGCCTATTCCTTTCGTTATGGGTCAGTTCGTCGAAAGGCCTATCACCTCGAGTAAGCTTTAAGTCAAGCTTGGATGGCCGTCGAAGATGAACTGACAATCGGGGAAGCAGCTCGCCTTGCGGGAGTCCCCGCCTCTACTCTCCGCTACTGGGAGACGGCGGGCCTGCTGAAGGCGCCGCGACGAGTTGGCGGCAAGCGCCGCTACGACCGTGAGGGTTTGCAGCAGATCGAAATGGTCGCGGTGGCCAAGCGGGCGGGGTTTACGCTCGCCGAGATTCGGGTCATCCTTTCTGGCGTTTCCCGCCGTACTCCACCGTCGGTGGTTTGGCGGCGGCTGGCTTCCAACAAGCTTCCCGAGGTGGAGCAAACGCTCGTCGAGGCTCAGGCCATGAAGAGGATTCTGGAAGCGGGTCTGCGCTGTGAGTGCCTGAGTCTCGAGGACTGCCTGAGCGGCACCCCCTGTGGCTAAGGAGTCCGCGACTCCGCAAGCAGGTCCTGCGGGGTGATGATCCGCACGTGCCGCGGTGCATTCCGAGCGGAAGCAAATGCTTGCGATCGCCCGGACGTTCCCTCCAGATTTGGCCTAGCTAGGATTCGGCTCTGTAGTGCCTCGGAGGGGTGCCGGAGTGGTTGAACGGGGCGGTCTCGAAAACCGTTGGCCGTCGTAAGGCGGCTCGTGGGTTCGAATCCCACCCCCTCCGCTCAGGGCAAAGATGTCACCGATAGCCTCGGTTCATGCCTTGGGGGCCACTGCACGCGGAGGGACACCTCAGCTTCCGCTCGAATTGGCTGCGCGCGGCCGTCCTCGGTGCCAACGACGGCATCCTCTCGACCTCCAGCCTCGTCCTCGGCGTGGCGGCGTCGGGCGCCTCGCGCAGCGCGATCCTCACCGCTGGCATCGCCGGGCTGATGGCCGGCGCCGGCTCGATGGCGGCCGGCGAGTACGTCTCCGTCAGCTCCCAGCGCGACACCGAGGACGCTGATCTCCGGCTCGAGCGGCACGAGCTCGCGACCGACCCCGAGGGCGAGCTGCGGGAGTTGGCGGGGATCTACGAAGGCCGAGGGCTGAGGCGGGAGCTCGCCGTCGAAGTCGCGCGCGGCCTCACCGAGCACGACGCCCTCGAAGCGCATGCGCGCGACGAGCTCGGCCTGCCGGAGGACCGCCGCGCCCGGCCCCTGCAGGCGGCTGGCGCCTCGGCTCTCTCCTTCGCGGTCGGCGCCCTCCTGCCCCTGCTCGCGATCGGCGCCTTCGGCGCTTCGAGCCGCGTCGTCGCCTGCGCCCTCGTGACCCTGCTGGCGCTGATCGGGCTCGGCGCTCTGGGCGCCAGGCTCGGCGGCGCCCCCATCGCGCGTGCGGTCCTGCGCGTCGTCTTCTGGGGCGCGACCGCGATGGCCGTGACCGCGGGCGTAGGGGCCCTGGTCGGAACCGCTGTGTAACGGGGCGGGCCTCAGCCTCGCAGCGCCCGCAGGGCGTTGAGGATCACCGCGAGGTCGATGCCCTCCTGCAGCAGCGCCCCGGCGAGCGGGGGCAGGTAGCCGGCGGCGGCGAAGCCCATCGCGGTCAGGCTCAGGCCCATGCCGACGACGACGCTCTGGCGGGCGATCAGCAGCGCCCGCCGGCCGGCGTGGATGGCGTCGGCGACCCGGTCCACGCGGTCCACCGTTATCACCGCGTCCGCCGTCTCGGAGGAGACCGTGGCGCCGGCCGCCCCCATCGCCACGCCGATGTCGGCCAGGGCGAGGGCGGGGGCGTCGTTGACGCCGTCGCCGACCATCATCACCGATCCCTGCATCGGCTCTTCGCGCAGGCGCCGGATCACTTCCAGCTTGTCCTGCGGGGACTGTTCGCCGTAGACGCGGTCGACGCCGAGTTCGCGCCCGACCCGCTCGGCTACGGAGCGGCGGTCGCCGGAGACCATCGCGATCTGCCGGACGCCCTCTGCCCGCAGGCGGGCAACGATGCCTCGGGCGTCGGGGCGCAGGTCGTCGGCCATCACGATCACCCCGGCGAGGACCCCGTCGACGCCGACGAGGACGCGGGCCTCGCCGGAGCCGTGCCCGTCCACCATCGCTCCCGCTTCCAGCTCCTCGACGGCGACGCCGTGCTCGGCGAGGAAACGGCGGCTGCCGATCGCCACCCGGCGGCTCCCCACCGTCCCGGTGATGCCCTGGCCGGGGTCCTCCTCCACCTGCGAGGGCTCCTCGAGCCTCAACTCCTCCTCGCTTGCCGCCTGCACCAGCGCCGCTCCCAGGACGTGGGCGGACATGCGGTCCACTGAGGCCGCCAGCGACAGCACCTCGGCGCTGTCGAAGCCGGGGCGGGGCGCGATCTGCCGCACCTCGGGCGTCCCCACCGTGAGGGTGCCGGTCTTGTCGAAGAGGACCGTGCGCACCTGGCCCAGGGTCTCGATCGCGCCCGCCCCCTTGACGACGACGGCCTCGCTCGCCGCGCGCGAGAGCCCGGAGACGAGGGCGATCGGCGCCGCCAGGATCAGCGGGCACGGCGTCGCTACGACGACCACCGCGAGCCCCCGGACCGCGTCGCCGCTGAGGGCCCAGGCGGCCCCGGCGATGAGGAGAGTCGCGGGCAGGAAGAAGCCCGCGTAGCGGTCGGCGATCCGCACCAGGGGAGCCCTCTCGGTCTCGGCCTGTTCGACCAGCCGCACCAGCGCGGAGTAGGCGCTCTCGGCCGCTGGACGGTCGGCGCGCACCTCGAACGGAGCCCCCGCGTTGGCGGTGCCGCTGAGGACCCCCATCCCCTCGCCGAGGGTCACCGGCAACGGCTCGCCGGTCAGGGTGCTGGTGTCGACCACCGCCTTCTCGCTCAGCATGGTGCCGTCCACCGGGACGACCTCGCCGGTGCGGACCACGGCGACGTCGCCCACCTCGACCTGCTCGACCGGCGTGTCGCGCAGCCCTTCCTCGGTGCGGATGCGCGCCCACTTCGGCGCTCTTTCCACCAGGGCCGCCAGCTCGCGACGGGCGCGGGTCGAGGCGAATTCCTCCAGGGCGAGGCCGCCCGAGAACATCAGGCCGATCACCAGGCCGGCCAGCAGTTCCCCGAGCGCCAGGGCGCCGACCATCGCCACCAGGGCGATCGTGTCCACGCCCATGTGGCGTTCGACGAGGACGGTGCGGCCGACCTCGATCGCGAGCTCGACCGAGAGCAGCGCCAGCACCGTGGCCCAGACACCATCGCCGGCCGCTCCGGCCCCGGCGAGGTGGAGCCCGCCGCCGACGAGAATGCCGCCGAGAGCGAGGGCGGCGAGGATGCGGGCTCGGTGTCCGATCAACCAGCGCATCGAGCAATAGGCTCTCACTCCCACGAGCCGGCAGCGACGGCGGCGGCAACTCGGTCTTGGGTTCGAATCCCAGCCCCCTCCGCTTTGCAGCGAGCGATGTTTGGGATACTCGCGTGTGTATGAAGCGTGGGGGGGCTGCATTCCTTGTGGTGATCGTCGGGTTGCTGGCCAACGGCCCCACCGGCGCCACGGCGGCCGGCTGGCTCCCTCAGGTGAATGCCTCGCCGATCGTTTCGAACGCCTCGAAGTACGGCGGGTCGTTGCAGGACGTGGCGGTCGATGCCCAGGACGAAGCGATTGCCGTGTGGGTCAACTGGGCGGAACACGAAGGGGAACGGGAATACCTCGAAGCCGCGACCCGGCCCGCCGGCGGCGGCTGGAGCGCCCCGGTTCAGATCTCCACTGGCACTGCGCAACCGTTGCAGCCGAAGATCGTCGTCGACCCCGCCGGCGATGCGGCTGTGATCTGGTTCGAATACGGCGCGAGCGAAGTCGTCCGTGCCGCAATCCGTCCTGCTGGAGGCCAATGGAGCCAGCCGGTGACGCTCTCCCCCCTCGACGGCCACGCCGGCGAACCCGACGTCGCCATCGACCCGCAGGGCGAAGTCACGGCGGTCTGGACAAACGAACCGGAATACGAAGAACGCTTTGTGGAAGCTGCCAGCCACCCCGCCGGTGGCGAATGGAGCCGGCCGGTGGCACTCTCCGACGAAACCGCGTTCGCCGTCTGGCCCCATGTCGTCGCCGACCCGCAGGGCGATCTCACGGCGATCTGGGACCTGGGCGGGGAAGAGGGGATCGTCCAGTCGAAGACGCGGCCGGCGGGGGGCGAATGGGATTCCGCGGCGGTCGACGTGTCAGGCGAAGACGCGCTGTCGGTCAGGCCGCAGCTGGCGATCGACGCGAACGGCGACGTGGTTGCTGTCTGGCAGCAGAAAGACATCCACGCCGCCAGCGGCTTTCACTACTTCGTCCAGACCGCTCGCCTGACCAGCGGTTCGTGGAGCGTTCCCCTGACGATCTCGAGGGAAGACGGGCTGGCGATGAATCCCGAGCTGGCGGTCGATCCGGACGGCAACGCGACGGTGGTCTGGGAGTGGGGGCCGCTTGCCACGGGTACCGCCAGTGGCCTTCAGGCCCGCAGTGGCAGCTCCGACGGGTCGTGGGGCCCGATCGTCTATGTGGCGACCAGCCCCGGCGGGGTGCTTGAACCCGGTCCATCCATCGATCAGCTGGTCGCCGATCCGCAGGGCAACGTCACCGCGGTCTGGGAAGGCTGGTCCGCGCCGAACTACCTCGTGCGCACCGCCCGTCGCAGCGCCGGGGGGACCTGGAGCTCTCCCCTCACCCTGTCCACCGGAAACACGCTCTTCCCGCGGATGGCAGTTGATCCGCAGGGGACCGTCACGGCTGTGTGGTCGGGGTTGAACGGGAGCAACCGGGCGGTTCGTTCGCGCGTCTTCGATCCCGTCGCCCCCGAGATCAACGAACTGGTCGTGCCCGCGACCGGCGTCGTCGGCCAGACGGTCCCGATGTCGGTCGAGGTATCCGACGTCTGGTCGCCCGTCACGAGCTCCTGGGACTTCGGAGACGGCGGCGCCGGCGCCGGCGCGTCGGTCGGCCACTGCTACAGCACCGCCGGCGAACGCACCGTCACCGTCACCGGCACCGACGCGGCGGCAAACGAAACGAGCGACTCCCGGACCATCACGATCGAACCCGACCCCGCCCTCGATCCCGGTACCGACCCCTGCGCTCCCGAACCCCCCGAAGAACCTGGACCTCCCGAAGAACCCGGTTCCGCTGAGGGTCCGCATTCCTCCGGCACCCAACAACAGCCTGAACCTCTCGGCTCGGTTCCCGCTTCCACCGCCCCCGTCCTCTCAGATCTGCGCCAATCGCACCGCCGCTGGCGCAGGACGGCTGCCGAAGGCTCGCGCCTGCCGCTCGGCACCACGTTCCGCTTCGGGCTCGACCAGCCGGCCCGGGTCCGGCTCGCCTTCACGCAGATCCTCACCGGTCGGCTGGAAGGCGGGCAGTGTGTCAAGGGAGCGGGGAGGCCGCGCTGCTTTCGAGGCGTCGCCGGCCGCGGCATGCTGGAATTCGACGGCAGCGCCGGTGGCAACGCCTACCGCTTCAGAGGCACGGTCCACGGCCGCAGGCTGCCGCCAGGCCGTTACCGCCTGCGCCTCACCGCCGTCGCCGGCGGGGTGGCCTCGGCAGCCGCCTCGATCGGCTTCACGATCGCCGGCTGACCCGCGAATTCAGAGGGCCTGGCTCTCCTGCCGAAGATCGGCGGCACCGGGCGCGACATCCCCCTCGCTCCAGGTCCTGCCGAGCCAGCGCAAGAGGAGGAGGAGCGCCGCCGGGGCGATCACGACGGCGTTGAGGATCAGGAACCACGGCTCGACCGCGTCGCTGCCCGCGCCGATCGTGTGGACGATCGCCAGCAGCCAGAAGCCGGCGGTCAGCCGGTGCAGGCGCTTCCAGCGTGAGGCGCCGATCCGGTCCCGTAGGTAGTAGCTGAGGCCGAGCACCGCCAGGCCGTAGCCGCCGAGGATCCCGATTCCGGTCCACAGCGGCCGGTACTCGCCGACGAACGGAACGAGGATCCCAGCTATGCCGGGGTTCAGATAGGCATCCCCGAGCAGCGATAGGCCGTGCAGGGCGACCATCGCCAGGGCGGTCAGGGAGAGGGCCTCGTGGAGGGTGCGCAGGTCGCGCCGGTTCGGGTTGCGCCGACTCGAGCTCATCATCAGCCCGAGCAGGACCGAGACGCTCGACAGCAGCAGCGCCGCCCCGCCGGCGGCCCGGCTGGTGATCCAGAAGAGGTGGTGGGCGGCGCTCATGCCCGGGTTGCAATCGGCGTTGGTGCCGCCACGGTCTCAGTGTCGCCGTCGGCGAGGACGAGGACGCCGCCGTAGGGGAGACGCGAGGGGGCGAGCTCGGGTCCGGAGAGGAGCGCCCACTTCGCGTGAACGTCGGCTAAGAAGGCGCTGGGGGCGAGCGCGGTTGCCTGCACCACCCCGGTGAACGCCGGCTCGCCGCTGCTGGGATCGAGCAGGTGGTGGGCTGGGGCGCCCTCGATCCCCTCCCAGCTTCGGCGGGTGATGCCGCTGGTGGCGACGCCGCCGTCGCTGATCTCCAGCGAGCCGACCGGCTCGCCCCCGAACGGGTCCTCGACCCGGATCGGGCGCCGCCGTCCCCCCGTCCCCCCGATGCGGGCGTCGCCGCAGCAGTCCACCGCATAGGCCGGAAACTCGGCCAGGGTCGCGGCGACTTCGTCCGCGAGCAGGCCCTTGGCGATGCCGCCGCTGTCGATCTCGACCCCGGGCGGCCGTTCGATCGCTTCCGCCGGCCAGTCCACTGAAAGCATGGCCCACGATCGTGCCGGGCTCGGGCCGGCCGGCGCCGGCGCCTCCGGCTGCACCGGCCGGCCGGGGTCGGGACGCCGCGGCATCGAATCCCGGTATCCGGCCGCCTCGATCTCGCCGAGGAGCGTCGCATCGACGAGGCCGTCGGTCAGCTCGCCCGCCTTGCGGGCGGCGCTCACAAGCCTCAGCAGCAAAGGATCGGCCGGGACCCTCGCGCGTGGGTCCCGGTTGAGGCGACTGAGCTCGCTGCCGGGGAGGAAGCGCGAGAGCTGCCGGTGGGCGGCCAGGAGCCTCGCTTCGGCAACCGCCGCCGCCTTCTCGGGCTGCATCGACGGAGGGCCGTGGATGGAAACGTGGACCAGGCCGCCGAAGCACTCGAAGGTCCGCCGTGCTTCGCTCACGACTGTCCCGTGACGACCGGTTCCAGTTCTTCCAGTTCGCGGGCTTCGGCTTCTTGCTGTTCGATTTCGAGCTGTTCGGCTTCCAGCCTTTCGGCTTCAGCCCGTTCGGCTTCGATGCCGGCCGTTTCGCTCACTTCGGGTTCCTCGACAGGACTGCTTTCCTCGTCGCCCTCCTCGCTCGGCTGCGGCACCGTTGCCTGTGGGCTGCGCCGTTCCCGGTCCGGGCCCCGCCCGGCTCGTGGGCGCGCCGATCCGCCCCCTCCGAGCGCAGGATCGTTGCCGGTCGCCATCTGCACGAAGACCACCGTCCACAGCAGCACGAATCCGACCATCGCGGTCGCCACGACCCGCCGCCGCAGCTGCCCCGTGCGTCGCTTCATCGCAGCGACCTTGCGTTGGCCGCGCCGGCGCGCCACCTCGCGGTCGAGGCCCATCAGCCCCACGACCCCGCGGCGGAGAGGCTGAGCAGCGCCAGGCCGGCGCCTAACGCCAGCGTTGCCGCAATCGCAGTGAGCCGCCAGCCGGCGCCACCCACGCGAGCGCCGCGCCCGCGCCAGTCTGCGAACGCCGGTCCCGGCAGCTCGAGGAGGTGACCGAGGACGTGGATCGTCATCAGCGCGAACCAGGCGATGAAGCTGAGCTTGTGCAGGAAGGCGAGCTCGTTGTTCGGGCCGACGACGAGCAGGGCGACCCCGGTGCCGAAGAGGGCGACGGTGGTGAAGACGACCCCAGGGGCGAGCAGTCTCAAGGCGGTCGGCGGCGGGCCCTTGTGCACATAGGCGGGAGCGCCGAGGTAGTAGCGGGCAAAGCGATAGCCGGTGGTGGCGAGCTTCGCCGCCACCGGGCCGAGCAGGAGCATGCCGAGCAGGATGTGCTCCTCTCGCAGCTGCCCGATCAAGGGGATCGTCACCCCCTCGGCCGCAAGCAGGGTCAGCAGCAAGGCTCCGAGGGCGGCGGTGAGCCGAGCGTTGCCGGCGACTCCTTCCTCGCGCGCCTGGACGAGCGCGCCTTTCTGGGGCTTGAACACACAGCGATGTTCGGCACGCCCGCTACGCGCTCCCTAAGCGACCGGTGAGAGTTTTCTCAGGGCTCAGGTCACCGCGCGAGGGAGCTCGAAGGCGGCCCTGGTGCCGCCGAACGGGGAATCCTCGACCCAGATTCGCCCCCCGTGCGCCTCGACGATCTCCCTCGAGATCGCCAGCCCGAGCCCGCTTCCGCCCGAATTGCGGCCCCGGGCCGAGTCCGCCCGGTGGAAGCGCTCGAAGATGCGCTCTCGCTCGGCCGGGGGGATCCCCGGCCCGTCGTCGTCGACCCGCACTGCGATCAGGCCATCGGCCGCCGCCGAGCTGAGGACCACCCGGCCGGACTCGCCCGCGTGGCGACGGGCGTTGGCGAGCAGGTTGCGGACGACGCGGGCGAGCAGCTCCGGGTTGCCGACGATACGGCCCTCTGCCAGCGCGTCCAACTCCACCCCTGAGCTGTCCACTGCCGTCAGCTCGCGCAGCAGGGCGGCGAGGTCGACCGGGCTCATTTCGATCTCGGAGCGCTCGTCGAGCTGGGCCAAGGCGAGCAGCTCCTCGACCATCCCTTCCATCCGCTCCACCTCGACGAGCGTGGTCGCCTTCACCCGCCGCACCTCGTCGGCCCCCGTCTCAGGGTTGCCGGCGAGCACTTCGAGCTGGCCGCGGATCGCGGTCAGCGGGGTGCGCAGCTCGTGCGAGGCATCGGAGACGAAGCGGCGCTGCCGCGAGAAGGCGAGGTCGAGGCGCTCCAGCATGCGGTTGAAGCCGACGATCAGCGCCCGCAGCTCGGGCGCTGCCGCCGGCTCGTCCTGCAGCCGCGGCGTCAGGTCGCCGGAGCTGACCTGCTCGGAGGTGGCGGCCATCCGCTGCAGCGGCGAGGCGGTGCGGGCGGCGATCAGGTAGCCGCCGATCAGCGCCGCCACGAGCGCGACGCCGCCGACGACGAGGAACGTCCTTTCCACCTCTTCCTGGGCATCGGAGATCGGCGAAAGCCTCCGGCTTGCCTCCGCCTCCGTCCCAGACCCTGCCGGCCGATGCTCGCGGGCCTCCTCGCGGTCGATGATGTGCGACTCATCGGCCATCTCTGCCCGGACGACGACGAAAACTACGCCGAAGGCGATCAGCACCAGGGCGCCGATCGCGAGGGAGAGCCTTGCCCGCAGGCCGAGCCCTGTCCAAACGGCCCGCATCAGCGCTCGCTCAGCTTGTAGCCGACCGAGCGCACGGTCTCGATCGGGGCGGGCGAGCCAGGGCGGTCGAGCTTGCGGCGCAGGTAGCCGATGTACACCTGGACGATGTTGGTGCCCGGGTCGTGGTCGTACTCCCAAACCCCGGCGAGGATCTCCTCGTGGCTGCAGACTCGGCCGGCGTGTCGCATCAGGTAGGCGAGCAGCTCGGCCTCGCGTTTGGGAAGGTCGACCGAGGCTCCTTCGCGCTCGGCCCGCCGGCTGACCAGGTCGAGCCGGATGCCGCCGGCGTCTAGGACCGTCCCCCCCTCGCTGTCGGCCTGGCGCAGGTGCGCGCGCACCCGCGCCGCCAGCTCCGCGAAGGAGAAGGGCTTGGTCACGTAGTCGGTCGCCCCCTGGTCGAGCCCTTCGACCCGGTCCTCGACCTCGGCCTTGGCGGTCAGCATGATCACCGGCAGTGCCGGCTTGCGGCGGCGGATCGCCGCCAGCACCTCGAGCCCGCTGCGGCCCGGCAGCATCCGGTCGAGCAGCACCAGGTCGAAGGCATGGTTGAGGGCCAGCTGCGCGCCCTCCGCGCCGTCGGCGACAGCCTGGACCGTGAAGCCTTCCCTCGTCAGGCCGCGCTCGAGGAAGTCGGCGATCGCCGACTCATCCTCGACAATCAGGATTTCCACCGCCACGATGCTAGTGAGCGCGTCTCATGCGACCGGCGCGGGCCCTGCGGCTAGCGCCGCGGCGACCGCCGCCGCCCTCGCGCGAGTGCGGCTTCGATTCCCACCCACGCCAGGGCGGCCACCAGCACGATCAGCGCACCGACGCCGACCACTCCGATCCCGGCGGAAACCAGGATCGCGACGATTGCGACCAGCGCCGCACAGGCCAGGTCGACGACGAGCGCCCGCCTCCTCTCGACCTTTGCCGAGACCCGTCCCCGAGAGCTCACCAGGGCTGCCCCCTGCGCAGGTAGACGGCGAAGAAATCGCGTTCGTCGGGCGTCAGATAGCGTTCCGGCGAGCGGAACATTTCCGGCAGCAGGTTGCTCGGAGACCTTGCGCCCGGCTCGCGGTAGGAGATGAAGCTGGTCCAGTCTTCGTTGATGTCGAGCTCCAGTGCGCGAACGGCTCCCGCTCGCTTGAGGATCTTCGCAAGCGATTCCACGGTCTGGTAGTTGGCCGCGGCATAGATCAGGTTGCCGCGGGAGTCGACACCGAGGCCCGAGCGCCAGACGCGGGTCGCGTTATTGACCGTTTCGCCCCATTCGGGACCGTCGCTGAGGTTCGGGTTGAGCTTGCCTTCGTAGACGATCGGCGGCAGGTTCTGCTTGGCGAACCAGACGTTCGGCGGCGCGCCCGCGCCCTGGTGCCAGCGGACGACGTCGACGCGCCCGTCGCGGTACTCGACCACCGTGGCGATGCCGTTCACCATCGCTTCGACCAGCTTGCCCCGGTAGATCAGGCCGGCATTCGAGGTTTCCAGCGGGAAGCCGCCGTTGAAGGTGGCCACCACGCGCCTGCGGCTGTTCGTCGGGACCTCCCCCGGGCCGCGATGGGGCAGCGGTTCGGGCGGCTCGTCCAGTCCGGGGACGTATTCGAGCTTGGTCCGCGCCGAGTCGATCCAGGCGATGCCGGCGACGAACTGCGGGTATTCGGGGTCGCTGCGAACGGTGGTGAGGAGAACCGGGGGACGCGCGCCGGCCCCGGCGCCCGCCTTCTTCCACACGCCCTCGCCGGGCAGAGCCGGGCGGATCAAGGGCTTGATGTTCGGCGGCCGGTAGGAGGCGGTGCCCGGTTCTGCGCCGGCCCCGCTGCCGATGACGCCGACCTGGGGGAGGGACTTCAGCGCCGGCCCTCCCTTTTTGGGCGCGGTGAGGGTGTAGTAGGCGTTCTCGATTTCGGAGACAAGCGAGTTGCCACCGTTCCGCCGCAGCCACTCGACGCTGGAGACGCCGAGGCCGACGTTGTGCTTTTCGGTCATCGCCCCCAGGTATGAGATCCCGGCCGGTACGAGGCAGATGCAGGCGGCGAACACCCCGATTCGACGCACCCGCCTCCCCAGCGGCGGCGCTCCCCGCCGGTACCGGGGCCGCCGATCCGTCGTGGCCTCGGCCGGTTGCGGGGGGCTCGACGTTGCGATGGGCCCGATCATCGGTCCGTCTCATTCGCCCTGTCTAAGCGGCCCGTGAGAGATTTCTCACCTCGGCTCGGCGGCGGAGGGCCCGAAGGGCAATCTTTCAGGGCCCAGCTGCGGGTGGACTGGCTGGCTAGCTGGCCAGTGAGAAGTTGAAGCCTCTGGGCAAAAGACTTAGGTTTACGAGAGGTTGCTTGAGGGAAGAGCGATTGTACTTCGTGTCTAATTTTAGTACTCTGGAGTTAGTTGACTGCAAACGCCTCACTCGCCGCTTGATGCCCCTCATAGGGAAGGACGACGAAGTACATGAGGGATGGGAGCAGGGCCTCGAGCTGGTCGTACTCGTGTTTACAGAGCCGGGAATAGAGAAGGGATTCGACCCCGCCGACGATGCCGGACGCGGTGAGCGGGCTCCGCGCGCCGACCGAGGGAAGGAGTTGGCGCGCTTCCTCGTCGAGGCAGCGGGCGAACTCGTCCAGCAGATCGACCCGGCGCCTGACCGCGGTGGCGCTCGCGGCCCGCGCCTCGACCACCATCGTGCGGGCGGTATCGGGTTCTCCGGAAGCGAATCGCAGCAGCGCTTCGAGGCCGAGCCGGACCCGGTCGCGCCAGACGTCGCCGCCCTCCCCCACCGCGTCCTCGACTTTGCGGCGGAGCCTCTCGGCGCTGGTGTCGAACGCGGCCAGGAAGCAGTCCTCTTTGTTCGAGAAGTGCTCGTAGAAGGTCGGGCGGGAAACGCCGGCCCGGTCGATCACGTCTTGGACGTTGGTTTCGAGGTAGCCGAGCTCGGCGACGGCGTTGAGCATGGCGATGATCAGTCGCTCCCGCTGGATCGCCCTGATCAGATCGGAGGGGAGCTTGCGCATTCCGGATGGGAATTTGCCGCTGCCGCTGGCGAGGAGAGCAAGTGCAGCCTCGACCTGCTCCGCCGGCCACTCGTCGCCGATCGCAGCAAGAAGGTTCTCCTGGTTCAGTTGGATTCGATCGAAAGACATCGAAAAACTCACAAGTTTGAATTAAAAACAACGAAAGTTTTCTCACGGTACCAAAATAGAGGCCGCTGGCGCGCCCGCTTCGGGACCGCCGTTCCGTACGAGCTATGCAGGCCATTTGCGGTGGGAGGATCGAGATGACGATTCGGCCTGAGCTGCCCAGGGAGTTCGTCGCCGGCCATAAGCGCCGGCGGATGATGGATGCCATCGCCGAGCTGACTGCGGAGCGAGGTTACGAGGCGACGAAGATCGCCGACATCGTGCGGCGAGCGGGGGTTGCCCGCAAGACGCTCTATGACAACTTCGACGGCAAGGAGGACCTCTTCCTCTCCGCCGTCGACGCCACCCTGAGCGAGATGAGAGCTGTGGTGGAAGCGGCCTGCGAACGGACCACGTCGTTCGGCGACCAGGTCGTTGCCGGTCTCGAGGCGCTCCTCGATTACATCGCGGAGCATCCGGCGGCGGCACGGATGTGCCTGGTGGAGGCGATCTCGGCGACTCCGGGCTCGGCCCGCCTCTATGACGCCGGGATGCGCGATTTCGTCGGTCTACTGCGCCGGACCGCCCCCGACGACCTCGACCTGCCGGAGACGATCGAGGAGTCGCTGGCCGGTGGCGTGGCCTGGATCCTGCAGCAGCAGGTCCGCCGTGGCGAGGCCGAGAGCGTCGGCGATCTGTTGCCGGAACTTTCCCAGTTCGTCCTCTCGCCCTACCTCGGTGTGGGCCACCTGAACGGAGCCGGGAGGCGAAAGTAACAGTACGGTGGCAGACTCCAATAGGAAATGGAGAGGTTGCCGAGGGGACGTCACGGGCTTTCGCCGGAGTTCGTCGCGCGGAATCAGCGCGAACGACTGATCGCCGGGCTGATTCAGGCCCTCTACGAGGTCGGCTACGAAAAGACCACCGTCTCGCTGATCGGTCAGCGCGCCGCGGTGTCGAAGAGCGACTTCTACAAGCACTTCAAGAGCAAGGACGACTGTTTCATCGCCGCCTACGACACGGCGATCGACCGCATTCGCGGCCGGCTGCAGGAAGTGTGTGAGGAGGTGCGGGAAGCGGAATGGGCGGTGCGGGTGGATCACACGGTCGGTGCCCTCCTGCAGCTGTTCACCGCCGAACCGGCGCTGGCCAGCATTGCCCTGGTCGAAGGCCTGCGGGCCGGCCGTGGCGTCTACGACCGCTACCAGGCCGCACTCGAAGCCTTCGTCGATGACCTCCGGCGGGGTGCGCCCAGCGGGCCCGGTGGAGCCGAAGTGCCTGCAGCGACCGGCGAAGCGGTCGTCGGCGGGGTCGCCTCGATGCTCGGCCGCAGGCTGCTGGTGGGGGAAGCCGAGCGGCTTCCCGACCTATTTCCGGAGATTCTCGAGTTCATCCTCGCCGCCTACCTCGGCGGGGAGGAGGCGCGGCGAATAGTCTCCGCAGGATGAGCGAGGCGGTCAGCGGCGTCCTGCCGTCGCAGGCGCTGAACCAGGCGATCGAGTCCGAATGGATCAGCTCCGGCGACTACCGGATCCGGCCGGAGGCGGTGCAGCCGGCGAGCATCGACCTGCGGCTGGGCGATTTCGCCTGGGCGCTGCGCTGCTCCTTCCTGCCCGACGTGGAATCGACGGTCGAGGAGAAGATCGACGGGTTGGCCTTCCAGCGGGTCGACCTCCGTGACGGGGCGGTCCTCGAGCGCGACCGGCCCTATCTGGTGCCGCTGATCGAGGAGCTGAACCTGCCCGAGGACGTGCGCGGCAAGGCCAACCCGAAGAGCTCGACCGGCCGCCTCGACGTCTTCACCCGGGTCATCACCGACCGCCATCACCGCTTCGACGACATCCGCGCCGGCTACGGCGGCAAGCTCTACCTGGAGGTGGTGCCGCGGTCGTTTGCGATCCAGGTGCGGGCGGGGCTCTCGCTGAACCAGCTGCGGCTCTCCCGCGGCGAGGTTCGTCTCGGCGACGACGACATCCGCGCCCTGCAGGACGAGTTCCCGCTGCTCTACCTCGACTCGCACGCGCTGCGCCAGTCGGAGATGGCGGTCAGCGACGGGCTCTTCCTCAGCCTCGACCTCTCCGGCCCCACCGACCGCGTCGTCGGCTACCGGGCGAAGAAGAACAGCCTGCCGGTCGATCTCTCGCGGATCCGCGCCTACCGCTGGACCGACTACTGGGACCCGGTCTACCCCGAGCCGGGAGGCCGGGTGGTGCTGGAGCCGGAGATCTTCTATCTGCTGCTCTCGGCCGAGGGGGTCTGCATCCCGCCGCAGATCGCGGCGGAGATGATGGCCTACGACCCGACGGCGGGGGAGCTGCGCACCCACTACGCCGGCTTCTTCGATCCCGGCTTCGGCTACGACCCGGAGGGCGGCCGTCACGGCAGCCGCGCCGCGCTCGAGGTGCGGGCCCGCGACGTCTCCTTCATGGTCGAGCACCGCCAGCCGGTCTGCAAGCTCGGGCTCGAGCGGATGTCGGCGCCGGCGGAGCGGCTCTACGGCAGCGGCCTGGGTTCGAACTACCAGGGGCAGGTGACGATGCTCAGCAAGCACTTCGAGGAGCAGACGGCGTCGGTCGGGGGCGACGCGGAGGCCCCTCTCAAAACGCGCGGCTAGGGCCGCGCTCGAGTGTTT
>DASSTG010000030.1:0-34413 GCA_035708105.1 Solirubrobacterales bacterium | reverse complement strand
TGGCTTCGAGGTGCCCGATCACCATCAGTTTCACGTTGAGGAGCTGGTCGACGTGCTCGCCGACTTCGTCGGTGACGACGCGGATGATCGCGGGGAGCTGCTCTGAGACCCTGGAGTGGACGGCGTCGCGCACGCGCTGGGGAAGGTCGTGCCAGAGCTGGGGCTGCTCGCGCTCCATGATCCGCTCGACGACCTCGTGGATTTCCCCACCGGCGGACTCGAGGACGTGTTCGGCGATCGCCTCGGAGTCGAGCCGGTCGTAGAAGTCGCTCGGCCCGCCCAGCTTCGAGATCCCCTTTTCGGCGGCGATCGAGCCCATCTTCCCCGCCCGTGAGGGAACGATCCCCTGCCAGCCGAGGCCACCCTGCAGGATGCCGGGGATCTGCTGGATCCGCCGCGGCAGGACGTTGGCGAGCGCCTTCAGGCCGGGCACCCGCACGCCGCGGAAGTGGACCGGGTAGAACAGCATCCAGACCCCGGACCAGTTGGTCACGTAGCCGATCCCGCCGGTGAAGAGCGGGATTGTGATCAGGCTGAGCGTCTCGGAGTCCATGGCTGTGCCTGGCGAGCGTAATCGCTAGCGTCCCGGCGGTGACGGTGGTCAAGGACAGCGGTGCCCGCGCCACGCTGCCGCCCTTCGGCGCCGAGCACGAAGAGCTGCGCGAGACGGTGCGGCGCTTCGTCGGCAAGGAGATCGCGCCGCACGTGGACGAGTGGGAGGCGGCGCGAGAATTCCCGCGCGAGCTCTACCGGCGCTGCGCGGAGCTCGGCTTCCTCGGCCTCAAGTTCCCCGAGGCCTACGGCGGCCAGGGCGGCACCCATCTGCACGACGCGATCTGGGTCGAGGAGCTGGCCCGCTCGGGGGGCTCGGGCGGGGTCGCCGCCGGGCTCAACGCCCACACCTCGATCGCCCTGCCGCCGATCTTCAACTTCGGCACCGAGGAGCAAAAGCAGCGCTGGCTCGTCCCGGGCATCGCCGGCGCGAAGATCGGCGCCCTCGGCATCACCGAGCCCGGCGCCGGCTCCGACGTCGCCTCACTCACGACCACCGCCCGCCGCGATGGCGACCACTACATCGTCAACGGCGCCAAGACCTTCATCACCAACGGCGTCCGCGCCGACTTCCTCGTCTGCGCCTGCAAGACCAGCGAGGAGGGCGGGCACGGCGGCATCTCCTTCCTCGTCCTCGAGCGCGAGATGCCCGGCTACGAGGTCAGCCGCAAGCTGGAGAAGATGGGGTGGCACTCTTCCGACACCGGCGAAATCTCCTTCAGCGACGTCGAGGTCCCGGCCGAGAACCTGCTCGGCGAAGAGAACGGCGGCTTCAAGCTGATCATGGCCAACTTCGCCTGGGAGCGGCTGCTGATGGCGATCGGCGCCGTCGGCGCCATGCAGCGGCTCATCGAGACGACGATCGCCTACGCCCTCGACCGCGAAGCCTTCGGCCGCCCGATCGGCAAGTTCCAGGCGATCCGCCACCACGTCGCCGAGATGGCCACCCGCGCCGAGGCCTCCCGCGCCCTCACCTACAACGCGCTGCGCCTCTTCCACGAAGGCCATGGCTGCATCCAGGAGGTCTCGATGGCGAAGCTGGTGACCCAGCGCGCGGTCCTCGAGATCGCCGACCAGTCCCTCCAGATCCACGGCGGCTACGGCTACATGCGCGAGTACGGCATCGAGCGCGCCGTCCGCGACGCCCGCCTCGGCCCGATCGGCGGCGGCACCGACGAGATCATGAAAGAGATCATCGGCAAGACGATGGGGCTGTAGGCGATCGGCGCCGGAAGTCGAAGCAACGCCGTCGATCGCTCTCCGCTCTCGCAGGTCGACACGCGCCGGACCCAGATTAGGGGCGGCTTCGCCGCTCGATCCAGGCGACGATCGCGGGCCAAAACCGCAAAATCAAGACGATCGCAATCATGAGGGCGATTGCCAGCCAGCCGCTCTTGGAGAGCTCGCGGAAGAGAAGGTGACGGCCCAGAGCTAAAGTCACCCTGGGATCGTAGGAGGTTGGGTCTGCCGGCCCCTCAGTGCCGCGGGCCGAAGTTGCAGTCGTGGGACCTGCCGCGGCCGGGGCCGCCGTTGCAGTAGTCGCGGCCGGAGCCGCCGTAGAGCTGGTCGGGATTGGCGCCGCCGTAGAGGCGGTCATTGCCCCCTTCGCCGTGGCAACCGTCCTGACCTGGGCCCATCCGGCAGACATCGTTGCCGGGACCGCCCCAGCAGCCGTCGCTGCCAGTGCCGGTGCGGCAGTAGTCGTTGCCCGGTCCGCCGACGCAGTCGCTGCTGCGGGGCCCGCTGATGCAGACGTCGTTGTTGGGGCCGCCGACGCAGCGATTGCGGCGGAAGCCTTCGCCGTAGCAAATGTCACGCTCGCTGTTGCCGATGAACTTGTCCGAGCCGGCGCCGAGGTGGACCGTCAAAGGCATCGGCAGCCGGTCGGCGACCCTGACGAAATCGCCCGAGGGCCCCATGTCCACTTCGATCCTCGAGGCATTGCGGGCCGAGCAGACGGCAACCCGGTGGCCGCCGCGGGTGAAGTGGCAGCCGATCGGCCTGCGGCGGGCCATCCTGCCCGTGACGACGATGTGACTGCCTCTGGTGCTCAGGGTCAGCGTCGACCCCTTGTGGGAGCCGAAGACGACGATCTGGCCGGCGGGCGTAGCGGCGCTCGGAAGGGCGAGGAACGCGGTGATCGCGAGTACGCCGATCCAGAACTTGCGGCCGGGGGAAAAGAAGATCGCGGGCATCTTAACCATGTGCATCGGCAAATAAATTGCAAACTTGCGGCAGATGCTGGTGCTTCCCCTACAAGCATCGGGAAATTGCTGGATTTGCTTAGCAATCGAGGCGGCCGGCGGGCGCGTCGGCTCATCTGACCAGCCCGAAGCACCCGGCAGTCGAGACGATTCGGCTTGCCCGCAACGCACCTCGTTCCAGCGGCGGGGACAACGACGGCTCGACTCTGTAGGCGCTGGTGCGCCCGCAGGGTCGAGCCGGCTACTTCCCTAACGCTTGTGCCTCTTCCCCTTGCCGCCGCAGCTGGCCTTCACCAGCGGGTGAGTTTCCTGGCGCTTGCCGTTTTGGCCGATGAAGGTGGCGATCGCCCGATGCTTGCCCCGGCAGATGTTCTGGCTGTTGACGAGGAGGCCCTTCTTGCCACCCTGCATTTGTAGCGTGAACTTGGTCACCGGTGCGTCCGGCACGGCTTCGAACGTATTGCGGATCCGGCCGTTCCTGACCGAATCGATCCGCCCGTCGAGGTTGATGTCGACCTTGGCCGAATGGAGCGCCGCCACGAGGTCGGGCAGCCGATGGCTCGAAGACCGCAGGTACACCGGCCCCGACAGCGGTTCGTCGAGCAGCGGCGTCACCGCGTTCACATGGCCATACACCGAGGCCTTCGGACATTGTTCGCCGTTGCCGCCGCCGGCGTTGAACTGGACCCTCGTGCAGACGGTCCGGATGTGCGCCTGTTCGAGGAACTCGGAGTGCGGCAGGGTCACCACGGCCGCGCCGATGTTCGCGTCGCCTTTACGGGCCTTGAGAACCGCCTTGAGCCGCGGCGTGTCGCCCCGCTTCGTGCCTCCCCTCAGGCTCAGTGCCAGCTTCGGCTTGAAGCCGAGGCTGGCGCAATCAGCGGCCTGGAAAGGCGAGGTGACTTCAACCGGCGCTCCAGACCCGGCGACGGAGGCCTTCGCGGTCTTCCGTTCGCAGCTCGTGGGGTTGAGAACGAAGTCCTTCCTGTCCACGAAGATGCGGATGTCACGGGCGTGGACGACGATTCCCTGCAGGATGTGCGGGATCGGGTCCGAGCTCAAGCCGTCAGTCGTGACTTCGGCGGTGTCGGGGTTGACCTTCAGCGCCTGGCGGATGACCACGTTGCCGAGGTCGAACGGACCGACCTTGGCCGTCGTGATCGCCACTATCGAGAGCTTCGAGCCCTGATACGGCCCGGCGAGGTAGATCTTGCCCGGCGCATAGGTCAGGCTCGGTCCGACGCCGGCGCCCACTGACAGGCGCCCGATCCGGGACGGTTCCGGACAGTTCGGGTGTTCGAGCTCTTCCTGACCGCCGTTCGGCCCGGTCCGCGCCCGCGCGGCCGCAATCGACGCATCCGAGCAGAAGGGGATGCCCGCGAGTTTGCCGATCACGCCTTTCGGCAGTTTGATCGAGAAGCGGGTGAATTCCTGTTCGTTATCGTTGCGAGTCAGACGCGCGGTGAATGGTGAATAGCTGCCGGCCGAGTTGCTTTCCGTGCCGGCGATGAAGCCTGGCTTGAACGGCGGCGTCCCGGTCGGGCACGGTTCGCCGTTCGGTCCTTGGTCGACCGTGAAGCTGCTCGACCTCGTAATGATCTCCTGCGGCAGCGGGTTGTTCGGGTCCGATGCGTTCCACGGCGTGAACTTGGCGACGATGTCGTAGTTCCCACACCTGCTCGGCATCACCAGCGGAGCCCGATTGCCTTCGAAGAAGTGCAGCTTGAACGATTCGAACGGAATCTGCGGCAAGTCGTCGAAGGTGCTGACGATCTGCCCGGTGGTCGGATCGAGCTTCACTTTGCCCGCTTGCTTCACGAGCACACCTCGGTCTGGAATCTTCGCCACCATATACAGCGCCAGCAACGAGTTAAACGGATTGTCGTATGGCTTGGCCACATAGACGGCGCCGTGGGCCTCCTCATCAAGTAGAGGAGTCGTAATGTCGACACTCCCGATCTTCGAGGATTCCGGACACCCTTCGCCCGGCCCCGAATCGAACCTCTCCTGCCTGAACTGATCCGGGCTGCAAGCGCCAAGACCTTCGGCCTGGGAGGGGTTTATCGTCATTCCTTCCGGCAAGGTCACTTCCACCTTCTTAGCCTGTCCTTCGGCAATTGCTTCCTTTTTTAGGAGGCCGGAGTTGGGCATTTCAAGCTGGAAGTTGAGGCCGCTCGATCCGCCGGTCCCGTCTGCCGTGGGTGAGGCATGAATTTCCGGATTGAACGGAACTCCGCTGCAAGCTTCCATCTCTTCACTGCTGGATTCCTTCTTGTCGACGACGCTTCCGATTGGCGTGTTCCACGGTTCGATTTCCGCAGTGAAGTCAAAAGGCGTCACACAGGAAACGGGTTGACGCAGGAAAGCGCGTTCTCCCAAGCCGGACGGGCGCTGACAAGGGCCCAGGCTTGACACGGTATAAACGCAGTTCCAGCCGCGCGAATTATCGTGCCGGGGATCTCCCGGCGTACCCCAGATGACCACCGTGCTGGAGAGAAGCTCGGCGATCTGTGGCACGTTGCTTACCGTGGCGATGATCTGGTACTGGCTGTCCGGATCGACGGCCGTCCTGATCACAACCGGCACCCCGGCCAGGATGGCACCGAAACGAGCGGGTTCGCCGAGGCCGGGTGGGAGGTTGAAGAGCGGGACGGCAAGACGGATCACCCCGAAAGCGTTGGATTCGATCGCCGTGCCGGAGAGGGCTCCGATCGCGCTTTCATCGGAACAAGCATTGTGGAATTCGCCAACTTTTAGGAAGACCGCCATGGGACACTGGGCAACCCCGCGGGTATTGCCGACAAGACCGGCCGGAAGCGGAAAGCGGAAATTTCTGGGGAGGGCCGGCTGTTCCAGGACCCTGAGTCTCCGCGTAGCACCAGGGACGACGGGGGGGCCGGAATTGAGCTGGATCGTCGTCGACAGCTGGAATGGGTGGCTCCCAGCCTGGGTGGCGGGACCGCCTCCCTCTTCTTCTGCATGCGAGGAGAAATATTCGATGCCGAAGGGCACTTTTTCGGGAGTGACCTTGATCGCTTGACTCGCAACGGCTTCCGGTCCGTTGGCTCCTGAAACCGTCACCGTCCCGGGGTTGCCGGCAACCGGCGGTTCTTCGATCAAGCTCACCTGTATTTCGACTTCGATCGCGTCGTATGGTTGCAGGATGCTTTCGAATTTACAGGTGACCTTATCGCCAGCTTCGACGTCGCAGTCGACCGAGCCGGCGTTGCTTTCCTTCGGTCCGGCAAAACCCTGGGCTCCCGTCGCTTCCACACCTTCGGGGAGTTCGTCAACGATCGTCAGCGGCGTGGTCGTGGCATCCACGGATGCATCGCCAAGGTTGGTGGCGGTCAAGATGAGGCGGCCGCTTCCTCCTTCGGAGAGCACAACGTTTTTTGCATTCCCGGTGACTTCGCTGAGCGCCGCCGAGACTTCGATCGTAGGCACCGATCTGCCGGGAACCGTGACCTTGAAGGGCTGACTCCCGGCCGGGCCGCCGGTGACTTCGACGGCGGAGGTTTCGAACACTCCTTCAAGAAGTTCTTCCAACTGGCTCGCCGTTTCAACGGCGGGAAAGGTCGTAAAGGTTTCGCAGAAGCCGCCGAAGAAGCCCGCACCTATACAGCCCACGGTTTCCCCGGCCACCTCGACCCTGATCGCCGCACCGAAGGTGGTCGGTTCGATCGTAATTTCCTGCACGTTATCGGACGGTTCCCATAGATTGGTCGGCTGACTGCCGGTCAGCACTTGCCACCAAGGCGACGCCGCCGAGGCGGTGGTGGCCGGCAGTGCGGACACTGCGAATACGGCGAGAGCGAGAGAGCCGAGGATGATGCGCTTCTTCATGTTTTTGAGTTCCTTGCTCGAAGGGCTGGGCGTCTGCTGCATCGGGGAGGACCTCATTGGTTCGCCCCCTTCCGGTGCCCAGCTCGTCGGTGGTGCTTCTTGCCCTTGCGAGGAACGCAGCGCTGTTTTCCACCGCGCCGCTTTACCTTGTGCTTGCCCCTGGGGCACCTTCGCAGTGGCTTGACATTGCCGGCGCCGTTGAACGACGCACTATCCGGCGCCACTTCCTGCACTTGCGACAGAGCGGGATGACATGCTTCACCGCTGCCACATTCCACCCCTAGGGCGAGGGTCGCGGGAGTACCTCCGACCCGAGCGTCGTAGAGGTCCAGCTCGTTGTCAACGTCAGTGACTGAAAGCCTTGCGGGCGTGAGGAAAAAGACGTCGTTGCCGCTGACACTCGCGTCGAGGAAACCGGCTTCGGCTTCCCCGGTCCCGGAGGAGATGAGCGACACGCATCCTCCTCCGGATCGCTTTATTGCCGCATTGCCGGAGGCGGGTTCGCAATCGCCGACGCCGAGATCCTCGTACTGGTAGATATCCCATTGCCTGTTCGAGTCGGCAGGGACCAAGGAGTCGATCGCATTGAAGAACACTCGCCCGTTGTCGAGGACCACTCGCGGCTGGTAGATCGTGGTGCCTGAGGTAGCAATGACCTCGGGCTGTGGAACAGTGGCCGCCACACGACGCCCGAACCACTCGCTGCGGGGGTCCACCAGTTCATTCTGGCGGCCGATCACGTTGCCCTGAGGAGCAGCCCCGCCCGGCGGGCAGGACAGGCACTCGAGCCGGCCCGCATCGGCGTCGAAGCGGAAGATTCGCTCCACCGGTTCACCAGAGCCGACATCCACATTCTCCTGGTCCGTAATGTCGCGTTCCGACATGAAGACGAAATACCGACCGCTCGGCGAACTCGAGGTGCTGAGCCTGGAATCTTCGCCCGGAGCAGGCACGTTATTCGGCCGACCCCAATCTGGACGATCTTCGGTCGCCAGCGTCGCGATGAAGCGCAGCCCTTCACCGGCCTGCCAGAGGTAGAGGTTCGGCTGACCTCCGACAGCCTCCTGACCCGCTTGGTTAGCTTCGGTGGTCAGGGCCCCCTTGGCGACGAAGTAGGCACGCGAGCCGTCGTCGCTGATCGCCGAAACGACGCCCTGCACGTCCGCCGCTTCTGAGCCGACTTCCGGCGTCAGGTCACGCAGCTCGCATTCACTCGTGCTCCCGCTCTGGACGATTTCACACTCGTACAGATCGGCTTTGCTGAATGAGGACCCCGAGCCTAGGGTCAGCTGCTGGGTGTCGGTGAAGAACGCGATGGTGCCGTCGGCGCTCGCGCCTTGGAATACCGGTTCTTCTTTGCCTTCGCCAGTACCGCCTTGGACTTCGTCGAGCCTGATGGTGTCTCCAGCCTCCATGTCTCGCATGTAGAGATGGTGTGCGGTCCAGAAGACACGCGAGCCGTCATCGGAGATCGCGTGCCGCATCGAGACCAACCCGGAGGCAGACGGGGCGCTGACGATCGCTCCCCCTTCGCCACTGG
The DNA here is from genome assembly GCA_035708105.1 of Solirubrobacterales bacterium. Classification (GTDB taxonomy): domain Bacteria; phylum Actinomycetota; class Thermoleophilia; order Solirubrobacterales; family 70-9; genus VAYN01. Next base: position 26,271 of record DASSTG010000030.1, on the reverse strand, counting down.
GGAGAACACTGATAGGGCTGAGCTGCCCACCACTCCACTCGTAGAGGCTGAATTCAGGAGCACCCGCGATGAGCGACGCGCGGGATTCAAGGATTACATGGCTGAGATCGGGGTTGGCGCCCCGGATGAGCACCGAGGATACGAATTGTTCTTCGCCTCCGCCGAATTCCGTTCCCGGAGGAACGTTCGCAAATCCCGCTTTCCCGGTGACGAGAGGCCTGTAGACCGGTGGCGTAGTATTTTCGCGCAGGTACGGTGCTCGTTCAGACGCTTCATCGGACAGCGGCGTTCCACTTCGTGGATCGAGGATCGCCTTAGAGAGATCGGGGGAAAACAGCTTGTATTCGCCTTGCTTTCCCACTGCTATCGGAGTGATCTTGGCGTTGGGAGGGGTGATTTCTTCCGATTGCCACCCGGGGGCTTCCCACCGCGCAAGGATCGATACAGGTTCAACGGCCCGGCTTCCTTCTGGTTCAGCTTCAACCGGAGCGTTGCTGGTGTAGGCGATTCCGTTGCCATCGGCCGCTGCCTGTATGACCGCAGAGGTCTCTTCCGTGCCATGCAGCAGCGCTCCCCGCTTGTTAGGCGGTGAGATCATTTCCCATGCCCGCGAATCGCTGAGCCCGAAGGCTAGGTCGTTTTCCTGGGTCCTGAACACACCACTGGCTTCATCGGAGCCGTGGTCGTTTTCGGCAACCACGAGAAAGTGGTATTCGGTATTCGCGCTCAGACCCTGAATCTTCTGCGAAACCCAGACACCGTCGTTTCCTTCGCTGATCGCGGCTCCCCCAACCGGGACCGTCGTGCAGACACTCGTCGAGCAATCATTTGGCCCATACTCGAACCAGTAGGTGGTCGGTCTCTGTTCCGGGTTGATACGGGCGTAGAGAGTCGCCGAGGTGGTTGAGATGCCGCCTACCGCCGTAACTTCGATTTTGGGCTTCGCAGGGCCCTGCTTTTGGAACACATATACCTGCCGGGGGGCGGTTTCGCTCGCCTCGTTGCCGACATAGACTTTCTCGGTCGCCCCGTCTACCGCAATGCCCCCGGCGATCCCGAGTTCGCCTTCAGAGCCTGACCCGGCGAAGCTCGTAATCGGCGTTCCGTCTTCAGAGTAGACAAAGACTCCAGGAGCGTCAATTCCGTTACCTACATGGACCACGTAGACATCGTTCGTCGGCGGATCCACCGCGACCGAACTGCTGCCTTCGGAGTCAACCGGCGAGGGCGCGGCCGAATAGGTGGTCGCGGGAGTTACAGGGAGAGGAGTGGAGGGTTCGAATTTTATAACCGGGTGATGGACATCACCAAGGAAGCGAGTTACGGCGTAAACGGATCCCGTCGTATCCACCGCCAGGTTGAGGGGTTCATCGGCGGCAAACTGGGTTAGTTGTTCCCCCGAAGACGCGAACACCTTGACGAGATCTGCCGAGGCGTCACTTGCGTAGATGTTGCCGTCGACATCAACCGCGATTCCGGAGAGCGCGCCGAAACCGGTAATTGCGTCGGAGCCCGCGTTCGGGCCGGCGGTGAATTCGGCCGGTTCTCCGTCGCTTTGAAACGCCCTGATGGTGTTTGCGCTCGTAACATATAGAACGTGGGTTTCCGAGTTGACCGCAACTTGCGCTCGGACGCTTTGGGGGACTTCGAGGCCGCTGATTTCATTGGATGCGATGTAAGGTGCGGCTCCGCCCCAATCCACCGGATTGCCTTCATCGTCAAATTTGTTGAGTGCTCCCGGTTCGAATTCATTTCCTGCGAGTGCGTATACAAACTGACTCTTCTGATCGATAGCGACACGAGGAGGCACCGTGAAAGAAGCTGCATCTGACCCATCTGGGCCAAATCTCTTAACCAGTTCGTACTTCGGAGGAGAGGCACTAGCCGGAGCAGAAAGCACGAGCCCCCCCATCGCAGCAAGAAGTGCGATTCCGAACACCAACACAACCGCCAGGCGAATCTCAAGGTTCCTGCGGACCCCAGCCATTTCCTCTCCCTCTTCCCAATTAAATCCCCTGTGGGCACCGTCACGCATTGACAGCAATACGCACGGTTCTCCCTAGACCGCGCCATACCAATAGCGGACCAGTATCATTAATGCGTTGCGTTAAGGGTCAGTCTAAGTCCGTGGCTCCGATTTTCCCTGCAAAAGCCATTTAGACAATATATCGAGCCTGCTTTAATGCGCATAGAAACGGGGCCGCAATAAGCGGCCCCGTTTCGAAACACTCGACTGCCGTGCTACTGCGCTATGTGCATTCGAGCGTCTCGGCCGTCGTTCCGAAGGAGACGGTACCTTCACCGCTCTGACCGGCTTCTTCTGCCGCCCCACCGTTCAGCGATGAGGTGAGGTGGTACTCCGTGTTCGGTGTGCCATCCACTGTCTGGTATGTCTGGACACCGCTGGTCTGTGCGAACTTGAGGGTCGAGGTCGTGCTCGATTTGCCGCAGGCAGGCGCGGAGATTTCACCAAGGATCCCGTTGCCGTTGACGACCACTTTGAGCAGGCCTCCGCCGCAAGTGAAGGTGGCGAAGTGTCCTGCGTTCGATGTGATCAGGATTCCTGGCTTCTTTTCGCCAGTGGTTTTATCAACCACTGTCACCAAGTGGAACTGCAGTTCTGTGGTCATGATTTCGCCACAGCTCGAGTGGAAGACCGACTCTGTGCAGTCGTTCTTGAATGTCAGTGTGATTTTGCCTGTTGTGGTGCTTTCCCAACTGGTGACATTGCCCGTGACTTCTTTGCACGTGACCGTGGTACCAGATTTCGTCTGCAACGTTGCAACCCCGCCGCTGATGGGGCTGCCATTTGCGGGCTGAGGTACCACGTGGACCGCAATGTCTTCTTCCGCTGCCATCGCCATCGAGGGCAGAGCGAATGCCGCTGCGCTGACAACCGCCAGGGCGAGCAGCATGATCTTCTTGCTCATTCGTATGCCTTTCTTCTAAAGCCCGGCAGGCCGAGTTCGACGAGCCCTCCCGCCGGGCTTGTTGATTCGGCGGAGTGAATGTCTGCCACCCGCCGCGTTCGAAGAACGACTACCGTGAGCCCCTCAAAACAGTCAAGCTTCGCTGTGCTTTCCCTCGGCAAGGCGGAGGGTTGCCATCTCGACCAGGGCTTTTGTCCCGTAAACGGCACCTCGATGCGAAACCGCACTCGTAAAATTGCACCTCTCTAAGTTTGCCGGAGCCGGCCTCAACAGTCCGGGAGGTGCAGCTTTTCGGCTTCGTGCTTGTAGGCCGCGATCCGCTGATCTTCCAGCGCCTTCCGTCCCTCTTGCGCGAGAATGCCACTAGCCCGCGAGACGCTTTCGATCAGAGGTTCAACCCTAGCCTCAACGCTTGCGGGTCCCGCAAGGGCGTCCATCTTTTCCGCCTCCTGCTTGAGCAAATGAGACGCCTGCTCGAAGGGATCGGTGCCTTTCTCACCTTCCCCGACCAGTGCAACTCCAACTTCCTTTTGAGTCTTCGTGCAGATCGCCTTGACCTGCTTGATGAACTGAGCTTCGCTTACCTGAGCCGTGGCTTGATCGCTACCGCCGCCCCCACAACCGAAAGCAATGATCGCGATAACAGCGAGCCCGATGCCGGCGGTTACCAGCCTGTACATAACCTTCCTCCATGTTGCTTGATCAAAACGGAAGAAAACGTGCCCTAGCGCTCAGGGAAAGTCAATGAAACGCGGCTGGGGCGCGCGCGAAGGTTTGGCGAAGTGCGCTCTAGACCCGCGCGGCACAAGATCGGTGGCAGCCTGGTGGGCCCAGCCGCGGACCCCAGCCTAGTCACGGCGGTCGCGGTGCTCGCGGAGGAGGCCTTCAACCATGCCGCGCTCCAGGAAGTTATTGGATTCGGGGGAGCCGGCCGCCGAAGACGACGTGGCCGCGGCACTCATCTCCTCGATTTTCTCGACGACGATTTTCGGGGGCTCGGTCCACTGGGGGTCGTCGTTGGCGGGGCCGCTATCGGGCCGGAGCTGACGACCAGAAGGGGATGCGGCGGAGGCGCCTGCGGTACTGCTTCAGGAGTTGTGGGGGTCGCCGCACCAGCGCTTCATGTAGACGGCGCTGCTTCACGATGCGACAGCCTGTCCAGTCGCCACAATCGCCCCGATGGCAGTCCCGTCGCCTACGCCTCAATCGCCACACAGGGATCGCTGGTCGGTTCGGGCACCAAAGCGCGCTACGTTCCAGACCTCAACCGGAGGAGGCGCCGATGCTCTCATGGCTCGCAGGCAAGTTGATCACCCACAACATGGGCAGGTTGAGGGAGGGGGATCCGTCGCCGACGGTGCGGATGTACGCCGAGGACATCCACTTCGCCTTCCCCGGCGACAGCTCCTTCGCCCCCGGCACTTCGAACAAACGGGAGCTGACCGCCTGGCTCGAGCGCTTCGCCGAGATCGGGCTGCAGATCTACCCCGACGAGGTCGTGCTGAAGGGCTTCCCCTGGCACCAGACTGTCTGCGTTCGCGGCCACATCTATCTGGACGACCCGAGCGAGGGCCGCGTCTACGACAACCGTTACGTGATCTGGGGGCAGATCGCCTGGGGGAAGATGCGCGCCTATGAGGTCTATGAGGACACGCACCAGACCGAGGCCCTCGACGCCTACCTCGAGCGGCGCGGCAAGGGCGCTGCAGGCGCCGCCTCGTAGGACCGACTGGCCGGTCAACCAGGACCGCGCCGATCCCGATAGCCTCCCCGCCCGACTTTCATCGATCGAAGGAGAGACGGAGCAATGGGACTTCTGGATGGGAAAGCGGCGATCGTCACCGGGTCGGCGCGAGGCATCGGCCGAGCGACCGCGGAGCTGTTCGTGAGCGAGGGCGCGAAGGTGCTTATCAACGACCTCGACGCCGACGTCGCCGAGCAGGCTGCGGGCGAGATCGACGGTGAGACCGCCGTGCACGCCGGCGACCTGACCAAGGAGGGCGCCGCCGACGAGCTGGTCAAGGCCGCCAACGAGGCCTTCGGCGCGGTCGACATCGTCGTCAACAACGCCGGCTACACCTGGGACGGCGTCGCCCACCAGATGACCGACGAGCAGTTCCAGGCGATGCTCGACATCCACACGATCGTCCCCTTCCGGGTCGCCCGGGCGCTCGCCCCGACCTGGCGCGAGGCGGCGAAGGCCGAGCGCGGCGAAGGCAAGGAGGTCTTCCGCAAGATCGTCAACGTCTCCTCGACCTCGGGGATGATGGGCAACGCCGGCCAGGTCAACTACTCGGCGGCGAAGATGGGCGTGGTCGGGCTGACGAAAACGCTGGCCAAGGAGTGGGGCCAGTTCAAGATCAACGTCAACGCGGTCGCCTTCGGCTTCGTCGAAACCCGCCTCACCGCGGCGAAAGAGGCCGGCGAAGAGATGACCTCGCCGAGCGGCGAGAAGATCGAGCTCGGCATCCCCGAGCAGATGCGGGCGATGGCCTCGGCGATCATCCCGCTCGGCCGCCCGGCGACCCCGCAGGAGGCATCGGGCCCGGTCCTCTTCCTCAGCTCGCCGCTGGCCAACTACATGCACGGCCAGGTGCTCAACGTCACCGGCGGGATGTTCGGAGGGATGTACACCTGAGCTCGACCGGCTCACCGGAGGGGGCGCGGCGCCCGCCGCGCTACCTCGATCTGGCGGCTCGCAGCTGGCCCGTTCTGCGCCGGGCCATGGGCGTCCACACGCTCCTCTACCAGAGGACGGGTGGGCGCCTGGGCCACCGGATCCCCGGGCTGCGGGGCAGGATGCTCCTGCTCGACCACGTCGGGGCCAAAACCGGCACCCACCGCACCTCGCCGCTGCAGTACGTCGAGGACGGGGAGAACGTCGTCGTCATCGCCTCCAAGGGCGGCTACAAGAAGCACCCTGCCTGGTTCCACAACCTGATGGCGCACCCTGACACGACGGTGCAGGTCGGTTCCGCACGGCGTGCCGTCCACGCCCGCGAGGCCCGCGGGGACGAGCGCGAGCGGCTCTGGGCGAAGGCAGTGGCGATCTACCGGCCTTACGAGGACTACCGCGCCCGCGCCGAGCGCGAGATCCCGCTCGTCGTACTCGAACCCCGCTAACGGGGACGGCGCTCCTCGGCGACCGGATCGCCGGCCTCGGTGGCGATCGCTTCGGGGGGCCAGGGGCCGGCCCAGTTGTCGCGGGCGCCGTCGATCGTGATCGTCGTCCCCGAATAGAAGTCGCCGGCGGGCGAGGCGAGGTAGGCGACGAGCCAGGCCATCTCCTCCGGGCGGCCGGCGCGACCGATAGGGATCGAGCGCTCGAGGTTGTCGACGACCACCTGCGGATACTTGGTCAGCAGCGTCTCGGTGGCGAACTGGCCGGCGGCGAGGGCCACGGTCTTGATCCCGAACCGGGCCCACTCGACCGCCAGCGTCCGCATCATATTCTCGACCGCGGCCCGGGCGGCGCCGGAGTGGACCATCCCCGGCATCCCGTTGTGAGGCGAGAGGGTGACGCTGAGGACCTTGCCCTCGCCCTGCGGGATGAAGGCCTTGGTCGCGGCGGCGTGGGTCATCAGCCAGGTGCCGAGGACGTTGAGGTCGATCACGGTCCTGAACCCCTTCGGGCTGATCGCCTCGGCGGGGCTGAGGAACTGGCCACCGGCGTTGTTGACGAGGACGTCGAGCCGGCCGTGGCGCTCGAGCAGGCCGTCGAAGAAGCGGCCGACCGGGCCCTCCTCGCGGATGTCGAGCGCTTCGTGCTCGAAGGCGCCCGGCAGGGCAGCGGCCAGCTCCGCGGTCTCGGCCAGCGGCTCCTCGCGGCGGCCGCAGGCGACGACGGTGGCCCCCAGGCGCGCCAGCTCCAGCGCCGTCTCGCGCCCGAGCCCGCTGCCGGCGCCCGACACCGCGCACACCCGGCCCTCGAGGAGGCCGTCCCTGAAGACCCGCGAACGGTCGCTTTCAGCCATCGGCGGCCAAGCCTATAGGCGCGCGGAGCCGCGTAAATTCCCCCTGCGATGGCCGTTTCGGTCGAACCCCACCCACTGCACGAGCCGCTCGCGGGCGGCACCCCCGGCGCCGCCGTCGCGGTCGAACCGCTCATCGCCGGCCACGTCGACTGGCCGCGGGCGATGATGGTCAGCCCCGGCGGCCCGATGCTGACCGCGAAGCTGATGCGGGCGCTCCTCACCGGCAGCGGTGCGATCCCCGTCCCGGTGCCCGCCTTCCTGATCCGCCACCCGAGCGCCGGCGCGATCCTCGTCGACACCGGGCTCCACCCGTCGATCGGCACCGACCCGCAACAGAACTTCGGCTCGCTCGGCGCCCGCTTCGGCAAGCCGAGCCTGGAACCCGGCGAAGACGCGCCCTCGCAGCTGCGCGAGCGCGGCCTCGACCCCGGTGAGATCCCGATCGTGGTGATGACCCACCTGCATATGGACCACACCTCGGCGATCTCCGAGTTCCCCAGCTCGACTTTCGTCGTCAGCGAGGCCGAGTGGCGCTTCGCCGCCGGCAGCGGCGGCTCGCTCCAGAACGGCTACCGCCGCGCCCACTTCGACTACGCCTTCGAGTACCGCACGGTCGACTTCGACCGCGCCAACGTCAGCTCCTACGCCGGCTTCGGCCGCACCTTCGACCTCTTCGGCGACGGCTCCGTCCGCCTCGCCTTCACCCCGGGCCACAGCGCCGGCCACATGTCGGTGATCGCCCGGCTCGCCGAGCGCGACTTCGTGATCGGCGGCGACGTCATCTACCTGGCCAGCCAGCTCGACGGCTCCGAGCCGGGCCCGCCGCGCCCCCAGGACGCCCACAACCTGCGTCGCTCGCTGCAGGAGCTGCGCCTCTTCCGCCGTCAGTACCCCGGCGCGGTGATCACGCCGGGCCACGATCCGGAGTTCTACGCCCGGATCGAGACGCGCTACGAGTAGCCAATGGATACATCGCGGTGCAAGGTTGCGAGAGCGGCTTCATAGCGAGCAGTGATTTGCCGGATAAAGGCTAAGTCGAGCACCCGAAATACTCACTTGTTTTTGACTCTCCTGTCACCGACGAATACTTCTACCGAAAAGTGACAGGCCTTGGCAGGTGGCGACCGAGCGGATCCTGCCGGGAATCAGGAGAAAGGAACTCGAATGAGCAATAAGACCATGCCGCTCGTCCTGGCAGCCCTCAGCGCAGCTCTCATTGGCCTACCCTCGACGGCGATCGCAGCGGAAGAAGATATCCCGGTTCACGTGGTGCCGGCTCCGACCTCGACCACCCCCATTAATGGCGGTGGTGGCACCTTGCAGACGGTAGGCGGCACCACCCTTACCTGTAAAGAAGTCACCGGCGAAGTGACCAAATGGGAAAGCGGAACAACAGGGAAGGTCACACTGACGTTCAAGAACGATTGCACAGAGTCTGCCTTCCATTCAAGTTGTGGCGAAATCATGACCACAGAACTACAAGTTCACGGAGTGACACTGGCGGGCAAAGTCCCTGGCTTGCTGATCACATCGAATGAAGGTCATTTTGCTACCTTCACCTGTGGCGGTGGACTACTAAAATTCGTCATCTCGGGCAACGGGCTTATTGCGCGGATAACTTCCCCCGCATGTGGGGGCGAAAGCAACACTGCGACCATCAGGCTGGAACAAAGCGGCGGTATTCAGAGCCAGAAGACAGTCGAAGGAACAGCCACTGAATATCACCTCGAAGCCTCACTCAACGGAGGCGGAAAAGAACAGGCCGGCGTGTCCGGCGAAGGGACCGGCACTACCTCTGAAGGAAGAAAGAAGCTCGAATGCACATAGGCTAAGGCTTCGGCAATTGTTTTCGGTTAGAATTAGGGCCGCATTGCGGCCCTAATTCATAGCAGCCTAAAGTTCGGCGAACGCGCTTCGAAGGTCAGCTGCGATCTCTAGCATTAAGAGATCAGCAAGCTCATAGTTCTTCTGCCGCCGGGGATTCTAGGAGCGCTGTTATTGATGTCAGCACTGCTTGTCTATTCGAGCACGTATTCGACGGTGCAGATGGCCCTTGACGCCAATATTATACACACGTAAGCATTAGCCTCGACCTCACTGCTTCTCGTTTGGAACTAGCAGTTGAACCCCAGGGCACATAGACCAAAGGTTTTGCCCTTCGAAGCATCTGCATGGCACGCGAACCTGCGATTCCGCTTCCCACGAACAGTGCATAAGCTTGCGAGAGCGACCTCGTGGCCAGCTGTGATTTCCAGGCGAAAGCCCAAACCATGACCGACCCACAGCCGGCGCGGGCCATTACAAGATCATCTGTTCTTGATCAATAGCTCCACTTGCATTAGTCCATAGTAGGGGAACGCGCAACGAGTCCTGTGCCTGATCCCAGCTAGCTCCGAAGGAGAGTTTACAGCTCCTCCTGCCATGTATTCGAAAGAAAGGATTCGACATGAGTACCAAGATCATGCTGGTAGCTGTGGCAGTGGCCAGCACCGCAGCGTTTGCCTTACCCTCGCTGGCCGCGGCGGCGGAAGAAGACATCCCGGTCCATGTGGTGCCGCTGCCAGCAAATGGCAGCGTAATCAGTGGAGGTGCCTCGACGTTGCAAACCAGAGCTGGGACCACGGTCACCTGCAAAGAAGTGTCCGGCCAAGTCACTAAATGGGAAAGCACCACAACAGGAAAGATCACACTAACGTTCCACAACGACTGCACAGAGTCAGTCTTCAAAACGGGTTGTGGCGAAATCATGACCACAGAACTGCAATTTCACCTCGTGACACTGACGAACAAAGTTCGCGGCGTACTGATCACATCGAATGCAGGGCATTTCGCTAGCTTCGAATGTGGCGCCGGTCTGCTGAAAGTCGTGGTCACCGGCAACGGTGTCCTCGGCAAGATCACGTCACCTGCCTGCGGCAGTGAAAGCACCACCGCGACGATGAAGTTCGAACAGACGGGTGGCGTGCAAACCCAGCAGGTCGTCGAAGGCACACCGAACACCAAATACCACCTCAGCTCCCAGATCAACGGAGGCGCGGTGGAAGAAGCTGGTCAGACGGGCGAAGGCACCATTTCGTTTGGCACCACCAAAGAGAAACTCGAATGCACATAGCCTAGGCCCAGACCTGTCTAGGTGAGCAAGCGGGCCCGCTTCCGGGCCCGCTTTTTCAAGAAGAGTGCAACTCTGCGAATGCATTTGCGTGACTGTCTGTGATTTCCAGGGTTCTGCCCATGCCCAGTTGCTAACTCGGCAGCTTCCGGTGCTAACTCGGCAGCTTCCGGATCAAAAGATCATACGATCTTTGATCCTTAGGTGCGACTGCCTTATCCCTGAGGTGCAGGGGCGGAGGACAACCTTGACACCTGGCGAGCACAAACACCTGACAACGCTGACTCCAGCGATTGCCTGCCATCTCGTCACTTCACTCCGCGGCCGGACTAATCCAATGGGTTTCAATGGCAATGGCATACCCGGCAACACCACGGCGGCGCGCGTGGCGGTGAAAGCACTACCGCATGGATGAGTCTCGCACAGAGGGGTTCGTGCAGACCCACCAAGAAATCGGAGGCACACTCGGCACGACTTATCTTCGGGTTCGCCTATCAACGACGGACACACGAGGCTTAAGCTTCGAAGTCACGGGCGCTTCGAAGCTAAGGAGGAGAGGCTCGAAAGCGCCACCTGTTCTGCTATCTGAGGCTATAAGCGTGGCCTCGCATATTCACCTGGCCGTAAGATTACGAGAGCGGTTCAATAGCCTGCAGCTGTATCCAGGTGAATTCGTCGTCCCTGGCCCTGCAGGTGCATGCTGCCTTTAAGAGTCTGATTGTTTTTGTCAGTGGGTTCCGAGGCGGTTGATCCTGGAAGTGGGCGACCACGAATATAGGTGTCCCGTTCGAGCGTGATAATCCCGGGGGAGGGGCTGCGACTCGTCTTGCCGGGATCCAGGAGAAAGGTATCAGCATGCGTAAGAAGATCATGCTACTCGCCCTGGCAGTTGCCGGCGCGGCAGCGTTCACCCTGCCAGCGGTGGCGGTGGCGGAAGACGTTCCCGAGCACATAGTGCCCATCCCCACGCAAGCAAGCAGCGTCCACGGCGGTGCAGCGATCTTGCAGGCGAGAGGAGGGACGAGCGTCTCCTGTCAAGAAGTCTCTGGCATTGCAACGTGGGAAAGCACGACAAGAGGGAAGATCACACTGACGTTCAGTAATGACTGCACAGAGTCGGCCTTCAAATCAAGCTGTGGTGAAATCGTGACCACAGAACTACAATTTGATTTGGTGTCAGCAACATTGGAAAGGCCCTATTTCCTCATCACATCCAACGCTGGGCACTTCGCCACCTTCACCTGCGGCGGTGGGCTACTTCAAAGTGATTGTCACGGGCAACGGAATGCTCGGTAGATTCGTGGCCCCTAGCTGCGGGGGAGAAAGTACCACCTCGACCATCTCGTTCCAACAACTAGAAGTCGGAATACAGCTTTTGAAGCTTGTCGTAGGGACAACGATTCAGTACCACCTCGAAACGTCCCTCAACGGGGGGTCGAAAGAAGAGGCCAGCCTAACTAGCGAAGACGCTCTTACCTTCGAAAGCACCAAGAAACTTGAATGCACATAGCTCGAAGACTGCCGGGCGCCGCAAACACGGCCCTTTTCCCATGTCGGGTTTAACTTCTTAGAAAGGCATGCACATGAAACAGATAATCATGCTGCTCGCCATAGCGGCGGTCAGCGCGGCGGTGATCGTTCTGCCCTCGGTGGCGCTAGCGGTAGAAGGAGACATCCCACTACACATGGGGCCCTTACCCACCTCAGCCAGCAGTATCGCCGGTGGTAAAGCGATCATTCAAACCCAGTTTGGCTCGCAGATCGCGTGCAAAGAAGTCAAAGGCACCGCCACTTGGGAAAATAGCACAACAGGACACATCAAACTTGCGTTTCAAAACGACTGTACATTTGGTGAACCCTGTGAAAGCGTTGAAACGACAGAACTCCAGTTTCACCTTGTGACACTTCCGCTCAACGCTCCTGGTATGCTGATTACAACCAACGCGGGTCACTTCGCCACTTTCTTCTGTGGGTACGGTCTGGTCGAAGCGGTACTCACGGGAAACGGGGTAATTGGAGTAATCGTCTCGCCCGCCTGTGGCGCTGAAAGCAACATCGTCACGATTAGGTTCGAACTGGAAGGCGACGCGCAAAAGCAGAAGAAAGTTGAAGGAACAGCAACTGAATACCATCTCGATGGATCCGCAAACCGAGGGGAAAAAGGAGAAGTCGGGCTGTCAACGGAATTGTTGCTTACCTTCCCCGAAGACAAAAAGACACTCCAATGCACATAGCCTGAATGGGAGCCGCGCGGACCCGTATGTGCGGCTCTGCGGCTACTTAACAATTGCGGCCCTAGTTCCTAGGGCTTTATGCATCTCCCGCACCCGGCCGAAGACCTCGGTTGCGACCTCGAGCTGGCGCTCGCGGCTCGGCGCCCCCTCGACCGGGAAGGTGAGCGGCTCCCCGAACTGGACCGTCACCTTGGGGAAGCGCAGGCGCTTCCAGCTGCGGACGCGCTCGGAGCCGTGGATGCAGACGGGGACGATCGGGGCGCCCGTTTCGAGGGCGATCCGGCCGATGCCGGGTTTGGGTTGTCCCAGCTCGCCTGAGCGGGAGCGGCCGCCCTCGACGTAGACGAGGAGCATCTCGCCCTGGTCGAGGAGGATGCGGGCGGTCTCGATCGCTTCCTCGTCGTGGTGGCCGCGGCGGACGGGGAAGGCGCCGCCGTGCTTGTAGACGTAGGTGAGGACGGGCTGGCCGAAGAGCTGGCTCTTCGCCATGAAGCGGATCTTCCGCCGCAGGCGGACGCCGGCGAAGAAGTGGTCCATCTGGCTGAAGTGGTTGGAGGCCAGGACCAGCGGCCCCTGCTTGGGGACGTTCTCGACGCCGATCGCCCGCAGCCGGTAGATCAGAATCGTCGGGATCGTGACGACGACGCGGGCGAGCGTGTAGGTCCAGCCGGCGCCCTTGCGCGCCGCCTCGTGGAACTGCCGAAAGTACTCCGCCGGACGCGGGTCCTTATAGACCTGCGGCTTGATCTCACCCACGCCCTGGCTTACCCATCGGCGCAGGGGCGGTTACGCCCAATCGCGGGAGCGCTCCAGCGCCCGCCGCCAGTCCGCCAGCAGCTCTTGCCGCTGCGGCTCCTCTATGCGCGGCTCGTAGCGATCCTCCTCCCGCCACATCTGCCCGACCTGCTCGAGCGACCAGGTGCCGGTCGCGATCCCCGCCAGGTAGGCGGCGCCGAGCGCGGTCGTCTCGGCGATCTGCGGGACCGAGACCGGCGCCCCCAGCACATCGGCCTGGAACTGCATCAGCCAGCGGTTGGCGGTGGCGCCGCCGTCGGCCCGCAGCAGCTCCAAGCGCTCGCCGGAGGCCGCCTCCTGGGCGCGGACCGCATCGACGGTCTGGTAGGCGATCGCCTCCAGCGCCGCCCGGGCCAGATGGGCGCGGCCGCTGCCGCGGGTGAGGCCGACGATCGTCCCCCGCGCGTAGGGGTCCCAGTGGGGCGAGCCGAGCCCGGTCAGGGCGGGGACGAAGTAGACGCCGTCGTTGGACCCGAGCGAGGCGGCGAGAGCCTCGGTCTCCCCGGCATCGGCGATGATCCCGAGGCCGTCGCGCAGCCACTGCACGGCGGCGCCGGTGACGAAGATCGAGGCCTCGAGCGCGTAGGCGACCTCCTCGCCGAGGCCCCAGGCGACCGTCCCCAGCAGCCCGTCCGGGACCTGCGGCGGCTCGGGGCCGCTGTTGAGGAGGACGAAGCTGCCGGTGCCGTAGGTGTTCTTCGCCATCCCCGGGTGGTGGCAGGCCTGGCCGAAGAGCGCCGCCTGCTGATCGCCGGCGACGCCCGCGACCGGCACCTCGCCGCCGAACTCCGAGGTGGTGCCGAAGACGCAGGAGGAAGGGAGCGGCTCGGGCAACCGCGCCGGATCGACCCCGAGCAGCTCGCAGAGTTCGCCGTCCCAGGCGAGACTGCGGATGTCGAACAGCATCGTCCGCGAAGCGTTCGTGTAGTCGGTGGCGTGGCGGCCGGTGAGCTTGAACAGCAACCAGGAGTCGATGGTCCCGAACACGGCCCGCTCGACGCCCTCGGCGTTGCGCAGCAGCCACTCGATCTTGGTGCCGGAGAAGTAGGGGTCGATGGTGAGCCCGGTGCGCTCGCGGACCAGCGGCTCGTGCCCGGCCTGCTTCAGCTCCTCGCAGCGCCCGGCGGTGCGACGGTCCTGCCAGACGAGCGCCCGGTGCACCGGCTCGCCCGTCTCCGGGTTCCAGGCGACGACGGTCTCGCGCTGGTTGGTGATCCCGATCGCCTCGAGCTCGCCGCCGTCGACCCCGGCGTCGGCGATCGCCTCGGCGGCGACGCGCCGGGTCACCTCCCAGATCTCGTTCGCGTCGTGCTCGACCCAGCCCGGCCGCGGGAAGAACTGCTCGAACTCCGAGTAGGCGCGACCGGCGACCGTCCCCTCGCCGTCGAAGACCAGGCAGGTCGTCCCGGTCGTCCCCTGGTCGATCGCAAGGATCAAATCGCCTACCCCCGCACCCGGCAGGAACGGATCAGGGTCGAGGCGAGCTTGCGCCCGTCGGCGAAGGTCATGCCGACGCGCACGAAGGGGAAGACCGCGCTGCCGAAGCCGGCCGGCGCCGCGCAGGCGGCGCTGATGTAGCTGTGCCTGCGGCCGCGGTACATGAAGTCCCGCCGCAGGTTGAGACTGATCTTCTTCAGATAGCCGGTGCGGTTGAGGTAGATGGGGAGGGCGGCGGTGAGGATCGTCCCGAAAGTGCCGTGGGTGCGGCGGATGTGGAAGACGAGGACGCGGCTGTTGGGGATCGGGTCGGCGCCGTAGACGTGGGCGAGGATCGCCGGCCGCCCTTCGACGACCGCGTTGAAGGCGAGCATCCGTCCCTGCAGCGGGAAGCGGGCCTGTTCGGGCAGCGCCAGCGCGGCGAGGTAGCGCCCTTCGCCGACTAGCGCCGGCCGGCAGGCTGCGAGCGCCTGCTTGGCGGTGGCCGGTTCGAGCTGCGAGCGCCGGCATCTGGGCAGGCCCTTCGTGTCGAGCCTGCCGCCGCGGTTGATCGCGATCGAGATGAAGCGCAGCGCCGGCGGCCTTTCGCCGGAGAGGGTCCTGACCGTGCCGTCGACCCGAACCGCGATCGGGGCAGCCACGTGGCGCGGCAGGGCGGTCGGTTCGATCCCGCCCCGGAACCTGACGAAGAGGTTGCCGCGCTCGACCAGCTCGGCGTGCGCGATCGAAGCGAGCAGGCAGGAGCCGAGTGCCGCTGCCACGACCAGCATGAACCTCCGCCTCTTCATCGGCATCACGCCAGGCTAACTCGGGACGAGTTCTGCCTCAGTGCTGGGTGAAGATCATCGTCACGACCAGCCCGATGAAGCCGATCGCCATCGTGCCGAACAAACCGCCGCCCACTTGGATGATCAGACGATGAGTCGCTTCGAAGCGCTCGTTCATCCCGGCGAGCTCAGAGCGCACTTCCCGCATGTCTTCGTCGAGTCGGTCAAACCCCTTATCCATGCGGGCGCTCAAATCGTCGAGCCGCTCGTCGGTCCACTTGTCCCTCACCGCCTGCATGCTGCCACTCTACGACAAAACAATTCACGAATGGGTCACAAAGACGGAAAATTTTGGTGACGAATGCGGCGCCTCTGTGTCATGCGCGACAGAAAGACCCGGACGAAATCGCGTAGCTGTCCGGTGCGGTGGAGAAAGCCGCGCAGATCCCTGCCGGTAGCCCGATGCTCGAGGTCGAGCTCGTACTCGCGTAGGCGGTAGCCGGCGCGGACCGCGTCGACGGTCATCCCGATCTCCATCCCGTAGCCCTTGGCGAAGGGCAGCGCCGCCCGCAGCGCCTCGACCCGCAGCGCCCGCTGGCCCGAGATCGGCGCCTCGGTCCGCAGTCCGCAGAGACGCGCGATCGCCCAGCGGGCGAAGCCGAGAGCGACCCCGAAGCCGCCGCCGACCCGGCGGCTGAAGGCGGCCACCGCGATATCGCACTCCCCCGCTTCCACCGCGGCGACCAGCGGCGCCAGCCGCGCCGCCGAGGCTCCGAGGTCGCCGTCGCAGAGGAGGACGACCCGCGGCGGCGGCTGGACGCTCAGCGCCGCGTCCACCCCGGCGCCGACGTTGCCGCCCTTGCCGTGGGAGCGCCCGCGCCGCACGACCTCGGCCCCCGTCAGCATCGCCGCCTCGGCGGTCCCGTCGGTCGAGGCATCGTCGGCCACCCAGACCCGCGCGCCCGGGAAGGCGCCCCGCAGAGCCCTCACGGTCTCCCCCACCCGGTCGGCCTCGTTGCGGGCGGCGACGACCGTCGCCAGCGCACCCTCCTCCCCCGCGGCCCGTTCCGGTCCCATCATCGGGTTATTGTCCCCGGCCATGGCAGACATAGAGGCTCACATCACCGGCAACGTCTGGAAAATCGAGGTAGCGATCGGCGACCAGATCTCCGACGGGGACACCGTGGTCATCCTCGAGTCGATGAAGATGGAGATCCCGGTCGAGGCCGAGGACGACGGGACGGTGAAGGAGATCCGCTGCGAGGAGGGGCAGTCGGTGAGCGAAGGCGATGTCCTCGTAGTGCTGGAGTAGCCGTGGCGGAGCGCTTTGCGAGCGGCAAGCTGCTCCTCGACCGTCCGGCCGAGGCGGTCAGCCGGCTGACGATCTCCAATCCCGCCCGCCGCAACGCGCTCGACCACGAGATCCTCGACGCGATCGCCGAGCTCCTCCCCCAGCTCGACCGCGGCATCGAGAGCCGCTGCGTCCTCATCACCGGGGTGGCGCCGCTCTTCTCCGCCGGCTACGACATCGCCGGCATCCCCGAGGAGAGCTTCGAGCGCGACGCCGAGGCGCTCGTCGCCCATCCCTTCCACGCGGCGATGGAGGCGATCGCCAGGCACCCCTGGCCGACGATCGCCGCGATCAACGGTCACTGCCTCGGCGGCGGCCTCGAGCTGGCGATCACCTGCGACCTGCGGATCTGCGCCGCCGGCGCCAAGCTGGGGATGCCGCCGGCGAAACTGGGGCTGATCTACGGCCACACCGGCCTGCGCAAGTTCCTCGACACGATCGGGCTGCCCCACACGAAGGAGCTCTTCCTCACCGGCCGCAACCTCGACGCCGAGCGGGCGGATCAGGTGGGGCTCGTCAACTGGGTCGTCCCCGACGCCGAGCTGGAGGGCTACTCGGTCGAATGGGCGGCGGCGGTCGCGGCGAACGCGCCGCTCTCGATGCGGGGCAACAAGCACGCGATCGACCTGCTGAACGCCTCGCCGGAACTGACCGAGCAGCAGGAGGCGGGGCTGGTCGCCCTGCGCGAGTCCTGC
This sequence comes from Solirubrobacterales bacterium, assembly GCA_035708105.1. Classification (GTDB taxonomy): domain Bacteria; phylum Actinomycetota; class Thermoleophilia; order Solirubrobacterales; family 70-9; genus VAYN01. The sequence continues at coordinate 8,979 of DASSTG010000030.1, read as the reverse complement.
TTCTCCTCCGAGGACCTGCGCGAGGGCATCCGCGCCTTCGGCGAGAAGCGCCGCCCGCAGTGGACCGGTCGGTGAGCGCGAAAGCGCGCAAAGCACTTGCCGCCGCCGACCCGAGGATGGGGGCGCTGATCGAGCGGGTCGGGAAGATCGACATCGCCACGCGCCTGGAACGGCGCCAGGAGGAGCGCCCGGCCGACGCCTACGGGGCACTGCTGAGGGCGATCGTCGGCCAGCAGCTCTCGACCAAGGCGGCGCGGACGATCTACCTGCGGGTGCTGGAGCGCTTCGGCGGCACCACTCCGGCTCCCGAGCAGCTGCTCGAGGCGAGCGAAGAGGACCTGCGCGCGGCCGGCCTCTCCGGCCGCAAGACCGAATACGTCCGCGACCTCGCCGCCCACGTGATCAGCGGCGAGCTCGAGCTCGACCGTCTCGAGGAGCTCGAGGACGAGCAGGTGATCGAGGAGATCGTCGCCGTCCGCGGGCTCGGCCAGTGGACCGCGGAGATGTTCCTGCTCTTCCACCTGCAGCGGCCCGACGTCCTCTCCGGCGGCGACCTCGGGATCCGCAAAGCTATCCAGATCGAGTACGGGCTGAAGGAGATGCCGCCGCCGAAGCGGGTGCTGGAGATCGGCGAGCCCTGGCGGCCGCACCGGAGCCTGGCCTCGCTGTACCTGTGGGAGTCGCTGGCGGCGGTGCCGGGATGAGGACGCGCTTCTGGGCCAGCATCGCCGCCGTCGCCGCGATCGCCGTCGGCTCGGTGGTCGCCGCCGTCGGCGTCTACCTCAACGACCGCGACGACTTCAACCGCGTCCAGGTTGAGGAGGCGATGCGGGCCGCCCACCAGGCCGAAGCGCTCGCCGCGCTCTCGGTGGGCAAGCTCTCGACCGCGGCCGCGATCGTGCAGACCCAAGGAAGCCTGAGCCGGCACGAGTTCGGAGTGATCGGCCGGTCGCTGCTCGGCGACGGCGCCCTCGACGGCGCCGCCTACATCCCCAGGGTCCCCGCATCGCGCCGGGCCGAGTTCGAACGCAGCACCGGGGTCGAAATCCGCGAACGTTCCTTCGGCCCGCTGCTGAAGCGGGCGGCGGCGCGTCCCGTCTACTTTCCGGTCGCCTACGGGACCAGCGAAGTCGAACAGCCGCAGAGGGTGCGCGGATACGACCTCGGCTCCGACCCCCTGCGCGCCCGGGTGATGCGGCGAGCCGGCGACAGCGGCCGGGCCGTCGCCACTCCCTTCGTGCCGCTGTTGATCGGGGGGACCGGGATCAACGTCTTCCGCCCCATCTACCGGGACGGAGCGCCGCGGGCGACCGCCGCCGAGCGCCGGGCAGCGCTGAGGGGGTTCATCGCCGGCAGCTTCCGCGTCCACGACGTGGCGGCAGCCGCGCTTGCCGTGCTCCCGGGTGACAGCGAGGTGCAGCTGCTGGTGGGCCACCACCCGGTCTTCGGGCCGGGCAAGGCGCTCGAAGACGCCGCCGGCGTGCCGTTCCACATCGCCGACCGCACCTTGGTGCTCGTGGTCAAGAACCCCGGCGGCCCCGCGATGGGGCTGCCGATCGCGATCGCCGTGCTCGGCATCGCCCTCGCCGCCCTGCTCGCATCGCTGGTCGTCAGCTGGAGCAGGGGCGAGCGGATGCGCGAGCTGGAACGGCAGGCCGGCCAGGACGTCCTCACCGGCCTGGGCAACCGACGTCGCTTCGAGGAAGACCTGGCGGCGACGATCGCCCGCAGCCGCCGCAGCGGCACTTCGGGGGCGCTGCTGATGCTCGACCTCGACCGCTTCAAGCGGGTCAACGACTCGCACGGTCACCCCGCCGGCGACCGCATGATCCTGGAGGTGGCCGAAGCGCTGCGGCGGCGGACGCGGGCGAGCGACTCGCTGGCCCGCCTCGGCGGCGACGAGTTCGCCGTGATCCTCCCTCGCTGCAGCCCCCAGGAGGCGATGATCGCCGCCGAGGCGATCGCCGACGAAATCCGCCGCCACCATCCCCAGGGTGGCCTCGATCCGGTCACCGTCAGCATCGGCGTGGCGATGTTCGGCGCAGACGGGAACCCCAGCGTCGCCACCGTGGTTGCCGACGCCGATGCGGCGATGTACGCGGCCAAGGACGAGGGCCGGGACGGCGTCCGGCTCTTCGAGCCGGTCCCGGTCCCGAAGGGCGGCTCGCAGAGGAGCTAGGGGGCGGCGTCGGCGCGCAGGTCGAGGACCCGTTGCGCCGCCGCCTCGAACGGCCCACGGTCGAGGGCGCCGGAGCGCAGCCTTCCGACCAGCGCCCGCCAAGCTTCGGTCGCCGCGTCCAGGTGGGTGTAGAGCAGGAGGTCCGACCCCGCCTTCGCGCCGGCGACGGCGGCTCTGGCCGAGCTGCCGAAGTGTTCGACCGCGGGGGTTTCGAGAGCGTCGGTGATGGTCACCCCCTCGAAGCCGAGCCGGTGGCGCAGCTCGCCGGTGACGATCGCGGGGGTGAAGGCGGCGGGATCGCGGGAGAAGGCGGGGTAGATCGCGGTGCTGAGCATCACCAGCCTGCCCCCCGCGGCGGCGAAGGCGCGGTATGGCTTCTCGTCGATGGCCCGAAGTTGCCGCTTTGAGAGCGGGATGCGTTCGACCGAGAAGTCGGTGTTTTCGCGGGCGGCGCCGAAGCCGGGGAAGTGCTTGCCGGTGGCGGCAACCCCGCCCGCCTGCAGTGCCCTGGCGAAGGGGACCGCGGTCGCCGTCACCCGGGAGGCGCTCGAGCCGAAGCTCCGTTCGGTTTCGGCGATGACCCCGCCGGAGCGGGCGACGTCGAGCACCGGCGCGAGGTCGACGTTGACGCCGACGTCGCGCAGGTCGGCGGCGGTGCGGCGACCCTGTTCGCGGCTGAACGTCGCCCCGCGCGCTCCCATCGCCTCAGCCGAGGCGGTGGGAGCGCCGCTCAGGCGCTTTACCTGGCCGCCCTCCTGGTCGACCATGATCAGCAGCGGGCTGCTCAGCTTCGGCGGCCGCGGGATCGCCTGCAGTCGCGCGATCAGGCGGCGGCCCGCGGCGCGGCTGGGAAAGTTGGCGCCGAAGAGGACGATGCCGGCAACCCTTCCCTGGCGGATCGCAGATCGCAAGCCGGGGGCGATTGAGGTGCCGCTGAGGCCGACGACGATCCGCTGCCCAGCCAGCTGCTTCAAGGTGAGAGCGGTTGCCGGTTCCGGCCGGCGAGGGCTCCCATCTCCCAGCGACACGATGAACGCAAACGTCCCTATTGCCAGGCAGGTCAGGGTGCCGAGAGCCACCCATCGCCGCCGCCTCACTGCAGGCTCCATCAGCCCGATCCTAGGGGTGTCTGAGTTTCACCGTCATATATGAGGGTCAAGCTCAGACACCCCTCGTGAGGCGTCCGGGGCTGTTCCTAGGCTCCGCCCCATGCCCCCCTTGATCACCGCCGAGGAGGCCCTCGCCTACGGCCGTCTCAGCGACCAGGCTGGGATCGAAGCCCTGGTCGAACGCGCCTGGGAGGTGCGGCGCGAGACCTTCGGCGACTCGACCGACATGTGCTCGCTGGTCAACGCCAAGTCGGGGGGCTGCGCCGAGGACTGCGGCTTCTGCGCCCAGTCCCGCTACGCCGAGGCCGACACGCCGATGCACGCGATGATGGAGCCGGAGCAGATCCTCGAACACGCGAAGGCGGCCGAGGCCGCCGGCGCCCACCGCTTCTGCATGGTCACCCAGGGCCAGGGGCTCTCGAAACGGGACTTCGAGAAGATCCTCGCCGGCACCCGGCTGGTCGCCGAGCAGACCAACCTCAAGCGCTGCGCCTCGATCGGTCACATGTCGAAGGAGCGAGCGAAGGCGCTGAAGGAGGCCGGCGTCCAGCGCGTCCACCACAACGTCGAGTCGGCGCGCTCCTACTACCCCGAGGTCTCGACCACGGTCCGCTACGAGGGCCGGCTGCGGACGATCCAGGCGGTCAAGGAGGCGGGACTGGAGACCTGCGTCGGCGGCATCCTCAACCTCGGCGAGAGCGAGGAGCAGCGGGTCGAGATGGCCTTCGAGCTCTCCGAGATCAACCCCACCTCGGTCCCGATCAACCTCCTGATCCCGAAGCAGGGGACGAAGTTCGGCGACCGCGAGGTGATGGACCCGTGGGAGGTCGTGAAGTGGATCGCGATCTTCCGCCTGATCATCCCCGGTGCCCTCTTCCGCCTCTGCGGCGGTCGCGTCGAGAACCTCGGCAGCATGCACAAGCTGGCCGTGAAGGCGGGCCTCAACGGGGTGATGATGGGGAACTTCCTGACTACGCTCGGGGCGGAGCCGGCCGAGGACCGGGCTATGTTCGAAGAGCTCGGCCTCAACGTCGCCCGCCAGCCCGACAACGGCGCCAACCCCCGCCCCGACAACCGCTCCGGCTGGCTCGAGGGGGAGACGCCGGCGACGCCGATGGACGAGCTGGTCGACAGCCAGACCGACGCGAACTTCTGGGACCCCTCGACGCAGCTGCGGGTCGTCAAGAAGGCGAAGAAGCCGCCGTCCTATCCCTCGCCGGGGGCCGCCGCGGCGTGACCGACGTCGCCGAGCGGCTCGAGGAGCTCCGCGGGCGAGGGCTCTACCGGCAACTGAGGCTGATCGAGGGACCGCAGGGGCCGAGCGTCACCCTCGGCGGCCGGCCGGTGCTGCTGCTCTGCTCCAACAACTACCTGGGGCTGGCCGACCGGGCCGAGGTGCGGGAGGAGGCGGCGGAGGCGGCGCTGCGCTGGGGCGCCGGCTCCGGGGCCTCGCGGCTGATCGCGGGAAACATGGAGCCCCACCGCGAGTTGGAGGAACGGCTCGCCGCCTTCAAGGGCTACGAGTCGGCCCTGCTGTTCGGCTCCGGCTACCTCGCCAACACCGGGGTCATCGCCGCCCTCGCCGGCAGGGGCGAGGTCGTCTTCTCCGACGAGCTCAACCACGCCAGCATCGTCGACGGCTGCCGGCTCTCCCGCGCCGAGACCTTCGTCTACCGGCACGGCGACCTCGAACACCTGGCCTGGGCGCTCTACCACCAGCGCGGCCGGCCGGCGCTGATCGTCACCGACGGCGTTTTCTCGATGGACGGCGACGTGGCGCCGCTGGTCGAGCTGCTGGAGCTGGCCCGCCGGCACCGGGCGCGGCTGATGGTCGACGAGGCTCACGCCACCGGCGCGGTCGGGCCCGGAGGCCGCGGCTCTGTCGCGGCCGCGGGTCTGAGCGGCGAGGTCGACGTCGTCGTCGGCACCCTCGGCAAGGCGCTCGGCTCCTACGGCGCCTACGTCTGCGCGGATGCCGAGACCGTCGACTTCCTCGTCAACAGCGCCCGCTCCCTCATCTTCTCCACCGCCCCCCCTCCCCCCGCGCTGGGTGCGGCGCTGGCCGCGCTCGGCCTGCTGGAAGCCGAGCCGGAGCTGGTCGAGCGGCTGCAGGGGAACGCGCGGCGGCTGCGAATGGCGCTCGCCGCCGAGGGCCTCGGCGTCGGCGCCGGTAGGACTCAGGTCGTCCCGGTCCACGTCGGCGGGGCGGCGGTGGCGATGGAGCTCTGCGAGGCGGCGCTGCAGCGAGGGGTCTTCGCGCAGGGGATCCGGCCGCCGACGGTGCCCGAGGGCTCCTGCCGGCTGCGCTGCACGCCGATGGCCACCCACACCGCCGAGGAGCTGACCGAGGCGGCGCGCCAGATCGGCGCCGCCGGCCGTGAGATCGGGCTCGCCCCCACCCCGCAGGCGCTCAGCGCCCGCGTCGCCTAGCAGCCGTGGAGGCAGGTCGGGAGCGCACGCCGGGCGTCTTCGTCACCGGGACCGGCACCGAAGTCGGCAAGACCGTGGTTGCGGCGGCAATCGCCAGGACCCTGGCGGGCGAAGGCAAGCGCGTCGCCGTCTTCAAGCCCGCCGTGACCGGGCTCGAAGAGGAGGGTGAGACCGACCACGCGCTCCTGCGCCGCGCCTCCGGCTCGACGCAGAGCGACGAGGAGATCGCCCCCTACCGCTATGGGCCCCCCGCCTCCCCCCATCTGGCGGCGGCGATGGCCGGCGAGGAGATCGATCCGAAGCGGCTGCAGCGCGCCGCGGCCGAGGCGGCGGCCGGCGCCAAGGCGATCGTCTGCGAGGGCGTCGGCGGCTTCCTCGTCCCGCTCTCCCCCGGCTACCTGGTGCGCGACCTGGCCACCGACCTCGGCTACCCGCTGGTGATCGTCGCCGCCCCCGGCCTCGGCACGATCAACCACACGTTGCTGACGATCGAATCGGCCCGCGCCGCGGACCTCGAGGTCGCCGCAGTCGTCCTCAATCCCTGGCCGGCGCAGCCGAGCCAAATCGAGCACTCCAACCGCGAGACCCTCGGCGCCCTCGGCGACGTCGACGTCCTGACGCTCCCACCCCTGGACCTCAGCCGTCCCGAGTCCTGGCCCCCGATCCCACTCCGATTGCCGACGGGACGAACAGTCCAGCCTGACTAGTCATTTCGGCCCGTCGAGCCAGGTGATTTGACAAATCGGCCCGTCGCCGAACCTAAACGATCACGTCGAGGCTGGCGTCGTTCAGCTCGACGGTGAAGCCGGCACCCTCCGCGATCGCCGCCGCGGCCTCGGGGTCGGTCGGCGGCTCCTTCGCCTCCAGCAGCGCCCGGGCGACGTCGCCGCGGACCGCCTTGGCCATATGCGAGACGGCTTTGCGCTCCCCCGCGGCCTCCGTGAAGGCGCGGACCGCCAGCAGCGTCGCCCGCTGCGGCTTCCAGGCCGCGGAGTAGACACCCGAACGCATGTCGACGATCAGCTCCCCCTCCGCGTCCGGCAGCGCCCGGGCCAACGCCTCCCGCCAATACGTCGCCGGCGGTCCGATCCCCTCGAGGCGCGTCTTCGGCGAGAAGCGATAGCCGGGGATGCGGTCCCCGGGCCGGACGAAGCCCCAGAGGAAGCTGGCGATCAGGACCCGGCGCTGCGCCTTCGCCGGCAGCTCGGGCAGGCGCAGCCGTTTGAAGAGGACACCGGTGTAGACCTCGGCCGCCGGCGCCGCCGGCGCCCCGCGCAGGGCCGGGTCGAGCGCCTCGAGCAGCTCCTCCCGCCGCGGCCTCAGCTCCTCGGCGAAGGCGAGCGAGCCGAGATCGACGGGCGCGCCCGTCGCGGGCTGCGCCTTGCCTTCCGACGGTGGCAGCAGGACCAGCATCGGGCGGCAGCCTACGCCGCCCTGTGACTCAGGCGACCGCAGCCTCCTGGGCCTCCTCGGCGGCGATCGCCTCGCCGCCCGGGTTGGCCTCGGCGGCGGCCGCCTCGAGGGTCGTGTGGCCCTTGGCTTTGGCCCGGATCGCGGTCGCTCCGATGGCCGCGCCGAGCAGGGCGACGAAGCCGGAGACGGTCATCGCGTGGCCGAGCGCGTAGACGAACGCTTCGCTCCCCGCCGCGGCAACCTGCTTGGCCTGCGCCGCGTCGAGGCCCGGCACCTTCTGCACCGAGCCGCCGCCGAGCTGTTCGGAGATCGCGTCGCGCTGCGCGGCGCCGACGCCGCTGCCGCTCAGCAGCGAGTCGAGCTTGGAGCTGACCAGACCCTGGAAGATCGCGCCGGTGACGGCGACGCCGAGGCTGCCGCCGACCATCCGGAACATCGAGAGGACGCCGGAGGCGATCCCGGCTTTCTGCACCGGCACCGCGTTCATCGCCGCGCTCGTCATCGGCGACATCGTCATCGCGATCCCGATGCCCAGCAGCATGAAGCCGGGCAGCAGATCGAGGTAGCCGGAGTCGACCGCGATGCGGCTGAAGCTGAACAGCGAGGCGGCGACGATCACGAGGCCGCCGGCGATCAGCCAGCGCGGCCCGAAGCGGTCGGAGAGCCGCCCGGCAACCGGCGCCACGCCGACGATCATCAGGGTCGAGGGCAGGAAGCGGATGCCGGCTTCCAGCGGCGTGTAGCCGAGGATGTCCTGCATGTAGAGGGCGAGGAAGAAGAAGACGCCCATCATGGCGAAGGTGATGATCAGGGCGACGCAGACGGCGGCGAGGAAGTTGCGGTCGCTGAGCAGGTCGAACTGCACCATCGGCGCCTTGACCCGATTCTCGACGAAGACGAAGGCGGGCAGGGCGACCGCCGCGGCCGCCAGCAGGCCGATGATTTCCGGCGAGCCCCAGCCCCAGCCGTTGCCCTCGACCAGAGCAAGAACCAGCGCCGTCAGGCCGACCGTGAGGACGGCGACGCCCGGATAGTCGACCTCGCTGCCGACCGAGGTGTCCCGCGACTCGCGCACGGCGAAGAGGGTCGCCGTCACGGCGCCGACCGCGACCGGGATGTTGATGTAGAAGATCGCCCGCCAGCTGACGTGCTCGGTGAGGAAGCCGCCCAGCACCGGCCCGACGGCCAGCGCCAGGGCGGAGACGCCGGCCCAGGTCCCCATCGCCTTGCCGCGCTCGTGCGCGGGGAAGGCGTCGGTGATGATCGAAAGCGTGCCCGGCATCATCAGCGCCGCGCCGACGCCCTGGACGACGCGGCTGACGACCAGCGCGGTCTCGTCGACGGCGAAGCCGGCGGTCGCGGAGGAGAGGGCGAAGATGACGACGCCGGAGAGGAACATCCGCCGCCGGCCGAAGATGTCGCCGAGCCGGCCGCCGGTCGCCAGCAGCACCGCGAAGGAGAGCGTGTAGCCGTTGATCGTCCACTCGAGCCCGCTGATCGACGCTCCCAGGTCTTTCTGGATCGACGGCAGGGCGACGTTCACGACCGTGTTGTCGAGCATGATCATGAACAGCGCGAAGCACATCGCGCCGAGCGTCCACCACTTGCGGTTCTCGTCGGTGATCAGGTGGCTGTAACGGGTCACGCGATCTCGCTTCCGTTCAGGTGTCGGTAGGTCTGGGCGATGTCCTCGCGGTCCATCAGCGCGTCGACGGCGGCGTCGAGCTTGCGCCGCTGAGCGGCGGTGAGGGAGGCGGCGAACGCCTCCATGCCCGTCTGGCGGACCGTGACAAGGCCGTCGACGATCCGCTTGCCGTTGGCGGTGATCTTCACCCGGCGCACGCGTCT
>DASSTG010000029.1:0-46906 GCA_035708105.1 Solirubrobacterales bacterium | reverse complement strand
GCGGGATCGCCGCCGTCGCCGGCCCGCCGACCGCTTCGGCGCCGAGCTCGTGCGCCCGCGCGGCGATCAGCTCCCCGGCCGCCCGGAAGCCGCCCGGCCGCATCAGCGTCCGTCGCGCGTCGACGTAGTACTGCGCGACCGCGCCGCTCGACAGCGTCACCTCGCCGATCACCAGCGAGTGCTCCTGCAGTTCCGCGAGCAGCGTCTCCTTGGCTGCGGCGAGGTCAGCCACTACCAGACGAAGATGCTCTCGCCGAAGTGCAGCTGTTCGTAGATCCGAGGCTGGTCGGCGATGAAGGTGCGGACGCAGCCGTGGCTGGCGGCGTAGTCGGGGACTTCGGCGTAACCGTGGACCGCGTAGCCGTTGTGCCAGTAGAACGAGTAGTACATCCCCTCCGAGTTGTAGCCCGGTTCCTGGCGGTAGAAGTGGTAGTGGCCGGTGATCGTCGGGGTCGACGGCTTGCCGGTGGAGACGGGGTAGATCGCGAACGGCCTGCCCTTCTTGATCAGGACCAGGACCTGCTTGGCCAGCGGGACCTCGGCGTGTTCGCCGGCGTTCGGGTACTTGACGTGGTAGCCGCCCCTGCCGCCGAAGACCTTCTTCACCAGCCCGGCGCCCGCCTTCTGGCTGCGGTCCATGTCGTTGACCTTGCGGTAGGCGAGCACCTCGCGGCCGAGGCGGCCGTTGAAGCACCTGCCGCCGCCGGCGACGTAGCCCATCTTCGCCAGCGCCCGCTTGAAGCCCTTGACGACCTTGCCGCAATCTCCCGGGTGCAGGGAGGGGAAGCTGACCTTCCAGCGCTTGCGGACGCTCGAATCGCCGCCGAGCTGGGCGTTGGCGGCGTGCTTGGCGGCGACCGCGTACCTGCCGTCCTGCCTGACGATCACGCTCGATTCGAAGCTGCCGGTTTCGCCGCCGCCCTTGGCGACGGCGACCTTGTGGCTGACCAGCCGGTGACCGTCGAGGTAAAAAGTGACTTCGACCTTCTGTCCGGGGACGTAGGGCGAAAGCGTCCCCCGCACCGGCACCGTGTCGTAGATATCGGCGCGGCCACCGTGGAGGCCGCCGACTTCGACCTTCACCGTCGCGTCGGGCACCGGGGCCGGCACCGGTTTCTTCGGCGCCGCCATGACCGTGGCCGGCAGTGCGAGAGCGCAGCAGATGCCGAGCAGGGACGAGAGGCGCTTCACCGGCCGGATGCTACTGACCGAGTAGGGCGACGACGTTGTTCAGCATGTGCAGCATGATCCCCGGCACGATCGAGCCCGTCTTCTCGTAGAGCAGGCAGAGCAGGAAGCCGAAGACGATCAGCGGAGGCACCGCGGTGATCCCGGTGAGGGCGTGGAGGCCGCCGAAGATGAGGCCGCCGATCAGCGCCGCCGGAATCCTCGGCAGGCGCTCGCGCAGGCCACCGTAGAGCATGCCGCGGAAGCAGGTCTCCTCGCTGACCGGCGCCGCGATCACGATCAGCAGCACCTGCACCGGCACCGCCCCGAAGCCTTCGGCGATGTCCTTCTGCTTCGGTTCGACGATCAGCACCGAGTAGAAGGTGGCGAAGAGGAGGTAGGCGCCGATCGCCGCCGCCATCCACTTGAAAGCGGAGGGCCGAAACGGCCGCCACCCCAGCCGCCGCAAGATCTCCGCCCCCCCGGCGCCACGCTGGGCGGAGATCGCCATCGGCACCAGCAGGAAGCCGAGCGCGGTGGCGAACTGGACGCCGACGTTGCCGAGGGTGGTGAGGTCGTTGCTGTGGGGCTTGTGGCCCGCGACCACCGCGGGGATGCCGAGCACGATCCCGGCCGCCAGCGCGAAGAGGACCCCGACGATCGCCGTCCCCGGGCCCCAGGTCGCGTAGGGGAACCGTCCCGGCCGCCGTTCGGGCGGCTCCGCGACTGGGTCGACGGTTAAGTTGCTCTCCATGTCGCCCGCAGTCTCACAGGTCTCGCGCACGACCCGGACGCGGCTGCGCATCCTCCGCCGCCTTGCCTTCGTCGCGGTCTTCCTCGTCGTCGCGATGCTGGTCCTGAGTCAGTTCACCGAGCTGAAGCGGCTGGCGACCGGCGTCCTCGCCTCGACCGCGCTCGTCGTCGCGGTGGTCGGCTTCGCCGCCCAGCGCACGCTCGCCAACATGATCGCCGGAATCCAGATCGCGGTTTCGCAGCCGATCCGGATCGGTGACCGGGTCGAGTTCGAAGGCTGCGAGGGCCGGGTCACCGACATCACCCTCTCCTACACCTACCTCGACCCCGGTGACGGCAGCTCGATCGTGATCCCCAACCAGCTGCTGGTCGAAGGCACGATCCACAACCGCTCCACCGCCGACACGGTCGAAGAAAAGCCGGCCTGAGCCGGCCTGACGCCGCTCGCTGCGAAGTACCCTCTAGTTGATGACGCAGCGCATCCGGCGACGCCAGCGGCGCCAGGGGGGGATCGGCGCCAAGCTGATGATCGTCTTCGGCACCCTCTTCGTGCTGCTCGCGATCGCCGCGATCGCGATCGCCTCCTGGGTCCTCGACGTCGCCGCCGAGGCGCCCTCGCTGGCTTCCTGCCGGCGGATCGACAAGGGCGGCAACACTGTCCTCTACGCCGCCGACGGCTCGAAACTGGGGGTGGTCAGCTCCCCCGAAGCGCGCTCACCCGTCTCGATCGAACGGATCCCGCGCCAGCTGCAGCTGGCGACGGTGGCGATCGAGGACCAGCGCTTCTACCAGCATGGCGGCATCGACGAGGAGGGCATCGTAAGAGCGGCGCTGAAGGACCTCGAAGCCGGCGAACCGGTTGAGGGCGGCTCGACGATCACCCAGCAGCTGGTCCGCAACCTCTGCATCCAGGACCCGCAGCGCAACCTCGAACGCAAGATCGTCGAAGCGAAGCTGGCCGAAGAGTACTTCCAGCACCACAGCCGCAGGGAAATCCTCGGTTCCTACCTCAACATCGCCTCCTACGGGACGGTCGAAGGCAGCACCGCGGTCGGGGTCGGGGCCGCCTCGCAGATCTTCTTCTCGAAGCCGGTCTGGAAGCTGGGCCTGCCGGAAGCGGCGCTGCTGGCCGGGTTGCCGCAGGCCCCGTCGCAGTACAACCCGCTGCTCGACCCGAGGGCCGCGAGGGCCCGCCGCAACGAGGTGCTGGAGAAGATGGCGAAGCTCGGCTACGTCAGCGCCGAACGGGCGCGGCGGGCGATGGCGGGCGGCCTGCGGGTCAACCTCTCCGACAGCTGGTTCCGGCACCGCCAGCCCTACTTCTTCGACTACGTCGAGAACAGGCTGATCGAGAAGTACGGGGTCGACACGGTGCGGCGCGGCGGCCTCGACGTCCAGACGACGATCGACCCGAAGCTGCAGCGGGTCGGGCTGGAAGCGATGCGGTCGGCCTTGCCCTACTCGACCGATCCCTCCTCGGCGCTGGTCTCGATCGACCCGCCCAACGGCCGGATCCGGGCGATGGTCTCCAGCAGCCGCTACGGCCAGAGCCAGTTCAACCTCGCCGCCCAAGGGCACCGGCAGCCGGGCTCGACCTTCAAGGCCTTCGTGCTGACGACGGCGATCAAGCAGGGGATCGACCCCTACTCGACCTACTACACCAGCAAACCGCTCAACCTCTACCTGCCGAGGTGGGGCCACTGGGAAGTCCACACCGCCGACGAGGGCTACCAGGGGACGATCAACCTGAAACAGGCGACGGTGACCTCCGACAACACCGTCTTCGCCCAGCTCGACCTCGACGTCGGCCCGAAGGCGGTGGCGCGGACGGCGGAATCGATGGGGATCACCTCGCCGCTGGACGGGATCCCGGCGGAGGGGATCGGCGGCCTCCGGGTCGGCGTCTCGCCGCTGGAGATGGCCGACGCCTACGCGACCCTCGCCTCGGGCGGCATCCACCACGACCCGGTAGCGATCACCAAGGTCGTCTTCCCCGGCGGCCGCGTCGACCACCCGGAAGGGGCCCACCCGCAGCGGGTCCTCTCGAGGCCGGTCGCCTGGCAGGTGACGCGGCTGCTGCGCGACAACATCACCGAAGGGACCGGCACCGCCGCCTACACCGGCTGCGCCGGCCAGGCCGGCAAGACGGGGACGACCGACGAATACACCGACGCCTGGTTCGCCGGCTACCAGCCGAACCTGGCGAGCGTCGTCTGGGTCGGCTATCCCGAATCGAACGAGATCTCGATGTCGGACGTGCACGGGATCATCGTCTTCGGCGGCACCTTCCCGGCCGAAATCTGGCACTCGCTCTACAGCAACGCCGAAGTCCCCTGCGAGGAATTCAGCGAACCGAGCCGGCAGATCAGCTGGGCTCCGTTCTACGGGCGCTACGCCCGGACTAACCCGCGCGAAGGCTCGAGCCTGACCAAGGTGAAGAAGAAGGGGGGCGCCAGCCGGGAACCGCCGCCGGGCACCGCGGCGGTCGGCGGCTACAACCCCAACGCATACGCGCCCGGAGCCGGGCAGAAACCGTATCCGGTGCCGTCTCCGCCACCGTCTCCGAACAGCGGCGGCGGCGGCGAGTCCGCAGGCAGGTAGCCGCGATCGACCCCGGCCTCGCCTATGGCCTGATCTGGGCCGGCTTCGCCGCCTACCTCGGGATCGTGGTCTGGGCGCCGCGACTGGGGCGGCGGCTGGTCTGGGGCGCGATCGCCGCCTCGGTCGCCGCCTTCGCCGTGGCCCCCGTCCTGATCTCCCATGACGTCTACAGCTACGTCGACTACGCCCGGCTGGGGGTGCGGCACGGGCTCGACCCCTACGTCCACCCGCCGCTGGCGGCGGCGGGCGACCCTGCCTACGCGCAGGTCACCTGGCCCGACACGACCAGCGCCTACGGCCCGCTCTTCACCCTCGTCACCTACCCGCTCGCCTGGCTGCCGGTCGGCGTCGCGGTCGCCGTCCTCAAGGTCATCGCGGCGCTCTCGGTGCTCGGGACCGCGATCCTTACCGCCCGGATCGCGTGCTGGCGGGGCATCGATCCCCTGCGGGCGGCCGCCTTCGTCGCCCTCAACCCCCTCGTCCTCGTCCAAATCGTCGGCGGCGCCCACAACGACGCCCTGATGATGCTGTTGGCGATGATCGCCGTCGCCGCGGTCCTCAGCGCCCGCGATCTCTCCGCCGGCGCAGCGCTCGTCGGCGCCATCGCGATCAAGTTCTCCGCCGCCTTCCTGGCCCCCTTCGCGCTCCTGGCGACGGGCCGAAAAGTCGTCCCAACAATGTCGACGGGCCGAAAAGTCCAAGCCCTTGAGTCAGATCGTCCCGTCGGCAGATGGGAGTGGACGTTTCGGCCCGTCGTGCGCTTGGTACTGGGGGCGCTGTTCGCGGCGGTGGTTATCGGGGGCGTCGCCTACGCGGCTTTCCAGTGGGAGTGGCTGGACGCCCTCGACGTCGCGCGGGAGAACCAGAGCCGGGCCAGCCACCTCAGCATCCCGATCACCTTCGCCCGGATCACCGACCTGTCCCCGCACGTCTGCCGCGCCGCCGCGCTGGTCCTCTTCGTCGCCTTCCTCGCCTGGCTCCTCCTCCGCACCTGGCGCGGCGGCGACTGGGTCCGCGCCGCCGGCTGGGCCGCGCTCGCACTCCTCATGGCCACCTCCTGGCTCCTCCCCTGGTACCTGATCTGGGCAATCCCCCTGGTCGCGATCTCGCGCGACCGAACCCTGCAGATCCTGATGCTCTCCCTAACTGCCTACCAACTAGGAGCCCGCATCCCCCTATGAGGAGACGCTCTGAGGGGATAACGGGGAGGCAGGGTGGGGCTCTCCAGACACTCAACCGCGAGCCGTCAGCGAGCGGTGTCTGGAGAGCCCCACCCTGCCTCCCCCTCCACCGCCTCTTCCTCCTCGGCAGAGGCGTGCAGGATGCCGGTGTGGATGCTCCAGCCCTCGCGCCGGCCGAGGGCGGTGACGACGCCGACATAGAGGAGTTCGGCCACGGTCATCACGAAGCGCAGGGCGATCGCGATCAGCGAGCCGAGAGCGAAGCTCTTGCTCGGCAGCGCCGCCTTCACCGCCCAGGCGAAGGCGGCGTCTTTGACTCCGAGGCCGGCCGGCGCGACCAGCGTCACCAGGGCCGCGAAGTAGCCGATCGCCTGCGCGGACCCGACCAGGAGGATGTCTCCGGGCGGGATGTAGGTGACCGAGCGGGCGACGCAGTAGATCCCGAATGCCGCCACGACCCAGTTCAGCGAGTAGAAGACGATCAGCAGGATCACCCCGCGCAGCGAGATCGAGGCCGGCAACGGCTCCCGGCCCAGCGCCCGCAGCCCCCGGTTCGCCAGCGGCCCGAACACCTTCGGGTGCAGCAGCACGATCGCGGCCGGGATCAGCAGCAGCACCCCCCAGCGCCAGGCATCGCCCTGAAGGTCGGGGTGCTGGATGATGAAGTAGGCGGCGACGACCACCGCCGAGGTTGCCGAGATCGCCTGTTCATAAACGATGCTGGCGATCGTCACCCGTCGCGGGATGCCCGCTTTTTCGGAGAGCAGCACCCGCCCCAGCACGTAGAGCACGCTGCCGGGGACATAGCGCGCCAGCAGCGGCTGGCCCCAGGCGACCTGCGCACGACCGAAGCCGAGCGGGTAGCCGAGCAGGCGCAGGATCAGGTCCCAGCCCCAGGCGCTGATCACGTAGAACGTGGGGAGGATGACGATCGCGGGAATCAGCCAGCCGACGTGGAAATGGACGCCTTCGCTCTGAATCTCCGACCACTGGTCGACGACGGTGAGCACGAGGAAGCCGAAGATGAGCACGGCAAGGCCGGCCTGGAGGGCGATCCGCATCTTGCGGCTGCGCGGTGGCTTCTTCCCGAACTGGGAGCCGGCTTCGCCCACGCGGTGCAGGAATGGTTGGCGGCGCTCCACGTCCGACGGCACCTTAGTGACTACCCGGGATAGGGATCCCGTATTTGGGATAGTCGGGTGATGGGCGAGTTCGAGTTACTGGCGAAGCTGCGCGAGCGTCTGCCGGCCGACGACCCGCGCGTCCGGCTCGGCAGCGGCGACGATGCCGCGGTCACCCTCCCGGGTGCGACCACGGCGACTTCGGTCGACGCGATCGTCGACGGGGTCCATTTCCGCCGCGAGGAGACGACGCCGCGGCTGATCGGCCGCAAGGCCCTCTCCACCGCCCTCTCCGACATCGCCGCGATGGGCGCCGACGCCGGCGAGGCGTACGTCGTCCTCGGCGCCCCGCCGGACCTCGGCGAGGATGAGCTCTTCGCCCTGCTCGACGGGATCCTCGAGGTCGCCCGCGAAACCGGAACCACGGTCGCGGGCGGCGACATCACCCGGGCACCGGCGCTGACGCTGGCGGTCACCGTGGTCGGACACGCCCGCCGTCCCGACGAACTGGTTCCCCGGGCCGGCGCCGAAGTGGGCGACGTGCTGGTCCTCACCGGCGAGATCGGCGGCGCTGCCGCCGGCCGCCTCCTGCTCGACGACCCCGGCCTCGCCGAGGCGCTCTCCGGCTCCACCGCCGAGCGCCTGCGCGCCCGCCAGCTCGACCCGGCGCCGCGGCTGCGCTCCGGCCGCGCCCTGGCCGAGGCCGGTGCCCGGGCGATGATCGACCTCAGCGACGGCCTCGCCGGCGACGCGCTCCGCCTCGCCGAAGCCGGCGGCGTCAGCCTGCGGATCGACGCCGCGGCGCTGCCGCTGGCGAAGGGCGTCGCCGAGGTCGCAGCCGCGGCCGGCCGCGACCCTCACGAGCTGGCGGTCTCAGGCGGGGAGGATTACGAGCTGCTGGCGGCGCTGCCGCCGCAGCGGCTGACCGAGGCCTCGGGGCGGCTGGGGGCCGCGGCGGAGACCACGCTGACTCCGATCGGGACGGTCGAATACGGCAGCGAGGTGGAGATCAGGCTGCCCGGGGGCGGACGGCTGGAGGCCCGGAGCTTTGATCATTTTGAGGAGCCGTAGCGTGAATGCCGGTCAGCAGCTCCCTGACGCCGCGCCGGCTCAGCATCGCCGTTGCGACCGCGCCCGGGTCAGGTTTGTAGGTGCCGGCTTCGACTAGGGATTTCAGCTCCTGCGGCTGCATTGCTCTCGCGGTCATTATCGACGCCCGTACTCATATCCTTAGTTCTTAGTACTCGCACATGCGTCCAAGCTGCGGCGCGCACTACCCTTGGCTGGATGCCGAACGGCTCCGCACGCATCCTCCTCGTCGACGACGAGCAGTCGATCCAGACGCTGCTCAGCTACCCCCTGCGCAAGGACGGCTACCACGTCACCTCGGCGCTCGACGGCTCCGAAGCGCTGCGCCGCTTCGAAGAGGGACGCTTCGACCTCGTCATCCTCGACCTGATGCTGCCGCAGATGGGAGGGGTCGAAGTCTGCCGGGCACTGCGCTCGCGCAGCCAGGTGCCGATCATCATGCTGACCGCCAAAGGCAGCGAGACCGACAAGGTCGCGGGCCTCGAGGTGGGGGCTGACGACTACATCACCAAGCCCTTCTCGATGCGCGAGTTCCGCAGCCGCGTCAAAGCCGCTCTGCGGCGCTCGCGGATGGTCGAGCGGACGCTCGACGACGGCTTGATCGAGACCGGGGACCTGAAGATCGACTTCGACCGCCGCATGGTCACCCTGGGGGAGGAGGAGATCAAAGTCACCTACGTCGAGTTCGAGATCCTCGGCGCCCTGGCCCGCTCCCCCGGTCGGGTGCTGACCCGCGAGACCCTGCTCGAGCACGTCTGGGGCGACTCCGACTACCGCGACCCACGCACCGTCGACGTCCACATCCGTCACCTCCGCGAGAAGCTCGAGAAGGACCCGAAGGAGCCCGATTACCTGTTCACCGTGCGTGGGGTCGGCTACCGCTTCCGGGAGTAGCTCGTGCGACGGCTACGGCTCAGCGACCTCGCCAGCCGCATCACCCTGATCTCGATCTCGATCGCGGTCGGCACCACCGCGATCGTCTACATCTACGCGGTCGCAATCGGCGGCTCGGCCAGCGGCGACGGTGCGGTCAAGGTGCAGATCCTCATCGCCGGCCTGATCGCGGTGGCGATCGCGACCGCGATCGGGCTCTACTACACGCGGACCGCCGCCGGCAACATCCAGCGGCTGCAGGAAGCGGCGCGCAAAGTCGCCGACGGCAACTTCGAAACGTCGATCCCGCTTGCCTCGGTCGGCCAGCTCGGCGACCTCGCCCGCACCTTCAACGAGATGCAGCGGCGCCTCGCCGAGCTCGACAGCGCCCGCAAGCAGTTCATCGCCAACGCCTCGCACGAGCTGCGGACGCCGATCTTCAGCCTCGGCGGCTTCGTCGAGCTGCTCGAAGAGGAGGACCCGAGCCCGGAGGAGCGAGCCGAGTTCGTGCGGACGATGCGCCAGCAGATCGAGCGGCTGACGAAGCTGACCACCGACCTGCTCGACCTCTCCCAGCTCGACGCCGGCGCGGTGGAGATGGAGGCGAGCGAGGTAGACCTGACGGCGCTGGCGCGGGAGGTGACGAGGGAGTTCGGCCCGCGCGCCGACCGGCGGGGGTCGCGCCTGCAGCTGCGCACCCCGGCCCAATCGGCGATCGCGCTGGCCGACCCCGATCGGGTGCGGCAGGTGATCCGTATCCTGCTTGACAACGCTCTCACTCACACCCCCGAGGGCACCGACGTCACCGTGACCACCTACTCCGCCAACGGCCGTGCCGAGCTGACCGTCTCCGACGAGGGGCCCGGCATCCCCCAGCGGGTCCAGAAACGGATCTTCGAGCGCTTCTACACGGCTGACAAGGCGGGCGGTTCCGGGCTCGGCCTGGCGATCGCCAGCGAGATTTCGCAGCGGATGGACGGCGCGATCACGATCAGCTCCAGCCGGCGCTTCACCGCCTTCACGCTCGACCTGCCGCCGGCACCGGCCCCGCTCCTCGCCCGTCCTTCCCGCGCCCCGGCCAGGGCGGCGACGTGAGGCGGGCGGGGGCGCTCGCCGCGCTGGTTCTCTGCCTCTGCTGGATCGCCGGCTGCGGCTCGGGCGGCGGTGGCGAAACGAGCCTGGGGAGCAGCGGCGAATCCAGCTCGGGGGCCGCGAACCAGCCCGCGCCACAGGTCGCGGTGGAGACCTCCAGCCCCGGCTTCGACGCCACCCGGGTCTACGAAGAGGCCGCTCCCGGCGTGGTCACGATCCGCTCCGTCTTCGGCTCGGCCGGCGCCGCCGAGGGTTCCGGCTTCGTCCTCGACGACAGCGGCGAAATCGTCACCAACGCCCACGTGGTCACCGACGACTCGACCGGCGAACGCGTGCCGGCCGAGAACGTCTACATCGAGTTCCCCGACCGCAACGTCGTCCCGGCCAAGATCGTCGGCTTCGACCCCTTCAACGACGTCGCCCTGCTCAAGGTCGCGCCCCACGGCCTGCCGCTGCACCCGCTCGAGCTCGGCGACGACCACACCCTGCGGGTCGGCCAGCCGGTGGCGGCGATCGGCAGCCCCTTCGGCGAGCAGCAGTCGCTCTCCGTCGGCGTCGTCTCCGCCACCGACCGGGCGGTCAAATCGCTCACCCAGTTCGAAATCTTCGGTGCGATCCAGACCGACGCCTCGATCAACCCCGGCAATTCGGGCGGGCCGCTGCTCGACGCCGGCGCCCGCGTCGTCGGCATCAACCAGCAGATCGAGACCAACTCCGGCGCCAACGACGGGGTCGGCTTCGCGGTGCCGATCTCGGCGGTGAAGCGCTCCGTCGCCCAGCTGCGCGAAGACGGCAGCGCCGAATACGCCTACCTCGGTGTCTCCAGCCAGGCGCTCTACCCTCAGCTGGCGCGCAAGCTCGGGCTCGACACGACCTACGGCGGCTTGATCTCCGAAGTCGTCTCAGGCGGCCCGGCGGAGAAGGCGGGACTGGAAGGCGGCGACGAAAAACTCCGGTTCCAGGCCGGGGAGTACCGGACCGGCGGCGACGTGATCCTCGCCATCGACGGCCACAGGATCATCGGCGAAAACGACCTCGCCCGCTTCATCTCCTCCCACACGCCGGGCGAACAGGTGACGCTGACCGTCCTTCACGACAACCGGCAGGAGAAGGTCCCGCTGACCCTGGGCAAGCGACCGGACGGTCCATCAGGCGGCTAGGCGCGGGCGGCGGCTGGACGCCGTGTCGCCGCTCATCGTTGTAGAACTCACGCCTTGCTCCAGGAAGTCGCCCTCGGCCCCAAGACACTCACCGACTACACCCATATCGTCGGCAAAGAGCTGACGGAGCAGATCCGACAGCTCGCGGAGCCGCTGAAGGACAAGCGCGTGCTCCACGTCAGCGCCACCGCCTTCGGCGGCGGCGTCTCGGAGATCCTCTACACGCTGGTGCCGCTGATGCGCGACGTCGGCCTCGACGCCCACTGGCACGTGATCTTCGGCAAAGAAGAGTTCTTCAACGCGACCAAGCTCCTCCACAACTCGCTGCAGGGCGCCGAGGAGACGCTGAGCGACGAGCAGTGGGAGGTCTTCGACGAGATCAACGCGATGAACGCCGAGGGCCTGCAGGGCGAATGGGACGTGGTGATCGTCCACGACCCGCAGCCGATCGGGCTGCGCCGCGGGGCGTGCGGAAAGGGCCGGCACTGGGTATGGCGCTGCCATATCGACCTCTCGACCCCGAACCCGGCGCCGATCGAGCGGCTGCTGCCGATGGTCGAAGAGTACGACGCCTCGGTCTGGCACATGGAGCAGTACGTCCCCGCCGACATGGGTCGGCACCGCGATGCGGTTCGGATCGTGCCGCCGGCGATCGACCCGCTGTCGCCGAAGAACATGGCCTTCTCACCCGAGGACGCCGCCTTCGTCTGCCGCCAGTTCGGAATCGACGTCGACCGGCCGCTGATCACGCAGGTCTCCCGCTTCGACCCGTGGAAGGACCCGATCGGGGTGATCGACGCCTACCGTCAGGTGACCCAGCAGGTGCCGCAGGCCCAGCTGGCGATGGTCGGCTCGATGGCGACCGACGACCCTGAGGGGCTCGAGTATTTCCAGAAGACGTTCGAATACGCGGACGGGGACGAGGACATCAAAATCCTCAGCAACCTCAACAACGTCGGCGCGATCGAGGTCAACGCCTTCCAGTCGCAGTCGGACGTCTGCCTGCAGAAGTCGATCCGCGAGGGCTTCGGGCTGACGGTCACCGAGGCGCTGTGGAAGGGGCGGCCGACCGTCGCCGGCAACGTCGGCGGCATCCCGCTGCAGATCGAGGACGGCACCAGCGGCTACCTGGTCGACTCCCCCGAGCAGTGTGCCGAGCGCTGCATCGAGATCCTCGGCGACCCCGAGCTGGGCAAGAACCTCGGCCGCCAGGGCAAGGAGCACGCCCGGCGGCGCTTCCTGACGCCGCGCCTGCTGCGGGACTGGCTCGGCCTCTTCGGCGACCTCGAGTCCTAGCGCGGAGCGAACTCCTCGGAGCCGTCGCTGATCGGCGGAGTCGGAGCAACGGGCATCGGTGCCGGTTCCGGAGCGGGAGGGACGTAGGTCGGTTCCGGCGCCGGGGGTTCTTCAGGAGGCGGGGATTCGGGCGCGAAAGCGGGTGACGGCCGCGTGTGCTGCCGATCGATCGGGCGCCGCCGCCGGCTGCTGATCACCGAAGCAGCCCGGCCCGCCTGCCCTCGCACCTTCCTCGGCTCTCCCCTCCGAACTCGAACTGCATCAAATTTCTTACCTCCCAGGTCGGAAATTTGATGCAGTTCGGCTGGTTTGGGCGGCTGCTCCGCCGGCACCACTTGCGGAAGGCCGACGTCCGCTTCGAGCGGCGGCGGGCTCGGTGGCTTCAGCAGGGAGGGAGCTGCCTGCAGAGCCACCACCGCAGCGGCGGCGACCGCCGCGACCTTGGCTGCGCTTGCCCACCTGACCCGCATGCCCCTCTAAGGGAACGGCGGGAGGATTTCGCCCCCTTGGTCAGGCCAGGGCCTGACGCTGGGCTTCGATGTCCTGCAGCTGGTGGTCCACCCAGTCGCCGGGGTTGTGGCTGAAGATGATCTCGCGCAGGCCCTCCGCCCAGCGGCGCTTCTGCTCGGGCTCCATCGTCAGCGCCCGGTAGATCGCGTCGGCCTGCTCCTGGATGTCGAAGGGGTTGACCGAGATCACGTAGTCGATCAGCTCCTCGTGGGAGCCGGTGTTCTCGGAGAGCATCAGCACCCCGTCACGGGTGTTGACCGCGGGCGCCTCCTTGGCGACCAGGTTCATCCCGTCGAAGAGCGAGTTGACCATCAGCAGGTCGAAATGCTTGTAGCGGGCGACCGCGTCGTGGAAGTTCTCGTAGATCTTGAGGTCGATCGGCATCCAGTCGGTGGTCCCGTGCCGGTGGTTGACGACCGCGACCAGGGCCTCGATCCGCTCCAGGTACTCGGCGTACTCGGGCACGTCCTGGCGGGAGGGCTGCAGGTGGGCGATGAAGGTGACCTTTTCCCGGAACTCGGGGTGCTGGCTGAGGAAGGTGTCGAAGGCGGTGAAGCCGCGCAGCACGTTCTTCGAGAGGTCGGCCCGGTCGACGCGGATGATCAGGTACTGGCGGCGGCGCTCGAGCACCTCGCGCTCGGCGGCGGCGACCTCGGGCGAGGCGGCCGCCCGCTGCAGCCGCCCGGCGTCGATGCCCAGCGGGTAGGCGCGGGCGATCGTGCGGCGGTCGCCGTGGCGGACCTCGCAGGTTTCGTAATCGACCTCGACTCCCTCGACGAGCTCGTCGCAGCAGCGGAGGAAGTTGATGCAGTAGGCGTGGGTGTGGAAGCCGATGATGTCGTTGGCCAGCATCCCGTCGTAGATCGCCCTGCGGATCCGGGTCGGGAGGATGCGCCAGCTGTCCGGCTGCGCCCAGGGGATGTGGACGAAATGGTGGAGGAAGGCATCGGGTCGCTCGGCGCGGATCATCCCCGGGGTGGTGTACAGGTGGTAGTCGTGCAGCATCACCAGCGGCTGCTCCTGCCCCTCGATCTCGGCGAGGACGGCGTCAGCGATGTCCTGGTTGACGCTCTGGTAGCCGAAGTCCCAGGCGTCGATCTCCTGCCGGCGGATGTCCGGCGCGTTGGAGATGTCCCAGAGGTAGTGCTGGATGAACCAGAGGATCGGGTTGGCGATCACGTTGTAGAAGCGGTCGTAGGCGGTGGGGTCGCTGCCGACGAGGCGGACCCGGTAGTCGATCCCGTCGAGCTCCTGCTCGATCGGGCCGCCGGCTTCCTCGGAGACGGCGACGTCCTCGTCGCTCATCGCCGAGGCGATCCAGAGCGCGTCGCGGTGGGAGACGAGGCCCGAGAGAGCGGTGACGAGGCCGCCGCCGCCGCGGCGGACGGTGCGCTCGCCGTTCTCGTCGCGGTCGAACTGGAGCGGGCCCCGGTTGGAGACGATGATCAGGGGCGAGGAGTCCACCCCTCAGAGACTAGATGGTCGATGAGGGGGCATCCGGCTCTCGGATGCCACCGAGGCGGGAAGCGGGCGTCCCCGGGCAGCACCTCGCCGCTATAGTCCTTCGCCGTTTTGGCAGCCCCACGTGAATATGAGCTGGTCCTGATGCTGGACCCCAAACTCGACGCCGGCGCACGCGACGCCCTGGCGGGAGAGGCCCGGGCCCAGATCGAGGGCTCCGGCAGCCTCAAACACGAGAACACCTGGGGCCTGCGGAAGATGGCCTACGAGATCAACCACCGCACCGAGGCCGATTACCGCTGGATGCGGTTCGAGGCTCCGAGCGAGCTGCTCGACTCGCTCGACCACAACCTGAAGATCGCCGACGGCGTCCTGCGCTTCCGCATCTTCAAGGTCGATCCCGTCGCGCCGGTGATCGTCCCGCCCGCGGTCACGGCCTCGCCGGGCCCGCGCGAGCGCAGCGCCCAGGGGGCCCGCGAGGACCGCGGCGAGGCTCCCGTCGAGGACTCCGAGGAGTAGCGCAGGCGGCGGCGCCGCTGTTTGCGGGAAACCCCCTCCCGAAGGGGGCGAGTCGCGCCGTCCGGCTCCTTAGACTGGAACCAGACAAGCGAATCCAGAGGAGTGAGTGCCTTGGCAGCTTCGAACGTGAACGTGGTCGTGATCACCGGGAACCTGACCCGTGATCCGGAGCTGCGTCATACCGGTGGGGGGACCGCCGTCTGCGACCTGCGTGTGGCCGTCAACAGCCGTCGCAAGGACCAGAGCGGCAACTGGGTCGACAAGCCCAACTACTTCGACGTGACCGTGTGGGGGGCGCAGGGCGAGAACTGCGCCAACTACCTCTCCAAGGGCCGTCCGGTGGCGATCGAAGGCCGCCTCGACTGGCGCGAGTGGGAGGCCAAAGACGGCGGCAAGCGCCAGGCGGTGCAGATCATCGCCAATACCGTCCAGTTCCTCGGCTCCCGCGACGGGTCGGGCGGCGGCAACGGCAACGGCGGCGGCTTCTCGCCCCCCCACAGCGACGTCCCGGCGGACGAAAGCGACTTCGCCTCGGCTCCCGCGGCGGGCAGCGGAGCAGCACAAGAGGACGACATACCGTTCTGACGAGGCTCAGCTGCTCAGAGGGCGCCGCAATGCGGCGCCCTGTACCATCTCGCGTCCGATGGCACGAACCGAGACTCCTTCACGCGGAGGCGCACGGCGCGGCAGGCGCGGCGCCGACCGCTCGCGGCCGCGGAAATACACGCGGGTCAACTCCGAGGTCGTCGACTACAAGGACCTGAACCTGCTGCGCCGCTTCCTCTCCGACAAGGGGAAGACGCGCGGGCGCCGCGTCACCGGACTTTCCCGCCGCCACCAGCGTCAGCTCTCGGTGGCGGTGAAGCGGGCGCGCGAAATCGCCCTGCTTCCCTACGTCGGAGAGCGCTGATGGCGCAGGCGATCCTGCTGCAGGACGTCGAGTCCCTCGGCGAGCGCGGTCACGTCGTCGAGGTCGCGCCCGGCTACCTGCGCAACTACCTGATCCCCCGCAAGCTCGCCCAGGCGGCGACCGCGGGGGCGCTGGAGGAAGCGAAACGGCGGATGGAGGCGGCCAAGCGCGCCGAGGAGGCACGCCGCGAACGCGAAACCCAAGCCGCCGGCCTGCTCGGCAAAACGGTGCTCACGATCCACCAGCGCGCCGGCGAGGACGGCAAGCTGTTCGGCTCGGTCGGGCCGAAGGAGATCGTCGACGCGCTGCGCGAGGCGCGCGACCTGCGGATCGACAAAAAACAGGTCCAGCTCGAGCAGCCGCTGCGCGAACTCGGCACCTTCATGGTCGAGATCCAGCTCTCCGACGGCACTACCGCCGCCGTCAAGACCATCATCAGCGAGGAGAAGTAGTCCCCTTCCGCCGCCGCAGCTCCGGGTGGGTGCGCTCGGAGCGAGCGACGGCCGGGCTGGCCGCGGTCGCGCTCGGCGCCGCCGGCGCCGTCCTCGGCGGGCAGTTCAGCCGCATGCTCGCCCGCCGTGCAAGCGAGGCAAGCGACCCCGAAGCGCTGCTCGAATCGGCCCCCGCCGCGGCGGCCGACACGGTCGGCGTCGCCGTCCGCGGCTACGTCGAGACCCCGCGCAGCGAACTCGTCCTCTTCAACCTGCTCGCCGGCTTCCTCGGCGCCTTCGCCTCCGTCCGCCTTTCGACCTGGGCGATCCGCGACGGGCACGGCCCCTTCCGCAACGTCAGCATCGGCGGTCGCCACATCCACCACTTCGTTCCCGGCATCGTCCTCGCCTTCAGCTCCGGGACGGCGGCGCTGCTGACCGACGACGACGGGCTCGAGCAGCGGCTGGCGATCCCGATGGGGGCGGGAATCGGCCTCACCTTCGACGAGGCCGCCCTGCTGCTCGACCTGCGCGACGTCTACTGGAGCCGCGAAGGCCTGCTCAGCGTCCAGCTCAGCCTCGGCGCAACGGCGATTCTCAGCATCGCCATCCTCACCCTGCGGATGCTCCGCCGCGGCGAGCGGCGCCAGGAGCAGGAGGGCCTGATCCCGCCGGCGCACCCCCACCAGCTCTCCTTCGGAACCGGCCCCTAGCCCAGCGCCGGAACTGCCGCAGAAAAGTCACGGGGGTGTGAATTCCTTTCGCCGGGATTTGCACGGAAGGCGCGCGCCGGTGTGACCAGCCTCTGGTTTGCTTCCTGAGCGTCCCGTCTCTCGTCCGGCTCCGCCGCCTGGGCGCCTATACCTAAAGCGATGCCGCAGACCTCCACGACCCACGTCCCGCCGCAGAACATCGAGGCCGAGGAGTCGGTGCTGGGCGCGATGCTGGTCGCCGAGCCGACCCTGACCCGGGTGATCGACGAGGTGAGGCTGAACGCCGCCGACTTCTACCTCGACAAGCACCGCGAGATCTTCGAGGTCATCCACGACCTCTACGCCGCCTCGAAGCCAGTTGACGAGCTCAGCGTCAGCGAGGCGCTGACCCAGCGCAACAAGATCGAGGAGGCGGGCGGCCGCCATTACGTCTCCGAGCTGGCGGCAAAGGTACCGGCCGCCGCGAACGCCAAGCATTACGCCGAGATCGTCCAGCAGAACTCGCTGCTGCGCCGGCTGCTGGGCGCCGGGCAGGAGATCCAGGGGTGGGTCAACGAGCGCGCCGGCGAGCCGCGCGAGCTCTCCGAGAGGGCCGAGAAGCTGCTCTTCGACGTCGCCCACAAAGAGCAGGCGAGCGACTTCAAACTGCTCTCCGAGATCCTCCACGACGAGGTCGACCGCCTGGAGAAGCTCTCGACCGGCGAGACCGAGCTGACCGGCACTCCCTCCGGCTTCCGCGACGTCGACGCGATCACCGGCGGCTTCCAGCCCGGCAACCTGATCATCGTCGCCGCCCGGCCGGCGATGGGCAAGAGCGCCCTGGTCGCCAACATCGCCGAAAACGTCGCCGTGAAGAAGAAGATGCCGGTCGCCTTCTTCTCGCTCGAGATGTCCGAGGTCGAGCTCGCCCAGCGCTTCATCGCCTGCCGGGCGCGGATCTCCGGCGACAAACTGCGCAAGGGCCAGGTTTCCCAGCGCGACTGGCCGAAGGTGGTCCGCGCCTGCAACGAGCTCGAGGAAGCGCCGCTCTGGTTCGACGACTCCTCCGACCTCGGCATCCTCGACCTGCGGGCGAAGGCGCGGCGGCTGCACGCCCAGGAACAGGAGCGCGGCGGGCTCGGGCTGATCATCCTCGACTACATCCAGCTGATGCGCTCCGACGACCACCGCGCCAACCGGGTCGAGCAGGTCGGCCAGATCAGCCGCGGGCTGAAGATCCTCGCCCGCGAGCTGGAGGTGCCGGTGGTGGCGATCTCGCAGCTCTCCCGCGCGCCCGAGCAGCGGACGCCGCCGAAGCCGCAGCTCTCCGACCTGCGCGAGTCGGGGCAGATCGAGCAGGACGCCGACGTCGTCGCCTTCCTCTACCGCGAGGACTACTACCGCGACCCCGACGAGGAGCCCGACGGCCTCGCCGACCTGATCGTCGCCAAGCACAGGAACGGCCCGATCGGGACCCGGAAACTGGTCTTCCTCGACCGCTTCCCGAAATTCGCCGACCACGCCCACCAGGAGGCGCCGATCGAGCAGCCGGCCGGCGAAGAGCCTCCCTTCGCCGACGCCGCCGCGGCCGGTCCCGACTTCTGATGGCGATCGCCCGCTCCGAGCCCTTCCGCCAGCAGGCCTGCCCGCTGGGAGTCTGCGACGGCTCCGGCTGGATCCTCGGGCCCGAAGACGTCGCCCGCCCCTGCGAGTGCCGGGCCGAGCGGCTCAACCGCGGTCGCAGCCGCGGCATCGCCTCGGCGATCCCGGCCCGCTACCGCGGCGTCTCCTTCGACCGCCCGCCGGTCTCCGACATGGCGCGCGACCTGGAGAGAAGGATCGCGGTGATGCACGCCCGTGACTACGTCGAGAACCTCGACGAGAAGCTCGCCGCAGGCCGCGGCGTCTGGTTCATGGGGGACACCGGCACCGGCAAGACGACGCTGGGAATGCTGATCGCCAGCGAAGCGCTGAAGGCGGGCAAGTCGGTCGGCATCTATTTCACGCCGAAGCTGCTGACCCGGATCCGCCAGACCTACCAGGAAGCCGAGAACGAGAACGCCTACGGCCAGTTCTTCGAGCGGGTCACCTCGGTCGACCTCCTCTACATCGATGACCTCGGCTCCGAGCGTCACACCGACTGGGTGGTCGAGCAGCTCTACGCGGTGGTCAACGAGCGCTACGAGAACCGGCGGCCGATGCTGGTGACGAGCAACGCGGGCGGCGACGTTGACAAGGGCCAGCAGCAGCTCGAGGATCAGATCGGGCGGCGCACCGTCTCCCGCCTGATCGAGATCTGCGGCGACCCGCTGCCGCTGTTCGGCAGCGACCACCGCTACCGCGCGCGCGCCGCCGGTTAAACCCGTCACAATCCCGCCGGCATGCCGGGCGTGGTCATAGTCGGAGCCCAGTGGGGCGATGAGGGGAAGGGGAAGGTCGTCGACCTGCTCGCCGAGCAGGCAACCACGATCGTCCGCTTCCAGGGCGGCAACAACGCCGGCCACACGATCGTCCGCGACGGCGAGGAGTTCAAGTTCCACCTGATCCCCTCGGGCATCCTCCACGAAGACAAGACCTCCGTGATCGGCAACGGGGTGGTCGTCGACCCGCGGGTGCTGCTGGGCGAGATCGACGACCTGAAACGGGCCGGGATCGGGGTCGGCAACCTGCGGCTCTCGGCCAACGCGCACCTGATCATGCCCTACCACGTGCTGCTCGATTCAGCCGGCGAGACGAAGCTGGGGAAGAACTCGATCGGCACCACCCGGCGCGGGATCGGCCCCTGCTATGCCGACAAGGCGCTGCGGCTGGGCATCCGCGTCCAGGACCTGCTCGACGAGAAGATCCTGCGGACGAAGATCCGCGCCGCGCTCGAGCCCAAGCAGCAGGCGCTGCGCGAACTCTCGGTGCAGCGGCGCAAGCGGCTGAAGGAGGCGGGCGAGGACGCGAAGCCGATCGAGGAGGGGGCGAACGATCCCGATCCGCGGCTCGACCTGCACGCGATGGTCGAGGAACACGTCAGCTACGGCCATCGCCTCGAGCCCCACATCGCCGACACCGCCCGCCTCTGCTGGGAAGCCCTGGACGGCGGCGAGACAGTGATCTTCGAGGGGGCCCAGGCGACGCTGCTCGATCTCGACCACGGCACCTATCCCTTCGTCACCTCGTCCAACCCGATCGCCGGCGAGGCCTGCGTCGGCGCCGGCATCGGGCCGAAGGACATCGACGAGGTCTGGGGGATCGCCAAGGCCTACGCGACCCGGGTCGGCGCCGGTCCCTTCCCGACCGAGCTCTCCGACGACGTCGGCGAGCAGATGCTGCAGAAGGGCCACGAGTTCGGCACCACCACCGGGCGGCGGCGCCGCTGCGGATGGATGGACCTCGTCGCGCTGCGCTACGCGGTCCGGCTCAACCGGATGGACGCGCTGGCGATCACCAAGCTCGACGTGCTCAGCGGCATCGGCCCGCTGCGGGTCGCGGTCCGCTACCGCTCGAAGGAGGGCGCCGTGCTCGACACCTTCCCCTACCACCAGTCGATCCTCCACTCGGCCGAGCCGGAGTACGAGGAGCTGCCGGGCTTCGATCTCGACCTCGCCGCCTGCCGCAGCGTCGGCGATCTGCCGCAGGAGGCGCGCGACTACCTCGGCTTCATCGCCGACTTCGTCGGGGTGCCGGTGAGGCTGGTGGGCGTCGGGCCCGACCGCGAGCAGGTGATCTGGCTGGACCGCTGACGAGCTGCGCGCGACTTTTAGATAAAGACCCCCTACCGGTCGCGTCGCTGCTCTACAGTCTGTCGTGTGGCTTCCAGTAGACGCTCTGCCAGGTTGAACGAGCGGCTGCCCCGGGGAAGACATGGCTTGCCGAGGGAGGCGGTGACCGAGTCCCAGCGCAACCGCATCCATCAGGCGATGGTCGAGGTCGTCTCGGGCCGCGGCTACCCGGAGACCCGCGTGGTCGACGTGATCGGCGTCGCCGGCGTCTCCCGCAAGACGTTCTACGAGCTCTTCGAGAGCAAGGAGGACTGCTTCCTCGCCGCTTACGACGTCCTCCTCGGCAACCTCCTGGGCGAGGCCACGGAGGCCTTCGAATCGGCTCCCAGGGCACCCTGGGCCGAGCGCACCGCCACCGCGCTCGAGGAGCTCCTCGTGCATCTCTCCCACCATCCCGAGGAGGCGCGGTTTGCGATCGTCGAGGTGCTCGCGGCGGGTCCGAAGGCGCTCGCACGGCGCGACGCCGCGCTGCGGCAGTTCACCGGCTTCCTCGAGGCGGGCCGCTCGGAGACCTCGGTCGAGCTGCCCGGGATCACCTCGCTGGCGATCGCCGGCGGCATCAACGAGGTCCTCTACAGCGAGATCCTGCACGGGGCGGTGGCGCAGCTGCCCGCCCGGCTGCCCGACCTGATGTTTTGGATCACGCTTCCTTTCCTTGGGCCGGAGGGCGCCGCGACGCAGCGCGAGCGGGCCCGGATGTCGATGCAGCGCTCCTGATCCCCTGCAAGCCACCGCACCGTTTCGGCACTGGACGGGTTTACGAACAGGGGTCGAGTGGTAGTTTGACCCGCTGGATGAAGTTCAAGAAACGCTTCCAACGGCATCGGCCCCGGGACGGGCGGCCGCAAAAGGAGAGAAAAAGGGATATGCGTAAGCACCTGATGTTGACGATGGCCCTGCTGGGCTTGATCGCCGTCAGCGCCGCGGGCGTCGCCAGCGCCGCGGGCGGAGGGGGCCCGGTCACGGCCGAAGCAGGGAACATCAAATTCACCTTCGACGGTGGCTTCAGCCCCACCAAGCTGCCGAAGAAGAAGATGGCGCCGATCGTGCTGACGGCGAGCGGGAAGATCCAGACCAAAGACGGCAGCCACCCGCCGGCGCTGAAAACCGTCGAAGTCGAAAGCGACAAGAACGGGACGATCAACACCAAGGGCGTTCCGGTCTGCAAGTCGGGCCAGCTGCAGTCGCGCGACACCAAGGCGGCTGAAAAAGTCTGTGGCTCCGCCATCATCGGCACCGGCACGACCAGCGTCGAGATCCAGTTCCCGGAACAGAACCCGATTCCGGTCAACTCGAAGCTGCTCGTCTTCAACGGCGGCACCTCGGGCGGCAAGACCACTCTCTTCATCCACGCCTACATCACGGTCCCGACCCCGGCCGCGATCGTCACCACGGTGAAGATCAAAAAGATCCACAAAGGCCGCTACGGCCTGCTGTCGGTCGCTTCGGTCCCGAAGATCGCCGGCGGCAGCGGCTCGGTGAAGTCGTTCAGCCTCAAGGTGGGCAACAAGAAAAAGGTCCTCTCGGCCAAATGCCCCGACGGCAAGCTCCAGGCCCATGCGACCGCGATCTTCGCGGACGGAACCAAGGCCTCGGCCGCCATCGTCCGGACCTGCACCGGCACCTGAGCTCCAGCCGTCCAAGGACAGCTCCTTGCGACGCACGAGGTTCAAGAAGGGCGGCCGGCTGGCCGCCCTTCTTCTTGGGCTGATCCCCTTGCTGCCGGCAGCGCCGGCCGCGGCGGAACAGATCCCCTGGGGGGCGGGCTGCCTGCCGGTTCCGGAAGGAGCGACGCGGACGGCCGCCAACTGCGGAGCGAGCCTGGTCGACGGTCAGGCCATCGCGCCGCCCGGCGCGCCTCCCGCGGTGAAGCTGGTGATCGCTGCCGCTAACCGGATTCGCCACCGTCCGTACGTCTGGGGCGGCGGCCACCGCAGCTGGTCGAGCCACGGCTACGACTGCTCGGGTGCGGTCGGCTACGCCCTCCATGGCGGCGGCCTGCTCGACGTGACGATGGTCTCGGGCCAGCTCGCCGGCTGGGGTGAGGCCGGCGCCGGGAAGTGGATCACGGTCTACGCCAACGCGGACCACGTCTTCATGGTCGTCGCCGGCCTGCGCTTCGACACGAGAGGGGATTACCCCGGGACCTCGGGGCCCCGCTGGCACCGCGCCTGGGCCGACCCGCGGAAGTTCACGGCCAGGCACCCGCCTGCGCTCTAGGCACCCGCCTCTACATATCGGCTCTACCGATTAAACGGATTTGTCTAGACTGGCGGAGATGTTCTCGGGCGACGACAGCCTGCCGACCGCGGTGATCACCGCCAAGGAAAAAGACCTCAAGCCGCTCGCGGAGGAAAGCGCCGCAACGCTGCGCCTCGACCGCCGGCAGCTCGACGCGATGGAGGCCAGCCTGCACGAGGCCTGGTTCTTCGGCGTCAAGACCGGCCACAACGTGATGGTCGAGACGAGAACGGGCGATACCGACCCCGAGTCGGTCATCTTCGGCATGAAGGACGAGTTCCAGGACCTGATGGAACGCTGCGCCGATGCCCTCAACTTGACCGTGCCGGCGACGATCGCCGCCTGGAACTACCTCTGTGATGCCTGGATCGCCGGCACCAAGTTCTGGGAAGTCGAGATAGTCGCCCGGCTGATCGAATCTCAGACGGGCGGCTTCGACGAGGTGCTGCGGCGGCTCGAGGAATAGATCGTCGATCCAGCACGCGAGGGGCTGGTCACCTGATCATCTGTGCATAAGCAACGGGGCCGCCAGAAGGTGGCGGCCCCGTCGCAAGAAGGTGCCCTGAGCCGCTACGAGGCAACCGCCCAGGTCCCACGTGCAAGCACTACGCCGCCGGGAGGGGGTGCGAGCTTAAGCGTGGCTCCGTAGAGCGTGCTTTCTCCGGGCTTGGTGGACTGGGCTTCCGGCCCAGCCTGCAGGATGTAGTTCCCAGGGGGGAAGGGCGGTCCTTCTCCCATCTGAGGGCTCAAGTAGAAACAGATGAAACCCGGTTCGGCCTGCGGATCGGCATCGGAGCCGGGACAATGTGCGCTAGCAGCCTGGTTCTCGGCCTTACAGGCATTTTTCACTACTTCTTCAGAAAATGATTCGCATTCAGCCGCCGGTCCAGTACGGACAAAGACGATTTCCGGCGGAGTGGTTCCCGGATACTTCATCAGGTAGGAAACCGCGTCCGTGCCGTATGCGGCATTGCTCGAGATGCTCCAGTTCCCACGGAGGGTGGTCCCGGCTTCCATTTCTTCGCTGAAGCCGCCAGCCGGACCGGGGAGCCCCCGGTCGCCCTTTTCGCCCTTTTCACCTCGGTCGCCCTTCGGGCCCGTGGCGCCCTGGGCGCCGGCGGGACCTGCCGGACCTGCCGGTCCGCGCTTGCCCGCGTACTTCCTGGCGATCTTCTTGACCTGCTTTTCCTGCCGCTTGGTGAGACCGCCGGCGGCAAATGCCGCCCCGGTGAGCGCGGCGACGAGCGCCACGATCGCCACGACCAGGCCGGCCGTGCCGAGCTTGTTGTGCAGTCGAGAGAACATTATTCCTCCACTGGCCATTGGCGATCAGCCGCCGACCCTAGAAATCCTGACCGCGGAGCATCGACGGCGGCCAACCGAGCGCTCGCTCGGTCTCGGCTCTCAGGTCTCCTCTCCCGGTCCCTTTCCCTGCAATCCGCCGGCCGCGTCCCTATCGGGCCAGCCCAAGGAACGTAAAGTACCTCTTCATCCATGTCAAGGAACTCGCGTGGTGACAACACTTGCTCATTGCTCATTGCTCTACTAGGCTTGAGTGCATGGGCCGTGCAGGAACCTCCGTCAAGATCGTGACCCTCGGCCCCACCGGCACCTGCCACGAGCGGGCCGTTCTTCGCTATCTCGAGTTCCAGGGAGTGGAGGACTTCGAGATCGAGTTCATCGGCGATTTCATGGACGGGCTGGGGCGGATCCGTGGTCGGGAAAACGCCTTCCTGGTCCAGTGCAGCGCCCACCCCAAAGTCCACGAGGTCACCGAGCGCTACTGGAGCGAGATCTTCGTCGTCGACACCTTCATCTACCCGACCAAGGCGCTGGCGGTGCTGACGCGGCGAGAGGTCGAGCGACCTAAGTCCCTCGGCCTGGTCCCGGCGACTGCCGGCTACATCAATCGCGACGATTGGGAGGAGATCATCGACGTCCAGTCGAAGCCGATCGTCGCCGAAGAGCTACTGGCCGGCCGCTACGACGCCGGCCTCACCCATCTCGAGCACCTCGAGGAGCACGCGAAGGATCTCCGCCTGGATCACGAGATCGGCGAAATCGATACGACCTGGGTCGTCTACGGCACCAAGAAGAGATTCCAAGGTGAAGTGATCGGGATTCCATCGCCAGAGCTGTTCGAGCAACCCTCGCCGGCGGGCGGACCCTCGTAATCGCATCGCACAAAAAGGGCGCAGCCACCCGCATGGGGCGGCTGCGCCAACCTAGCTATTCGCTAAAGAGCGGCGTCGCTAGTCGACTGTGAGGGTGCTGGGGGTGACAATGGTGTAGTTGCCCTCCCAGGTTCCCGTGCCGCAGGGGCTGGCGATGCTCCCATGAATGTCAAAGTGAGCATTGCCCGTGTCACTCCCTGTCAGCTGGCCGATGTCGGTCCCGCTGGCCGAGGTCGTGAAGGTGCAGGTGCCGAAGAGGGTATTATCGATGATGACTTCGGCGCCCTTGGATGTAACTGTGCCGTTGCCGTTGGCGGTGCTGAGTTCTGTGTGAACTTCCAGCGAGCCCCGCTTACCGGAGTTGGCTGCTACCCCGACCGGGGAGCGAGGCGTGCCGCCGGTGCATTTAGCAAAGGTCAGCGTGGCGATTTCACCGGTGACTGTAACGGTGCTGCCATGGCCTTCGACCTTGCCTTCGACCACTGATTCTTCGCATTCGACTGCACCGAAGCCGCCGAATGCGCTTGTCAGCGTGACCTTGCCCGAGTTCACCGCTTTGACCGTGCTTGTGTAGGTCGTGCCCGCAGGCGATGTGAGGATGGTCGCCGAGGCGGTACCGGCCAGCGCCATCATCGCGGCCAGCGCCATCGCGGCGAGGCCGAGGGTTTTGATGTACCTCATTATTTCTCCTTACATCGACGCCGATGCGCCGTGTCGTTTTTGAGCAGAAGGCTTCCTTCGGTTTCCCGAGGTTGGCGCCCCTGCGCCTGCTTCTGCTCCGCTGCGTCGGACTCCCTGCCCGACGCATCTATTTCTAACAGCCAACTACTGATTAGTCAACTGATTTAGGAGGAACCGTCACTCGTTCTTGCCGGCGGCGAAAGAAGGGCTCCTGCGCCTAGCGGCAGCTCGTCCCAATCAGGCTGTTGGAGGCACGTGAGCGGCCGTTCTGCGCTCGCAGCTCGATCCTTGCCCGGCGGCCGGTCTTGCAGAGATTGCGGCTGTTCACGAGGAGGCCGCGCTTCCTCCCTCCGAACAGGCTCATCGTGAACTTCGAGACGGGCGCGTCGGGGACGTGCGCGAAGCGCGTGCGGATGCGACTGATTTCGGTGCCCTTCCTCTGGACGGCGTCCACGTATCCGACCAAGGTGACGTGTATCGGTCCGTGCAGGTCGGCGACGATGTCGGGGAGGTTCCGCGCGCCGCCGTTTGATCGGAAGT
Organism: Solirubrobacterales bacterium; assembly: GCA_035708105.1. Lineage (GTDB taxonomy): Bacteria > Actinomycetota > Thermoleophilia > Solirubrobacterales > 70-9 > VAYN01. Next base: position 20,644 of record DASSTG010000029.1, on the reverse strand, counting down.
AGACCGGACCCTTCAGCGGCTTGTCCAGAAGGGGCGTGACCGCCGTCGCCCTGCCGAGGATCGAGAGCTTCGGGCAGCGGTGAGCGTTGAACTGAACCCGGGTGCACGGGTTGTTGATGTGGTTCTGGTCGATGAACTCGCTGCTCGGCAAGATCACCGAAGCGGCGGCGGTGTTCGACTGACCTTTGCCTTGAGTGAGGACGGCCTTCACGGCAGGATGACCGGTCCTACGGGTATCGCCCTTCAGGGCCAGCTTCAGCTTCGGCCTGTAGGAAAGCTTGGCGCAGTTCGTAGCCTGGAACGCGGCCGACGGGCTCGCCGTCACGCCGTTCGCGGCGGTCACCGATGCCTTGATCTCCTTCGGGGCGCAACCGGTCGGATTCAGCGTGAAGGCCTTGCGGTCGATCTCGACGTGGAGGGTGCGGTAGAAGATCGGCACCCCCTCCAGGATCTGAGGCAGGGGGTCGGTCTTGATCGTCGCGGTCGCCGATTCGGGATCGACGTGGATTCCGGCGCGGTTGACCACGGTCCCGAGGTCGAACGGGCCAGCCTGAGCGGGTACCCGGGTGACGATGCTGTAAGGAGCGCCTTTGTAGGGACCCGTCAGGTAGACGGCGGTCGGCGACTTGCCGGGCTGCGGGATCCACAGGGGAGCTCCTCCGACTCCCGCCGCGGCCGTGAGCGTGCCGATCCTGGACCCATCCGGGCAGTCAGCCGGGCCCGCCGCCTCCTGCGGACAAAGCGGGACCCCGCCCAGCTTCGCCAAAAGGCCCTGCGGCAGGTGGACGGACAGCTCCTGCGGGTTGGCTTCCCCATCCTCACGGGTGAGGGTCAGAACGAACGGGCTATAGCTCCCCGCTCGCGGACTTACGGTTCCGGCCTCGAACCCGGGCCGGAACCCGCCCTTGCCGCAGCCGCTGGAGATCGACATCGGCTCGTTCCTGATCTCTGGGGACCCCCCCGACCAGGGGGTGAGCACGGAAGTCGCGCTGTAGACGCCGCAGCTGCTCGGAGTTGCGAGCGGAGCCCGCGGACCGCCGAAGATATGCAGCCGGAGCTCTTCGAAGGGCACCTGGGGGTTTCCGCCCAGAGACGGAATACCGGCGAAGACGGTGGTGAGCTGTCCGGTCGACGGATCGAGCTGGATTTCCGCCGGCAGCTTCAGGTGCACCCCCTCTTCGTCGGTCACGACCCAGAAGCGGAAGAGGTGCCCCGGCTCAGGTGCCCGCTGGTAAACGGCCCCCTTGAGAGTGTGTTCCAGGGCAGGCACCTCCAGTTCCACGGACCCGAGCTTTGCGGCGGCGGGGCAGGCGGAGGGGGCGTTGGTCCCGACACCCACCTGCTCGGGAGTGCAGCCCTGCAGCCCATCGGCGGCCGCGGCATTTATCGCGAACCCCTTCGGCAGCGTTACCACCGCCGACTTGAGCGTCGAGGTAGCCACTCCCTGGGGAGTTTCGTCCTGGGGGATCCTCAGAGTCGCGTCGAGGCCGGTGGGCGCGGAAGCTTCGGGGTTCGTCGGCGTGATGCTGAGGCTGGGGTTGAAGCTGAGCTTGTCGCAGCCGAAGATCTGCGGGAACGGGGCGCTCAGGGTCGAAGGCCGGTTCGGCGCCTGGTAGCTGATCGCGGTGACCGTCACCTGACGACTGACACCGCACTGGGTGGGGTTGCTGAGAAAAGGAACTTCCGGCTTTCCGCCCGGGCGCCCGCCGGAAGGCAGTTCGTGGTGCAGCGCTTCGTCTGGATTCAGCCGGAGGTCATCATGCACGGGTGAACCCGGCACTCCCCACAGGGTCGTGGAGGCGCCGAGCAGCATCACTGCCGATGGTGCTCCTTCCGCCGCCGCGACCAGAGAGTAGTCGACGGGGTTGACCCGGACGTTGACCACAACCGGGTAGCTGGCCGCGAAGAACCCGAACCGGGCGACGATGTCCCCACCCGGCGAGTACATGTTGTAGACGGGCTCGAGGAGGGTTGAATTGATGCCCCCTCCGATCGTCACTTCGGTGATCCCGAGCTGGGCGTCCTGCGGGCATTCGCTTTGTTCTGGAGTCTGCCCGAATTGAGCGAGGGTGCAGCGGGGAAACTGCTGCGGATTTCCGATCATGCCCGGCGGCAGTGAAACGAAGACGTCTCGCGTCCGACCCGCCGCTTCGCTGCCCTGACTGAGGATCTGGAAGCTGGTGGTGAAATCGGCGTGCGCGCCCGCCTGTTGCGTGGAGAGGGAGGTCGAGACGCTTTTCAGGCCGTATCCTTCGACTTCGGCAGCGGCTGAAGCCGGTGCCAGGAGGGCGATCAGAGACGCCAGCAGGAGGGAAAGCCTGATGCCGCTGATCCTCATCGCGCCGCCCCCCTCTTCTTGCCGGTCGTTCGATGCCCGTGGTGGTGCTTGTGGTGCTTCCTCACGCAGCGCACCTTTCCGCGGCGCTTCACCTTCCGCCTGCCCCTCGGACACCCGCGCGGCTTGACGTTGTCATGGGCCCCTCGAGCTCGACGGCCGGGAGAGGTCAGCGCCGGAGCACTCGTGATCCCCGGACGACACCCTTCCCCGATGCATTCGCTTTCCGGTGGGGCCGGGAAGCCTCCATCGACCCTCGCGTCGTAGACCGAGGTCGTATCGTTGTCGCCGGCGGCGAGGACGTCGGCGGTGACGAAGAAGACGTCGTTCGCGCTACGGCTCATCGCGTACAGGTAATTGTCGCCGCCGCTGTGCCCCGATGAGAGCAGATAGACGCATCCTCCCGCTCGGGTGCAGCTGCCGACGCCCGCTTCCTCCCACTCGTAGACGTCCTGGACAGCGTCATTGTCGGTCGAGACGAGGGCTTCGTCTGACTCGAACACCGCCCGCCCGCCATCCGGGCTCAGGTTCGGGATCAGGATCCTCGAGCCGATCGGGGGGAGGCTCGTTCCCACCGCGCCGAAGGTCTCCAGGCTCGCACCCCCGCCTTCGGCTGCCCCCGTCGGATTGCAGGAGATGCACTGCAGGCGGCTTTCTTCGCTGTCATAGCGATAGATCTGCGGCGATCCCCCCGATTCGCGCCCGTCCAGGTCGGCCCGTGACTGGAAGAGGAGCACGGAACCGGTGGGATTGACTCGGGAGGGATCCACCGACGGCACTTCACCGCCTTCCGCCGTAGTCGCCCACAGCCCCAGGCCGTCGACCATCCCTTCCCCTGCCATGGGTTCCCCTTCGACATCCGTCTTGGTCACGATCCCGATGAAACGAACCCGCCCGTCTTCCGACAGGTAGAGGTTCTGCTGCCCACCTCTGGGACGGGCGCCGTTCGGGTTTTCCCCGGCGTCGGGGATTGCGGTGGTGGAGACGAAATAGGCCCTGTCCCCGTCTGGTGCGACGTTGACGACGACTGCGTTGCCGGTTTTCGTGAATTCGATCGTTTCGTCGGTTTCGGCGTCGAAGGCGAGGAGGTCGCCGCCTTCCACGTAGAAGATCCTGCGGCCACCTTCGGCAACGCCTGCGTAGGCGACGTTTTCGCCGATTTCGTAAGTCGCCGCGTCGTTGCGCCGAAGGTAGAGCGTGTTGCCGATTTCAAAGGCGATCCCGGCTCCGTCCCGGGAGGCGCCGACGTAGAAGGCGTTTTCGCCTTCCGCCGGAGTGGCATCGTCCGGGGGCAGCAGCGATACCACGTGCGTGATCCCGTCCGGGGTCCGATCGTAGACGGCGCCGGTGCCGTCCGGCGGCGCTTCGGGCTCCAGTTGAACAGCAGGGTGGGAAGTTACGCCGTTGGTGTTTCTGGTCTGGAAGACGACATGGCTTGCGTTTTCGGTGATCAGCTCACCTTCTGCCCGCGGATCCATCCCCAAGCTTCCGACACCGACAAGCTCCGAATGGCCATCGGGATACTGAAGGTAGCTGGTGCTGTTGCCGAACCCGCCGATGACCGCCGTGCCTTCTCCGAAGCCAGTCCAGAAACCGAAGCCCTGGTCCGGCGAGGTGCTGAGCGACTGGGGCGTTTCCGTTTCGGTCCCCGTCGGGCCGAATTGGACGGTGGACCAACCGGACCCGCCGCGAACGGCGCGATAACGGTCGCCGTCGAGAGAGCCGGTGCCGTTGGTACCGGGCAGCGCTCCACCTTCGGTGATGAAGGTGACCGCGTTGCCATCCGGCGACGCTTTGGGAGAGGCAAAGGGGTAGCTGACATATCCACCCCCCCTCACCGGGCGCCCATTGGTGTCAGGCGGCGTTACGAGCTCGAAGGCGCGACAGTCCGGTAGGGAGGATGAGGGACCCACGCGAAGGTCTTCGTTCGGGCAGGCGCCGGCGGGAAAGGACGCATCGGCATAGGTTGCGAAGGAGCCTTCGGCCGCAATCGTCCCCTTCTCATTGGTCGCGGTGATTTCAAACCGATAAGACGTGCCAGGGTTGAGGCCGTTTAGGGGGACGGTCGCCTGAGTCGGCAGGGTTTTGCCGGGGATCGTGCCTTCTCCGACGACTTTGACTTCCCCGGATCCTTCTTCTTCCAGGGTAAGGACGTAAGTCGTGTCGGCGCCACACGGATTGATCGTTGCCTGTACCTCTCCTTCCGTTTCGGACAGGTGCGAGGCTGCGGCTTCTTCGATCTCCGGTTCGCAGATAGTCGAGGGCCCGAAGGCGAACACCTCCTGCGTTCCCGAGAAGCTCGAGATCGGAGCGAAGACGTAATGGAGATTGCCGGCGCCGGGGTTGAGGACGCTGTTGCTGACGGCGATCTGGCTGAAGAACGGGTCATCCAGGAAGGATTTTTCGATGGTCGAGATGTATTCGAAGTTGGGGCCGAACTCGACGATGCGGTGCCCCAAGTGCTGAACGTCCTCGACGAACAGGTGGCCGGTTGCTTCATCCACCGCCATCGAAAGCAGGCCGTTTTCCGAAGAAAAGTCACCGGCCGGGGTGTTGGAGCCATCGATTTCCCGGACGAATTCGTAGGGGAAATCGGCTTTGTAGACCAGGACCCCACATTCGAAGATTTCATTCCTGCAGGAGCTGATGAAGAGTCGCCGCCGCTGTGCGTCGACGGCAATGTAGGTCGAGCTTTTTAATCTCGGATCTTCGAACGTATGAAGAAGGGGGTTCGGTTCGCCGGGGGATGCGAGTTCGTCCGCTGACGCATATTCGTAGAGTTGCGCACCGTCAAAGGCGAAGAGGCGATCGGTAGACGTGTCTACGGCCACGGCTCCGGTGAGGGTGTTCCTGGGAGTGGCGACGACAACCCGGGTAGCTGCGTCGTATTCGATCTTCCCCGCCCCGGGTTCGTACTTGGCGGGGTAGTAGCGGACGAATTCGACGTCGCCGCTCTGCAACCGCTCGAGCGCGTAAAGGGTGCCTTTCTTGTCGACCGCGACGCTCTGGGGCCCATGAGGGTCTGCCAGCTCGCTGATGAAGTGACCTTCGTCGTCGAAGACGTCGATGCGGCCGTTGGTGCCGACTTCGCCTCCTTTGACGGCGACGTACTCGTCGCCGTAGGAATCGACCGCAACTCCGGTGGGCCTGTTGAAGTGGCCGCTGGGAGGGTGGGTGCCGCCGGGACAGCCGGGGTCCGGCACCGGATCGGCCGGTGAGGTGTCGCAGTTTCCGACCAGGGAGAGAGCCGGGTCATATTCATAGAATTCTTCAGCGGCAGAGGCCTGCGGAAGCGGAACGGCGAGCAGATACGCCACCGTGAGCAGCAATGCGAATACGGCCTGCCGAAAGGCTCTCATCATTCCCCCTGGACTCTTCCCTGATTACTGCAAGGCGAACCAGCAAGTTAGAGGCTGCGGCTGGTTCTGTCAAGAAATCGAGCGCTTAACTAAACGGGCTCGCCATAAGCGTCGGTGAGGAACGCGGCTGTCCGCCTCAGCCCTTCCTTGCGGCGGCGAAGATCTCGAACTGGGCGTCGGTCGGCTCCTTAGGCCGGCCGTTGCCGTGGAAGACGCGCTCCAGCTGCATCCCGACCGAGGCGTAGATATCGCGCAACTCCTCGACGGTGTACAGGCGCTGGCGGAATTCGATCCGTCTCTCGAGGCCCTCCAGGATCTCGCCGAACCGGAGCGGGATCATCGCCCCTTCCATGTAGCTGTCCTTCTTGTTCCAGCGGTGCTCGACGAGTTCGACCATGGTCGCGCTCGGGATCCAGGAGCGCTGGGGAAGGTGGGCGCGGGCGTAGAGGACGTTGGGGACCTGGATCAGGTTCTGGCCCCCCGGCTTCAGGGCACGGGCGATGACCTCGAAGGTGCGGTGGTTCTCCTCGTCGGTCTCGAAGTAGCCGACGGCGCCGTCGTTGAGGTTCAAGACGATGTCGAACTCGTCCTCGAAGTCGAGCTGCCGCAGGTCAGCCTGGATGAACTCTGCCTCGAGGCTCTGCTCGGCGGCGTCGCGGCGGGCGATCTCGACCAGCTCCTCGCCGATCTCGACGCCGACGACGGAGAAGCCGTGCCGGACCAGCTCGAGGGAATGGCGGCCGGTGCCGCAGGCGAGGTCGAGGATCCGCTCGCCGCCCTGCGGTCGCAGCATCGTCAGCGCCCGCTTGATTTCCTGCTCGGTGCGCTCGGTCCAGGCCATTTCGGCCGACATGCCGGTGAACGCGGTCGCGTACCAGTCCTGCGGGATCTGGTCCTGAAGAACGCTCATCTCTCTCTCCCTCGCTGCGGTTCCCCCATTGCGCAAGGAAGTTTAAAAGATCAACCGCTGCGCTGCTTCTCCTCCCGGCGGTGCCGTCGCACCATCGGAGCGATGTAGCCGATCAGAGCCCCGATCGCCGTCGCCACCAGGATGACGACGATCAGGGGCGCGTTGAAGCTGGCAAACAGAACTTCGAAGCTGACCTCCTGCGAGTTCTGCAGAGCGACGATCAGAACCAGTGCGCTGAGGATGCCGACAAGCCAACCGCGCCAATTGGTCGGCTTATCGTCCCGCGGCATCCATCGATTCTAGAAGCCCTGGTAGAGCCCGACCGGCTCAGAGGACCGAGCAGATTTCCAGCCCTACCCGTTTCGCCTTGTGGTGGGCTGACACGGTTGCGTTCAGGGCACCAGGTTCAGGGGCTTCGATCTTTTCCACGGCCACTTCCACCGCTTCCACCCATTCTCGATACGCATCCCCCTTCTTTCCGCTCGGAGGTTCGATCTCTTCCAGTTCTTCGATCATGCCCTGGAAGATGGGCTTTGCGGCCTGAGCCGCGAGTTCGGCATCCTGACGCTGCCGGGCACTCGAAGTCGGCGGGTGTTCCTTGGCGATTTCCTGAACTTTCCTCGCCTGCTGTTCGCCCGTCTTGCGGCAGATGGCTTCCGCCCGCTTGGCGAATACCGCCGTCGAGACAGGCTTGCCCCCGTTGTCGCTGCTGCTGCTATCGCCGCAACCGCCGATGACGAGAGCGGCAGCAATTATCCCCAGCACGAATAGCCGTCCAAGGCCGTGCCCCATCATTTCTCCCTCCTTAGCTTGGGGGAAAGAGTACTAAACAATCAAGGTTCCTGATGCCGTAGCGTCAGGAACTGGACGGCAGCTGGGCTGGCCAACTCTCGCTCAGCCGGCCTCGGAGAGGACGGGCTCGGGCTCGCCTTCCGGCTCCGGCGCCGGCATCTCGCCCTGAAGCTGCGGCGCCCGCAGGACGAAGATCGCGATCGCCACCGCGACCGCGGCCAGGGCCGCCCCGACCAGGTAGGCGACGTGGTATCCCGAGGTGAGGGCCGAGGGGAGGTCGCGGCCGTCGTCGAGGAGCGACTGGGTGCGCTCGCCCGAGAGCGTCGCCAGCACCGCGAGGCCGATCGCGCCGCCGACCTGCATGCTGGTGTTGACGAAGCCGGAGGCGAGGCCGGCCTCGGCCGGGGTCGCCCCCGACATCGCCAGGGTCATGATCGCCGGGAACGAGGTGCCGACGCCGACGCCGATCAGCAGGAAGGGCGGCAGCAGGTCGGTCAGGTAGTTCGCGTCGACCGGCGTGCGGGCGAAGAGGAGCAGCGCGACGACGACCATGCAGACGCCCGGGATCAGGGTCGTGCGCGGGCCGAAGCGCATGATCAGCTTTTCCGAGAAGCCGAGCGAGAGGGTCCCCATCACCAGGGTCGTCGGCAGGAAGGCGAGGCCGACCTCGAGCGGGCTGTATTCGAGCACCCGCTGCAGGTAGAGCGCGCCGAGGAAGAACATCCCGAACATGCCGGCGACCAGGAGCGCCTGCAGGACGTTGGCGCCGGCGACGTTGCGGGAGCGGAACAGCCGCAGCGGCATCAGCGGGTTGGCGATCGTCGCCTGACGGTGGACGAAGGCCGCCAGCAGCGCCAGGCTGATCGCGCCGAGAACGAGGACGCGGGTGTCGCTCCAGCCCCAGGCTTCGATCCGCAGGATCGTGAAGACGCCCAGCATCAGCGAGGCGGTGATCAGCGCGGCGCCGGTGAAATCAGCGCCGTGATGCAACCCGAGGCCCTCCCGCCCCTCGACCAGGCGGATCGCCAGGTAGCCGGTGGCGATCCCGATCGGGAGGTTGATGAGGAAGATCCAGTGCCAGCTGATCGCGTCGGTGAGGACGCCCCCGAGCAGCAGCCCGATCGAGCCGCCGGCGGAGGCGACGAAGCCGTAGACGCCGATCGCTTTCGCCTGCGCGCCCGGCTCCGGGAACATCGTCACGATCATCCCCAGGATCACCGCGGAGGCCATGGCCCCGCCGATCCCCTGGACGAAGCGGGCGCCGACCAGCATCTCCTGCGACTGCGAGGCGGCGCAGACGAGCGAGGCGCCGGTGAAGATCGTCAGCCCGACCAGGAAGACGCGCCGCTGCCCGAGCAGGTCGCCCATCCGCCCGGCAAGGAGCAGCAGACCGCCGAAGGGGATCATGTAGGCGTTGACCACCCAGGCGAGGTTGGCCTGGGAGAAGTCGAGGCTGTCCTGGATCGAGGGCAGGGCGACGTTGACGATCGTCGCGTCCAGCACGATCATCAGCATCCCCGCGCAGAGGACGTAGAGGGCAAGCCAGCGGGTTCTGTCGTTCTCGGTCGTGCTCATGCAGATAGGGGGCCTGGGGCGGGAGGGAGGAAGCTAGCAGTGGACGGGCGACACGTCTTTCTTGTAGAGAATGTCACCCGTTTTCAGGTAAAAGCCGCTCTATCTGCGATCTATTCTCGCTCGGCCTTGGGCGGAGAACCGAAATTGACGACGCCGCAGGTGCTCCGGCTTTTGGGGGCCGGCGCGAGCGGGGCGATTCTGATGGCCCTCGGCGGGGAAGGGCCGCTGCGGACGAAGGAGCTGACCGAACGGGTACGGGGGTACGCGTCGCGGACGGTTTACCGCTACGCCGGCAGGCTGACCGAGCTGGGGGTGATCGCGCGGGAGGAGGAGCCGGGGGTTCCTTCGAAGGTCGTCCACAGCCTCAGCGACCCCTGCGGCCGCGAGCTCTATGAGGTGGTCGACGCCTACGCGCGGGCTTCGCTGACCCGCCTACCCGACGGCGAAATCGACGCCCATGCCTGGGGCTCGCTGGCGCTGCTTTCCGACCTCTGGGAGTCGGGGGTGGTCGAGGCGCTCAACCTCGGGGCGCGCTCGCCGACCGAGCTGGCGCGCGGCGACCACGGGCTCAGCTACCACCAGGTGAACCGGCGCGTCGGCCTCTTCGCGATCGGCGGCTTCGTCCACGAAACGTCTGTGCCGGGCAGGCGGCGGAGCTACGAGCTGACCGAGAAGGCCCGGCGGGGGATGGCGCTTGTCGCCGCCGTCGGCCGCTGGCGGCGGCGCTACGTCGTCGGCGGGAAGATGGCGGGGCTGACGCCGCGCGAAGCCGGAGGCGTGCTGCGCGCCTCGCTGCCGCTGGTCGCCCTGCCCGAGCACGCCGGCAAGAGCCTCGGGTTCGAGATCGCCCCGCCGTCGGCGGGGGGTGGCGAGGGCGACGCCGTCTGGGCCAACGTCGCCGCCGACGGGGTGGTCCGCAGCTGCGAGGGACCGCTGCCGGAGGTGGACGGGCTGGCCCGGGCCAAGGTCGTCACCATCGTCGACGCGCTCCTCGACGGGCCGCGGCACCGGCTCAGCTCCGAGGGCGACGGGGGGCTGATCAAGACCTGCCTCGAGCGCCTGCACTCGACGCTGTGGATGGCCTGTCCCGACAAGTCAGCCGCGGCGGCCGAAGCTGTGGCCGGCGGGAGCGACAGCGCGTAGCTCGGCCACGGCCCGTTCGCGGTCCCGGCGCGGTCGCGGGCCGGACTGGCGGCGGGCGGGCGGCGGCGCGGTCCGCTCCAGCGCCGCCAGCTCGCCGACCACGACGTTGACGGTCCCTTCGCGGCGCTCGAGGCGACCGCGGGCCCTGATCAGCGGCGCCGCGCGGACGAGGGGGCGGTGGCGCTCGTAGACGGAGGGCGGGACGACGAGGTTGAGCGAGCCGCGCTCGTCCTCGAGCAGGATGAAGGTGACGCCGTTGGCGGTCTCGGGGCGCTGGCGGGCGGTGACCATCCCCGCGACTTCGACCGTCGCCCCGTGGTCGATCCGCTCGAGGTCCGAGGTGCGGGCGAGCTTCGGGTCGAGGCCGGGCCGCAGCAGCTTCATCGGGTGCTTCTCGACGGTCATCCCGGTCGAGCGGTAGTCGGCGATCAGCCTCCCCCACTCCCCCAGCGGCTCCAGCTCGGGCGGGGGCGGTGGCTCCATCGGCAGCGCCAGTTGCGTGCCGGCGCCGCGGCGGCGGCCGGCGCCGGTCACCCCCACCCGCCAGAGCGCCTCGCGGCGCTCGCTCCCCGGGCCGGCCGGGATGCCGTCCAGTGCCCCCGCCCAGGCGAGCTTTTCCAGGCTCGGCAGCCCCGCCCCCGAGCGCGAGGCGAGCTCGGCGATCCCCTTGTAAGGGCCGCCGCGGTCGCGCTCGGCGACCAGCTCCTCCATCTCCTCCTTCTTCACGCCCTTGACGTAGCCGAGGCCGACCCGCACCTGCAGCCCACCGCGCACCTCGCCGCGCCGCGGCGATTCGACCTGGCAGAGGACCCTGCTGCGGTTGGCGTCGACCGCCGCCACCCGGATCCCGCGACGCTGCGCCTCGTGGACGAGCGAGTCGGGCGGGTAGAAGCCCATCGGCTGCTCGTTCAGCAGCGAGCAGAGGAACTCGGGCCCGTAGTGGGCGCGCAGCCAGGCGGACTGGTAGGCGAGCAGCCCGAAGGCGGCCGAATGCGCCTTCGGGAAGCCGAAGCCGGAGAAGCCTTTGATCTGGTCCCAGACCCTTTCGGCGATCTCCTCGGAGACGCCGTTGGCGGCGGCGCCGGCAAGGAAGCGCTGGTGGTGCTCGCAGATCGCCTCCTCGGAGCGCTTGCGGCTCATCGCCCGCCGCAGGCCCTCGGCCTCGGAGGAGCTGAAGCCCGCCAGCGCCATCGCCACCTCGATCACCTGCTCCTGGAAGACGATCGTCCCCAGCGTCTCCTCCAGCACCGGCTCCAGCAGCGGGTGCTCGTAGGGGATCTCGTAATTCGGGTCCTTGCGGCGGAGCTTGCGCCGCTCTATATATGGGTGCACGGCGCCGCCCTGGATCGGACCCGGGCGCACCAGCGCCACCTGGACGATCAGGTCGTCGAGGTCGCGCGGCCGGGTCCGCGGCAGCATCTGCATCTGCGCCCGGCTCTCGATCTGGAAGACGCCGGCGGTGTCGGCGGCGCGGATCGATTCGAAGACCTGCTCGTCGTCGAGCGGGATCCGCGAGAGGTCGAGACGCTCGCCGCGGGCGCGGCCGACCTCCTCGACGCAGCGCTCGACCGCCGAGAGCATCCCCAGCCCCAGCAGGTCGATCTTGAGGAAGCCGGCGTCGGCGCAGGAGTCCTTGTCCCACTGCACCGTCTGCCGCCCCGCCATCGCCGCCGGCACGACCGGGCAGACGTCGATCAGCGGGCGGGTCGAGATCACCATCCCGCCCGGGTGCTGGGAGGAGTGGCGGGGCAGGCCCATGATCTCGGCGGCAAGCGGCAGCAGCGCCCGCCAGCGTTGCTCGGCCGCGCGCTCGGGCCCGAGCGCCGCGATGAGGTCGCGCTCGATCTCCGCGGCACCCTGGTGGAAGCCGACCGTCTTCGCCACCCGGTCGATCTCCTCCGGCGGCAGCCCCAGCGCCTTGCCGAGGTCGCGGACGGCCCCCTTCGGGCGATAGGTGGGGATGGCGGCGACGAGGGCCGAGCGGTCGCGGCCGTAGCGGTCGTGCACGCGCGGGATCAGGGCCTCGCGGACGTCGCGGGGGAAGTCGAGGTCGATGTCCGGCATCGAGGTCGTTTCCTCGTTGAGGAAGCGGCCGGAGAAGAGGTCGGCCTCGATTGGATCGACGTGGGAGAGGCCGGTCAGATAGCAGACGATCGAGCTGACGCTGGAGCCGCGCCCGCGCCCCGGGGGCAGGACGGATCGCGCCGACTCGCTGCCGCGGACCTCGACGGCGACCTCGCGGGCCAGCTCGAGCAGGTCGCGGTGGAGGAGGAAGAAGCCGGAGAGGCCGAGCCCGCGGATGATCGCCAGCTCCTCCTCCAGCCGCCACTGCGCCTCCAGCAGGCGGGCGTTGCCGGCGTAGCGCTCACCGAGGCGATGGGCGCAGACGCGGGCGAGCTCGGCGTCCGCCTGCGGGTCCTCGCTGCCGGGGTAGCGGTAGCCGAGCTGCTCGGTGAGGTCGAAGCGGAGGCGCTCGGCAAGGCGACCGGTCTCGGCGACCGCCTGCGGGTGCTCGGCGAAGCGGGCCGCCATCGCGCCGGGCGAGGTGAGCGCCGAGGTCGAGTTGCCGCGGCGCCAGGGCTCGGACTCCTCCAGCGTCTCGCAGCGGCCGATCGCCACCAGCGCGTCCTGCAGCGGCGCCCGGCGGCGGTCGTGCGAGTGGACGTCGCCGGTGGCGACGCAGGGGACCTCGAGCCGTTCGGCGAGCAGCGCCAGCCAGCGGTTGCGGGCACGGTCGCGGCGCCAGTAGGGCCGCTGCAGCTCGATCCGGAAGCGGTCGCGGCCGAAGGCGGCGAGGAGGCGTCGGGCAAGCCGCTCCCCTCCGGCGGTGTCACCGCGTTCGAAGGCCCCGGCGACGGCCCCGTCCCGGGCGCAGCCGGAGAGGCAGACCAGCCCGTCGGAGTGCTCCTCCACCTGCTCCAGCGTCGCCCAAGGCTGCATCGAGGTCCGCGCCGCGTTGTCCCTCGTATGCGCATGGGCCGCCGTCAGCAACCTGCACAAATTCCGGTATCCGAACTCGCTTTCGACGAGAAGAGTCAGATGGGCGGTCCCTCCCGCGGGTGGCGACGATCGGGAGGACTCTCCCGGTAGGGAGAGCCCCCGATCGGAGACAGGACCCGCGGGCCGGAGCTCCTCCGTCCCTAGCCGAACGCTCAACTCGGCCCCGGTGATCGCCCGGATGCCGAGCCCTCGACAAGCCTGGGCGAACTCCATCGAGCCCCAGAGGCCGTCGTGGTCGGTGAGGGCGAAGGCGGGATAGCCGTGGGCGGCCGCGGCGGCGGCCAGCTCCAGCGGCGTCGAGGCGCCGTCGAGGAAGGAGAAGGCGGAGTGGGCGTGCAGCTCGACGTACATGGCAGCCCGTCAGGCCCGCTGGCGGTACCAGCGCTGAGCGCCGGCGGCGCGGAAGACGGTGAGGGCGCGGCCGTCCTCCAGCGCCAGCTCGAAATAATGGCGGCGCAGCGGCTTCGGCGTCCACCAGCGGTCCTCGACCAGCCACTCCTCGCGGACGGCCTCGACTGTCCTCCCCTCGACCAGCAGAGGAGTGCCGCGGGGGTCGGTTCGCACCGCCACCCGCCGGGGGGCGTAGAGGCGACGGAGGCCGGGCATCAGAGCTCGGGGTAGGGGGCGAGCATCGCCCAGCGCTCTGGCACGCGCGAGGCGGCGTCGACGGGGAGAACCTTCAGCAGCGCCTCCGCCCCCTGCGCCGCCCGGACCTCGCGCACCGCCGCCCGCAGCCGCCGCCGCCGCGGCTCGCCGCCGCCGACCGGGAGCTCGAGCGCTTCGCGGGCCGGCGGGCCGAGGCCGACCGCCCGCAGGCGCAGCGCCGTCGCCGGGCCCGGCAGCTCTTCCAGGCGCGGGGCGAGGACGTTGCGGAGGACCCGCGGCGAGGCGCTCGGCCGCCCCAGCCCCTGCTCGACGCTCCAGCTGCCGCCGCCCGCGAGCAGCGCCCCGAACCGCAACCCGAGCAGCGTCCTCCCCTGGCGCTGAGGCGCCGCCAGCAGCCGGTCGACGAGCAGCTCGAGGGCGCGGTCGAGCTGGCGGCCCGCCGTCCCCTCCGGCAGCTCGATCTCCTCGACCAGCTCCTCGTGCGGCGTCCGCGGCCGCAGCGGCTCCTCCTCGCCGCGGCAGAGCCGCAGCGCCCGCAGGCCGAGCGGGCCGAAACGGTCGGCGACCTGATCGCCGGAGAGGCGGGAGAGGGCACGCAGGGTCTCGATCCCGAGCCGCTCCAGCGCCTCGATCAGCTCGTCGGCTTCGCGCCCGGAGACGCCGAGCCGGGGTCGCAGCGCCGCGACCGGGACCGGTCGCCCCCACTCGCCGGCGGCGAGGAAGGCGGCGAAGCGGGTGCGGCCGGTGCCGATCCGCCGCTCGTCTCCGAGCGCCCGCCGGGCCGCGGCGAGGACGCCGGCGGAGTCGCCGCCGTAGAGGCCGCGCAGCCCGTCAACCGCGAAGAAGGCCTCCCCCGGCCGCGCCGACTCGACCGCGGCACCGAGATACTCCAGGGCCCGCACCATCGCTTCGGTCGCCTCCGTCGCCGCGACGGGGTCGGCAAGGTCGGCGTGCCCGGGCCGGGGCCCCCCGCCGCGACCCGGGCACGCGGGGACCGCCAAACGTCTGTCGATTACGCAAGCGATCTCCATACGAACACATGTTCGTATCCCCCACAGCATAACTCCATAGAGATCACCTCAAGTCTTTTTTCACCTACGCGAGAGCCGGCGCTAACCAGCTCGAGCGACCTTCGCCGCCTCGGCGCTGCCCAGGTACGGCGTCAGCGCGAACTCGACCAGGTCCGGGAGCAGCGACTGCAGCTCCGCTGTGCGGTCGGCGAAGATGCGGCGGGAGATCAGCGAAACGATGCCGCCGACGAGTGCCTCCTCGGTGGTCGGCGAGAGGCCCGCCAGGACCTCGGGCGAACGGCCTTTGCGACCAGCTTCGAAAAAGGGGACGAGGCTCTGGATCGCGGCGTCGTAGCGCTCGATCACGACCGGGCCGGCAACCAGCGCCTCGACCATGCTGAGCCGGGCCAGATGCGGCTCCTCGGCGAGGAACTGCAGCATTGCGGCAAGGCCCGCCCGGATTGCCTGCGGCCACTCCTGTTCCTGCTCGAAGGCATCTCCGACGCGGCGGTTGAGCTCGGTCATCACCGAGTCGTAAGCGGCGACGAAGCACTCGTCCTTGCTGCCGAAGTGCTCGTAGAAGGTGCGGCGGGAGACCGCGGCGTGGCGGGTGATGTGAGCGATCGTGGTACCGGCGTAGCCGTTTTCGGCGACCGCCTCGGCGAGGCCGGCGATCAGTCGCTCGCGCTGGTTGCGGGAGACGAACTCGCGCGGGAGTCCGTGCCGGCCCGGGGGGAGGCGGGCGAGCTCCGGCGGGTACTCAGGAGAGTCGACAGAGGGGTTGACGGGGTCTCTCAAGAGACTCGACCATACCGATCCAGGCGAGCGAGGCTCCGACTGGCCAACTGGCCAGTTTTTTGATCTGAAGCTTTATCCATCGGCACTCGCCACCGCCGCCCTGTCCGCTCCATCGAGGGCCCGGCGGCGGGCGGTCTCGGCGCCCAGGTACGGCGTCAGCGTGAACTCCACCAGCTCCGGCAGCAGCTCTTCGATCCGATCGGTCTCGGCCAGCAGCAGACGCTGGTAGAGGATCCAGAAGACACCGCCGATCAGGGCCTCCTCGAGCGTCTCCGGCAGCTCGCCGCCATGCGGCGAGACATCGCGTCCAAGGCGGAACAGGGAAACGAAGGCCTGCAGGGACTCCTCGTAGTACTGAACCGACTCCGGGCCGGCCGCCAGCGCCTCGACCATGCAGGTGCGGGCCAGCGCCGGCTCGCGGGCGACGTAGGCGAGGAATGCGGCCATCCCCGCCTCCACCCGCTCGGGCCAGTTGCCGATCTCCCCGGCCGCCGCAACCACCTGCTCCAGGGCAGATGACATCGCGTATTTCTGCGCGGCGCGGAAGCACTCCTCCTTCGAACCGAAGTTTTCGTAGAAGGTGTTGCGGGCGATGCCCGCCCGCTTCACGACGTCGGCGATCGTCACCGCGCGATAGCCCTTCTCGGAGGCCTCCGCAGCGAGGCCGTTGATGATGCGGACCCGCTGGTGGGCGGTGATGAACTCGCGCGAGAGGGGGTGCCGTCCGGGAAGTGGACGACGTGTTGAGTTTTGAGCCACGAACGGAAGAGTACCTGAGATGGATCTCCCGGGTGCCGCGGGGCGCGAACGGATACCGTTTAGGTACCGAGGGCAGACAAAGCGTTTTTTCACTCCAACGAAAAGCGGGCGGGGATTTTGAAGGGAAGGCATCAACGCATCCTCGAGGGGATGCTCGAGGCGGTAGGAACACGGGGCTACGAGCGGGCAACCGTCCAGGACGCGATCTCGGCGGCGGGCGTCTACCGGCAGGCCTTCTACGACTCGTTCAGGGACAAGGAAGACTGCTACCTGCAGGCGCTCGACGCAGGCTCGGCCTGGCTGGAGCTGGCGATGCGAGACGGGGCCACCGGCGGGACGACCTGGCGGGGTCAGCTGCGCGGGGCCCTGACCGGCCTGCTGCGGTTCCTCGACCGGCAGCCGGCGGTGGCCAGGGCGCTGCTGGTCGAAGTGCATGCGGCCGGGCCGCTGGCGGTGGGCAAGCGGACAGAGGCGATGGAACGCGCCTCGAAGGCGATGGACCTCGCCCGCGGGGAATGCGACGAGGGCGCCCCGGCGATCTCCGCCGAGGCGGTCGTGGCCGGAATCCTCGCCGTCCTCCACAGCCGCCTCTCGGCCGATCCGCCCGACAGCTTTCTGCGGCTGCTGCCGGAGCTGATGTACCTCGCGGTGCTTCCTTATTTCGGTGCCGACGTGGCCGCGACGGAGATGCGCCTGAGCGGCCTATAGCCGGTCAGACCCCGGCTCCGCCGCGCCCCTCGCCGGCGGCGAAACGGGCGGCGCCGCGGGCGGCGACCGCGAGCACCTCGCGACCAAGCCGGTGCTCGAGCGCCAGTCCCTCGGCCAGCGGCAGGCCGGCGCCCTCGATCGCCGCGCGGCGATCGCTGAGCATCGTCTCCTGCGGGAAGGAAGCGAGTCGCTCCGCCAGCTCCAAAGCGCGCGCGAGGTGGGCCCCGGGCTCGGTGACCTCGTTGACGAGCCCGATTCCGTAGGCCTCCTCGGCCTCGACCGGGCGGCCGGTGAGGATCAGCTCCAGGGCCCGGCCCATCCCGACCACGCGCGGCAGGCGCTGGGTGCCGCCGTCGACCAGCGGCACTCCCCAGCGGCGCTCGAAGCAGCCGAAGACGGACTTCGGGGTGGCGAGGCGCAGGTCGCACCAGAGCGCGAGCTCGAGGCCCCCGGCCAGGCACCAGCCGTCGATCGCCGCGATCGTCGGCTTCGAGGAGGCGAGGCGGCTGATCCCCTCCGGCCCCGCGGGGTGGTCGACGTCGAGGTCCAGCGCTTTCAGGTCCGCGCCGGCGCAGAAGGCCTCGCCGCCGGCTCCCGTCAGCACCAGCACCCGGGCCTCCTCGTCGGCCTCGAAGGCCTCGAGGCCCTGCCGCAGGGCGGTCGCCGTCGCGGCGTCGACGGCATTTCGCCGCCCCGGGCGGTCGATCGTCAGCACGGCCGCGGGGCCGCTGCGCTCGTATCGGACCTCCTGGCCGTCCATCGCCGCGGAATCCTCCCACAGGACCACAAGGATGCGGGAGCGGGCGGGCTAGTCGCCACGCGATGCACGGGGATCGCGGCGACGCCCGGCTCCCAGAGAGTGCGCCCCGGTCGCCGGCCTTGGGAAGAGGCAGGGCCCCCAAAGCCGAAAGCAACGGTAGGGCCCGAAGCGGACGACGAAAACGACCGAGGATGGCGCCCGGTTTCTGCCTCGCGCGTAGCCTTCGCGCTCAGAAGCTCGTCGCGCCACCTTTAAGACCTGTTCCGCTTCGGCTTCCAGCGGAAAGCGGTCTCTCTCGGTCGCAGGGCGAACTTAAGGGCTGGTCCCGTCGCTGTCCAGGGGGTCAACCGACGAGATTCCGCAAAACCCGGAGTAATGGCCCCCGACCCGGCCTTAAGCCCCGGCTCAGGCGCGGCGGCTACCCTCTTTCCGTGCGCATCGACGAAATCATCGCGGAGCGGAAGCCAACGTTTTCGGTCGAGTTCTTCCCGCCGAAGACGGCGGAGGCGACCGCGGAGCTCTACGAGACGGCGCGGGCCCTGCGCGAGCTCGAGCCCGACTTCGTCTCGGTCACCTACGGGGCCGGCGGCTCGACCCGCGACGGCACCGTCGAGATCACCACGGCGCTGAAGAACGAGCTCGGGTGCGAGACGATGGCCCACCTCAGCTGCGTCGGCGAGACCGCCGCCGGCTTGGCGGCGACGCTGGACCGGATCGAGGCGGCCGGGATCGAGAACGTCTTCGCCCTGCGCGGGGACCCGCCGCGGGGACAGGGGGACTTCGTCCAGCCCGAGGGCGGCCTGGGCAGCGCGGCCGAGCTGGCCGCTTTCATCTCGGCCGGCTGGGGTTTCGGCATCGGCGGCGCCTGCTTCCCGGAGGTGCACCCCGAGGCGCCCGACCTGGAGACCGACCTGCGCTACCTGAAGTCGAAGGTCGACGCCGGGGCGTCCTTCCTCATCACCCAGCTCTTCTTCGACAACAACGTCTATTTCGATTTCGTCCGCGCGGCGCGGGAGGCGGGGATCGAGGTGCCGATCCTGGCGGGAATCATCCCGGTTGCCGGCTTTGCGCAGACGAAGCGGATCTGCGACCTCTGCGACGCGACGATCCCGCCGCAGCTGGCGGCGGCCTTCGAAGCCGCGGGCGGTGAGCCGGAACGCGAGTTCGAGCTCGGGATCGCCTATGCCGCGCAACAGTGCGCGGAGCTGCTGATCGCCGGCGCTCCGGGAATCCATTTCTACGCGTTGAATCGCGCGCCCGCCACCCGAGCCGTCCTGGGGGCGCTGAAGGCCTCGCGTCCGTGGGAGCGGGTGCGGGGGGACGCCGCGCCGATGCAGAGAGCCGAATAGTCTTATCAGCGCTTATGGGTAAGGGAGAGCGGGAACGAGAACGGCTCCGCCAGGAGCGGATCGAGGCCGAAGAACGGGAGTCGCGCGGCGACAACAAGCGGCTGATGCTCGCCTACGGGCTCGGCGCTGTGGTCGTCCTGGCGATCGTCGCGGTGGTCATCGTCATCGCCTCCGGCGGCGGCAGCAGCAGCGGCAGCGGTGGCGACGCCCACATCAACGTCAACACCCAGATGGGCTCGACCAACGGGGTCCAGCCGGACGAAAGGGAAGGCATCGCGCCGCCGCCGGCCCACGTGGCGAACGTGAAACAGGCGGCGAAAGAAGCGGGCTGCAAGCTCGAGCTGCACCTCAAGGACGAGGGGCACAACCACATCCCGCAGAGCTCGCCGACGCCGAAATACGGCACCAACCCTCCGACCTCCGGAGAACACGTCGAACCGCCGTTCCAGCAGGCGGACGGCGCCTACCTCGAAGAGCCGAAGCCGATCGACTTCGTCCACTCGCTCGAGCACGGGCGGATGGAGATCCAGTATGCGCCGAGCCTGCCGGAAAAGGAGCAGCTGGAATTAAAGGGGCTCTACGACACGATGTACGGGGCGACGCTGCTCTTCCCGAACAAGGAAATGCCCTTCCAGGTGGCGGCCACGACCTGGACCAACCTGCTCGGCTGCTCCGAATACAAAGGCGCGAAGACGCTCGACGCGATCCGCGCCTTCGGCAAGGAAACCTGGGGCAAATACGGCGGCGAGAACGTCTTCGCCTTCAAATTCACCGGGCCGACCCCGGCGGAACCCGAAGAACCGACCACCACCGCCTCGAGCGAATAGCTCAGGCGCGGTAGGCGGGGAAGAAGGCGCCGGCATCGCGGCCGGCGCTGAGCCGGGCGTACTTCTCCGGCTCGCAGACGAGCTCGGAGGTGAGCCAGGGCTGGCGGCGGTTGGCGAAGCCGCGCTTGAACTCCTCGAGGGCGTCGCCGGAGGTGATCCCGCCGCCGAGGTTGAGCGGCAGGCCGAGCTCGCCCGAGTGCTCGAGGAGGCGGGTGACGACGTTCTTCATCGGCGCGTCGCGCAGACGGGAGTCGGCGCTGCCGCTGAGGTAGTAGTGGAGGTAGCCGTCGCTGACGACGGCGATCGAGGCGGCGGCGAGA
The DNA here is from genome assembly GCA_035708105.1 of Solirubrobacterales bacterium. Taxonomy (GTDB): domain Bacteria; phylum Actinomycetota; class Thermoleophilia; order Solirubrobacterales; family 70-9; genus VAYN01. The sequence goes on along the minus strand of DASSTG010000029.1, from coordinate 393 downwards.
TCGCCGTCGGGGCCGTTGGCCAGAGCAAGCCAGGCGCGATCGGCTTCGAGGATGCGGTCGAAATAGGAGAGGCCGAAGAAGTAGTGGCCGGCGGCGCCGGTGCGCCGCATCGTCTGCTCATAAACGTCATTGAACCCTACACGCTGCTCGGGACTGGTCTCCGTTCCCGGCACCAGCTCCAGCTCATACCCCGCTTCGAGATTTCGCCGCACCTGCCGTCGATCGCTGGGCCGCGACTTCGGCGGCAGCGCCGGATCGGCGATCTGAACCACGTTGCGCTCGGTGGCATCAGAGAACGGCGGAGGTCCTAGCGTGTGACGGATGAAGACACTGACCAGGCCGGTAGCGGAGAAGTCGATCTTCTTCGGATCGAGGGTGGGGGGGGTCGGGGGG
>DASSTG010000028.1:0-38770 GCA_035708105.1 Solirubrobacterales bacterium | reverse complement strand
CGAGCAGTTGCGGGCGATCTCGCATGAGCGGCTCAGCCGGCGGCTCGGCAGCCTGCGACCGAGTACCTTGGATGAACTGCTGAAGCGCTGTCGGGTGCTGCTTCGCTGAGAGACACACTCGACGCTCCAGTGTGGTGAAGGGTGGGGCTACCGCCCATTCAGCGGCCGGCGGCGAGCGCCGTTCGTTCCTCGCTGCTGGCGAACAGGTAGCGGTTGATCTCGGCCAGCCCGCCGAGGTCGTGGAAGGAGAATGGTCACTGTTGTTCGCCGAACTGGCGGGTTGTTGATACGGTGCCGCGCCATGCTGGACGGGTACCGCTCCCTAAAAAACCTCGTGAGGCAGCTTTCCCTCGCGCTCGGCATTTGCCTAGCGCTTCTGTCCACAGTCGCCGCCGGACGCATCGATCAGGCGGCCGCAAGGGCTTCACGAAGCATGCATCCGACGCCCAGTTCTCGCGTCGCCGGGGTGACCCGGCTCTGTGGCCCGGCCGCCAACTACCGATGCACCGCGGGTGGATATGCGGGTAAGAGCCAGGGCTGGCCCGGGCTGCGCTATGGCAGTGGCTACGCCAGCCGTAACACATATGGCCTGCACAATTGCACCCTTTACGCCGCGTACAGACTGTGGAAGAACGGGCTGGGCGATCCCGGCTGGCACGGTAACGCGAATTCATGGGACACGCTGGCGCCTTCATCGAAGGTGAATCAGAGCCCGGCGCTCGGCGCGATCGCGCAGTGGAACCGGAACTTCGGCCACGTTGCCTACGTCGACAAGGTCACCTCGACCTACATTGAGGTGACTGATGACAACTACGGCTACAACTACACCGACCGGTGGCGGATCGCCCGCAACTCGGCGGCGATGCCGGACAACTTCATCCACCTGCGCGACCAAAAGTCCCCGGCAAAGCCGAAGCCCAAAGCCCCACCCAAATCGAGCGGGCCGGCACCTCCCTCAAGAGGCGACTCGACCGGTGTCTACTTCCCTTGGGACCAGAGCTGGCACTTGAGCAACGCGCTGGCGGCAGGAGCTTCGAACTACGCCTTCGTCCGCGGTCAGCCGAACTCGATTCCCGTGGTAGGCGACTGGGACGGCGATGGCAAGGACTCGACCGGTGTCTACTTCCCTTGGGACCAGAGCTGGCATCTGCGTAACGAGCTCAACCCGGGCCCGTCGGAGTACGCCTTCGTCCGCGGTCAGCCGAACTCGATCCCGGTCGTCGGCGATTGGAACGGTGACGGTAAAGACTCAACGGGGGTTTTCTTCCCTTGGGACAACAGCTGGCATCTGCGTAACGAGCTCAACCCGGGCCCGTCGGAGTACGCCTTCGTCCGCGGTCAGCCGAACTCGATTCCCGTGGTAGGCGACTGGGACGGCGATGGCAAGGACTCGACCGGTGTCTACTTCCCTTGGGACCAGAGCTGGCACCTGAGCAACGCGCTGGCGGCAGGAGCTTCGAACTACGCCTTCGTCCGCGGTCAGCCGAACTCGATTCCCGTGGTAGGCGACTGGGACGGTCAGTAGCCAGTCGGCGCCGTTCGGTGTCGGCTAGACCTGGCCGGCGGCGAGCGCCGTTCGTTCCTCGCTGCTGCCCGCTGGGCGAAGGTGAAATTACAGTGTAAGTAGCTTGTTACAGTGTAGGCATGGCAGCTAAGTCCAAGCCGTTCAGCATCCGCATCTCCACTGAGACCGAGGAGCTGATCGCCGCCGAGGCACGGCGGACGCGTCGCAGCAAAGGGGCCGTAATCGAGGGACTCGCCGAGGAGGCGCTGCGAACGCGGACCTTCCCCGGCATCGCCTTTCGCGGAGAGGACTGGGATCGACGCCCCTGGGTGATCGGAACGGCGTTCGATGTCTGGCAGGTGATCGACGCCTACCGCGACGCTGGCTCTGTCGAGGCGATGGTCGCGGCTGGCAACTTGAGCGAGCGTCAAGTGCGTCTGGCCCTTGCCTACTACGAGCGGTTTCCGGAGGAGGTCGATGAGGCGATCGCCCTCAATCGTCGCCCACTCGCTCAGCTGCGGGCCGAGTACCCCTTCATAGACGTTCACTCGCCCGCCGCGAAGTAGCGTCCTTGCGCCTCCTGCTCGATGCACATCTATCGGGGCCGCGAATCGCAGTGGCGTTGCGCGAGGCGGGCCACGACGTTCGCGCGGCCGACGAGGAGCGCGAGCTGGACGGCTGGAGCGACGAGGAGCTGCTGGCGCTGGCGACCGTGGAGGAGCGGGTGATGGTCATCTTCGACGTCAAGGACTTCCCCGACATCGCACGACGTTGGGCCGAGGCCGGCCGGCCCCACACGGGCTTGGCGATCGTGGTGGGCATCGACCACGGCGAGTTCGGGGCCATCCTGCGGGTCCTGAAGAGCCTGCTCGAGGAACACCCCGATCCGGGCAGGTGGAAGGAATGCACCTACTTCGTCTCGCGCGGGGAGAACGACTAGATCAGTGATGCGTATCCGGTTTGGCTCAGGCAGTCACCTGAGCCAACCAAGGACGCGCCCTGGGGCCGCCGCAATCACGCGCATCCGACATTCACCCCACTCCAGCGTGGTGGATGTCGGATGCGCGCCGAGCGGCCGGTCCGGTGCGCGCTTCGCAGGGCGTCTTCGGGCTTGGGGTTCGCGGGCAACCTGATGGAAGCGGATACGCATCAGATCAGTAGCGGCTGGGTAAAACCGTAACTAGACCACCCAGGAGGTGGTCTAGTTACGGATGTGCCTGGGGGATACGCACGGATGTGCCTGGGATACGCCGTCGATGCGCCATCGAAGTGTCGCGAAACTGCGACTCAGGACACTAGAGCGGGCGGCCAATGGGGCGCCCCGCACCAGCGGGTCGCTTGACGCTGGTCAGCGGCCGGCGGCGAGCGCCGTTCGTTCCTCGCTGCTGGCGAACAGGTAGCGGTTGATCTCGGCCAGTCCGCCGAGGTCGTGGACGTCCTCGTCCAGGTAGGGGACGCGAATCACGGCTTGGGTCCCCAACTCGTTGGAGAGGTGCTCGATGTTGCGGGCATCGCGCTCCGCCAGCGCCTGGTAGTCGGCGAAGTTCTCGACCACCCGCCGCGCCAGGTCGGCGTCGCCGAGCCGCTCCTCGAGGGCGGCGGGGAGGTCGGCGTCGTCCCCCTTCAGCCGCTCCGCCGGATAGTGGACCTTGTTCACGATCACCCCGCCGAAGGGCAGGTCGGCCTCGACCAGCTTGCCGTGGAAGTAGACGGCCTCGTCGATCGGCTCCCCCTGCGGGCCGCAGACGACCAGGAAGCAGGTGCGCGGATCGCCGAGCAATTTGTTGACGCGTTTGGCGCGTGCCTGGAAGCCGTCGACCATGCCGCTGAAGGCGTTGAAGAACTCGGCCAGGTCGGCGAGCAGGTCGAAGCCGACGATGCGCTTGAAGATGCCCAGCGCGACCGAGGCGCCGCGGCCGGCGACCTTCGCCGCCAGTCCGGTCGGCTTCATGAACATGCGCAGGGAGCGGCCCTCGATGAACTGGGTCAGCCGTTTCGGCGCATCGAGGAAGTCGAGCGCGTTGCGGGTCGGCGGAGTGTCGAGGACGAGGAGGTCGAAGCGCCCGTCGCTGTGCAGCTCGAAGAGCTTCTCCATCGCCATGTACTCCTGCGAGCCGGCGAGGGCATTGGAGATCTGCTGGTAGATGCGGTTGTTGAGGACGCGGTCGCGCGACTCCTCGTCCGGGGCCTGGCGGGCGATCAGCTCGTCGAAGGTCGCCTTGGCGTCCAGCATCATCGCCCACAGCTCACCCTTCATCTCGATCCCCTGCTGCTCGAAGAGCTTCGGGTCGACCTGCTTGGCCTCGTTGCCCAGCTCGCTGAGGCCGAGCGAGTCCGCGAGGCGCTTGGCCGGGTCGATGGTCAGCACGCAGACCGTCAGGCCCTGGGCAGCCATCCCGGCCGCGATCGCCGCCGAGGTGGTCGTCTTGCCGACGCCGCCCGAACCGGCGCAGATGCAGATCTCCCTCCCCTCGAGGAGCTCGCCGACGGAGGACATCAGATCGCCCACTCGCTGGCCGGCAACTTCAAATCATTCCCTGGGCTGGGCGGCATCAGACCAGCCTCTCGGCCAGCTGCCGGGCCGCCTCGACGTCCAGCTCGGGCTCGAAGAGGAAGGGCAGTGTTTTGACGGGAGCCTCCACGCGGCGCCGAAGGCGGGCCAGCTGCGCGCGCTGGGAGCGGGCGCGGCTGCGCTCGGAGAGCGCCGCCCTGGCCGCGGCGCGGATCGCGCCGTTCTCCCCGTCCGCCAGGTCCGCGAGGCGCTCGGCCTCGGCTTTGGAGAAACGCTCGGGATAGAGGCCGTTCATATAGATGCGGTCGACCGCGACTCCTACCTCGGTGCGCAGGTCGTGCTCGAGCGCCGCCGACTCGTTGACCGGCATCTCCTCCGGCAGGGCGACGATCGCCGTGCCGGTGTGCTCCTGGTCGGTGATCAGGCGATCCAGCTGCTTGGCCTGGGAATGGATCGGGCCGACGCGGGCGATCGCGGCGAAGGTCCGCGGCGTCTGCAGGAAGCCGATGCCGTGCCCGGTCGCCGGAGCGTCGACGATCACGAGGTCGTACTTGCGCCCCTGCTTGACCTTGCGGTCGAACTGGGCCAGCTCCCAGATCTTGCCGATCGTGACCAGCTCCTTGAGGCCCGGGGTGGCGGCGGCCAGGTAGTTGAAGATGCGGCTGCGGAAGAGCATGTCCCGCATCGCGCGCACCTTGAGCTGGAGCAGCACGTACTCGCGCATCGACTCGTCGGGGTCGATCGAGATGGACCAGAGGTTCTCGTCCATCTCCACCTCGTGGAAGCCGACCTCGGTGTGATCGAAGATGCGGGACGCGTTCTCCTGGGCGGCGACCTCGCAGACGATCGTGCGCTTTCCTTCGGCCGCCGCGCGCAGGCCGAGCGCGACGGCGACGGTGGTCTTACCGACGCCTCCCTTGCCGGTCACGAAGACCAACCGCTTGTCGAGCAAATCTTGGATCGGGCAATTCCTAGCAATTTCCAGCCGCGGCAGGAAAAGCGGCGGGCCGTGCGAATACCCGCGCAATGGGATTTCTGAGCCGTAAGACCAAGGAACGTGAGCCAATCACCGTCGGCGAGCCGCACCCGATCGTCGAGGAGCTGAAGCGCATGGAGGAAGCGGTGCCCGAGGCGCCCGCCGATCCGGCCAAGGACGCAGACCGCCCGGTCGCGGGTCCCGACGCCGACGCCGGGGAGGCGCTGCGGGCGGAGGTCCCGTCCTCGACCCCCCCGACACCGTCGCCACCCGCAGAGGAGCGGTCCAGCGACTCGACCGAATCCGCCAATGCCTCGGTTGATGCTTCAGCGGAGCAGCGGGCGGCCGGCTCCGAGGATGAGCCCGAGCGGCTGATGGCCAGGGACTTGATTACGCCCAGCAGGCACGAGGTCGCGGAGGAGGATGCGGAGCCGGAGACGCCGGTCAAGCACGCCGAGGTGATCGCCTTCGCCAACCAGAAGGGCGGGGTGGCGAAGACCACCACGACGCTCAACCTGGCCGTCGCCTTTGCCGAGTCGGGCCATCGCGTCCTCTGCGTCGACCTCGACCCGCAGGGCAACCTGACGATGAGCCAGGGCATCGATCCCGACAAGGTCGAGAAAAGCCTCTACGACGTGCTCGTCAACGACATGCCGATCAGCGAGATCATCCAGCACCGCGAGATCGACATCGCCGTCGCGTCGATCGACCTTGCCGGCGCCGAGATCGCGATGAGCACGAAGATCGGCCGCGAGCGCTCGCTCGAGAAGGCCCTCAAGGAGGTCTCCGCCGACTACGACTTCGTCTGCATCGATACGCCGCCCAGCCTGGGCCTGCTGACGATCAACGCGCTGACGGCCGCAACCAAAGTGATCGTCCCCGTGCAGTGCGAGTATCTGTCGATGCGCGGGCTGGTTCAGCTGCAGAACACGCTGAAGATGATCCAGGAGAACCTCAACCCGGACGTCAGGATCGAGGGCATCCTGCCGACGATGCTCGACTCGCGGACCGTCCACGCCAAGGAGGCTGTGGAGATCCTCGAGGAGAACTTCGGAGACCTCGTTTTCCAGTCCCGGATCAAAAAGGCGATCAAGTTCGCCGAGGCCCCCGTGAAAGGGGCTAGCGTCCTGAAGTACGATTCCGGCAGTAGCGCCGCGAATTACTACCGGGAGCTGGCGAAGGAGGTCTTGGCGAATGGCTCGTCGTAAGCGCGCAAGCATGCGCGAGGGTCCCCTCGCCGATCTCTTCCGCTCCACCGCTGACGACGCTCCCGCCGATCCGCCCGAGCTCGATACCCCGAGCGCGGGTGCTGACAAGGGCGGAGGGGCGCGGCCGGAGTCGTCCTCGACCTCCTCCCCGCCATCCGCGTCGTCCTCGGCATCCGCGTCATCCGAGAAAGAGGAGTCCCATGAGCGGACGCCGGACCAGCCCCGCTACGGCCGCGAAGATCCTGCCGACCGCGTCCATGGCGAGGAGGATCTTCCCGCGTCCCGCGCCGATCAGGCCGCAGGCTCCGATCGGGCCGCTCGCGATGCCGGCCAGGCTGCTCGCGATGCCGACCAGGCCGCCGATGTCGAGCCCGAGCAGCCGCGGGTCAGCAGCGAGACTCCGCCGGAGCGGTTGAAGCGAGTCTTCTCCGAGGAACCCCGGCAGCGCCGCGAGATCGAGCCGATCGTCGAAACGCCCCGCTACGGCCGCGAGGAGCCCGCCTACCAGCCGCCCGGAAGCGGCGAGCCGCACCAGCCTGTGATCCGCGTCGTCGGCGTCGGCGGCGCCGGCGTCAATGCCGTCAACCGGATGGTCGAGGCCCGCGTCCCCGGAGTCGAGTTCATGGCCGTCAACACCGATCTTCAGTCGCTGCAGCTCTGCGTCGCCGACGTCACCGTCCACATCGGCGACGAGCAGACGCGCGGCCTCGGCGCCGGCGCCGACCCAGAGGTCGGCCACCGTTCCGCCTTCGAGGAGCAGGACAAGATCAAGCGCCTTCTGAAGGGCTCGGACATGGTCTTCGTCGCCGCCGGAGCCGGCGGCGGCACGGGCAGCGGCGCCGCACCGGTCGTCGCCCGCCTCGCACGCGAGGTCGGCGCCCTCACGGTCGGCATCGTCACCAAGCCGTTCAGCTTCGAGGGGTCGCGCCGCGGCAACCAGGCTTCGAAGGGAATCGACGAGCTCGCGGCCGAGGTCGACACGCTGATCGTCGTCCCCAACGACAGGCTGCTCGAGGTGCTCGACCAGCAGACCTCGATGGTGGAGGCCTTCCAGGTCGCCGACGACGTGCTGCGCCAGGGCGTGCAGGGCATCTCCGACCTGGTCACGCTCCCCGCGGTGATCAACCTCGACTTCGCCGACGTGCGCACGATCATGTCGGACGCCGGCCGCGCGCTGCTCGGCATCGGCATGGGCAACGGCGAGGGCCGCGCGATCCTGGCGGCCGAAAAAGCGATCTCCTCGCCGCTGCTGGAGACTTCGATGGAGGGGGCGCGCTCGATCCTGCTCTCGATCACTGGGGGCGCGGACCTCTCGCTGGTCGAGGTCAGCGAGGCGGCCAAGGTGGTCGGCGAGGCCGCGCATCCCGACGCCAACATCATCTTCGGCGCCAACGTCGACGAGGCGCTCAGCGATCAGGTTTGGGTGACGGTCGTGGCGACCCGCTTCGACGGCCGCCCCGCGCCCCCCCGGCGCACCGGCGAGCCGACGATTCGCCGCACCAAAGAGGCCGGCGGCCGCAGGGGCGCCGGTAAGCCCAGCGACCTGGGCAGCCTCGACGTCCCCGAGTTCCTTCCCGGCTAGCCCTCACCCCATGTTCGGGGCACGCGCGGCCAGCCCATCCGCCCCATGAGTGGGGTCGTCGCCGCGGGCCATCCGCTCACCGCCGAGGCGGGGGCGCAGGTTCTGCGCGAGGGCGGCAACGCGGTCGATGCGGCCGTCTGCGCGGTGCTCGCCTCCTTCGCGGTCGAGAGCCCGCTGACCGGCTTCGGCGCCGGCGGGTTCATGATGGTGCACGAAGACGGCGGCGAGACGGCCCTGATCGACTTCTTCGTCGCGGCGCCCGGCGCCGACGGGATCGAGCGGCAGGCGGAGCTGGTCGGGGTGCCGGTCCATTTCGACGAGGAGACGGTGCAGACGTTCTACGTTGGGCCGGCCTCCTGCGGCGTCCCCGGTACGGCGGCCGGCCTCGAGACCGCGCTGGCGCGGTTTGGCTCGGCGCCGATGAGCGACCTGACCGCCCCCGGCATCCGCCTCGCCCGCGAGGGAGCGCCGGTCAACGCTGAGCAGGCCTACATCCTCGACATCCTGGAGCCGATCCACAGCCGCCTTCCCGGCACGCGTGAGCTCTACGCGCCGGGCGGGCAGCCGCTGCGTGAGGGCGACGTCTTCCGCTTCCCTGAATTGGGAGACGCACTGGAGCGGTTTGCCAGCGAAGGGGCGGAGCCCTTCTACCGCGGCGATGTGGCCGCGGCGCTGAGCGAGTTCGTCGTTGCCGGGGGCGGGACTTTGGGGCCCGGTGACTTCGCCGCCTACGAGGCGCTGGGGCGCCGGCCGATCCGGGCGCCGTTTCGGGGCGCCGAAGTGCTTACCAATCCGCCGCCGTCCTCCGGGGGGATCCTCGTCGCCTATTGCCTCGGGTTGCTGGAGCGGCTCGGGAGCGAGAGCGGGCCCGAGCAACTGGTCGCTGCGATGGGGGCCGCCAACGCGGCACGCGGGGAGGCCTTCGCCGAGGCCCTCTACAGCGAGGGCCTGGAAGCGGAGCTGCTCGATGCGGCGACCCTCGACCGCAAGGCCGGCGACCTGCTCGGCTCGACCACCCACATCTCCGTCCTCGACGGCGATGGGATGTGCGCCAGCGTCACCTGCTCCAACGGCTCGGGCTCCGGCGTGCTCGTTCCCGGCACCGGCGTGATCCTCAACAACATGCTCGGCGAGGAGGACCTCAACCCGCTTGGGTTCCATGCGATCCCGCCGGGTCGCCGGGTGCCCTCGATGATGGCCCCGACCGTGGTCCTGCGGGACGGAGAGATCGAGCTCGGCCTGGGCAGCGCCGGCTCCAACCGGATCCGCTCGGCGATCCTGCAGACGATCGTGCGGGCGGTCGAGCAGGGGATGAGCGCCGGCGAGGCGGTGCGCGCGCCGCGCCTGCACTTCGAGGCCGGGCTCGTTCAGGCCGAGCCCGGGATCGACGAGGAGGCGCTGGCCCGGATCGAGGCCCGCGGCATCCCCGTCGCCCGTCGCCCGCGGATCAACCTCTTCTTCGGCGGCGTGCAGGCTGTTGCCCGCGATTCCACCGGCACCCTCAGCGGCGGGGGAGACCCACGCCGCGGCGGCGCCGTGGCGATGGCCTGACTTTGCATTGAATGGCGTGGTGAGTTTGCACTGAATGGCCCGACGAGTTTGCTCTGGTGTCCGCTATGCGAACACCAGAGCAAACTCACCAGGTCCAGTGGCGCGACCAGGGTCGAAAAGGACCGCCAGGCGAGTGCGTCCTGTCTTTTGACCGCATAGCGGTGCAATGAAGGACGCGTAGGGGTGGGGAGCGCGCGACGCGCCGCAAGACCGGCGAGAATGGCGGCCATGGCGACCGAGAAGACGATCGATTTCGAGGCCGAGGGCCTGCTCGACGGCCTCGAGGGCGATGCCCGCGAGGCAAGGCGCGAGCTGCTCGAGCGGCTGGCCGCCGAAGGGGTCCCCCTCGAGGAGCTGCGCGACGCGGTCGCCTCCGCGCGTTTGACGCTGCTGCCCGCCGAGCGGGCGCTGGCTGGCGGCGACGCCCGCTACACGCCGCGCGAAATCGCCGAGCTCTCGGGGCTCGACCTGGAGTTCCTCCGCCGCGCCACGACCGCACTCGGAATTCCCTTCCCCGAGCCCGACGAGACCCGCCTCACCGCCTTCGACCTCGAAGCCGCGCAGCGGATGAAAGCGTTTCGCGACGCCGGCCTGCCCGAGGAAGGGCTGCTGCAGGTGGCGCGCACGATCGGGATGGGCACAGCCCGGATAGCCGAGGCCAACCGCGAGCTGATCGTCCGCACCCTGATGCGGCCCGGCGACACCGAGCGCGACCTGGCGCTGCGCTTCGCCGGCGCCGCCGACGCGATGCTGCCGCTCTTCGAGCCTGTTCTGCTCTACGCGCAGCGCGCTCATCTGCTCGAGCAGGTGCGGCGCGACGTCATCGGCGCCGCCGACCTCGCCTCGGGGGAGATGGGGGCGACTCCAGAGGTGGCCGTCTGCTTCGCCGACCTGGTCGGCTTCACCAAGCTCGGCGAGGAGATCGCAACCGAAGAGCTGGGCCTCGTCGCCGGCCGCCTCGAGGAGATGGCGACGGTCGTCGCCGAGCCGCCCGTGCGCCTGGTGAAGCTGATCGGCGACGCGGCCATGCTCGTCTCTCCAGATGCCGACCTCATGATCAGCGCCGCCCTGCGTCTCGTGGAGGCGGCCGACGAAGAGGGCGAGGAGTTCCCGCGTCTGCGGGCGGGCATCGCCCACGGTTCCACGCTCGTGCAGAGCGGCGACTACTACGGCCGCCCCGTCAACCTGGCGAGCCGGCTGACCGCGGTCGCCCGGCCCGGCAGCGTCCTCGTCGACGCGAACGCCAAAGAGGCGGCGCCGGAGGGCTTTGAGTACTCCTTCGCCGGCGAGCGCCGCCTCAAGGGCTTCGACTCGAAAACGAAACTCTTCCGCGTGCGCCGCGGCGAGCCCGACTGAACGCCGCCGTGCACGAGTCGGGGCGTGGCGAGCCCCGACTGAAGCGGATGCGCTGATGTAGGAGCGCCCGGCGCTATGCCGGCTTGCTGCCGGAGACGAGCAGGTTGTAGAAGAGCTCGGCCGGCAGGTTGGGCTCCAGCAGGCGGGTGTCGACCTTCTGCAGGGCGATGTAGCTGTTGAAGGCGAAGCGCCGCCAGCCGAAGGAGATCGATTCGGGCTCCGCGGTCGACTCGACCGTGCGCAGTCCCCAGCCCCAGGCGTTGGCGAGCAGCTCCTCGCCGCCGACGCGGCGATCCTCGAAGCCGCTGTCGCGCAGCAGCCGCCGCAGGTCGGCGGGGGCGAAGGCGTGCACGTCCACTTCGCCCTCCAGCGCGTGTCCGTGGGACATCTCGGCTTCCGGGATCGCCCGCTCCCGGGCCCCAAAAAGGCTCCGCCAGGCGGGGGCGGCGAGGAGGCCGGCGCGCTTTGGCAGGGCGGCGAGGCGGTCCCCGTAACGGGAGGGCTCGCCGGCGAAGGCGATCACGCCTCCCGGCCGCAGGACGCGCTGGAATTCGGCGAAGGCCTGGGTGAGGTCGGGAATGTGGTGAAGGACGGCGTGCCCGAAGACGATGTCGAAGCTCTCGTCCTCGAAGGGGAGCTTCTCGGCCTCCGTGGTCACCGTCTCAACGGGTCCCAGCCCGAGCGCCTCGGCGGTGCCGGAGAGGCGCTGCAGCATGCCGGGGGAGATGTCCGTCGCCGTGAGGCGTTGGATCGTCCCCAACTGCAAGAGGTTGAGGGAGAAGTAGCCCGTGCCGGAGCCGATCTCGAGCCCGTCGCCGAAGCTGCGCCCGTGCAGGCCGCCCAGAGCCTTGGAGAGCTTCAGCCGCACCTGCTTCTGGCCGGTGGCGCCGAAGTCGATGCCCCACTTGGCGTCGTACTCGTCGGCCGCCGCGTCGTGGTAGCGGGTGTTGACGTCCTTGATGTGCTCCGGGCTTGCGGCTGGGGAGGCTGGCATCGAGCGGAACCCTACATAGACCCCTGCAACGTGGACGCCAGCAACACAGCCCCTGCGGCGAAGGCCAAGACGCAGCGGGGCCGAAACCGCACTACGGTCTCGCCGGTGGAGCGCCAGTACCTGCAGCAAAACCAGCCCCCCGGGGTTCCGCCCCTGCCGCTGACCGGCGAGCGCACCCTCCCCGACGTGCCGGAGGAGAACTACTGGTACCGCCGCCACCTCGTCGTCTACGAGTGGATCGCGCAGCGGGTCACCGGCAAGCGCGTGGTCGACATGGCCTGTGGAGAGGGCTACGGCTCCAACGTGCTGGCCGAGCGGGCGGCGAGCGTGGTCGGGGTCGACGCCAACCCGGAGGCCCACGAGCACGCCCGGCTGCGCTACGTGCGCCCCAACCTACGCTTCGAACGCGACCTGGTCGAAGGCTTCAGCGAGCCCTGCGACGCCGTCGTCTTCCTGCAGACGATCGAGCACGTGCAGGACGCCGGCGCGATCCTCGAGCACTTCAAGTCGATGCTCGCGCCCGGGGGGGTGGCCTACGTCTCGACCCCCAACGTGCTCACCCTCGCCCCGCCGGGAGCCGAGCGCTCCGACAACCCCTGGCACGTCCACGAGTACAGGGCGGACGAATTCCGCGCCCTCTGCGAGGCCCACTTCCCCCGGGTCGAGCTGCTCGGCCTCTTCCACGCCCGCAAGCTGCGCGCCCACGAGCTGGCGATCAAGCTCGGCTGGGACCGGGTCCACAAGGCCCTGCGCCTGACCGGCCCCTTCTACGAGCGCTTCACGCCGGCCATCGCCGCCTCCGACTTCGCCCTGCGTACGGAGAACCTCGACGCGGCCCTGGACTTCGTAGCTGTCTGCCATGCCTGATGTGCGGGCGCCTGACGCCGCCGCATCGGCGTCTGGCTCCGGTGGCACTGCGACCGTCGGCGACCTGGCGATCGTCCTGCACTCGCACATGCCCTACGTGGAGGGGTTCGGGACCTACCCCTTTGGCGAGGAGTGGCTCTTCGACGCCGTGATCCGCTCCTACCTGCCGGTGCTGGAGGCGGCCCGCGACCTGACGATGACGGTGACGCCGGTGCTCGCCGACCAACTCGAGGACGAGGGGACGCGGCGGCGGCTGCGGGACTTCCTGATCGAGTGGCGAATCGGGGCCGCGAAGGCGGACATGGAGCAGGTCCCGCCGGAGTGCCGGCCTGCCTGCGAGGGCGAGCTGGCTCGCTACGAGCGGGCCCTGGAGCTGCTCGACGCGGTGGACGGCGACCCCTTGGGCGCTTTTCGCGAGGCCAGGGAGTCGGGCCGGGTGGCGCTGGCCGCCTCCGCCGCCACCCACGCGGTGCTGCCGCAGCTGGCCACCCGCCAGGGGATGCGCCTGCAGCTGGACGCCGGCATCGCCTCCCATCGCCGGCGCCTCGGCTGGGACGGCGGCTTCTGGCTGCCCGAGTGCGCCTACGTTCCCGGCCTCGAGTGGCGGCTGGAGGAACACGGGGTGGGGTGGTTCTGCGTCGACCAGAGCCGGCATGCAGAGCCGCTGGAGGCGCTGCGCCCGGTGGCGACCCCCGCCGGGCCCGTGGCGCTGCCGATCGACTGGGAGGCGGTGAGCTGGCTGTGGTCGCTCGACGGCTATCCCTCCGACCCGGCCCACGCCCAGTTCTCGGGCAAATCGCTGCGCGGGATGCGGATCTGGAAGGTCGGCGGCGGGGCCTATGACCCGGAGGCGGCAGAGCGGGCCGCCCGGCGCCAGGCGGAGGAGTTCCTCGGCGCCGTCGCGTCCCGGCTGGCCGCGTACTCCGCCGGCTACGAGCGGCGCGGGCTGCTCGTCTTCGCGATCGACACCGAGCTGCTCGGCCACTGGTGGTCGGAGGGCGCGACCTGGCTGCGCGAGGTCCTCGCCGGCGCCGAGGAAGCCGGCGTGCGACTGGTCACGGTCCCCCAGGCGCTGGCCGAGCACGAGGCGGTCGAGCGGGAGCTCTTCCCCTCCACCTGGGGGGAGGAAAAGGACATGCGGACCTGGGACTCGCCGCCCGTGGCCGACCTGGCATGGGCGGCGCGGCGGTTGGAGCTGCGCGTCCTGCGGGCGCTCACCGGCGGGCTCGAAGGGCCGGCCGCGCTGCGGGCCGCGCGGGAGCTCCTCTGCGTGCAGGCCAGCGACTGGGCCTTTCTCGACCAGCGCGGACAGGCCGGCGACTATCCCTACCAGCGCGTCACCTCCCATGCGGAAGCGGCCTTGGAAGCCATACACTCCCCGGCTGAAGCCGCTCCGCGTATGCGATCCCTTGCCCCGGACCTGAGCCTCGCGCCTCTGCTCGAGCCCTGACCTCACACACGACCAGCGCCCGATGACACGCGTACTGATCCTCTCCTGGGAGTACCCGCCGCTGATCGAGGGCGGCCTGGCGCGGCACGTGCGCAAGCTCTCCGACGCGCTGGTCGAGCGCGAAGTCGACGTCCACGTCCTCACCCGGGGCGGCGAGGAGTCGCCGGCCGAGGAGACCTGCGACGGCGTGATCATCCATCGCATCCGCGAGCCGAAGCGGCCCACCGACCTGGGCGAGTTCGTCACCTGGGTCGAGCGGATGAACTCCGACATGCTGGCCGCCGGCGTCGAGCTCGGCGACCGCTACGACTTCGATCTCGTCCACGGCCACGACTGGCTGGTCGCCAACGCCTGCGACCACCTCGCCAAGCGCTTCGAGGCGCCGCTGGTGACGACGATCCACGCCACCGAGTACGGCCGCCACCAGGGTTGGGTCGACAAGCATCCCCAGGCCTACATCCACGGCGTCGAGCGCTGGATCACCAACCGCTCCGAGCGGGTGATCGCCTGCTCGCATTACATGCGCGAGCAGATCGCCGACATCTTCGGCGTCGACGAGAAGCGCGTCAGCGTGATCCCCAACGGCATCGACCCGGGCGACCTGCAGCCGCAGGACGAGGCTGAGCTGAAGCGCCTGCGGGCCGAGTTCGCCGCGCCCGAGGAGCGGCTGGTGCTGCTGATCGGCCGCCTCGTCTACGAGAAGGGCTTCCAGCTCGCGCTGGAGGCGATGCCGCGGGTGATCGAAGAGGCGCCGGGGACCCGCTTCCTGGTCGCCGGCTCGGGCACTCACGAGGCCGAGCTCCACAAACAGGCCGAAGAGCTCGGGCTGATGGACCACGGCACCTTCCTGGGTTGGATCGGCGACGACGTCCTGCACTCGCTCTACCGGATCGCCGACCTCACCGTGGTGCCGTCCATATATGAGCCCTTCGGCCTCGTCGCCCTGGAGGCGATGGCTTCGGGATGCCCCTGCATCGTCGCCGACACCGGCGGATTGCGGGAGGTCGTTCCCCACGAGGAGGCCGGGTTGCGCTTCCGCGCCCACGACCCCGACGCCCTGGCGGAGGTGGCGATCCGCGTCCTCTCCGACGACGAGCTGGGACACCGACTCGTCGCTGAAGCCTACGAGCACGTGCGCCGCTTCGACTGGGGCGACGTCGCCGAGCAGACGGCGGCGCTCTACGCCGACCTGGTCGGCGAAACCAGCCCCGCTTAGGGACAGGCTGCCTCTCGTCCGGACAAACACCGGCCTAATCAGGCCGGTGTTTTGAGTATCCGCCCGTCGAGAGGCAGCCTGTCCCGATCGGGTCAGCTGGGTGGCTGCAAGGTCGTATAGGCGGTGGGGTCGGGCTCGACCGGGTCGGGCCAGCGCAGGCCCTCGGGGGCCTCGCGCATGCGGATCACTCTGGCCGGGATGCCGGCGACGACCGCGTTGGCGGGCACGTCTTTGGTGACCACCGCGTTGGTGCCGATGATCGAGTTGTCGCCGACCCGCACGCCGCGCAGGACGCAGGCGCCGTAGCCGATCCACACGTTCGAGCCCACCTCGACGTCGCGCGTGTAGATGCCCTGCGAGCGGATCGGCCGCTCCACCTCGACCACGCCGTGGTCGAAGTCGATGAACATCGCCCGGTCGGCGATCACGCACTGCTCGCCGATCCGCACCCGCTTGTAGGCGGAGATCGTGCACTCCTGGCCCATCACCGTCTTCGAGCCGATCTCGACCGCTCCCTCGTGGCAGCGGATCTTGGTGTCGTCGCCTATCCAGACGAAGCGCCCGAAGTCGATCCGCGCGCCCCTGGCCACCTGCAGTTCGAGGCCGCGGCCCAGGAAGAGCAGGCCGTTGGTCCTC
Source organism: Solirubrobacterales bacterium (assembly GCA_035708105.1). Classification (GTDB taxonomy): domain Bacteria; phylum Actinomycetota; class Thermoleophilia; order Solirubrobacterales; family 70-9; genus VAYN01. The sequence goes on along the minus strand of DASSTG010000028.1, from coordinate 22,918 downwards.
CACCGCCAGCCCGCGCGGGTGAAGAGGCGGCGGCGCAGGTAGCGGCCCGCCAGCCGCGCATATTTCGGCGTCAGCATCCGGTTGCGGGCGCAGAAGCGGGTCAGGCGAATCACGGCGGGGCGCACTCTAGACTCACGCCCGTGCCCGATGCCGCCAAGACCGCCTCGTTGGCCGAGCGCCTCGTCGCCGGCGACAAACGCGCCCTGGCGCGGGCGATCACGCTGATCGAGTCAGACGATCCGGCCGGCTGGGCGCTGGTGCGGGAGATATACCCGCGCACCGGCAAGGCGAGGATCATCGGCTTCACCGGCCCGCCAGGGGTGGGGAAGAGCACCCTGATCGGCGCTCTGACGGCGGAGCTGCGCAAGGCCGAGCGCCAGGTGGCGGTGCTCTCGATCGACCCCTCCAGCCCCTTTACCCGCGGCGCCCTGCTTGGGGACCGGATCAGGCTCTCCGACCACTTCCTCGACCCCGGCGTCTTCATCCGCTCGATGGCTTCGCGGGGAGCGCTCGGCGGCCTCTCCGAGGCGGCGCTGCAGGTGGCCCTGGCCATGGACGCGGCCGGCAAGGACGACGTCCTGATCGAGACCGTCGGCGTCGGTCAGGCCGAGATCGACATCGTCGACCACGCGGACACGATCGTGCTGGCGCTGATGCCCGGCTCCGGCGACTCGATCCAGGCGCTGAAGGCGGGGGTGATGGAGATCCCCGACATCATCGTCGTCAACAAGGCCGACCACCCGATGACCGACACGATGGTCCGCGAGGTCCGCGGCGTCCTTGCCCTCTCCCACGATCCGGAGGGCTGGAAGGTGCCGATCCTGCGCACCGAGGCGGCCCGCGGCGAGGGAGTCGAGGAGCTTGCGGCCCAGATCGACGCGCACCGGGAGTTCATCGAGCAACAGGGGACGCTGGCCGAGCGCCGCGCCCGCAACCTGCGCAGCGAGGTGCTCGGCATCGCCGCCTCGCGGATGCGCCGCCGGCTCGAGCAGGTCGTCTCCGAGGACCCGGCGACGGCGCAGCTGCTGGAGCGGGTGGTGCGGCGCGAGCTGGACCCGGCGACGGCGGCGGGCGAGCTGCTGGAGAAGCACGCCGATGCCTGACGCGGCGCGCCAGGTGCCGGCCGCCGAGGTGATGGGCTGGTTGGGCGCCGAGCTGGCCGAGATCGGCGGCCAGGCGGTCGGCCAGGTCCAGTCCCTCTTCGTCGATGCCGACAGTGGCGAGCCGGCCTGGCTGATCGCCCGCCTCGGCCGCCGCCGCCGCGCCCGCGTCGTCGCCGTCCCCTTTGCCAACTGCGCCGGCGCCCCCTTCGGCGTCTGGGTGGCCCAGGAGGCCGAGGCGATCCGCAGCGCCCCGGTCGTCGACCCGGCCCGGCCGCTGCGGCGCGAGCACGAGCTGACGATCTGCGCCCACTTCGGGATCGGCGAGAAGGTCGGCCGCGCCGCCGAGGTCGCGGGCCGCGAGGAAGGCGGGATCACCGCCACCCCGCCGAGCCGCTGAGCGCCGCATCCGCCGACGTTAGAACTTCCTAATCTCGGCGTGGGATGGTCTCTCTGTGGCCCTGCTGATCCTCTTCGGCTTTCTCGCCGGCGCCGCCACCGCGGTTTCGCCCTGTGTGCTGCCGGTGCTGCCGATCGCCCTGTCGGCCGGGGCAACGGGGGGTAGGCGCCGCCCGCTCGGGATCGTCGCCGGGCTCACCGTCTCCTTCACCTTCGCCGTCGTCGCGCTGGTCTACGTGATCTCCGCTCTCGGGCTGCCGAACGAACTGCTCCGCAACCTCGCGATCGTCGTTCTCATCGGCTTCGGGGTGGTGCTGATGGTGCCGCCGTTGGCGGACCGCCTAGAGGCCTGGCTGAGCCGCTTCGCCGGCAGGGCCGGAGCGCCGCAGACGAACGGTGAGGGGTTCTGGTCGGGCACGCTGGTCGGTGCCAGCCTCGGCATCCTGTACACGCCCTGCGCCGGGCCGATCCTCGGTGGGGTGATCGTCGTCACCGCCTCGCAGACGTTCAGCGCCGGCAGGCTGGCGGTGGCGGTCGCCTACGGGCTCGGCTCGGCCCTCGTGCTCTACCTGCTGATGCTCGGCGGCCGCCGCGTCGTCCGCCCGCTGGCCCGCCGCGGCCACGCGCTGCAGATCGCCACCGGCGCGGTGATGGTCCTTGTCGCGGTGGCGATGCTCGGCGAATACGACCTGCGCTTCCAGCGCCAGGTCACCGCCGGCCTGCCGTCCTTTCTCGTCAACCCCGCCGAAAGCCTGGAGCAGACGGCCGCGGCGCAGGGGGCGCTCGCCTCGATCCGCGGCGACGGCGGCCACGGCATCGGCGACAGCGCCGCGGCTGGCGAAGCCGGGCCCGGGTCGATGGACGCGGTGCCCCTGCACGACTACGGCCCGGCGCCGGAATTCACCGACACCGAGAAGTGGTTCAACACGCCCGGCGGCCGGCCGCTGACCCTGCACGGTCTGCGAGGCCACGTCGTCCTCGTCGATTTCTGGACCTACACCTGCATCAACTGCATCCGCACGCTTCCCTACCTGGAGGCCTGGGACAGGCGCTACCGCAAGGACGGGCTGACGATCGTCGGCGTCCACTCGCCCGAGTTCCCGTTCGAGCGCGAAGCCGCCAACGTGGAAGCCGCGATCGAGGCGGAAGGGATCAGATATCCGGTCGTCCAGGACAACGAGCTGGGCACCTGGAGCGCCTACGGCAACCAGTACTGGCCGGCCGAGTACTTCATCGACGCCCACGGCGACGTCCGCTACGTCCACTTCGGCGAGGGCGAATACGGTGAGAAAGAGCAGGTGATCCGCGAGCTGCTGGCCGAAGCCGGAGACCGGGTCGGCAAGGGTGTGTCCGGCGCCCACGGCCTCCAACCCTCGGCCGGCGTGACTACGCCCGAGACCTACCTGGGCGATGCCCGCGCCGAACGCTTCACCAACCCCGAACTCTCACCGGGCCTGCACGATTTCAAGGCGCCGCGGCGATTGCCGTCGAACGAATTCGCCTTCCGGGGCCCCTGGCGGGAGGAATTCCACTCCGCCACGGCCGCGGGCGGCTCACTTGAACTCAACTTCGGGGCGCGTCACGTCTACCTCGTGCTCGGCACCGCTGACGGGAGGCCACGGCGGGTCCGCGTCCTCCTCGACGGCAAGCCGATCGGGGCAGCCGCCGGTGCCGACGTGCACGCCGGCGTCGTCACGGTCAAGGGGCAGCGCCTCTACGAACTGGTCGACCTGCCGCGGGTCGAGCACCACGTCCTCCGGCTCGAACCCGAAGCGGGGGTGCAGGGCTATGCGTTCACCTTCGGCTAGCGCCGCGGGCGCCAAGGCTCGCTCCGCCTCGAATGGCGCCTACAGCTGCAGGGCCTTGACCTGCAGCAGCTCCTCGATCCCGTAGCGGCCGTTCTCGCGGCCGTGGCCGGACTGGCCGTAGCCGCCGAAGGGGGCGAGGGGGTTGAAGGCGCCGCCGTTGATCTCGATCTGGCCCGTGCGGATGCGCCTGGCGACGGCGATCGCACGCTCGCGGTCGGCCGACCAGACGCCGCCGGCAAGGCCGTAAGGGGTCGAGTTGGCGATGCGGACGGCGTCGTCCTCGCCCTCGTAGGGCTGGATCACCAGGACCGGGCCGAAGATCTCCTCCCGGCCGACCGTCATCTCCGGCGTCACCTCGGAGAAGACGGTGGGGCGGACGAAGTAACCGCGGTCGAGGCCCTCGGGCGGCTGGGCGCCGCCCGTGACGAGGCTGGCGCCCTCCTCCTCGCCCTTGCGGATGTAGCCGCGCACGCGCTCCCGCTGGACCTCGGAGACGAGCGGCCCGAGGCGGGTCGAGCCGTCGAACGGGTCACCCGGCGTGAAGGTCTCCGCCGCCGCCTTCGCCAGCTCCTCGGCCTCGGTGAGTCGCCCGCGAGGGACCAGCATCCGGGTCAGGGCGCTGCAGGTCTGGCCGGAGTTGAGGAAGCACTTGGCGACGCCGTCGGGCACCGCCTTCTCGAGATCGGCGTCGTCGAGGATCACGTTCGGCGACTTGCCGCCGAGCTCCATCGCCACCGGCTTCACCGTCGCCGCGGCGAGCTCGCTGACCCGGCGCCCGGCTCGGGTCGAGCCGGTGAACGAGACCATGTCGACGCCGGGGTGGGCGGCGATCGACTCGCCGACAACCGGGCCGGTCCCGGTGACGAGGTTGAAGACGCCCGCGGGGAGGCCCGCGGCCTCGATCACCTCGGCGAGCAGGAAGGCGTTCAGCGGCGTCACCTCGCTCGGCTTCAGCACCACCGTGCAGCCGGCGGCGAGGGCGGGCGCGACCTTGGCGGCGATCTGGTTCAGCGGGTAGTTCCAGGGCGTGATCGCGCCGAGCACCCCGACCGGCTCGCGCAGCACTCGGGAGTTGCCGATCTCCTCTTCCCACTCGACTTCCTCCATCAGCTTCGGCATCGCCGCGAACTGGGAGGTGGGGAGCCCGACCTGGATCATCCGGCTCAGCTTCAGCGGCATCCCCAGCTCCTGGGTGATCGTCGTCGCGATCTCCTCCGCCCGCTCGCCCAGGCCCGCGGCGATCGCCTCCAGATAGCCGGCACGCTCCTCGCGCGAGGTCTGCGACCAGCTCTCGAACGCCTCGCGGGCGGCGGTGACGGCGCGATCGGCGTCGACCGGGGTGCAGCCCGGAACCCTACCCATGATCTCCTCGGTGGTCGAGTTCACCACCTCGATCAGGTCCGCCCCGCTCGGCTCGACCCATTCGCCACCGATGAAGATCCTGTCCCTCGCTTGAACCTCAGCCGCCGTCGCCATCCCGCTCCTCTCGTCGTTCGGTCCGCGAAAGCTAGCGCTTCCCTGGCCAGTGACTAGATCGCGTATATGCGATCATCACACATATGAGATGGCAGGCAGAGACCCCCGGAAGACTCCTACGGGAAGCGCGGATTCGCCACGACGTCAGTCAGGAGCAGCTGGCAACGCGGGCCGGGACCACTCAATCCGCGATCTCACGCATCGAGAAGGATCGCATCTCGCCGACGGTCGCAACGCTGACCGAGCTGCTTCACCTGCTTGGAGAGGATCTGGTGCTGGCTACTGAGAAGTGGGAGACGGGTATCGACGTGACCTTGAACGAAGGCAACCTGAAGCTCACTCCTGAACAGCGTGTGAAGAGAGGGTTGGACTTTGCAGATTTCGTCCGGCGGAACCGGGGCGGAGAAGATCCCGGGAGAGAGCCTTAAGGGTCCATGGCGTTCGAGGACCTCGGAGACTCTCTTCAGCTCGAGCCCTTGCTGGAGGCGCTGGATCGGCACGGGGTCGATTTCGTCGTGGTCGGTGGAGTTGCCGGTCTTGCCCATGGTTCGGCCTATCCGACCTATGACTTCGATATCGCCTATGCGCGGGACTCGACGAACCTGACGCGAATGGCAGATGCGCTCGCAGACATCGGCGTCACCCTGCGGGGGGCGCCGGCTGACTTGCCGTTTCGGCTGGACGCGCGGACCCTCGAGAACGGCGCCAATTTCACCTTCGATACCGAGTTCGGCAGCTTCGACATCCTCGGTGACGTTGCGGGGATCAAGAGCTATGACGCACTCCGCAGCAAGTCGAAGTTCGAGCGGATCGCCGGGGTAGATGTACGGGTTGCGGCACTGAATGATCTGATTGCGATGAAGCGGGCGGCAAATCGCCCAAAGGATCGACTGATGGCTTTGGAGTACGTAGAGATCGCCAACCTTCGTGGTGACGATGTAGAAGTTGATGACGACTAGTCGGTTCGGCTGCCGGCGGCCTCCGCCGCAACCTTGGCCCCCGGCCCCGGCACCTGGATCGCGTCGCGCGCCGTCAGAACCTTGCCGCAGGCCTCGCAGATGCCGCGCTCGCCGACCTTGCCGCCGCACCCCTTGTGCACGATCAGGCGCTTGGGGCCGCCGGGTTCGGGGGAGTAGCGGTCGCCCCAGTTGAGGAGGGCGATCAGGGCGGGCCAGAGGTCGAGGCCCTTCTGGGTGAGGAAATACTCGTAGCGGGGCGGGCTTTCGGAGTAGGCGCGGCGTTCGAGGATCTCCTCGTCGACGAGGCGCTGGAGGCGGGTCGTGAGGACGTTGCGGGCGATGCCGAGCGCCTCCTGCATCTCGCCGAAGCGGCGGTTGCCGTGCATCACCGTGCGAACGATCAGCAGCGACCAGCGCTCGCCGATCACCTCCAGGGCCTTGGCCACCGAGTTGTCGAGGCCGGGATAGTCGCGGCGCAGCACGAGTGTGATCTTCGCACACTTAGTTGCATCAAGCAACTCACTTCGGCTAGGCTCGTGCATACCAGTTGCTTGATGCAACTAACCCCACAGCCAATCGGAGGCGAACCATGAGGCTGATTCCGAGACACAGGCAGCGGCAGCGGCAGCGCAGATCCCAGATTTCGATCACCCAGGAGGAGATCAGCGCCGACCTGCACTACCCGGTGGGCTTGCGCGAGCCGCGGCGAGCGGCGGGCTACCGGAGGCTGGAGATCAGGTGAGCGGCGTATCCGACTTTGACCCCACCGGAGTGGGGAAGAAATCGGACGCGGTTTTTCTAGGAGGCGTGATGGCGAGCGAGCTCGACCAGCAGGCGCACGCCGAACCCGCTGGCGTCGCTGCCGACGTACTCGCGGCCGACGTCCCAGGAGGTGCCGGCGACGTCGAGGTGCGCCCACGGCGTCCCGCCGACGAACTCCTCGAGGAACGAGGCGGCGGTGATCGTCCCCGCCTTGCGCTTCTTGGCGAGGTTGGAGAGGTCGGCGACGGTCCCCTTCATCAGCTCCTTGTACTCGGGGTGGAGCGGCAGGCGCCAGACCAGCTCGCCGGTCTCCTCGCCGGCGCGGCTGACCTGCGCTGCCAGCTCGTCGTCGTTGGAGACGAGGCCGGCGTAGGTGGAGCCGAGGGCGACCTCGACCGCACCGGTGAGGGTGGCGATGTCGACGATCCGCTCGGCGCCCTGCTCGACCGCATAGGCGAGGGCGTCGGCGAGGATCAGCCGGCCCTCGGCGTCGGTGTTGTTGACCTCGACCGTCACCCCGTTGAACTGGGTGATCACGTCGCCGGGCTTGACCGCCGTCCCCGACGGCATGTTCTCGGTCGTCGGGACGACGGCGAAGAGGTCGAGCGGCAGGCCGAGCTCGGCAACCGCGGCGACGGCCTCGAGCACGGCGGCGGCGCCCGACATGTCCATCTTCATCTCCTGCATGCCGGCTCCCGGCTTCAGCGAGATGCCACCGGTGTCGAAGGTGACGCCCTTGCCGACGAAGGCGAGCTTCGGGCCCGAGCCGCCGCCGGCGTAGCGGAGGACGATCAGCTTCGGCTCCTCGGCGCTGCCCTGGCCTACCGCCACCAGGCCGCCCATTCCTTCCGCTTCCAGCTCGGCCCGGCCGAAGATCTCGGCGGCGATCGAGTCGGAACCGGCGGCGATCGCCTCGGCCCGCTCGGCGAGGAAGCCGGGGGTGGCGAAGTTGGCGGGCGTGAGCTGGAGGTCCCGGGCCCGGTTCTGGGCCTCGGCGGCGATGCGGGAGCGCTCGGCGGCGTCGGCGACCTCGGCGGGCCCCAGCAGCGTCAGCGACTCCAGTCGCGGCGAGCCCTCGCCGTCGCCGGACTTGAAGCGGTCGAAGCGGTAGGCGGCGAGGGTCGTCCCGGTGACGATCGCCGCAGCGGCCCCGGCCGGGTCGACGCCCTCGGGCAGCGCCCAGGCGATCGAAGTCGCCTCCAGGCTCGCCGCCTGCTCCGCTGCGAGCGCGGCGGCGACACGGAGTCGCTCGGGCTCGATCTCCTCGCGGTCCCCGAGCCCGACGATCACGAGCCACTGCGGATCGTCGGGATGCAGGAGGGTCAGCTTCTTGAAGGCTCCTTTGGCCTCGTCGGTGCCGATCACCGGCCCCAGGCCTGGCGGCGTCGGGTCTCCCTCGTAGAGCCCGACTGCGAGCAGGTCGACGATCGTCTCCCGCGGCGTGCCCTGACGCACCTCCACCCTCATCGGCCGCCAGTCTATGCCCTGTCTGTATCGTCATCCGCTGGACCTGACCTGGATAGGCCAGGCCTGGCGAAACTTGGAAAGGAAAGGCAGTAGATGCCCAGCTCAGTGATTCTCGGAACCGCGCGCACCCCATTCGGAAAGATGGGCGGCGGTCTCTCCTCCCTTGATGCCACCGACCTCGGCGGCACCGTGATCGAGGCGGCGCTGGAGCGCTCCGGCGTCGAGCCCGGGCAGGTCGAGCAGGTCGTCTTCGGCCAGGTGCTGCAGGCCGGCCAGGGCCAGATCCCATCGCGCCAGGCACAGATCAAGGGAGGGATTCCGAAGGAGGTCCCCTCGGAGACCGTGAACAAGGTCTGCGCCTCGGGCATGCGCTCGCTCGGCCTCGCCGACATGGCGATCCGGGCCGGCGACGCCGACGTCGCCGTCACCGGCGGCATGGAGTCGATGAGCCAGGCGCCGTACCTGCTCCCCAACGCCCGCTTCGGCTTCCGGATGGGCGACGTGCAGGCGCTCGACGCGATGACCCACGACGGCCTCACCAATCCCTTCACCGAAAAGCAGATGATCAACGAGGCGAGCGAGGTCTCCAACGAGCTGGAGATCACCCGCGTCGACATGGACCGCTTCGCCGAGCGCTCGCACCGCCTCGCCCACGAGGCGACCGAAGCCGGCCGCCTCGCCGAGGAGATCGTCGGCGTCACCGTCAAGTCCCGCAAGGGCGAGACGACCGTCGAGGCCGACGAGGCGATCCGGCCCGACACCACCCTGGAGACGCTCGCCGGCCTGAAGGCGATCGGCGGCCCGGACGCGACCCACACCGCCGGCAACGCCCCGGGCGTCAACGACGGCGCCGGCGCGATCGTCGTCGCCTCCGACCAGTGGGCGGAGAAGAACGGCAAGACGCCGCTGGCGCGGATCCTCTCCTACGGAACCGTCGCCGACGACTTCGCCTACCTGGCGAAAACGCCGGCCAACGCCGCCAAGCAGGCGCTGGAGAAGATCGGCAAGAGCGCCGAGGACGTGGACCTCTGGGAGATCAACGAGGCCTTCGCCTCGGTGGCGCTGAACTCGGTGCGGATGCTCGGCGTCGAGGAGGACAAGGTCAACGTCAACGGCGGCGCGATCGCCCTCGGGCACCCGATCGGCGCCTCCGGCAGCCGCATCGTCGGCGCCCTGGTGCACGAGCTGCGCCGCCGCGGCGGCGGCCTCGGCGTCGCCGCGATCTGCTCCGGCGGCGGCCAGGGCGACGCGATCGTGATCGAGGTCAACGGAGGCTGAGCTTGAGCGAGCAGCCCGCGAGCGAGCTCTCGTCGCGGGCTGCGGCGTTCTTTGATCTGGACAAGACGCTGATGGCGGGCTCGAGTGGGATGCAGTTCGCCCGTATCGCCGCCAACCAGGGGATCGTCGGCAAACGCCAGCTCGCCGGCTGGGCCTGGGAGCACTTCCGCTACCGCCTGCGGGGGACCACCGACGAGCGCACCGCCGAGGTGCTGAAGGTGGCGCGGGACCTGATCACCGGCGTCTCGGCGAGGACGATCGAGCGGATGGGGCCGGAGGTGATGGCGGCGATCCTGCCCCGCGTCTACCCCCAGATGCTGGCGCAGGTCTACGCCCACCAGGATGCCGGCCGGCCGACCTTCATCGTCAGCGCCGCAGGCAACGGCGTCGTCGAGCAGCTCGCGCACGTGCTCGGCATGGACGGCGGCATCGGCACCCGTTACGAGGTCGACCGGGAGGGCAACTTCACCGGCCGCCTCGACGGCCCCTTCGTCTACGGCCCCGGCAAGGTCGACGCGATGCGCGAGTTCGCCGCCGCCCACGGAATCGATCTGGCCGAGTCCTACGCCTACTCGGACTCGCTTTCGGACCTGCCGATGCTGCGCGCGGTCGGCCATCCCGTCGCCGTCAACCCGGATCCGCCGCTGGCCGAGATCGCCCGCGAGGAGGGCTGGCAGACGCTCCGGTTCGAGCGGTTGGGCCGTCGCCTCGTAGCCTTTGCCGTCACCTTCCTCGCCACCGTGGCCGGCTTCGGCGCCTCCCGGGTCGCTGCCCGCCGCAAGCCACCTCCTCGCCGCCTCTACCCCCGCCGCTAGCTTTCGCCTGTTCCTTTTTGTTGCTGGGGAATCAAAAGGAACAGGCGAACGGCTGAGTCATTAGGCTTCTCCACCGTGAATACCGCAACCGCACGCAAGATCCGCGTCGTCGTCGCCAAGCCCGGCCTGGACGGGCACGACCGAGGCGCCAAGATCATCGCCCGCGCCCTGCGCGACGCCGGCATGGAGGTGATCTACACCGGCCTGCACCAGACCCCGGAGCAGATCGCCGAGACTGTGATCCAGGAGGACGCCGACGCGGTCGGGCTCTCGATCCTCTCCGGCGCTCACATGACCCTGGTCCCGAAAGTGGTCGAGCTGCTGAGTGCGCAGGGGGTGGACGACGTGCTGGTCACGGTGGGCGGCACGATCCCCGCCGACGACATCCCCGAGCTGAAGCAGCTCGGCGTCGCCGAGGTCTTCACCCCCGGCGCCGGAACCGACGACATCGTCGAGTTCATCCGCGAGCGGGCCAGCGCCCGCCACGCCAGCGGCGAATAGTGCATTCGACACAGATCGGTGTACAGGTGCCGCCGATCGGGGTATAGTCCTGATTGACTCGTCAGTCAACCGCGACGAAGCGTTAAGATCGCGCCCCGCGAAGACCTGAGAATCATCCCCAAGGAGGCTTGAACTTGAAGATCTGCGTCCTGGTCAAGGAGGTCCCGGACGCCGCCGTTCAGAAGCGCATCGATCCCAACACGATGCGGCTGGACCGCAGCGGCGAGAAAAATCTCAACCCCTTCGACACGCACGCCCTCGAGGCGGCGATGCAGATCAAGGAGGGTGGGGCGATCCCGGTCGAGGAGGTCGTGGCCGTGACGATGGGCCCGAGCTCGGCCGTCCGCGCTCTGCACAAGGCCGTCGCCCTCGGCGCCGATCGCTCGGTGCACCTGGCCGACGACGCGCTGGCCGGCTCCGACGTCTGCGCCACCGGCTACGCGCTGGCGAAGGTGCTCGAGTCGGAGAGCCCCGACCTGGTCCTGCTGGGCCAGCAGTCGGATGACGGCGAGTGCTACACGATCGGCGCCGTCGTCGCCGACCACCTGAAGATGCCCTCGCTGACCCAGGTGATCCAGATCGACGTCAGCGACGGCAAGCTGCGCTGCGAGCGCCAGGCCGAGTACGGCTACGACACGGTCGAGGTCGAGCTGCCGGCCGTGATCAGCGTCGGCGACGCGATCAACGAGCCGCGCTACCCGAGCCTGAAAGCGATCATGGGCGCGAAAAAGAAACCGCTCGACTCGAAGGCGACCGGCGACGTCGGCATCGAGGCCGGCCAGGTCGGCGAGGGCGGTTCGAAGACCAAAGTGCTCGGCCTCAACCCGCCGCCGGCGAAGGAAGCGGGCGAGATCATCGAGGACGAGGACACCAACGAGACGGTCGAAAAGATCGTCGCCTGGCTCGACGAGAGGAAGCTGATCTAAATGGCAGGGATCCTGGTTTACGCCCTCCACGACGACGAGGGCAACTTCAACAAGAACTCGCTTGGGGCGATCTCCGAGGCCGCCAAGCTGGCCGGCGAAGTCGGCGGCGAAGCCGCTGCGCTGGTGGTCGGCGACGTCGCCGACGATGCCTGCGCCTCGCTCGGCAACTACGGTGCCGCCAAGGTCTACCGGGCCAAGAACGTGCCCGAGGGCCTGGCCCAGCCGATCGTCGACGCGATGGCCAAGGTGATCCAGGACGAGGGCATCAGCTACGCCCTCTTCGGCGGCGGTCTGCTCGGCTTCGAGATCGGCGCCGGCCTCACCGCCCGCCTCAACGCCGGCGTGACTATGGAGGTCACCGCGGTCAAAGTTCAGGACGGGAAACTGGTCGTCGAGCGGCCGATTCTGCAGGACTCCGAGATCGCCGACGTCGGCTACGTCTCTGAGCCCGGCATCATCATCGGCCGCCTCAACGCTTTCGATGCCAACCAGTCCGGCGGCACGGCCGAGGTCGTCGATGTCGACGTCGAGCTCTCCGAATGGTCGAGCAAGGCGAAGCTGGTCCAGCGCGGCGAGCAGCGCGGCGCCGACGTCAACATCGAGGACGCCGACATCCTCGTCGGCGGCGGCCGTGGCCTCGGGGCCAAAGAGGGCTTCGAGCTCTGCGAGCAGCTGGCCGAGTCGATGGGCGGTGCCGTCGCCGCGACCCGCGCGGTCGTCGACGCCGGCTGGTACCCCTACGCGGCCCAGATCGGCCAGACCGGCAAGACGGTGGCGCCGAAGCTGTACCTCGCCGCCGGCGTCTCCGGGGCGATCCAGCACAAGGTCGGGATGCAGAACTCGGAGAACATCCTGGCGATCAACAAGGACCCGAACGCGCCGATCTTCGAGTTCTCGGACCTCGGCGTGGTGGGCGACCTGCACAAGATCGTCCCCAAGCTGACCGAGGCGATCAAGGCGAAGAAGGGCTAGAGCGATGCCAGTAGCTCCGAGCGAGTTCCCGCCCCCGTTCGATCCGGCCGACGTCATCGTCGGTCCGACCGACCCGGAGGACGAGCGAATCGAGGTTGGCGTGGCGATCGTCGGCGGCGGCCCCGCCGGTCTTGCCTGCGCCAACAAACTGATGCAGCTGCTCGAGAACGAGCCGGAGCTACTGGAGAAGCTGGGCGAAGTCCCGGTCGCGGTGATCGAGAAGGGCAAAGTCGCCGGCGCGCACCTGCTCTCCGGCGCCAACGTCGATCCCTCGGCGCTGGAACGGCTCTTCCCCGACCTGGCCCCGGCCGACTGGCCGCCGGTGTACCAGGAGGTGACGAAGGACGCGACGTACTTCCTCACCAAGGGCAAAGCGTTCCCGCTGAAGCCGCCGCCGCCCAACTTCCGCAAAGAGGGGACCTACACGCTTTCGGTCTCGAAACTCGGCCGCTTCCTCAGTGAAAAAGCCGAAGAGGCGGGCGTCTACATCCTCACCGAGACCGCGGCCACGAAGCTGCTGGTCGAGGACCGGATCGTCCGCGGCGTCCGCTCCGGCGACCGCGGCCGCGGCAAGGAGGGCGAAGAGCTCGGCAACTTCGAGCCCGGCTCCGACGTCGTCGCCAAGGCGACGGTCCTCGCCGAGGGCACGATCGGCCACCTCACCTACGCCGCGATGGACTACTTCGAGATGCGCGACGGCGCCGACCCACAGGTCTGGGAGCTCGGGGTGAAGGAGGTCTGGGAGGTCCCGAAGCCGCTCGACCGGGTGATCCACACGCTCGGCTGGCCGCTGCGCTGGAGCCCGCGCTACAAGGAGGCGGGCGGCAGCTTCATCTATCCGATGGGCGAGGACAAGGTCTGCTTCGGCCTCGTCGTCGGGCTCGACACCACCGACGCCACCTTCTCCGTCCACGACGCCCTGCAGCTGTTCAAGACCCACCCCTTCATCGCCAAGATCATCGAGGGCGGCAAGCGGGTCGGCTGGGGCGCGAAGACGATCCCCTCGGGCGGCTACTGGGCGCTGCCGAAGCGCTTCTCGGTGCCGGGGATGCTGATCGCCGGCGACGCGGCCGGGATGGTCAACATCGCCGAACTTGCCGGTATCCACTACGCGATGCACGCCGGGATGTACGCGGCGGAAGCGATCGTCGAGTCGCTGAAGAAGGACATCGACTCGGTCAACTTCGAAAGCTACGACGCGATGATCCGCGGCTCGGAGATCGAGAAGGACCTCTACCGCTCGCGCAACATGAAGCAGCCGCTGACCAAAGGCCTGATCTTCGGCGGAGCGATGGGCAGCGCCATGGTCGCCACCAAAGGAGCCTTCCCGGGCGGCCACTGGAAGATCGAGGACAACGCCGAGGTCCCGGTCTTCGAGGGCAATGCCGGCGACAAGTACCCGAAGCCCGACAACGAGGTGACCTTCAACAAGCTCGACTCGGTCTTCCTCTCGGGCAACGCGACCCGCGACGACGCCCCCAACCACGTCCGCATCCAGACCCGCGTCCCCCGCGAGATCGCCCAGACCTGGGTCTCGATGTGCCCGGCCCAGGTCTACGAGATCCCCGAGGACCAGCTGGAGAACGGCGCCGCCGAGGTCGACGTCCACGTCACCGCCTCCAACTGCGTTCAGTGCGGCGCGATCACCGCCAAGGGCGGCCGCCTCACCCTTCCCGAGGGCGGCGACGGCCCGCTCTACCAAGAGACCTGATTTCGTAGCGAAGCTGTTGCTCTAACGGCACGATCTGCGCGCCACGCGCGCGGGTCGGCCGCCTAGGGTCGGCGGGTGCTTCCCGTCGGGACCTTCATCGGTGATGCCGCGGCCACCTCAGGCTTCTTTGCGGCGACGATCGCCGTGGGCGGCTTTCTCGGTCAGGTCTGGCCGGCACTGCGGCGCAAAGACGATCCGGAGGTGCGCGCAGCGACTGTCGTCGGAGGGTTGATCGGTCTGTGGGCCGCGGCGTTGATAGCAGTCGGCAGCTCCCTTTGGTAATCTTTTGTCTAAGAAAGGAGTAAGATGAGCCAAAAGCAGGCAGTCATCGTCTACTTCACTGTCGTCGGCGTCGTCACCTTTGCTGTCTTTGGAAGCCTGAAGCGGATGGATGCGGGTTCCGAAACGATTGCCCTGGCCTATGCCTTGGTGATCTCGGTGGCGGGGCTTGGGGTGGGTGGCGTGATGACCCATTTCCGCAAGTAGACGGTCGATCGGGGCAGGCCCGATAGGTTCCCGCCGTGCTGGTGCTGGGGATAGCCGCGGCCGTCGTTGCTTCGCTGCTCTACAACGGCTCGGTCGCGCTGCAGGCGCTGGAGGCGCGGCAGGTGCCGCGGGAGCACGGGTTGCGGCCGTCGCTGCTGGGGCGTTTGCTGCGGAACCGGCGCTGGCTCGGCGCGACTGCGCTGGGGCTGCTGGGGTGGCCGTTCGAGATCGCGGCGCTGCTGCTGGCGCCGCTTACGGTCGTCCAGCCTTGCCTGGCAAGCGGGTTGATCCTGCTGCTGTGGCTGGGGGAGACCCGGCTGGGGGAGAGGCCGGGACGGCGGGAGTTACTTTCGGTCGGGGCGATCATCGCCGGGATCGGCGGCGTCGCCTGGGCGGCGCCGGAACGATCGACCGATCATGCGGGGGCCGTGGCTATCGCTCTGGCGCTGGCGTTGGTCGCGCTTCCGGTGCTCGCTCCCTATGCGATGCGCGGCGCGCTTGCGGAGCGGCCGCTGCGCCTCGGCCTGCTGGCGACGGTCGGCGCCGGTGCCGGCTACGCCTGGACCGCGATCGCCAGCAAGCTCCTCACCGACGAACTGGCGACGGGGGCGGTCCTCGTTGCGGCCCTCTGGCTGGCGACGGCGGCTGCCTCCGAGGGCCTGGCGCTGCTGAGCGAGATGAGCGCCCTGCAGCGGCGCCCGGCCACCCACGTCGCGCCGGCGATGTTCGCGGTGCAGGTGCTGGTGCCGGTGCTGCTGGCGCCCTTGATCTTCAGCGAGTCCTGGGCCGAAACCCCGCTGCACGGGGCGGCGCTCGTCGCTTTCATCGCGCTCGCGCTTGCGGGAACGACCTTTTTAGCGAGCTCTAAGGCAGTTGGGGAATTAATGGAGTCCGCACATGCCGAAGCTTGACGACAAGCGGATCGGGTAAGTGATCCGGTTGCGCTGGTAGATTTCCCGCGCCTCCGGCGATTGCGTGGTCTGGTCCCGCCGAGGCACATCGACCCAGCGACCCCACCCAAGGAGCCATCGTAGGCGCCGCCGAGAACACTCTGCCCGATGCGAGCAAGTTCGCGATCGGGTTCGACCATCGTGACCGTGCCCGCTTGTTCGAGCTTTGGACCGAGGTGCTCGATTCCGAGCAGTGGTCCGAGGGCGCCAAGCTGCAAGCCTTCGAGCGGCGCTGGGAGGAATGGAACGGGCTCCCCAGCCTCGGCCTCTCGAGCTGGGCCGGCGGCGCCCTGGCGGCGATGAAGTTCGCCGGCGTGGCCGGCGAGACCGTCCTCTGCCCGTCCAACACCTTCATGGCGACGCCGCTGGCGGCGCTCAACGCCGGTGCCGAGGTCGAGTTCGTGGACTGCAACCGCGAGGACCTCTGCATGTCCTTCGAGGACTTCGAGCGCAAGGCCGAGCGGCACAAGCCGCGCGCTGCGATCCTCGTCCACATCGGCGGCCACATCGCCTTCGACGCCGAGCGGATCGCCGCCTATTGCCGCGACAACGGGATCTTCCTGCTCGAGGACTGCGCCCACGCCCACGGCGCCGACTGGAACGGCGCCAAGCCTGGCGGCTTCGGCGACGCCGGCGTCTACTCGCTGTACGCGACCAAGACCGTCTCCACCGGCGAGGGCGGCGTCCTCGTCTCGAAGGACCCGGACCTGATCGAGTTCGCCTCGAAGTTCCGCAACTACGGCAAGTTCGAGCACGAGGTCGACGGGCTCAACTTCCGCATGAGCGAGTTCACCGCCGCCCTCGGCCTGGTCCAGGCCGAGCGGATGGAGGAGGTCGTCGCCTGGAAGAACGAGTACGCCCGCGAGCACCTCGACCCGGCGCACCCCGCCCGGCTGCAGCTGCCGGAGGGGATGACCTCCGGCTTCTACAAGTACGTCGTCTTCGAAGCGATCGAGAAGAGCACGGGGAGGGTCTACGACCAGCCCTGCCACCGGATCCTGGGCCGCGCCGACGATCTGCCGAACACCGACTGGGTGGCGGTGAACCATTGGTGCGTGCCGCTTTATTACCGCCCCGCCTCGCGTGAGGCAGCGCTGAAGGGAGAGTCATGAGGGTTCTGGTCACCGGAGGGGGCGGCTTCATCGGCTCCCACGTCGTCGATCGACTGCTGGAGAAGGGGATGACTCCGCGGATCTTCGACCTCAGCGCCTCGCCCTACCACTCGCCGCTGGAAGTGGAGACCTTCACCGGCAGCATCACCGATCCCGCCAACCTCGACCTGGCGATGCGCGACTGCGACGCGGTCATCCACCTCGCCGCCGTCGCCGACGTCGGCCACGTCCACGCCGACCCGGTCCTCGCCGAGGAGGTCAACACGCGGGGGACGCTGAACGTGCTCGAGGCCGCCTGCCGGGCCAAGGTCGGCCGCGTGGTCTACGGCTCGACCACCTGGGTCTACAGCGACTGCGTCGAGCAGGAGGTGGACGAGGAGACGCCGATCCCGGCGCCGCGCCACCTCTACACGGCGACCAAGCTCGCCGGCGAGACCTACTGCGCCGGCTACGCCGAGCTGTTCGACCTCGAGAGCACGATCCTCCGCTTCGGCATCCCGTACGGGCCGCGCGCCCGCGCCGCCGGCGTCGTCGCCAAGTTCACCGACCTCGCCTTCGAAGGCAAGTCGCTGACGATCGCCGGCGACGGCAGCACCACCCGCAGCTTCATCTACGTCGAGGACCTGGCCGAGGGCATCGTCGCCGCCTTGGCGCCCGAGGCCGCCGGCCGCACCTACAACCTCTCCGGCGACGAGGTCGTGACGATCCTCGAAATCGCCGAGCGGGTGCAGGAAAACACCGACAACTGCGAGATCGTCCACACGCCGCCCCGTCCGGGCGACTTCCCCGGCAAGGCGATCTCCAACGAGCGTGCGCTCGAGGAGCTGGGGTGGAAGGCCGAGACCAGCTTCAAAGAAGGCGTGCGCAAGTACGTCGAGTGGGTTCGCTCGAGCACCCGGCCGCCGGACCCCGTCCCGGGAAAGCGTCCATCCCTGAACGGCAACGAACACGCCGCCGGGGCCCTGCTGGCAGGCGCCGCCCGCTTCGAGGAGCGCGAGCCGCGGGTGCTGCTGCTGAGCGCGGACATCGGCGAGGGGCATGACCTGCCCGCCCGGATCATCAAGGCCGATCTCGAGGAGGAAGTGCCGGGGGCGAAGGTCGAGATCGCCAACGGGCTGGAGGCGATGGGGAAGATCATCTCCGCCGTCGTGCGCGGCGGCTCCCGCTTCACCTTCCGCTGGACTCCCTGGATGTTCGATATCCAGTACTGGCTGATCACCAGGTTCGCCCCGACCCGCTGGCTCGCCCACCACCTCGACTACTGGCTCGGCGCCCGCGGCCTGATGCGGCTGATCGCCGCGCACGAACCCGACGTGATCATCTCCACCTATCCCGGCGTCACCGCGGTGCTGGGGATGCTGCGCGAGAACCGGCGCCTGGAGATACCCGTCCAGTCGGCGATCACCGACCTCGCCGGGCTCCGCTACTGGGTCCACCCGGGAGTCGACATGCACTTCGTCACCCACCCGGAGTCGATCGAGGAAGTCGAGCGGCTCGCCGGGCCCGGCAGCGTCGAATGGATGCGCCCGCCGATCTCGCGGGACTTCCTGATGCCGCGGACGCGGCGCGACGCGCGCGAGGCGCTCGACGTGCCGGCGCACGCCCGGCTCGTCCTCGTCTCCGGCGGCGGCTGGGGGGTCGGCGACCTCGAGGGAGCGATCGAGTCGGCGCTCTCGGGGGAGGACACGCTGGTCGTCTGCATCGCCGGCCGCAACGAGGCGGCCCGGGAGAAGCTCGAGCAGCGCTTCGGCGCCGACGAGCAGGTGCGGGTCCTCGGCTTCACCGAGCAGATGAGCGACTGGATGGCCGCCGCCGACGCGATGATCCACGGCACCGCGGGGCTGACCGTGCTCGAGGCGCACATCCGCGGCTGTCCGGTCGTCTCCTACGGCTTCTCGGCCGGTCACCTGCGCGCCAACAACGCCGCCTTCGAACGCTTCGGCCTGGCCGAGGTCGCCCGCTCGTCGCACGAGCTCGAGTCGGTCCTGCGCCACGTCACGCGCGAGCGCCGCTCGCCGGACTCCTCCTTCGCCTCGCTGCCCTCGATCGCCGCGCGGGCGCTGGAGATCAGGCCGCGGGTGAAGCAGCAGCCGGTCTGGCGGGTGCGGACCGAGCGGGTCGCCGCGGCCGTCTCCGCCGTCGCCGTCCTGATCGTGATGATCCTCTCCGTGGCCAAGACCGAGAATCCCTACAAGGTCGTCTCCAACCCGCTGAAGAGCCACATCCACATCATCACCGACGAAGACAAGACCGCTCCGGCCGCCGAAGAAGCGGCGGAACCGCAACCGTCCGGGCAGCAGGCGACCGTCTCCGCCCGTTGACCGGGGCCCTGCCGGCGGCCGCGGCGGCCGCCGGCGCCGTCTGGTACGCGGGACCGGCGCTCGCCCCGGTCTTGCCGTCGATCGGCCGGCGGTTGGACGTCGTCCTCCGCCAGGACGACCTCGACGGCGTCGCCATCACCTTCGACGACGGGCCCCACCCCCACGGCACCGTCTCGGCGCTGGAGACGCTGCGCGAGCACGGCGCCGAGGCGACCTTCTTCCTCGCCGGCGAGCAGGTCGAGCGGCGCCCGGCGCTCGCGGCGGAGATCGTCGCCGCCGGCCATCGGGTTGAGCTGCATTGCCACCGCCATCGCAACCAGCTGCGGCTGACGCCGCGGATGCTGCTCGAGGACGCCGAGCGGGGCCGGGCGGCGATCGAGGAGGCGACCGGGCAGGCGATCACCGATTACCGGCCGCCGTACGGGATCTTCAGCGCTTCAGGCCTGCGGGCGATCCGCGGACGCGGCTGGCGCCCGGTGCTGTGGTCGCAGTGGGGGAGGGACTGGGACCGGCGGGCGACGCCGGAGTCGATCACCCGCCGCGCGACCGCTCGCGCGAGAGCCGGGGACATCCTCCTTCTGCACGACGCCGACTACTACAGCGCTTCGGGTTCCTGGGTCCGCACCGCGGCGGCCCTGTCGAAGATCCTCGAGCTGCTGGAGGCACGGGGTCTGAAGTCAAGGCTGCTGCGCCGCGGTGGTGCCGCCACGACCGTCCACTGATCGCAGCCGGCGAAAGCTTCGTCGAGGAGCCGGGCCATCGTGCTCCGAGGCCGATCCTGATCGAAGATCTGCTTGGACATAACTTCTCCGTCCTGTAGGGGGCTTGGCGAATGCTCCCCCGCCCGTCGGACGAAAAATATGCTCTTTGCGACCGTTCGGGAACGCTTGTTCGTTTTGACCTCGAAACGAAGCCGTAAATTCGGCGGTCGGCTCCTATCGGCGAGCCTCAGCCGACGTACCTGGCGACCTCTTCGGCTACGCGTTGCGGCTGGTCGAGCGGCACGAAGGTCTTGGCGTCCTCGATTTGGACGATCTCGGCATTGCCCACTTCGCCGGCCAGGCGTTCGGCGTAGGAGATCGGAAAGTATCTGTCGCTGGGCGCCCAGAGGAAGCGAATAGGCAGGTCGGTGCCGCGGAGTTTCTCGGCTGCCTCGAGCGTGTGGCGCTTGTCGAGGCCGATCGTGACCTTCTTCAGGTCATGCCTCACCTGCCGGTTATCGATCGAGGCTCGCGTCCAGGAATCGACCAGCTCATTTGGAATCTTGGTCCGGGCGAAGGGGGTGAAGGTGAGACGGGTCAGCCCCCGGAGCCGCAAGACAGCGGAAACCATGGGCATCGAGCCGGGCAGCTTCGCCAGCGGCGGCATCGCCTTGAAGATGCCGGGCGGGAAGTTCTCGTGGGTGTCGCAGTTGGTCAGCACCAGGCGGCCGATCCGCTGCGGGTGGTTTGCGACCAGCACCTGGGAGATGGCGCCCCCGGAGTCGTTGCCGACGATCGTCACGTCCTCCAGGTCGAGCTCGTCGAGGAAGTCGGCGATCAGCCGCGCCAGGCCGGGAGGGGAGAGGTCGGCATCGGGCTCCATCGCCACGTGATGAGCCCCGAAGGGCCAGTCCGGCGCCAGGCAGCGGAAGCGGTCCGAGAGGCGGTCGACGACGCCCTGCCAAAGCCGGCCGTCGACCAGATACCCGTGGACGAAGACGATCGGCTTGCCTTCACCGGCCTCGCGGTAGCGAATCGTCCCTGCGGGAAGCTTTACTTCTCTACGCTCGTCAGCCATCTGGGCCTCCTCGTTCGCGGACCCCGGGAAACTAACATACACACAGCATGAATGTAACTCGAGGACCAAGCGAAAAGGGCGAAAGCCTCCTGGGCCGGTTGTTCGGTGGCGCATGAGCGTTCGCCGAACCCAAGCCGAACGCACCGAAGCTACGCGCGAGGCCCTGATCGCCGCCGCCCGCCGGCTGTTCACGGAACGGGGGTACGAGAACGTCGGCACCGAAGAGATCGTCCGCGCCGCCGGGGTCACCCGCGGCGCCCTCTACCACCACTTCGGCGACAAGGCGAGCCTGCTCGAGGCGGTCTACGGGCGGATCGAGGCCGAATCGACCGAGCGGGTCGCCCGCATCGTCCTCGGCTCCGAGCTGCACAGCCCGATGGACGCGATGAAGGCGGGGGTCGCCGCCTTCCTCGAGGAGTGCGCGAAGCCCGAGCTGCGGCAGATCGCCCTCCACGATGCGCCCGCCGTACTCGGCTGGGAGCGCTGGCGCGAGATCGGCGCCGCCAACGGCCTCGGCCTGATCGAGGCCAGCATCGCCGCCGCGATCGAGGCGGGCGAGATCCGGCCGCTGCCGGTGAAGCAGACCGCCCACCTGCTGATGGGGGCGCTCGACGAGGCGGCGATGGTGCTGGCCCGCGACGAGCGGCCGGGGGCCAGGGCCGAAATGACCGAGGTCCTAGTGACGCTGCTCGAGGGCTTCGCGGTCGAAGGCCGACGCTGACCACGGGCGGGGCAATCCGTAAGGCTTGCGCAGTTCTCTAGACTTGGTGGAGATGAAGGCAGGAATCCACCCCGAATACACGCTTGCCAACGTGCACTGCTCGTGCGGCAACCAGTTCTACACGCGGTCGACGCAAGCCGACCTGCACGTAGAGCTCTGCTCCGAGTGCCACCCCTTCTACACGGGCAAGCAGAAGCTGGTCGACACCGGCGGCCGAGTCGAGCGCTTCCAGCGCCGCGCCGCCAAGCACCGGGCTGGGAAGTAGCGCGTGAGCCCGCCGTCGGGCTCGGCACTGGCATCCCACGACACCTCCTCCGTCAACGGAGGAGACCCCGTGCGCATGCCCGACGGGGCGCTGGTGGCCAAGCGCGACGCCCCGGTCGGCGGCCAGGCCGTGCTCGAGGGCGTGATGATGCGCGGCATCTCCGTCTGGGCGGTAGCCGTCCGCTCGCCGGAGGGTCAGATCGAGGTCGAGTCCGAGTCTCTGGTTCCCTGGGCGCAGCGGCACCGGCTCTGGCGGCTGCCGGTGATTCGGGGGGTCGTCGCCCTCGGCGAGTCGCTGAAGATCGGCTTCAAAGCGCTGGCGATCTCGGCCAACGCGCAGATGGAGGAGGACGAGGAGGGCGAGAAGGAGGAGATCGGCGGCTGGGTCTGGGGACTGACGATCGTGCTCTCGATGCTGATGGCGATCGGCCTCTTCTTCGTCGTCCCGGTCGGCCTCACCAGCCTGATCAAGGACCAGCTCGGCTCCCCCTTCCTCTTCTGGCTGGTCGAGGGCCTGCTGCGGACGGGGATCTTCATCGGCTACATCGCCGCGATCAGCCGGATGCCGGACCTGCGGCGGGTCTTCGAGTACCACGGCGCCGAGCACAAGACGATCTCCTGTTACGAGGCCGAAGACGAGCTCGTGCCCGCGCGGGCGAAGCTCTACTCGCGCCTGCACCCCCGCTGCGGCACCAGCTTCCTGCTGATCGTGATGGTCCTGGCGATCTTCGTCTTCGCCCCGATCGGGCTCCCCGCCTGGTACTGGCTCGTGGCCTCGCGCATCCTCGGCATCCCGCTGATCGCCGGCCTCTCCTACGAGGTGATCAAGTGGGCCGGCAAGAACCGCCGCAAAGGCTGGGTGCGGGCGATCATGTGGCCGGGGCTGATGCTGCAGAACCTGACGACCCGCGAGCCCGACGAAGAACAGCTTGCGGTGGCGATTGCCTCGCTCAACGCGGTGCTGGCCCGGGAGACGCCCGAGGAGGCGGCGAAGGGCCCCAACATAGAGATCGTCGCCTAGTTACCAGGGTGGGCCTGGGGGTGCCCCCTCCAGACACCGCTCGCCAATGGCTCGCGGTTGAGTGTCTGGAGGGGGCCACCCCTCCCCCGC
>DASSTG010000027.1:0-110701 GCA_035708105.1 Solirubrobacterales bacterium | reverse complement strand
TCTCCGGACACTCAACTGCGAGCCATAAGCGAGCAGTGTCCGGAGAGGGTCACCCACGCGCCGTGATCGGCAGCTCGCTCGGCTTCAGCTTGGCGGGGGCTCGGAGCGGTTCACGGCTCCGTTCGGGATGAGCTTGGGCTCGCCTCGCTCGGGGAACGGGAGTTCGATGACGTCGAAGTCTTTGGGGGCGACGGTGGGTTCGAAGATCTGCTTCGCCTCCTCGATCACCTTGCCGACGTGGTAGCGGGAGGAGATATGGACGAGGGCGAGCAGCTTCACGTGGGCCTCGGCGGCGACGGCAGCGGCCTGGCCGACGGTCGAGTGGCCGGTTTCGGCGGCACGCTTGACCTCCTCCTCGGCGAAGGAGGCGTCGTGGATGAGCAGGTCGGCGTCGGCCGCGGCGGAGACGGTGGTGGGGCTGGGGGCGGTGTCCCCGGTGATGACGAGGGTACGGCCGGGTCGGCTCGGCCCCATCACCCGGCCCGGAGTGACCGGGCCCGCCTTGCCTTCCACCGTCTCACCTCGCTGCAGCGCGGCGTACGCCGGCCCTTCGGGCACCCCCGCGGCGGCGGCCGCATCGGGGTCGAATCGGCCCGGTCGTTCTTCCTCGACCAGGGCGTAGCCGAGAGCGCGAGAGCCGTGCGCAGCGGCGAAGGGCCGGATCTCGTACCCCTCGTGCGGAATCGGCTCGTGCTTCCCGACCTCGATCAGGTCGAGGCTGAACCTGAGCCGGCCGATCAGCGGCGAGAAAACCTGGAAGAGGTCGGAAAGCCCCGGCGGCCCACAGATCTTCAGCGGCACCTGCCGGTCAGTGAGGTCATACGTTTTCAGCAATCCCGGCAGCCCCAGAACGTGGTCGGCGTGGAAGTGGGTCAGGTAGATCTCGTCCGCCTGCACCAATCCCAGCGACCGCTGCATCTGCCGCTGCGTCCCTTCCCCGCAGTCGAACAGCAGCCGCTCTCCCCCACGGCTGACCAGCACACTCGCGGTCGAGCGCCGCGCCGAGGGCACCGACCCCCCGGTCCCGAGAAAAGTGACCGCCAGATCCATAGGGCGGCGAGCCTACGCGAAGTTCAACGCAGGTTCTGCCGCGACCTCTGCCTCACGCTTGACTTCCAGCAAGCGCTCCACTGACCAGCGATCTATCTCATAGTCCGCAGCGAACCGAACGCCCTTCTGCTGGTTGTTGCGCGTCGGCTCAAGGCGCAGCCGACCATTGAGTCCGGCTACATCCAACGGCACCAAATAGACCGATCTCGTGGGCGGAAAGTAGACGCTGAAGATGTGGGCTAGTCCCGTGTAGGGCCGCCGTCCTTGCCCGTGATCCGTGCTCCTCGCGTTGAATGCGATGCAGCTTTTGTGGAGCCAGCCGGTCTTGCACTGAACCTTCAAGAGGTCAAAGCCGCCGAGATCGACGACAACGTCGTACGGCTGACCACTGCCGAAAGGCACAGACACCTCGAAGCCGCGCTCGATGAGGGCGGCCAGGATCATCGCCTCCGCCTCGTTCCCTTTCGTAGCCGTCTTCATCAGTCGGAACTTTATGTCTTCAACCAGACGGAACCCGCTCCCCGCCAGCCACTCCCTTCGATGGTTAAGCTGCGGACACGCGCCCGTAGCTCAGCTGGATAGAGCGCTTCCCTCCGGAGGAAGAGGCCACAGGTTCGAATCCTGTCGGGCGCGTTCTTCTAGGAGCCCTCGTCCGCGTCGTTGAGTATCCGTACCGCCCGGTCGATGGCTTCGAAGGTCGTTTGCACATCCGTTTCCAGAAGCTCACGTGGCTGCTTTCGCAGGCTCGAGGGTCGATGCGGATTCGCGGATGTAGATGACGTCCTGGATGCCTTCCAGTTCTCGGTAGGCTTGCCGAGAAGCTGAGTGCGGCTCCGGATCCGTCAGCTCCAGCAACGTCTCCTCCTCTTCGCGCCATGCCTGGGACCTGATTTGCCGAATTTCGTGAAGGTCGCCTTCGCCGGCTCGCTGAACGCGACGGCGATCATCTCGCAACTCCTCCCTAATTCGTCGCAGGGATTTTCTCGTCCTGATTTCGTGCTCGCGTTGCAGAGCGGCTGTGTGAGAGTAGGGATTCCCATCGATCACGCGGCCAACTACGTGCGCCTCATCTGGTGGCTGTGAGGGAGTCATTCGCGGAGCTGCAGCGGACCGCGGAGGTGGCGTAAGCCGGCCGCGTAGGAAGTGAAGCGTCAGGCCAGCCGCCAGCAGAGCGATGCCGAGGACGAGCAGCGACAAAAACGGCTGCGGAAATACCTCTAGGGCTAGAAGGGCGCTGCCAGCTACAGCAGCCGCAATTAGTGCAGCGGCCGCAGCGACAAATCCCAATGCTCCGCCGAGGTCCGAAAGAAGACTTAGGAGGTCTCTGCTCCTTTTGTGGAGCCAATTCGACACGGGCCGAGCCTAAACAACGCCTCGGCCAACTCAGTTGGGACCGTGGGCATTTGACGGGACATAGACGATCCTCACAACTGAGGAAGATCACACGCCGCCGGCTATCAGTTTTCGGCGGCCTTGAACCTCGCCACCCACTCGTCGCGGTCGAATCGGGCGGGATCGGTCTCCGCCAGGAAGCGCTGGAGGACGGCGATGAAGCGCCCGGGGCGCTCGAGCATTGGGACGTGGCCGGTGTCCGCGAAGATCTCGAGGCGACTGCTGGGAAGCTGGGCATGGGCTTCGCGGCCGTGCTCGACCGGGATGATCGGGTCGTTTTCTCCCCAGACGATCAGCAGGGGCAGCAGCTCGGCGAGGTAGAGGCGGTCGAGGGCGGCGATGCGCTGGCCGTCGGCGTCGACGACCGATCGCAAGGTGGCGAGAAAGGCCTTGCGGCGCTCGGGATCGCGCAGGGTCGCGTAGCCGCGCGCCACCTCGGCCAGGTCGGCGTTGGGCCGAAACCCGATCGCGCCGATGCCGCGGCCGATCGCCGAGCCGATCTGGCTGCCCACCCCCGCGGTGGCCGAGATGAAGAGGTCGGCGCCGGGCAGCGCCGCCGCCCGCAGCAGCGGGCTCACGTCCGGTCCGAGGCCACCGCTGGAGACCAGTACCAGTCGCTCCACCATCTCCGGGAACTGGTAGGTGAACTGCATCGCCACGCCGCCGCCGAGCGAATGGCCGACCAGGGTGGCCCGCTCGTGCCCGAGCGCCAGCAACAGGTCGCGGAGGCTGCCCGCCAGTCCACCGAGCGAGTAATCGCCCGCGCCGGGTGCCGAAGCGCCGTGGCCGGGGAAGTCGGGGGCGATCACGGTACGGTCGATCGCCAGCGGCTCGATCACCGATTCCCAGTTGGCACAGGTGCCGGCCATGCCGTGAATCAGCAGCAGGACGGGCCCCGAGCCGGCTTCGATGAAGCTGATCGGCCGTCCGTGGACCTCCACCGCGCGCGGCTTCGTCTCGGTCGCTCTCGCCTTGCTCGCTTTCACCTTCACGGGCAGTCTTACCCCCGAACGATGTAGAGGTATCGCCGGCCGCCGAATCCGCCCTCGATTCCAATACTGTCGCGCCTGTGAACGACGCCCCTCGAGCCAGCGCCGCCGCCGAGGACCGGCCGCCCCGCGGTGCCTTGATCGTCGTCGCCGTCGGCCTGATCGCCTGCGTCGTCGCCGCCCTCGCCGCCACCGGCAAGGGCTCCGGCGAAGCAGCCAACCTCGAATGGGTGCAGTCGGGGACCGGTCCCGACTCGAAGACCGCCGCCGTCCCCGGTGGTAAGGGTCAGATGCAGCTGACCGAAACCCACATCCGCGCCACCGGCACCAACGTCAGCGGCTACTCGCTGTTCACCGTCGGCTCGACTCTGAAGGTCTCCGCCGGCGCCCCGATCGGCGGCGGCCACATCCTCTGCCAGGTCACCGCTCACGGCGGCACCGAAATCGCCCAGAGCGGCGGCGGCCTGCGGGCGACCTACCCCCGCTCCTCCGAAGAAGGGATCTACAACCAGGAAGTACCCGAAACCGTGCTGATGGACTTCAGCTCCCACAGCAGCGAACTCGCCGTCCTCGAAGTGCTCGACCGGCCGGCGCGCTTCACCAGCGAACAGGGCGTGAAGCTGGAATGGCCCCGATACGAAGTCGGGAGGGAGCACCTCGAGTACTCCATCGCCGGCAAGCCGAAGCAGGACCTCGAACTGCCCTTCTTCACGATCTGGAAAACGACCAAGGTCCCCGCGGCCGACCTCGCCTGCACGGTTGAAACCAGCGCCGGCGAATCCACCGTCAGTACCCGCGCCGCACTGAAGAAGGTCTCGCCGCCGATCGACGAACAGGCCGAAGAAGAAAAGGCCGAAGAAAAAGAAGAACGCGAAGAAGAAAAGGGAGCGGAAGCCGAAGAAGGCTAGGCGTCGAGCTGCTCCTGCGGCGCGACCAGCAGCTCCGGTCCTTCGGCCATCCCTTTGCCGACCTTGTTCAGCGCGGGGTTGGCGGGCGCGCCCTGCATCCGCCGCGCGTCGAGCGGTCCCAGCATCGCCACCGCGTCCTCGGCGCTGAGGTCGGGGCGCAGCCAGGCCGCCTCTGCCTCGGCGCTCGGCAAGATCACCGGCATCCGGTTGTGGACCGGAGCCACCACCTCGTTCGGCGTCGTGGTGACCAGGGTGCAGGTGTAGAGGTAGCCGTCGTCGTAGCCGCGCTCCTCCGCGTCGCCCCACTCCTTGCGGGTGCAGAGACCGGCGAAGGCGAACGGTTCGCCGCCATCGACGGTGAAGCGCCAGGGTTGGCGTGGCTGTCTGGGATCCTCCGCCTTCATCCACTCGTAGAAGCCGTCGGCGACAATCAGACAGCGGTGGCGGAACTTGTCGACCAGCGGCCCATAGGCGCGGCTTTTCATCAAGTTCTCTTTTTTCGCGTTGATCATCCGGTAGCCGACCTTGAGGTCCTTGGCCCAGACCGGGACCAGGCCCCAGCGCATCAGCTTCGCCTCGCGCACCCCTTGCGCAGCTTCGTCGGGATCGGGCGAGGAGCGGACCACGAGGATCTCCTGGGTTGGGGCCACGTTGAAGCGCCCGAGGCCTGGCGGCGCTTTCGCCTTCGCCTCTCCCCCGTCCTTGGCGCTCTCTTTCGCGGGCGCGCCGGCGCCGCCTCGTTCCAGCGCTTTCTCCAGTTCCACCTGGAAGCGGTCGGCGATCTTCTTCGTGTCTTTGGTGGTGACCGTGAAGCGCCCGCACATGGGGCTCAGCCTAACCGGCCCGCCCGGTGACCTCGGGTCGCAGCTGCGGGTGATCGCGGTACCAGTCGAGGGTGCGGATCAGGCCGTCGCGCAACTCGACCTCGGGACGCCAGCCGGTCATCTCGCGCAGCTTCGACGAGTCGACGTACTGGCGGTCGATCTCGCCGCTCGGGTTGCCGGTGCCCAGGAATTCGGGCTGAAGGTCGCGGGCGGAGACCTCGACCACCGTTTCGAGCACCTCGGCGACCGAGTAGGGCCGCTCGCCGCCGGCGTTGAAGGCCTCCCCCGCCCCGGGACCGCCGGCGCCGACGGCATGCTCGACCGCCAGGTAGGCGGCGACGGCGTCGCTGACATAGAGGAAATCGCGCTCGGGGCTGCCGTCGGAGCGGATCTGGGGCCGGCGGCCATCGAGCACGGCGGCGATCGCCTCCGGGATCAGCCGCGAGAAGTTGGCGTCCCCGCCGCCGTAGATGTTGGCGAAGCGGGTCACCGCAACCGGCATCCCATAGGCCGGCCGGTAGCTGAGCGCGATCGCATCGGCCGCCGCCTTGCTGGCCTCGTACGGGGAGGCGGGCCGCAGGCGCATCTCCTCCCGGTAGGGCAACTCGTCGCTCGGACCGTATGCCTTGTCGGAGGAGGCGACGACGACCGCCGGCACCTCGGCCCGGCGGCAGGACTCGAGCAGCGTCCAGGTGCCGCGGACGTTGACTTCGAAGGTCTGCGTCGGGTCGGCCATCGCCGGTCCGACCAGCGTCTGCGCCGCGAGATGGAAGACGACGTCGAACTCACCCGACGAGACCGCCGCCTCGACCGCCGCCGCGTCCCGCAGATCGACCGCGATCAGCTCGACCTCGGAATCGATTTCCTGCAGCGCCAGCCCCGAGTTCGGCGGGGGAGCCAGGTCCAGGACACTGACCGCGTCGCCCCGTTCGAGCAGCGCCCGCGCCAGGTTGGAGGCGACGAAGCCGTGGCCGCCGGTGACCAGCGAGCGCTTCACGAAGCATCCACCGGCGGCGCGTCCCAGATTCGCCAGGCCGCCTCGCCGGCAGTCCAGAGGTCGTTGAGGACGACCGCGTCCTTGTAGGTGTCCATGCAGTCCCAGAAACCCTCGTGGCGGTAGGCGCGGAGCTGACCGTCGGCGGCCAGACGCTCCAGGGGCCTGCGCTCGAGGACGCTGTCCGCATCGAGATACTCGAAGACGCCTGGCTCGAAGCAGAAGAAGCCGCCGTTGATCCAGTGCTCGCTGCGCGGCTTCTCGACGAAGCCGTCGACCGAGTCGCCGTTGAGCTCGGCGATGCCCCACTGCAGGTTCGGCCGCACCACGGTGACGGTCGCAAGCGCACTCTGCTCCCGGTGGAAGTCGAGCAGCGCCCCGAGGTCGATGTCGGCGACGCCGTCGGCGTAGGTCGCGCAGAAGCCCTCGCCGCCAAGGCGATCGGCCAGCGCCGCCAATCGTCCTCCGGTAGGGGTGTCGAGGCCGGTGTCGAAGCACTCGACCCGCACCCCGCCCGGCCAGCGCTCGGCTGCGGCGAACTCCTCGATTGCCTCGCCCATATAGCCGGTCGCCGCCAGGAAGCGCTCGAATCCCTGCGCGGCGTAGATCTGGATCACGTGCCAGAGGATCGGCCGGCCGCCGATCTCGACCAGCGCCTTCGGCACCGACTCGGTCCGCTCGCGCAGCCGGGTTCCGCGTCCTCCAGAGAGAATTACGACGGGTGGCTTCACTGATTCCGAGATTGCGGGGGCCATAGCCCCCAAAAGTTCGGAGATCCTCAGCCGCCTGCCACGGCCGGGAGGATCGTCACCTCGTCGCCGTCGTTTATCGACGTCTCCAGGCCCTGCTGGAAGCGGATGTCCTCGCCGGAGACGTAGACGTTGACGAAGCGGCGCAGGTCGCCGTCCTGGGTGATCCGGTCGCGCAGGCCCTCGTGTGCGTGGAAGACCGCATCGAGCACCTCGCCGACGGTCGACCCTTCGACTTCGAGCTCAGCCTCCCCGCCGGTGGCGGCACGCAGCTGGGTCGGGATCTTCACGGTGACTGACATCTAGGCGGCTACCTCCTGCGGGAACTCGGCCTCGAAGCTCTCGAGGGCGGGGTCGATCTCGTGCATCTGGAACGTATCGCGGGTGGCGTCGAGCGTCTTCAGACCCTCGCCGGTGATGTAGACGACGACGCGCTCACCGTCGGCCAGCTCCCGTCGTTCGGCCAGCTTGCGCAGGACGCCGATGGTGACGCCGCCGGCGGTCTCGGTGAAGATGCCGGTCGTCTCGGCCAGCAGCTTGATCCCCTCGCGGATCTCCTGGTCGCTGACCGCGTCGACGCCGCCGCCGGTGCGGCGCGCATGCTCGACCGCGTACGGGCCGTCGGCGGGATCGCCGATCGCCAGGCTCTTGGCGATCGTGTCCGGCCGCTGCGGCTTGCAGACTTCCCAGCCTTCGGCGAAGGCGGTGGCGACCGGGCTGCAGCCCTGCGCCTGCGCGCCGTTGAAGACCGGCTGCTCACCCTCGACGAGGCCGAGGTCGAGCCACTCCTGGAAGCCGCGGCCGAGCTTGGTGAAGAGCGAGCCGGAGGCGATCGGGCTGACCACCCGGTCCGGGAGCTTCCAGCCGAGCTGCTCGACGGTCTCGTAGGCGAGCGTCTTCGATCCCTCCGCGTAGTAGGGCCGCAGGTTGACGTTGACGAAGGCCCACGGGTGGGTCTCGGCGAGCTGGGTGCAGAGGCGGTTGACGTCGTCGTAGTTGCCGCGAACGCCGACCAGATTGGTTCCGTAGACACCAGTCGCCAGCAGCTTCTGCTCCTCGAGGTTGGCGGGCACGAAGACGTAGGAGTCGAGGCCCGCCGCGGCGGCGTGGGCGGCGACGGCGTTGGCGAGGTTGCCGGTCGAAGCGCAGGCGACTGTCTCGAACCCGAGCTCCTTTGCTTTCGCCACGGCGACCGCGACGACGCGGTCCTTGAACGAGTGGGTCGGGTTGGCGGCGTCGTTCTTGATCCAGATCTCGGCTCCGGTCCCCAACCGCTCGGCGAGGCGGTCGGCCCGCAGCAGCGGCGTCAGGCCCGGCTCCAGCGGGTCGCTCGCCCTGCCCTCGAAGGGCAGGAAGTCGCGGTAGCGCCAGATCCCCTGCGATCCGGCCTGGATCCCCCGCCTCACCTCAGCAGCGTCGAGCCCGCTGAAATCGTAGGCGACCTCCAGCGGCCCAAAGCAGTTCTCGCAGACGTAGCGGGCGTCCAGCTCGTAGGCGGTCCCGCACTCCTTGCACTTCAGGCTCTCTACCGGCATCCGATCCTCGCTTCCACTTATGAAAAAACCTCGCCATCTGTGGGGCGAGGTCCGGATCGGACGTCCCCCACATCTTCCAGGCCCTCGATCATCGAAATCTGCGACCTGCTGGAGTTGGCACCTGCCTCGGTCCTTGCGGTCCGAGATGGTTGCCGGGGCTTCAATGGGCCAGTCCCTCCACCCCTCTAGATGTGGCGCTTATGTGGCAAGAACCTTACCAGGCACGGGTACCAGCTTCTACTTACCGCAAGGCGGCTAACCTTGGCGGCACGATGAACCCGCTGCAGCACGAGACGATCGGCCCGATCGATGCCGAACCTTCCGAAACCGAGGCTGCGGCGGCCCGGCCGGCGCGGCGAGCTCGTCTCTCAGCCGGCCGCGCCTGAGCCCCAGCAGCCGAACGTCGAGCAGATCGAGTCCAACGGCCTGCGCTGGGTCAAGATCGAGTGGCCGGGATCGCTAGAGCGCACCTGGCTCGAGGAGCACTTCGACTTCCACGCCCTCGACCTCGAGGACGTGCTCTCGCGCAACCAGCGACCGAAGATCGACGTCTACGACGACTACCTCTTCATCGTCCTCCACCTGCCGATCTTCGACCCCGCCGCGGGCCGGCTCGGCGCCGGCGAGCTCGACCTCTTCGTCGGGCCCGACTACGTGGTGACGATCCCCAACCTGCCGCTGCAGCCGGTCGAGTACCTGTTCGAGCGCTGCCGGGCGAAAGAGGAGCTGCGCGAACAGCTCTTCTCGCGCGGCTCCGGCTACCTGCTCTACCGGCTCGTCGACGACAGCTTCGACTACTGCTTCCCGATGCTGCGCAAGATCGGCAACAAGCTCGACGCGCTCGAGGACGACATCTTCGAAGAGCGGGCCGAGGAGGTCGTCCGCGACATCTCCAACGTCAAGCAGGAGATCATCAACTTCCGCAAGGTGATCCGGCCGCAGCGGCCGGTCCTGCGCGACCTCGAGAAGGTCAAGCAGCGCTACCTCGCCTCCGACCTCGACCTCGAGATCTACTTCGACGACATCGTCGACGCCCACGAGCGGATCTGGGACATGCTCGAGAACTACAAGGAGGTGGCCG
Source organism: Solirubrobacterales bacterium (assembly GCA_035708105.1). Lineage (GTDB taxonomy): Bacteria > Actinomycetota > Thermoleophilia > Solirubrobacterales > 70-9 > VAYN01. Next base: position 101,179 of record DASSTG010000027.1, on the reverse strand, counting down.
AGGCGCTCGAGGAGACCAACGAGTCGGTGATCTCGCACCGCCTCAACGACATCCTCCGCGTCCTCACCTCGATCAGCGTCGTAATCCTGCCGCTGACCCTGATCGCCAGCATCTGGGGCATGAACGTGAAGGTGCCGGGGCAGGACAACCTGACGGATTTCTACGTGATCATCGCGGTGATGGCGGCGATCCTCGTCGGCCTCGTCTTCTATTTCCGCAAGCGCGGCTGGTTGTGACGCCGCCCCAATAGGATGGGCGGCCCGTGGCAAATTTCCGCATCTGGGCGCCCTGGCGCCTCGCCTACGTGAAGGACGCGTCGAAGGACATCGAGGAGGAGTGCATCTTCTGCGCCAAGCCGGCGGCGGGCGACGACGAGGCGAACCTGATCGTCCACCGCGGCGAGCGCAGCTTCGTGATCCTCAACCTCTTCCCATACACGAACGGCCACCTGATGGTGGCGCCCTACGAGCACGTCGGCCGGCTGCAGGAGCTGCCGGCCGAGACGCTGACGGAGATGATGGCGCTGGCACAGCGGGCGATGGACCGGCTCGAGAGCGTCTACCAGCCGCACGGCTACAACGTCGGCTTCAACCAGGGTCGCGTCGCCGGCGCCGGCGTCGAGCACCACATCCACATGCACGTCGTCCCCCGCTGGGCCGGCGACAACAACTTCATGCCGGTGATCGCCGACACCAAAGTGATGCCGCAGTCGATCGAGCAGAGCTACGAGGCTTTGAAGGGAGCATTCCGATGAGACGATTTACGCCCGGACGCGAAGCGGAGGACGTAAATCCTGATCCGAGGATCTTCAAGGCGTACGACATCCGCGGCCTCTACGGCGAGGAGATGGACGAGACCACCGCGCTGGCGATCGGTCGCGCCTTCGCCCGGGTTCTGGGACGGCTGCGCGGCAAGGAGCCGAGCGAGCTGCGGGTCGGCCTCGGGCGCGACATGAGGCTGACCGCACCGCAGATGGCCGCCGCGGTGCGCGATGGCCTCGTCGCCGAGGGGGCGACCGTGATCGACGCCGGCATGGTCGCCACCGAGATGCTCTACCACCTCGTCGGCTCGCGCGACCTCGACGGCGGCGCCATGGTCACCGCCTCGCACAACCCCAAGGCCTACACCGGGGTGAAGCTGGTCCGCGAGGGGGCGCTGCCGCTCTCCGGCGACGCCGGCATCGGCGACGTCAAGGCGGAGATCGAAGCCGGGCTGGGCGAGGCGCCAGGCGGCGGCTCGGCGGAGGCGGTCGACGTCTGGGACGAATTCCGCGCCCACGCCCTCTCCTTCATCGATGCATCATCAGTTAAGCCGATGAAGGTCGTCGTCGACGGCGGCAACGGGATGGGCGGGCCGATGGTGGGCCCGATCCTCGAGCAGCTGCCTTTGGAGCTGGAGGAGATGTACTTCGTCCCCGACGGGGAGTTCCCCGACCATGAGCCCAACCCGCTGCTGGAGGAGAACCGGCGGATGATCATCGCGCGGGTCCGGGAGAGCGACGCCGACCTCGGGATCGCCTGGGACGGGGACGCCGACCGCTGCTTCTTCATCGACGGCGAGGGCGTCTTCTGCGACGGCGACTTCATCTGCGCCCTGCTGGCCCGCTCGATTCTGCAGAAGGACCCCGGGGCGACGATCCTCTACGACCCCCGCTCGAGCCGGGCGGTGCCGGACCTGGTCGCGGCCGAGGGCGGCCGCTCTGACCTCTCACGGGTCGGGCACGCCTTCTTCAAGGCGCGGATGCGCGAGGAGGAGGCGGCCTTCGGCGGCGAGGTCTCCGGCCACTACTACTTCCGCGACTTCTGGAACGCCGACTCGGGGACGATCCCGGCCCTGCTGGTGCTGGAGCTGCTGTCGCTCGACGGCCGCTCGCTGGCCGGGCTGATGGAGGAGTTCCGCGCCAAATACTTCATCTCCGGCGAGATCAACTCCGAGGTCGCCGACGCGCAGGCGAAGATGGACGAGATCGCCGAGCGCTACTCCGACGGCGAAATCACTCACCTCGATGGAATCTCGGTCGACTACCCCGACTGGCACTTCAACGTCCGGCCGTCCAACACCGAGCCGCTGCTGCGGCTGAACCTCGAGTCGCTGGTCTCGCGCGAAGACATGGAGCGCCGCCGCGACGAGGTTCTCGGCCTGATCCGTTCGTGACGACGACGCCGGAGCAGGCACTCGAGCAGGCTGCCCTGGCCGGCATCCACCGCTTCGCGATCCCGACTCCCTTCGCGGTCGGGCGGGTGAACTGCTATCTGCTCGAGGACGAGCCGCTGACCCTGGTCGACACCGGCCCCAACTCGGGCAAGGCACTCGACGAGCTGACCGCGCGGCTGGCCGAGCGCGGCCACAGCACGGCGGACCTGGAGCTGATCGTCGTCACCCACCAGCACATCGACCACCTCGGCCTGGTCGAGATCCTGGTCGAGCACTCGGGGGCGGAGGTGGCGGCGCTGGGGGCGGCGGCCGAGCGGCTGGCTGCCTTCGAGGAGGACGCCGAGGCCGAGGATGGCTTCGCGGTCGAGGTGATGCTGCGCAACGGCATCCCCGAGGACGTGACGGTGGCGCTGCGCAGCGTCTCCCGCAGCTTCCGCGGCTGGGGGTCGCACGTCAACGTGACGAGGCCGCTCGAGGACGGCGACGCACTGGAGCTGGGCGACCGACGGCTCGAGGTCCTGCACCGACCCGGCCACAGCCCCTCAGACACGGTCTTTTGGGACGAGGACCGGCGGATCCTGATAGCCGCCGACCACCTGCTGCCGAAGATCTCCTCCAATCCGCTGATCACGCGGCCGCTGGACGGCTCCTCGCGGAGACCTCAGGCGCTGGTGACCTACATCGAGTCGTTGCGCCGGACGCGTGAGATGCCGGCGGAGATCGTGCTTCCCGGTCACGGCGAGCCGATCACCGATCACGTCGAGCTGATCGACTCGCGGATGGCCGGCTACGACCGGCGCAAGGAGAAGATCCACCGCCTGATCGCCGAGCGGCCGCGCAACGCCTACGAGCTGGCGCAGGCGATCTGGGGCAACGTCGCCGTCACCCAGGCCTTCCTCACCCTCTCGGAGGTGATCGGCCACGCCGACCTGCTGGTCAACGAGGGGCGGGTGCGGGAAGTGGACGACGGCGCGGTGGTCCGCTACGAAACAGCCGGCTGAACTCAGCCACCTATCACCTCAACCCGCTCCATAACGACGAGACCCCGCTCGGGGGTCAGCTGGTCGGCTAGCTCAAATGCCGTGGCAATCCGGTCGGCCCGGTCGACGACAGTGGTGACGATCGGGGCCCGGCGGCGCAGCTGAAGAAGGCGATCGCCGTGTGGGTCGTGGTTTCCGTGGAAGCCCCAGATGCCGCGGACGGCGGTGGCGCCCCGGGCACCCTCCCGGCGAAGCCGGCGGATCAGTTCGTGGTGGACCGCGTGACCGCCCGCCGTGGCGGACTCGGAGGTGTAGAGGGTGAGGCGGCGCCAGTCGGCAGCCTTTCCCGCGGCGGCTGCGAGCTCTCCCAGACGCTCACCGTCGCGCTTCATGACCCGGACCGGCTCGACGGTCAGCAGCGGCGCCTCAAGCGCCTGCTCCAACTCCGCGACCGCAGCGGCGATCGCCCCGGCGGCGCCCACCGCGACGACCATCATCGGGACGTCGGGGTTGGCGGAGAAGAAACGGGCGCGGCGACGGTCGCCCGCAACCGTGCCGTCGACTCCGAGCAGCGCGGTCGCACCGCCGACGCCGCGGCGCCGGAGCAGCTCGCACACCCCGACGTAGGCGGGCGCCCCGTTCCAGCGCTGTCGGCGATGCAGGTAAACGGTGAGCCTGCGGTCGTCCCCCTCCCCTCCCAGGCCCGACGTCTCCTCCAGCGTCACCAGACCGGTCCCCTGGGGCCCCGGGAGCTGGTCCACGACACCTTCGATCCGCGACGGCTCGTCGAGCGCGATGGCGATCGCCGGCAGGTCTTCGGAGAGCGTCAGCAGCCTGTCGGTGCGGAGGTGGTGGCGGAGGCCGTACCCCTCGACCCCCCGCAGGAGGATGCTGGTGTGGACGCCGTGGCGGGCGAAATCCTCGAACAGGGCGTCTGCCAGAAGCTCGTCCCCCGCTCTGTCGCGCTCGCCGAAGTGAATCGTCAGCTTTGACAGCGGCGGGATCAACACGCCCCCCCGATCGCCCGGCCGAGCGCCGCCGCGGCGAGGCCCACCGCGGCGCTCAGCACGAGGTTGAGGAGGAGACCGGCGGCCTCGCCGTCCTCACCCAGCCGCTGCGTCTCCAGCATCCAGGTGGAGAAGGTGGTGTAGGAGCCGAGGACGGCCGTGCCGGCGAGCAGGTAACGGTCGCCGTCGAGCGAGACGCCGACCAGGAAGCCGAGCAGGAAGGCGCCGCTGACGTTGACGGCCAGGGTGCCCAGCGGGAAGTCGCGTCCGAAGCGCGAGGAGACGAGCGAGTCGAGCGCGAAGCGCCCCAGCGCTCCGGCGCCACCCAGCAGCGCCACTCCGACCCAGAGAAGGACGCTCACCCGCGCAACCTCAGCCTGCGAACCATCGCGCTCGCCAGTTGCACCCCCGCGTAACCGGCCAGCACGCTCCCGCCTCCGTAGAGCGCCGCCAGCCCCACCCGGTCGGCGTCGAGCATCCTCAGCAGCTCCACCTGCATCGTCGAGAACGTCGTCAGAGCACCGCAGAAACCGGTCCCGAGCAACGGCCGCTTGTAGGTGGAGAGCGGCAGTCGCTCCTGCAACCTGGTGACGAAGTACCCCAGCAGGAACGCTCCCACCAGGTTGACCCCGAACGTCACCCAGGGCCAGCCCGGCGCCCCGCCTCCGAGCGTTTCCACCAGCCCCGCCCGCACCAGCGCCCCCGCCGCGCCGCCGAGAAAGATCGCCTTCAGCTCAGATCGCTCCACCACGGCAGGCAGAGTAGTCGCCGGCCCACAGAGGGCATCCCCCGACGGCTTAACCGCTTCTAGGCCGCCGCAGGAACTCCCGCGCCGGCGTAGCTCGGGTCCAGGACGTCCATCACCGGAACCTGGTGCATCAGCCGTTCGCCGATCGCCTCGCGGAGGCGCCTCGAATCGAGGCGCAGCGAAGGTGGGCTCAAGGGATTCACGGTGACGGCCCCCAGCCGTGCGCGCTGCAGCACCTGGACCTCCACCCCTCGACGTCGATACCAGTCGACCGTTCTGGACCTGACGAAGACCTTGGTCGGATCACTGGCCACTAGCCGTACGTGGTTCCTCCTGCCGAGAGGTACCAGGGCTTCCAGCAACGACTCCGGAAGAACCCCGCCGATCAGGAACAACGGTTCGATGCCGGCCCGGGCCCCGAGCAGGGGCAAGAGGTCACGAGTCTCGACCGTGAGGGCGAAGGCGCTGGGCAAAGGAATGACGTCCTCGGCGAATACCAGCAGGCTCCGATCGGCCGCCGCCATCGCCAGAGCTCGGGTCCTCGGGTCCTCGGCCCGGGCTATGGTCGCCCAGCCGAAAGCACGCGCGGTGGCGTCTACCACGTCCTGCACCTCCGGCCCGAGGACCGCACCGGTAGCGACCACCACTGCATCGGCGATCGGCGGAGCCGATGCCGCCCGCCGATCTATCGATCCATCCACGATCACGCAGTCCACCCCGCGGGACAGCATCTCCTCGGTCACGACCTGAAGCTCGGCGGACGAACTGGGCCCGGCGATTTCGCACCGCCCCCCACGGAGCAGCCGCGCTATGACCACTCGCCCCAGCGGCGTCCACAGGTCGCTGTCGACCAGAATCTCGTGGACCACCTGCGAGCGGCTCAGCAAGGGCTGGGTGGTTGCGACGAGCGTCCCCGCGGGGCAGAAGATGGGCGGCTTGCGGATCTGAGGCCGAATCGCATCGAACTCCTCCCCGTCCCTCCCGATCGAGGTGAGGCCCAACGACTTTCCTCTACCGGCAAGTTCCCCGATCAGGGTGGTGACCGCCACCGTCTTCCCGGTGTTCTTCGCCAGGCCGACGAACACCACCCTGCGGGCATCGGCAAGGGCTTCCATCAAAGAGGTAATCGTCACGCGGGACTCGAGGTAGCGGACCTTTGCGCGACCGAGGACACGAGGAAAGTCGCAAGATGGTTGGGAAGCGTACCTTTTGAGAACCCCGCGTCGAAACCCAGCTCCTTCGCCAGCTCGTCGGAGATCCGGGGACCTCCGCAGACGAGGACGGTTCGCCGTCTCAGGCCCTCTGCTTCCACCATCTCGACCAGCTCCGTGAGGTTGTGAATGTGGAGGTCCTGCTGAGTCACGGTCTGAGAGACGACGATCGCATCCGCCCCTACCGCGATGGCATCGGCGACGACCTTTGCGTTCGGCACCTGGCTCCCCAGGTTGTGGACCGAGAAGGCCTCGTAGGCCTCGAGCCCATGATGGCCGTCGTACCCCTTCAGGTTGAGCATCGCGTCGATCCCGACGCTATGGGTGTCCGAGCCGGTGCTGGCGCCGACGACGACCACGGGTCTACCGATCCGCGAGGCTGCGAATGCATCCACCTCGTCGTGGTCCATGTAATCCATGTCGAAGTCGTCGCGCCGAATCGAATCGACATCGACCCGGCGATCGAAGCTCCCATAGAGGATGAGATACGTGTAGCCGGCGGTGACAGGCTGGGAATGGACGACCTCCGCTCGACTCAGGCCCATCTGGCCGGCGATCTCGAGGCCGGTGATCCGGGCGGCTCGGGAGTCACGCACCGGGAGCGTGAAGCTGACCTGGACGATTCCGTCGTCGCGGTCCGCATAGGGCCGAACTCCTTCTCCCGCCTCAGGAGTGGACGAGGGGTTCACGCCCAAGTGCCTCCACTAGAGGATTGAAGTAGTCGTCCGCCTTGGAGACGATGCCCTCCGCCCCGCGCCCGTCGGACTCATGGCGCGAGACGTCGCCGAAGCGACCCTCGCCGATCGCCCCGAAGAGGCCCTCCTCCGCCACCTCTTCGAGGATCTGCAAAGCCCCCTTCAGGACCTCCTGCGCGCGTTGCTGGATGAAGCCACCTGTCCTGAACTCGATCTCGTCGGCGAGGCCGGCGGCGGCGGTCGTGACGTAGGAGACGTTTTCCAAGGCCAGGACCCGGTCATGGATGTGGGGCGTGAATATGCCCTCGGTTGGTACGCCGATCGTCTGAATGCTCTGGCCGGTGGCGATGGTGATGAGGTTGAAGAGGGTGTCGCAGGCATGCGTGCGAAGCGGGTTTCCGTTCATGTGGCGCGTCGGCGGCATGTACTTCACCTGGCAGTGCGGGAACAGCTCACGCGTGAGCTGTGCGTGCGATAGCTCAAGGAGGAAACCGTTCGGGACGTCCGGATGAATCTCAAATGCGTTACCGACGGCAATTTGCTCCGGGGGAACGCCGGAATCGCTCGCCAACTGGAAATTGATGAATTGAGAAGCGACCACCGAGGGGGCGGCCCGGATCGCGTCGGCGGTCCGCAGGTAGTTGTCCTCGCCGGTGTTGATGACGATGCCGAAGTAACCGTTGATCGCGCGCGAAAGGCGCTGGTCGACCAAGGTTCGGATCATGTTGATGTCGCGGTAGAGAATCCCGTAGAGGGCATCGTTGACCATGTTGTCGAGCCCCTCCGCAACTCCCATTTGGGCGATCTCCGGCATGCAGAGACCGGAGCAGAAGCTCGACAACCGGACGTAGCGGCCGTTCTCCTCCGACCACTCGTCGATCGCCCTTCTCATGATCCGGAAGTTCTCCTGAGTTGCGAAGGTGCCGCCGAAGCCCTCGGTGGTCGGTCCATCCGGAACGTAATCGAGAAGGCTCTGGGCGGTCGAGCGGATCACCGCGACTATGTCGCCGCCGTAGTCGGCGACCGCCCGCGCGTGGACCACATCCTCATAGACGTTTCCGGTCGCCGTGAGCACGTAGCTGAGGGGCTGCGTGCTTTCGCCCAGGCGCTCCCGCATCTCACGCCGTTTCGACAGCGCCGCCGACAGCTCCTCGATCCGCTCGCGGCAGCCCCTCTCGACGACGTCGTGAACCGCCTGCTCATCTGCGACCGGTAAGGCGCATAGCTCGACAGAGCCGTCGGCGACGCCCTTCGCAAGCGACTCCAGGCTCATGTCCGTCTGGAGCAGCCCGTTGCCCACCCAGAACGCAACTCCACGACCGAGGCCGCCTTCAGTCAGGACCTCGTCGACGACGGTGTTCGCCAGCGGAACGCCCTCCTCGTCCGCCCCCTCGAGACCCAATACACGGAGGATCGTGCGCTCGACCGAAACCGTCGTCTTGTCGTCGATCCTCGCCATCACGTCAGCGGATATCTGCTCCGCGGCCGCCCGACATGCGAGCACGATGCCCTCGTCCAAATCGAGCTTCGGGGTCACAGCACGCCCACTTCGGCGGAGCGGGCTTCGAGCTCCATGCCCGCCTTGTCCCTGCCGGCCAGGAACCCGAGCGACCGCAGCACCTGTTCCATCATTCCGGCGGCCGCCGGACCCGGCGAGGGGAGGCTCATGCAGAGTTCCGACAGGTTCAGCAGGTACCGGGAGAGGCTGGTGACGTCGTGACGTTCGATCGTGCGGTGCAATGAGAGCCCGAACTGCTGGGATTGCATCACGACCGCTCGACTGACGACGGGATCGTCGGCGTCCTGCTCTCGAGCCGCTTTCGCCCTGCACCAAGCCTCGGCGATGGTCCATCCAGGGCCGGGTCGTCCCTCGCTCACTGCCTCGCGGGCAAAGGCCAGCGGCCGATTGCCGGGAGCGCAGAGGAAGGTGCCGCGGATCAGTAGATCGGCAAGCTCGGCGCTGCCCACGCAGCCACCGCAGAGGCGCTCCAGGGCAGAAACGGCAGGCCCCTGTTCGACTTCGTCGATGAAGTCGTCCACCCAGAGCGGCTCGCCCACGCTCGATCCGATCTTTTCACCCCCGGCTTCGGTCAGCGAGCCGTGGAATACTCGCAGGTTTGCCGCATTACGAGGACCCGGTCGCAGGTCTTCGAGGATTCTGCAGATGACGGCTATCGCCGGCTGCCACTCCAGCCCGGCCAGCTCGACGTAGACCTGGTTCTCGGAGAGGCCGCCGAGGATGCGGTCGTAGGCGGCCATCAGGCGAGCGTGCTCGGTGGGAAAGCCGTCGTCCCGGAGCATGACCATCGTCGGATACTCGGACTGATCGGTGCGATAAACGACACCGCCCTCCGGCTCGCGTTCGAAGATTCCCCGTTCCACGCCTTCCTCGATCACAGCCAGCGCGTGCGGCACCGCATCGGACTCATAGCCGTACTCGTCGAAGTGGATCCCCAGCCGCCTCAGCGTCTGCTCGTGCCCGGCGAGCGTCCATTCGCGCATCTTCCGCCAGAGATCGACCTCGACTGACGATCCCTCCAGCCACTTCGCAAGCAGTTCGTCGGCGAGATCGCCGACCGCCTTGCGCTCCTCTCCGTTCGGGTCGCCCTCGGATGATCTGAGCCCGCTTTCCCTGGCGAAGCTCCGGCAGCACAGCTCGACGAAACGGTCGCCTGAAATCTCCAGATCGGCGGGTTCTTCGCCCTGGTAGACGCCGAGATAGCCGGCCATCGCTTCCGACATTCGGCGGCCGATGTCACCGACCAGGTTGAGCCTGTGGACCTCCGCTCCGGCCGTCTCCAGAGCGCAGGCAAGGGCCTCGCCGATGTAGGCGTTGCGCAGGTGACCAACGTGCAGAGCCTTGTTGGTGTTGGGGCCAATGAAACTGACGATCGCCCTTTGATCGGCAGCGAGCTCCGGCGATTCCGTGCCGAAGGCCTCTCCGGTTGCCAGTTCTCGCTCCAGGTCCGACAGGAACTGGTCCTGGAAGCGAACCTGGATTGCCGATTTCCGCCGCTGCACCTTGGCGGTCATCGGATGGTCGTTGAGCGCGTGGGCGAGCCTCTGGCCGGCTGCCGATTGCAGCCACTGACGGTCGGCGAAGACGAGGCGGAGATCCGCCATGGCGTCTTCACGGCGCCGCGGCTCGATCACCACGCAGAGGTCACTCACTCGGTGCTCCACCAGGATCGCTTCACACGCTCTGCGAAGGTCTCCGGTGGGCATCACTCATTTCTCCTGCTCGAGCACGCCCGACGGGACTCGAACCCGTATCTGCGGCTTAAAAGGCCGCTGCTCTTTGAACCGGGGTTCCCTCGGACTGGTTCCTATACCGTCCCGCGCGCTGAGAAGCTTGAGCCTCCTCCCGTGCGGGTAATGCACCGCTACCGTCGTGCAAGCATCGATCTTGTCCACGATTGGAGCTGCGTCTGGTAGCGAAACAACGGCGGGCGCCGATGTCGTCGGGGATTTCCGATCCTTTGCCAATTGAACTACGGGCGCAAGGGTGTGATCTCTCGCGTCCAGCGCCGGCGCGCCGGCGCTTTCCCGCGAAATGAAGAGGTCCGTATGAAACGAGATGCGTTTCACTCTGGTGCGGGTAATAACGCAACGGAAGTTTTTCAGTCAAGTTTTTTTGCCAGAACGCGTGCTTTTGTTTGGCGGTCTGGACGGGGTGGACGGGCCGCAGCAGCTATCAATACGCTGCAGAGGTGCAAGATCCGCTCCCCGCGGGCATCGAATTGCCCTTGTCCCCCCGCCGCGCCTCTCTGAGTCCTTCCCAGCGTTGACCGCGCCGTCGAGAATTCCGGGAATCCGCGGGCGGCGGCGAGGCCGGCCTGAGAAGAAGCGGATGCTCCTGATCGTCAACCCGTACGCGACGACCGTTTCGGATCGACTGAAGAACCTCGTGGTCTACGCGCTGCAGGGGCGCTTCGACGTGGAAGCGGTCTCGACCCAGGCCCAGAACCACGCGACCGAGATCGGGCGCGAGGCGCTGAGCGGCGGCTACGACGTCGTCGTCGCCTTCGGCGGCGACGGGACCCTGAACGAGGTCGTCAACGGCGTCGCCGGCACCGACCTGCCGGTGGCGATCCTGCCGGGTGGATCGACCAACGTGGTGGCGCGGACCCTGGGGATGCCCAACGACGTCGTCGATGCGACCGAGCACCTGCTCTCGCTCGCCGACGACTGGTCGCCGCGGAAGATCGACCTCGGGATCGTCGACGATCGCTACTTCGTCTTCGCCTGCGGAGCGGGCATCGACGCGACCGTCGTCAAACGGGTCGATCGCAACCCGACGCTGAAGGGAAACGCCGGCCCCTACTACTACTCCTGGGCAGGGGTTTCCAGCTTCTACCGCAAGTACCTCGTCAACCCGATCCGGGTGCGGGCAACGGTCGACGGTCGAGACCCGGTCGAGGGCATCTCCGCGATCGTCCAGAACTCGGACCCGTTCACCTACTTCGCCAGCCGCCCGATCCGGGTCTGCGAGGGCGTTGCCATCGACGACGGCACGCTTTCGCTGGCGGTCCTCAAGCGGGCCGCCCAGCGCGACATGCCGACCCTGGTCAGCCGTCTCTTCAGCGAGACCAGGCCGGCGGCCCGCCACAAGCAGGTGATCCATTTCGGCGACGTCACCGGCGCCGTCGTCGAAACCGTCTCCAAGGACAAGCAGGGCGCGGTCCGTCCCTTCCCCCTGCAGGTGGACGGCGATTACCTCGGCGAGCGCGACCGGATCGAGCTGCGCGCGGCCCCCGGCGCGCTCACCGTCGTCGCCTGAGGGCTAATCGAGCAGTCGTTTCGCGCGTGCGCCGGCGACCGTTTCCTCCAGCGTCTCCCGAGCGTCGTGCCGTGGCTTCCAGCCGAGCTCGCGGCGCGCCTTGGTCGTGTCCATCAGGACCGGGGCATCGAGGGCGGTTGCCCACTCGAGCTTGGTCGAGGCGAAGGTCAGGCGCCGCGCGGCGGCGGCGGCGAGGCTGACCGCCGGGCCGGGAACCGGAACCGAGCGCCAGCCGAGGGCGCGGGCGACGTCCGACATCGTGACCTCACCGTCTCCGGCGAGGTTGTAGGCGCCCGGCGGCCCCTCGCCGCAGATCGCGGAGGCCATCGCCCTGGCCACGTCGTCGTGGTGGACGAGCTGGAGCGGCACGCCGGGGTCGGGCAGGACCGGCTTCACCAGCGGCAGCCTCTCAACCCCGCGGCGCAGCAACGGCGCGGGGTCCCCCAGCCGCACCGCTTCCACCGTCTGCTCGATCAGCATCGTCGCTCGTGGACCGGCGACGATGCAGGGGCGAAAGACGTAGGCCTCGACGTCCTCGAGCAGCAGCTCGTCGAGCAGGGCCTCGAGCTCCGCCTTCTGGCGCGAGTAGTAGAACCGTTCGCTGCCGCGCGCCGGCACCTCCTCCGTCAGCCGCTGCGGGTTGTCGGGGTGGAAGCCGTAGGCGGCGACCGAGGACGCGTAGACGAGGCGCCCCACCCCCGCCTTGATCGCCGCCTCGAAGACGTTCCGGGTGCCCTGCAGGTTGACCCGCCGCGTCTCCTCGCGGCCTCCGAAGATCGCGAAGGCGAGGTGCACGGCGACGTCGGCCCCGTCGAACAGCGCCGCCAGCGCTCCGCGGTCGAGGATGTCACCGCACCGGTAGGTGACCTTCTCCCAGCCTTCGGCGGCGGGATCGAACGGCCGCCGCGCCATCCCCAGCACGCTCGCCACCTCCGCCCGCCGCTCCAGCTCCGCCATCAGCGGCTTCCCGATCTCCCCGGTGGGGCCGGTTACGGCGACGGCTAAAGGCATCTACCCCGCCTGCTCGGCCGTCCTAGGCAGCCGGGGTAATCCGATACGCGTCAAAGACCGAGTCGACGTTGCGGAGGCGGCTGATGCAGTGCTTGAGCTGCTCCGTGTCGCCGACCTCGACCACGAAACGGTTTTTCACCATCGGATGGTTAGTCGTACAGCTGGCGCCGATGATGTTGATCCCCGCCTCCGAGAAGGTCCGCGAGAGGTCCTCCAGCAGCCGCGTGCGATCGTAGGCGTCGATCTGCAGCTCGACTCGGTAGGCGGACTCGTTTTCGCCTTCCCAGGCGACGTCGACGAAGCGCTCCGAAGCCCGCTTCAGCGCCTTCACGTTCTTGCAGTCGTGGCGGTGGATGGTGATTCCGCGGCCGAGCGAGACGTAACCCTCGATCTGGTCGCCGGGAACCGGCCGGCAGCACTTGGCAAGCCGCACGGCGACGTTTTCGACCCCCTTGACGGTGATCCCGTAGTTGGAGGCGTTCTTGGTGCGGCGGGCGCGGTCCTCGCGCCCCGGCTGGGCGGCATCGGCCGCGTCCTCGACGCCCTCCCCCGCCTTCAGCCGCTGCATCAGCTTGTTGGCCGCGGTCTTGGCCGAGACTTTGCCCTGACCGAGGGCGATGTAGAAGTCGGTGGCCTTGCGGAAGCCCATCTCGCGGATCACGTCGGCGAGCAGCGCCGAACCGGAGATCTTCTGCATCGGGATGCCGCGCGTGCGCAGCGCTTCCTCGAGCTTCTCGCGGCCGTCGCGCTCGGCGTCCTCGCGGCGCTCCTCTTTGAACCAGGCGCGGATCTTGTTGCGGGCGCGGCTGGTCCGCACCAGCTTCAGCCAGTCGAGCGAGGGGCCGCGCTTCTGCTTCGCGGTCAGAACCTCGACGATGTCGCCCGAGCGCAGCTGGTAGTGCAGCGGCACGATCGAGCCGTTGACCTTGGCGCCGACGCAGCTGTGACCGACGTCGGTGTGGACCGCGTAGGCGAAATCGAGCGGCGTCGAGCCGGCCGAAAGGCTTTTCACTTCCCCCTTCGGGGTGAAGACGAAGACCTCGTCCTCGAAGAGGTCGACCTTCAGGGACTCGAGGAACTCGGTCGGATCCTGTTCGCCCTCGGCCTCGACCAGCTGTCGGAGCCAGGTCATCTTCTCCCGCTGCGGATCGCCTCTGCTCCCCTCTTTGTAGGCGACGTGGGCGGCGATCCCGTACTCGGCGAGCTTGTGCATCTCCTCGGTCCGGATCTGGATCTCCAGCGGTTTGCCCTCGGGCCCGATCACCGTGGTGTGCAGCGCCTGGTACATGTTCGCCTTCGGCATCGCCACGAAGTCCTTGAAGCGCCCCGGCAGCGGCTTCCAGAGCGAGTGGATGACCCCGATCGCGCCGTAGCAGTCCTTGACCGAGTGGACGATGACCCGCATCGCCGTGAGATCGAAGATCTCGTTGAACTCGCGCCCCTTCTTCGCCATCTTCGTGTAGATCGAGTAGAAGTGCTTGGCCCGGCCTGAGATCTCGGCGTCGATGCCCACCTGCTCGAGCTCCTCGGCCAAGAACTCCCCCGCCGCGGCGACGTATTTCTCGCGCTCGTCGCGCTGCTGGGCGACCAGCTGTTTGATTTCCGCGTACTTGCGGGGGTGCAGGGTGGCGAAGGCGAGGTCCTCGAGCTCCCATTTGATCGCGTGGATCCCGAGCCGGTGGGCGAGCGGCGCGTAGATCTCGAGGGTCTCGTGCGACTTCAGCGTCTGCTTCTGCTTCGGCAGGGCGCCGAGCGTGCGCATGTTGTGGAGGCGGTCGGCCAGCTTGATCAGGATCACCCTGACGTCGGTGGCCATCGCCACCATCATCTTGCGGTAGTTCTCGGCCTGCCGCTCGTCGCGGCTCTCGAAGGTCATCCCGGTCAGCTTCGTGACCCCGTCCACCAGCTGCGCAATCTCCTCGCCGAACTCCGAGCGGATTTCCTCCAGGCTCGCGGTCGTGTCCTCGACCGTGTCGTGGAGCAGGGCGGCGCAAAGGGTCTCGGTGTCGAGCCGCATGCCGGCGCAGATCTGGGCGACGCCGACCGGGTGGGTGATGAACTCGTCCCCCGAGTGGCGGCGCTGGTCGGCGTGGCGGTCGCAGGCGAAGTCGAAGGCGCACTCGACCTTGGCCCGGTCGATCGTCGCCACCGCCACGGCGGTGCCCCCCGGACTGCCGTTTTCGGGCGCGTTCGAGTCGAACTCCTCGATCACGGCGAACAGATCGGCGAGGAGCTCCTTGCGGGCTACTGCGGTTTCGGCCTTGCGAGGAATCGCTGAACCTCCGAGAGTCTTGCGCTGTAGGCACGGAAAGCAGCCGAGCGCTGCAGATCCGTCTTCTCTGAGGATAGGGCCCGCACGACCCCTGCGCCGCGTTCCGGCGCGCCCTGCACCAGTCCGAGCTCGGCGAGGATGCGGAAGCGGCGGGCGGCAGCCTCTGGGGAGAGCGGATGCCGGCCGGAACCGATCAGGGCCTCGCGCAGGTCCCTACCGCTGCACTCGCCGCGCCCTCTCAAGCTGCGGAAGGCGTCGGCGACGGCTTCGCGCGTCGGCCATTGCTCGGCCAGGACCCTTGCCGTGAACTCGCACTCGGCCTCGCTCCAGAGCAGGTGGAGGAAGCCCGGCGCGCCATCGGTGGCGGGAACCGCCACCAAATCCCGGTCGGCGGCGCCGCCGGGCGGATCGACCAAGACGACGTGCTCGAAGCCGGCCACGAGGGCAGTCGCCCGCTCCCCCAGCCGTTCCAGGGCCAGGTAATCGGTGAGGGCGAGACCGGCCGACGCTTTGCGCGCAAGTCGCGCGATCTCCTCCTCGCCGCAGCGATGGCAGGCGATCGCCGCGGCACCCCCGTTGAACCGCGCGAGGCCGCCGGCGCCGTTGCCGAGGCCGGCGCGACGGGAGGCGTCCGCGCAGACCGCAAGCACCCCGGAGCCGCTCGAAACGAGCTCCGCGATCGCCACAGTCGCCGGCGAGGCGCCCTGAACCACCCGCCGCTGCCCGCGAGTCTGCCAAACCCCGCCCATATCGCCGGTTTTCGCAGACTCACGATCGAGCCGGGCTTGAAGCTCGCCTTCGAAGCGCGCCCACCATTCGCGTTCGTCGCAGGAGCAGGCGTGCGGGAGCGGCGCATCGCCCTCACCGAGCTCCGGCTCCTCCAGCGGATACAGCTCACGGAGCACCACCCGTGGCTCGAGCGATCCGTTCCAGTGGTTGACCTCGAGGCGCACCGTCGCGTCCAGCAGGTCCTCGTCCTCGACGCCGAGCACGGAGCGGCCGAAGACGACCCCGAGGGCGCGGTGGGAGGCGCTGTAGAGGCTGAAGCGGGCGTGCTTGCCCTCCCCCATCGCCCGCACGTCGGTCACCCGGGCGGAAGGGACCAGCAGCCGCACGGCCGGGTTTCCCATCCCGAACGGAGCCAGCTGCCGCAGCTCCTCGGCCAGGCCAAGACCGAGACCCACACCGCCCGCGATGGCATCCACCTTTTCCGTGCGCCTGAGGTCCTCCGGTGCGAGAACCTGATCGGCGTAGGCGGCGAACGCCGCCTGAAACGCAGCGACGTTCTCGGCCCTGATCGTCAAGCCCGCCGCCGCGCGGTGCCCGCCGAACCCCTCGAGGTGCTCGCCACAGGCCTCGAGCGCCGCCAGCAGGTCGAAGCCCGGGATACTGCGACCGCTGCCGCGCCCCTCCCCCCCTTCGGTCAGCGAGATCACCACAACGGGACGACAGTGGCGCTCGGCAAGGCGCGAAGCGACGATCCCGACCACACCCGGGTGCCAATCCTCCCCCGCGACCACCAACCCGTGCGCCTCCCGCAGGCTCTCAGGCAGCTCCCGCCGAGCCGTCTCGGCGGCGGCGTCGACCTCGCGCTCGGTTGCCCGGCGCTCGGAGTTGGCCCGGCTCAACTCCTCGGCGATCGCCCGCGCCCGCTCAGGGTCCTCGGTGAGGAACAGCTCAACCCCCGCATCGGCTCTGTAGAGCCGACCAGCGGCGTTGATCCGCGGCGCCAGCCGGAAGGAGAGATCACCCTCGTCCAGCCGCTCCGGATCGCATTGAGCTGCCGCCATCAGAGCTCGGATCCCAGGCCGCTTACCCCGCCGGATCTCCGCCAACCCCTTTCGCACCAGCGCCCGGTTCTCCCCCACCAACGGGACGACATCAGCCACAGTAGCCAGCGCCACGAGATCCAAGTCGCCGTCCGTTTGGGGGGGTGGAGGGTCCCCCTCCAGACACTCAACCCCGAGCACCTGCGAGGGGTGTCTGGAGGGGGACCCTCCACCCCCCCGCAGCGCACAAGCCAGCTTCCAGGCCACAGCGGTCCCGCAAAGCGACTCGAACGGATAGCCGCTCACCTGCGGGTGCAGGATCGGGCAGTCCGGCAGCTCCTCCTTCGCCTGGTGGTGGTCGGTGACGATCACCTCCATCCCCAGCTCCCCGGCCAACGCCACCTCCGCGGCGCAGGTGATCCCGCAGTCCACCGTGAGCAGCAGCTTCGTACCGCGCTGGGCCAGCCGCCGCACGTTCTCCTCGCTCAGCCCGTAGCCGTCCTCGATCCGGTCGGGGATGAACCAGTCGCAGTCGGCGCCCAGCTCGCGCAGGGTCGAGACCATGATCGCGGTCGCGCAGACGCCGTCGACGTCGAAGTCGCCGTGGACGGTGATCCGTGCACCGCCGGCGATCGCGCTGTGCACCTGCTCGACCACGGGGCCCATTCCGGCGAAGGCCGAGGGCGGATGCGACTCGTCAGCGGCGAGAAACGCCCGTGCCTGCTCCGGCGTCCGGTACCCGCGCCTGACCAAGGTGACGGCGACCGGCTCGCTCAAGCCGAGCTCCTCGCAGAGAGCGCGGGCCTCGGCATAGGAGTAGGGCTCGAGGGCAAATGCGGCGATGGTTTCGGGCACGCTTCCAGGCTAGGAAGCTGCCCGGCGGAAACCCGCTGCGGCGGCGGCCCAAGTTGCGCGGAAAACGAGACCTAGGAGATGCGCTCGTCGCTGCGGATGCCGATCGCGTAGACGATCCCCAGCCCGATCAGGACGCCGGGAACAGCCACCAGCGCGGTCGAGAGATCAGTGTCGCCGAGGCTTTTGCCGCTCGCCTCCTGGACGATCAGGCCGAAGATCAACGCGCCGAGCACCGAGCCGACGAAGGCACCGACGATCCCCTGCCAGAACCGGTCGGGCACGAAGACCGTGAAGTGCCAGAGGGCGATGCCCATCGTGAAGAAGACGACCAGCGCCATCAGATGACCGCCTTCGCGGCCGCGTGAGTCATCGGCTCCTCCCATGCTTGCGCCGCGCCTGGCGGCGTGCTTTGCGCTCGGCGTTCCGCCGGCGCCGCTCCGCCGACGCGGCCGCGGCCGCGTCGCTGTCGCCGTTGCTGAGACCGGCGGCGCCGTTGCCGGAACCGTCGCCGGTCCGCTCGGCGGTGGCCACCGCCCCCGGTGCCGCCTCCGCCGCAGGTTCCTCGGCCGCAGCCGCCGGTTCCCCTTCGCGCTCGTCGTCGCGGCTGAGCTTGGCCAGCTCGATCTCGTCGGCGTAGGCGGGGACCTTGCCGCCCTCGACTTCGGCGATCCGCAGCCGCCGGCGGACGAAGCCCGGCTCGCGTTCCTTCCAGGCGGTCAGCACCGGCGAGGCGATGAAGATCGACGAGTAGGTTCCGGAGGCGATCCCGACCAGCATCGCAAAGGCGAAGTCCTGCAGGGTTGCCCCGCCGAAGACCAGCAGCGAGCCGACCGCGAGCAAGGTCGAGAAGCTGGTCGCCAGGGAGCGGGTCAGGACCTCGCTCATCGAGCGGTTGACGATCTGGGAGAACGCAGCCCGCGGCATCCGCGGCACGTTCTCGCGGATCCGGTCGAAGACGATGATCGTGTCGTAGATCGAGTAGCCCAAGATGGTGAGGAAAGCGGCGACCGTCCCGCTGTTCACCTCTTTTCCGGTCAACGAGTAGACGCCCCCGGTGATGAGGATGTCGTGGAAGATCGCGATCAGCACCGGGACCGCGAACTTCGGGTCGAACCTCAGGGCGACGTAGCCGCAGATCACCAGCAGGGAGAAGATCAGCGCCTTCAGGGCGCTGTTGGCCACCTGCTGCCCGAAGGTCGGGCCGACGCTGGTGCTTTCGAATCCGCTCTTCTGGATGCCGTATTCCTTGGCCAGCGCCGCTTCGGCTTCGTGCACCTCGCCAGGTTCGAGTTCGTGCGACTGGATCTGGAAGACGTTGTCGCCGAAGTTCGGGTCGCTGACCTGCTGCACCTCCTCGCCGCTGACCCCGACCGAGTCGAGGGTGGTTCGGACGCCTTCCTCGTCGGTCGGCTTTTCCAGCGCGGCGGTGATCCGGGTGCCGGATTCGAAGTCGATCCCGAAGTTGAGCTGCTTGGTCGCCAGCGACAGCGCCCCGACCAGCAGGATCACGCCCGAGATCGAGAAGAACCAGCGGCTTGCCCCCATGAAGTCGAAGTGCCAGCGCCTGCCCTCGCCACCCGCGCCGAGCGCGCTCGGCGAGCGCAGCAGCCGCGAGCGGCTGATGCTGCCGAGCAGCGCCTGGGTGAAGACGACCGCGGTCAGCAGCGAGACGATGGTGCCGACGCCGAGGGTGAAGGCGAAGCCCTTGACCCCGGCGGTTGCCAGCACGAAGAGGATGAAGGCGGTCAGCAGGGTGACGACGTTGGCGTCGACGATCGTGCTGATCCCGCGTTTGTAGCCGGCGGCGATCGCGCTCGCCATCGAGCGCCCCGCCCGCACCTCCTCCTTTATTCGCTCGAAGATGACGATGTTGGAGTCGGCGGCGACGCCGATCGTCAGCACCAGACCCGCGATCCCCGGCAGGGTCAGGGTGATCGGGATCAGTTTGATCAGGGCGAAGAAGATCACCCCGTAGGCGCCGAGCGCGATCGAGGCGATCAGGCCGAGAAAGCGGTAGTAGAGGAGGAGGAAGACGACGACGAGGGCGAGGCCGATGATCCCGGCTTTGATCCCGTCGTGGAGCGCCTGGCTGCCGAGGGTCGCCGAGACCTGGGTCTCGCTGATCAGCCTCAGGTTGATCGGCAGGGCGCCGATCTGCAGGGTCGTCGCCAGGTCCTGGGCGTCCTGGACGCTGCTGAACCCGCCCGAGATCTGGGCGCCGGTGCGTCCGTCGATCCCGTCCGGGTTTTCGGCGAAGTTGATGATCGGCCGCGTCTTCACTTCGTTGTCGAGGACGACGGCGAAGTGGCCGGAGAGGGCCGCCGCTTCTTCGGCCCCGACCGGGCCGATCGCCGCAGACTGGCCGCGCTGGGCGATCCGGCGGGTCACTTCCTGGAAGGCTTCGCGGCCGCTGCCGGTGAAGTTGAAGGTGACGATCGGTTCGTTGCCGGGCCCGTAGGTCTGTTCCGGGTTGGTGATGTCCTTGCCGCTCAGCGCCGGTTTGTCCTTCAGCGCATACCAGCCCGGTTCGGCCGATTCGTCGAGCTGGCCGTTTTCTTCGCTCGGGTATTCCGAGACCACCACGGTGCCGACGGGAACTTCGACGACGATTCCGTTTTTCGGCCGTTTCTTCCCGGTCGGGCTGATGTAGAGGTCCGACTTCTTCAGCTCGGGGCCGGCGATCAGCTTGTGCGGCCGCTCTTTGCTGAACAGGTAGTAACGCGGTTTGGCGATCGAGCAGTCGCTGCAGTTTTCGACCGGTTTCTGTTCGGCAGCGAGCAGCGCCGCATCGTAGGCGGTCGGGTAGGCGCCGCTGACGATCAGCTGCTGGTTCTCTTTGTTGGTGACGTTGCGACCGGCTCTTTCCCAACGTTTGTCGGACGCTTTCAGCGCCGCTTCCGGAGGTTCGCTGCCTGGTTTGCCGCCGATCACGCGCTGGGGCCCGATCAAATTCGGCTCCCAGTCGTAGTAGTAGAGCTGAGCGGTGGTGCCGACCTGTTCGGCGGCCCGGTTGGCGTCGGTGATCCCCGGCAGCGAGACGGTTATCTCCTTGGTGCCGAGCCGTGCCACTTCCGGCTCGGAGACGCCGAGCTTGTTGATCCGCTGTTCGATGATCGAGATCGAGTCTTCGATGTCTTCGCCGGTGACTTCGGTGCCGGCGCCGGTCGCCTGGCCTTCGTAGACGAGCTCGAGACCGCCCTGGAGGTCGAGGCCGAGCTTCGTTTCCTTGCCGGCGATGACGATCGCCGAGACGGCGACGAGGGCGACCACGAACAGCAGGACGAAGAGGTGCCGGCGCCGGGTCCCCACCGCTCAGCCCTCCGGGGTGAGGACGAGCAGCAGGCCGCCGTCGTCGTCGTAGGCCGGGAACACGTCGGCAACCGCCTTTGCCGGCAGATCGCCCTCGGCGTTCACCGAAACCCGCTTGCCGAGCGAGCGAACCCCCCACTCCAGTGAGGTCTCGATCGGATCGCTGACGCCGTCGCCGTTGGTGTCGGCCTCCTCGCCGCCGTCGCCGGGGTCGATCCAGTCGAGGCCGAGGACCTCGCGCACCGGGCGGCCGATCACGTCCTCGTCGGTCAGGCCGGTCAGCTCGAAGCTGCCTTTGCCGGCGTCGATCACGCGTTCCTGCTTGTCACAGACGAAAAAGGCGGCATTAGGAGCCGGATAATAATCGTCGAGTAATTCGAAGACAAAGCCGAATCCGCATTTCGAGCAGCCCTTCGGACGGGTGCTGAACCCTGCGGTCCGCTCCCCGCTCACCTCCCGGTGTCCGCAATTCGGACAGATGAAAAACGGCATAGGCGACAGGCTAGATGATCCGTTCCCGATCCGGCTTCGGCCGCCTCAGAAGAGGCTGGCGGCGCTTTCGGGAACGGGCATCCCCAGGTGGTCGTAGCCACGCCGGGTCAGGACCCGGCCGCGCGGCGTCCGCTTCAGCAGGCCCTGCTGGAGGAGATAGGGCTCGAGCACGTCCTCGATCGTGTCCTGCTCCTCGCCGATCGCGATCGCCAGGGTGGAGAGGCCGACCGGGCCGCCACCGAACTTGGCGGCGATCGTCTCCAGCAGCGCCCGGTCGCTGCGGTCAAGCCCCCCCTCGTCGACCTCGAGCATATGCAGCGCCGCGGCGGCTACCTCGGCCCCGATCCGGCCGCTGCCCTTGACCTGGGCGAAGTCCCGCACCCGCTTCAGCAGGCGGTTGGCGACGCGCGGGGTCCCGCGCGAGCGGCCGGCGATCGCCTCCGCTCCGCCGCCGTCGATCTCGACCCCGAGGATGCCCGCCGAGCGCTCGACGATCACCGCCAGGTGCTCGGGTGAGTAGTACTCGAGGCGGTGCGAGACGCCGAAGCGATCCCGCAGCGGCGTCGTCAGCAGGCCGGCGCGGGTGGTGGCCCCGACCAGGGTGAAGGGCGGCAGCGGCAGCGTCACGGTCCGCGCCCCCGCCCCCTGTCCCAGCACCACCGGCAGCTCGCCGTCCTCCATCGCCGGGTAGAGCGTCTCCTCGACGGCCCGGCCAAGGCGGTGGATCTCGTCGATGAAGAAGACGCTGCCCGGCTCCAGCGCCGTGAGGAAGGAGGCGACGTCCGCCTTTCGCTCGAGCGCGGGGCCCGCCGTCTGCACCATCGGCACCCCGAGCTCGGCGGCGACGATGTGGGCGAGCGAGGTCTTGCCGAGACCGGGCGGGCCGGCGAGCAGGACGTGGTCGAGCGGCTCGCCGCGCTTCTGCGCCGCCTCGATGAAGATCGCCAGCTGGTCGGTGACCTGCTGCTGGTTGACGAAGTCGTCCAGGGTGGGCGGGCGCAGCGAGAGGTCGAGCTCCTCGTCCGGCGCTTCCGCCCGGGCGTCGTGAACCTTCACCTCGGCGTCCACCGGCACCGGGTCGCCGTCGATCCCCGGAGTGCGGATCCGGTTGCCGCCGATGCCGGGAGGCCCGCTCACGCGGCGTTCCTCGCGGCCCCGGCCTTGCGCAGCGCCGCGGCGATCAGCTCCTGAGCCTCGGCGCCTTCGATGCCCTCGAGCAGCCGCTCGGCCTCGAGCGGCGCATAGCCGAGGTTGACGAGCCCGTCGCGGGCCAGCGCCCGTGAGCTCTCTCCCCCACCGGCGACCGCAATCACCTCTTCCTCCAGCGCTCCGGCGACCTTCTCCCGCAGCTCGACGATGATCCGCTCTGCCGTGCGCTTGCCGATCCCGGGCACAGCCTGGAAGCGTTTCGCGTCGCCGGCGGCGATCGCCCGCAGGAGGTCGCGCGTGCTCCCCCCGGAGAGGGTGGCGATCGCCACTTTCGGTCCGATGCCGCTGACCGTGATCAGCAACCGGAAGAGGTCGCGCTCCTCCTCGGAGGAGAAGCCGTAGAGCGAGAGCGAGTCGTCACGGGCGATCAGCTCGGCGTGCAGAAAGGCGGCGCTGCCCGCAGCCGGCACCGCCTTCAGGGTCTCGCCCGAGACCGCGAGGCGGTAGCCGACGCCGCCGGCGTCGATGACGACGTGGTCGGGGCGGCGCACCATCACCTCTCCACGGACGGCGGCGATCATCCGGCGATCCGGTCCCCCGCCTCGCTGGCGGGCTCGATCGCGGTGACGGCCTGGCGATGGCCGCTGCCGCCGCCGTGGCAGATCGCAACGGCCAGCGCGTCGGCGGCGTGATCGGGCGATGGGGGCTCGGGCAGTCCCAGGAGCGTCTTCACCATCCGCTGCACCTGGCGCTTGCCGGCGGCCCCGGAGCCGCAGACGGCCATCTTGATCGCCTGGGGCGTGTAGGAGAAGCAGCCGACGCCCTGTTCGGCCGCGGCCAGCATCGCCACGCCGCAGGCCTGTCCGACCGCCATCGCCGAGCGCACGTTCTTGCCGAAGTAGATCTCCTCGATCGCCATCGCCTTCGGCTCGTGCCAGGCGATCAGCTCCGCCAGCGCCTCGTGGATCCGCGCCAGTCGCCGCTCCATCGGCATCTCCGGCGTCGTTTCGACCACGCCCCCGTCGAGGGCGACCATGTGGTTGCCCTCCACTCGCACGACTCCGAACCCCAGATTCGCGGCGCCAGGGTCTATGCCCATCACTACCTGCATGGGTAGTGATTCTCGGAATCCGGTCGGATGCCTTCAGGCAGCCAGTTGCTCGAGGACCTCGGCAGGGATGTCGAAGTTGGCGAAGACCTCGTCGACGTCGTCCTGCTCGTCCAGGGTATCCAGGAGCTTCAGGAGGCGTTCCGCATCGTGACCTTTCAGCTCGACCGTGCTTTTCGGTTCGATTGCAAGTCCGGCGGACTCGATCTCGACCCCTTCGGCTTCAAGAGATTCCCGCACGGTCGTCAGATCAGCCGCCTCGCAGAGAATCCGGAGTTTTCCCTCGTCCTCCTGGACGTCCTCGGCGCCGGCGTCGATGGCTCCGATCAGGTCGTCCTCTCCATAGCGCTCGCCGTCGACCACGATCGAGCCCTTTTTCTCGAAGATCCAGGCGACGGAGCCCGGCTCCCCGAGATTGCCTCCGTGTTTGGAGAAGGCGTGGCGGATCTCGGCGCCGGCGCGGTTGCGATTGTCGGTCAGCGCTTCGACCAGGACCGCGACACCCGCAGGCCCGTAGCCCTCGTAGACGATCCTTTCTATCGCCGCGCCGTCGCTGCCGGCGCCGGTGCCGACATCGATCGCCTTCTGGATTTTGTCCTTCGGCATCGAGGCGTCTTTCGCCTTCTGGATCGCCGTCGCCAGGGTCGGGTTGTGATCGGGATCGCCGCCCCCGTCCCGCGCGGCCACCGTGATCGCCCGCGCCAGCTTGCTGAAGAGCTTGCCGCGTTTGGCGTCCGCCGCGCCCTTCTTGTGTTTGATCGAGTGCCACTTGGAATGCCCGGACATCGCCTGTCATTGTATGAACCAGCCATGGAAGTGAGAGCGCAAGCCCACCGAGCCGGTCACGGCGTCGCCGCCGGCCTCGTCTTCCTCGCCATGCTCCTGGCTGCCTTCTCCCTTTGGACCGCGATTCCGCTGAGCTGGGTCTACATCGCTTCGAAGCTCTCCCAGACCCAGTTCCCCGCCGGTGGGCCCTATGCCGTCGTCGCCGTGGGCATCATCGCTTCGATCGTCTTCGTCGCCTGGCTGATCGGCCGCCTCAACAGCCTCTACATCCGCATCACCGGCACCAACCGGTTGGAGCCGATCCGGCCGACCTGGCTGAAGAGCATGCGCGACACGGCGCCGCTTCGCAGCTCGGTGACGGTGGTCGAGGCGGTCTTGATGGGCTCGGTGCTGCTGGCGATGCTGGCACTGACGATCTGGTTCTTCCTCCTGGCCGGCTCGCCGATCCCGAACCAGTAGCTCCAGTTCTGTGACGGAGCCGTTGCGCAACTTTTAAAGTGCGCGTACGAAACGTTGCACCTGGTCCCCTAGAGTGGGATCATGGCCGTGATGGCAAGGGAAGCGTGGACCGACGAGCGCCTCGACGACCTGAACGAGAGGGTCGGACGACTCGAGATGCGCATGGATGCGGGCTTTGAAGAGATGCGGCGGGAATTCGTGGCGGTCCGCCGGGAGATGACCGCCCAATTCGCAGCTCAGCACCGAATGATGGTTCAGCTCCTCGGCGGGATGTTCGCAACGATGGTGATCGGTTTCCTGGGCGTAGTGGCCACGATCATCACCCAGACCTGACACTCCTGACGCTGCGGCTTAAACGACGAACCGACCGTCTTCCTGCATCACCACGCCGTCCACTTCGAGCTTGCCGCCGAGCCGGAGGTCGCATACGAGGTCGGTGTGGACGGCGGACTCGTTCTCGCCGCCGGACTCCGGGTAGCTCGAGCCGACCGCCATGTGCACGGTCCCGCCGATCTTCTCGTCGAGCAGGACCTCGCGGGTGCCCTTGTCGATCCCATAGTTGGTGCCGATCCCGAGCTCGCCGAGGGTGCGGGCGCCCTGGTCGGTGTCGAGCAGCTTCAGCAGGTACTCCTCACCCCGCTCGGCCGAGGCGTCGACGACGCGTCCCGATTCGAAGCGCAGGCGCACGCCGGCGACCTCGCGGCCGCCGATCACCGCCGGCAGATGGAAGCTGACTTCGCCCTCGACGGAGTCCTCGACCGGACCCGTGAAGAACTCTCCGTCCGGCATGTTGTTGTCGCCGACGCAGGGGATGAACCTGCGCCCGGCGATGCCGAGCCTGACGTCGGTCCCCGGTGCCGTCACCCGCACCTCCTCGCGGCCCTCGATCCACTCGGCCAGGCGCCGGGTCTCGGCCGAGGCCCGCTTCCAGGCGGTCAGCGGCTCGGGGTCGGTGGCAAGGCAGGCGCCGTAGTAGAAGTCTTCGTAGTCGGCCAGGCTCATCTCCGCCTCGGAGGCGTAGGCGCTGGTCGGGTAGAGCGTGTAGCACCAGCGGAAATCGCCTTCGGCGGCGCGCTTCATCGCCCGCGTCATCAGGTCGCCGGTGGCCGACTGGCGCCGGGTCTGTCGCTCCGGCGGGACTCCCGAGAGCTCACGGGTGTTGGTGCTGGCGCCGATCGCGATCCGCACGTCGGCGTTGTCGACCATCCACTCCGCGAACGGCGAGATCCATTCCAGTTGCAGGTCGGAAGCGTGCTTGAAGTAGGCGGCGACCTGTCCCTCGAGCGCCACGTTCAGCATCGGGTGGCCGCCCGCCTTCAGAACCTCTTCGTAGACAGCCAGCAGCAACGGCGCCGCGGCGCTCTCGCCGTCGATCGCGACGACGTCGTCCTTCCGCACTCCGGTCGAGTAGCCGACCAGGATCTTCGCCAGGTTCTGGACCCGCGGGTCGCCGCCGCTCACGATCTCGCCTCCTCGCCCGCCCGTTCCCGGGCACTCGTCGCCATCGCCATGAAGATCGCGTGGAAGCGCGGATCGTCGGTGAGCTCGGGATGGAAGGCGCAGGCGAGCACGTTCCCTTCCCTGATCGCCACCGGATGGTCCGCGTATGAGGCCAGCACCTCGACGTCCGGGCCGCGGGACTCGACCCATGGCGCCCTGATGAAGACCGCCCGCAGCGGCTCGTCGCCGATCCCCTCGACCTCGACGTCGGCCTCGAAGCTCTGCAGCTGCCGGCCGAAGGCGTTGCGCTTCGCCGTCGCGTCGATGAAGCCGAGGTGCTCGGCGTCGCAGACGATCAGGCCGGCGCAGGTGCCGAGGATCGGCCGGCCGGCCGCGTGGTGGCTGCGCAGGGCCGGCCCCAGCCCCGCCGAGCCAATCATCTTGCCGATCGTCGTGCTCTCGCCGCCGGGGATGACGAGGCCGTCGAGCCCCTCCATCTCCGCCGGCGTCCGCACCTCCCGCGGCTCGGCCCCGAGCTGCCGCAGGATCTTGGCGTGCGCTTCGAAGCCTCCCTGCAGCGCGAGGACGCCGATCGCGAGCGTCCCGCCGGCCCCAGTGCCGGGCACCTACGCTCCGCGGTTCTGCAGAAGGGAGTCCTCGGCGGCGAGGCCGGCGATCTCGAGCCCAGGCATCGCCTCGCCCAGGCCGATCGAGGCCGCGGTGACGCGCTCCGGGTCGTTGAAGTGGGTCGTCGCCTCGACGATCGCCCGTGCCCGGCGCTCGGGGTCCGAGCTTTTGAAGATGCCCGAGCCGACGAAGTTGCCCTCGGCGCCGAGCTGCATCATCAGCGCCGCGTCCGCCGGGGTGGCGATCCCGCCGGCGCAGAAGAGCGGCACCGGCAGCCGTCCGGCGGCGGCGACCTCCTGGACGACTTCGAGCGGCGCCTGGTGCTCCTTCGCCGCCCCCGCCAGCTCCTCCGGACGCAGCTGCGCGAGCCGCCTGATTCCCGAAGTGATCTCGCGCATGTGGCGCACCGCCTCGACCACGTTGCCCGTCCCGGCCTCGCCCTTGGAGCGGATCATCGCCGCCCCCTCGCCGACCCGCCGCAGCGCCTCGCCGAGGTTGGTGGCGCCGCAGACGAAGGGCACCTCGAAGGCGAGCTTGTCGATGTGGTTGTGCTCGTCGGCCGGGGTGAGGACCTCGGACTCGTCGATGTAGTCGACTTCCAGCGCCTGCAGCACCTGCGCCTCGGCGAAGTGGCCGATCCGGGCCTTCGCCATCACCGGAATCGAGACCGCCTCCTGGATCCCCTTGATCATCGAAGGGTCCGACATGCGGGCGACGCCGCCGTCGCGGCGGATGTCGGCGGGGACGCGCTCCAGCGCCATCACCGCGCAGGCGCCTGCCTCCTCCGCGATCTTCGCCTCCTCAGGCGTGACCACATCCATGATCACGCCGCCTTTCAGCATCTCGGCCAGGCCGGTCTTCAGTCGAAAAGTCGCACGCTCAGTCATCAGGGCCATCTTACGTGGAGGCTCCGGTCCGCGGGACTGAGGAGCTCCTCCGGCGGGTGACTCCCTCCCGCGGGTGGCGACGATCGGGAGGACTCTCCCGGTAGGGAGAGCCCCCGATCGGAGACAGGATCCGCGGGCCGGCGCTCCTTCGTCCCGCAGCTGTTTCTCCTACTTCAGTTTGTAAGCCCGGATACGGTCTTTGTGGGCGGCTTCGTCGCGGGCGTAGAGACCGTGGGCCAGGCCCTGGACAAGTGCCATCAGCGCCGTGTGGGAGCGGGTGAAGCTGGGGCTGTTGGAGGAGAAGTAGAGGGTGAGCTCTGCATGCTCCCCCACCTCCGACATCGTCGCGTCGGAGATCGCCAGGGTGCGGGCGCCCCGGTGCAGGGCGAGCTTCATCGCCCGCAGCAGCAGCGGGTGGGCACGACCGGCGGAGAGGGTGATGACGAGCGTGTTCTCGTCGATCCGGCCGAGCCGCTGCAGCGACTCGCCGCCGGTGCTGGCGACGATCTCGGCGCGGATGTCGAGCAGGCTCAGGGTGTGCCGCAGGTAGCTGGCGAAGAAGGCCATCTGGTCGACGCCGACGACGACCACCCGCTGGGCTTCCGCCAGCGCCGCGACCGACGCGTCGACCTGCTCGGGAGTCAGCTTGCGCGCCGTTTCCTCCAGGTTCGAGTAGTCGGCGCCGAGCGATCCCTCCATCTCCGAATGATCGAAGGAGAAGAGGGCGCCGTTATTGCCGGCGCTTCCCGCGATCGTCGTCCGGTACTCCTCGATCGCCGCCTGCTGCAGCTCGGGGTATCCCTCGAAGCCGAGGGCCTGGGAGAAGCGCACCACCGTCGAGGACGAGGTGCTCGCTCTCCGGGCCAGCTCCTCGGCGGTGAGGAAAGCTGCCTCGTCGAGGTGGTCGACGATGTAGCGGGCGACATCTTTCTGGGAGCGCGAAAACTCGTCGAAACGCTCCTGGATGTAGTCGGAAAGGCTTTTGAGTTGAGGGGACTTCGTCGCGGTCTTGGTCACGGCGGTCCATTTCGCCGAACCTCACACTTTCCCTTCCGAGTTCTGGTTGGATTCTTCGGGCGATGACTCCCGAGGAGGCACTGCGCCTCACCAACCGCAACATGATCGCCTTCGACCTGCTGCTCGGCAGCGCCGCGATCGCCGCCCCGGCCGCGACCCTGAAGGTGCTGGGCCACGACCAGCCCTCCCCCGATGCCGAGCACCTCTTCCGCCGCTGCGGCCCGATCTGGCTCACCTTCGCCGCCGCTCATCTCGTCGCCGAGCGCCGCGGCAAGCCGGCCGACTGGCAGGCGCTCGCCTGGCTGCGCGGCACGGAGATCGCCACCGACGCCCTCTGGTCGGCCTCCCCCGCCCTCAGCCGCCCGGGGGCGAAGCTGGGCCTGCGGCTTGCCGGCGTCGCCAACCTGGCGATGGCCGCCGGCTTCGCCTGGCTGTCGAGGCGCTGATGGGCGCCTACGAGGGACAGCCCAGCATCCGCTGGAGCCTCAGCGGCGTCAACGAAGAGGGCGACGAGGTCTGGCTGATCCGGGGCATCGCCCGCAAGCTCTACCACTGCCCCGGCTGCCACGGCGACATCCCGGTCGGCGAGGAGCACACGGTCGTCCAGTTCATCCGCCGCCTCGGCGGCACAGACCACCACCACTGGCACCGGGTCTGCGCCGAAGAACTGCTGATCCCCGAGCTCGGCAACTTGAAGCGGGTGCCCGCCGCGGAATCGAGCCAGTCGAAGCTGGAGGCGAGGGGCCGCCGGCCGGCCGGCCGCCGCGGCCGGCGCGGGTGAGCTTCCTGCGGCGGCTCGCCGCCACCTACGTCCGGATCTGGCGCACCTATCGGGGCTGGATGCCCACGCTCCTGCTCCTCTCGATCCTCGTCTTTCTGCCGCTCGGGCTGCTCGACGCGCTCAGCCTCAGGGTCGACCTCGACTCCCTCGACATCGCCGGCGGGGTCAAAGTCGCGGCCTTGATGCTGGCGGTCGGTGCGGTGACGATGACGGGGCTGCTCGGGGAGATCTTCTTCAGCGGCGCGATCGCCATCTCCCTTACCCATCCCCACGGCGAGCAGCCGCCGAAGCTGCGGGAGATCGCCGGGCGGATCAAGTACGGGCGGCTGATCGTGGTCGACGTCGTTTTCGTCGCAATAGTCGCCCTCGGCCTGCTCCTCGCGGTGATCCCGGGCGTGCTCGCATTCATCTTCCTCGGTCTGGCCGGCCCGATCGTCGAGATCGAGGAGCGCTCGGCGGTGGCGGCGCTGCGGCGCAGCTTCGGGCTCGTCCGGGGCAGCTTCTGGCTCGTCTTCTGGGTGTTGGTTCCGATCGAGCTGCTCGGCGACGCGGTCGGCGGCGGCCTTGCCGGCCTCGTGCATCACCAGTTCGGCGACACCCTCCTCGCCACCTGGCTCGCCGAGGCCCTCTCCGACGCGGTCCTCTCGCCGCTCTTCGCGGTGGCGGCGGTCCTGCTCACCGTCGATCTGATCGCCGCCAGGGAGGGCGAGGCGCCGCCCCTACACTCGGCTCCGGTGACGGCGACGGCATGACCACCGGCTCGATCTTCGGCGACTTCTGGAACCGGCTCGAAGCAAACGACGAGCAGGGGCTGTTCCTGGTCCTCGCCGGCTTCATCCTCTCCTTCGCCTTCATCCGCATGAGCACCCGGCTGATGCGGAGCCCCAAGGTGTCGTGGTGGCCCGGCAGCGTCGTCACCGACAGCGGCGTCCACCTCCACCATCTCGTCTTCGGGATCGTGACGATGATGATCGCCGGGGCCGCCGGCTTCCTCGCCTTCGGCCGCACCCCCTGGACCGAGATCTGCGCCTTCGCCTTCGGCGTCGGCGCCGGGCTGACGATCGACGAGTTCGCCCTGTGGGTCTACCTCGACGACGTCTACTGGGCCGAGGAGGGCCGCAAGTCGATCGACGCTACCGTGATCGCCGCCGCCGGGATGCTGCTGGTGCTGCTCGGCTTCACCCCGCTGACGATCGAAGAGGGGTCGGTCGAGGCGGTCTTGGGCACCTTCATCAGCGCTCTCGTCGTCTTCGGACTGGTGGCGATCTGCTTCCTCAAGGGCCGGGTGATGCACGGCTACGTCGGCTTCTTCATCTTCCCGATCGCGGCCTACGGCGCCTGCCGCCTCGGCAAGCCCGATTCCGCCTGGGCCCGCCGCCGCTATGGCGAGCGGCGGCCGAAGAAGCAGGAGCGCTCGGCGGAGCGGTTCCCGCCCGACCGCCGCACCGAGCGCTTCAAGAACGCCTTCCGCGACATCGTCGGCGGCAAGCCGAGCGAGGGGCTCGAGGCGGTGCGCCGGGAGGCGATCGCGGCGACCCGGGAGGCGAGCGAAGAAGTGCGGCAGCGGGCCGAACGCGTCACCCAGTCCGGCGAAACGGACCGCGACTGAATCGCATCCGATTCCTGCCCCACCCGGGTGTGGGAAGAATCGGATGCACCGTCGAACTTAGCCATTGCTCAACCTTGGTGGCAGATTCGAGCGCCTAGACTGGCCCCGGGATGAACCGGCGCTTGGTCATATCGGTCCTGTTCATGGCCGTGGCGCTGATCGCCGTCGGTGCCTCCCAGGCTGACGTGTACCAGCAGGGGAACGTCCGGGTCACGTTCAAGGCCGGGTTCGACCCCCACGCGCTGCCGCGGCAAGCCGCAGCTCCGATCGAAGTCGACATCGACGGCTCGATCGCCACCACCGACGGCAGTCACCCGCCGCCGCTGCGCTGGCTCGAAGTGGAACTCAACCGGCACGGCCGACTGACGACCGCCGGCTTGCCGGTCTGCTCGGCCGCGATCCTGCAGTCGACGACCACCGAACAGGCGCTCTCCCGGTGCCGGTCGGCAGTGGTCGGCCGCGGCGATTTCAAAGCCGAGGTCTCGCTGGGGGGCGACGTGCCCGCCGGAGGGAGGATCGTCGCCTTCAACAGCCGGATCGACGGCAGGCCTGCGCTGATGCTCCACTTCTTCGCCCGGGTTCCCGTCCGCTTCACCTTGGTCGTACCGCTGCGGATCGCCCGCAAGCCGAAAGGGGACTTCGGCACCCTCCTCCGCACCAGGGTCCCGAAGCTCGCCGGCGGTCTCGGCTCGATCACCCAGATCGACCTCAAGATCGGCCGTCGCTACTCGTTCCGCGGCAAGCAGAGGAGCTACCTGGCAGCCGCCTGCCCGGCTCCCCCCGGGGTCACCTTCGTCCCCTTCAACTTCGCCCGTGCCCGCTTCCGCTTCGAAGGCCATGCGGAAATCCGTTCGGTCCTGACCGACAGCTGCCAGGTCCGCTCCTAGCTCCAGGAGGGTTCGGCGAAGGCCCGCTCAGAGCCCGAGCCCCCCGACCCCGCGCTCGTTCCAGCCCAGATGGTGCGCCAGCTCGTGGCGCAGCGTCCTCTCCACCTGCCGGGCGAGCAGCGTCCGGTCGTGCCCGAAGTCGCGCTCGAGGGTGTCGCGGTAGATCACGATCCGATCCTCGTAGCGTTCCCCCGCCACCCCGTCGCCGAAGTACTCGCCGTAGGCGTCATGCTCGAAGCCGAGGTCGGAGACCACCACGGGAACCCGCTCGAGCAGCCGCTGGAACTCCTCCGGCAGCGCATCGATCGCATCGGCGACGAGGGATTCGAATTTATCCGGCGCGGTCTGATTCACTGCCCTCACGTTACCCAGCGAACAACGGGAGCTTGCAGACATGGAGAGAGACATCCGCGGCCTCAGCGCCCTCCTCGCATTGATCGCGATCGCCCTGGGCGGCGTCGTCTGGTCGGGCTGCGGCAGCAGCGGCGACGAAACGGCCACCAATCAGGCCAAGCAGGAAGTCAAGGAAGGCACCAAGAAGGCCGAAGAAGCGGTCAAGCAGGGTGCCGAAGAAACGAAGAAGGGCCTGAGGGAAGCGAAGGAAGGAATCGAAAAGAACCTCAAGGGCAAGACCAGGAACAAGGTCGAAAAGGCGCGCGAAGAAGCCGAAAAGGGCATCGAAGAAGGCAAGGCCCAGGCCGAAAAGGGAATCGAAGAAGCAAAGGAACAGGCGGAAAAGTACCTGCCCTAGCCAGACCCGGAGCGATGCTCAGGGGTGGAGGTCCGCGGTCGCCGCGATGCTGTCGCCGAGGATCTCCACCGCCCTCGCCATCAGCTTCGTGGAGATCGTGAAGGGCGGCGCCAGGCAGAGGATGTCGTCGAGCAGGCTGCGGGTGAGGAGGCCCTGTCGGCGCGCCTCCGCCGCGACTCGTCGCCCCCGCTCCGCCTCGGCCGGCCAGCGCTCCCGGGTCGCCCTGTCGGCGACCAGCTCGACTCCCGCCATCAGCCCCGCCTGCCGGACGTCGCCGACGTGCGGGAGGCCGCGGAGGGGCTCGACCAGCCCGGCGAGGACCTCGGCCTTCTCGCCCACCTCGGCCAGCAGGCCCTCGCGCTCGATCGCCTCGATGGCGGCAAGCGCGACCGCGCAGGCGACGGGATGGCCGGAGTGGGTGAAGCCGTGCATCAGCACCCCCGGCCGGCCCGCCGGCTCGCGCAGCTCTTCCCAGAGGTTGTCGCTGACCACCACCCCGCCGAGCGGCACGTAGCCGCTGGTCACGCCCTTGGCGAAGGTGATCAGGTCGGGGGCGACCGCGTCATGCTCGCAGCCGAACCAGGTTCCCGTCCGGCCGAAGCCGGTGATCACCTCGTCGACGATCAGCAGCAGCTGGTGCCGATCGCAGATGCCGCGGAGGCGGCTCAGGTAGCCCGGTGGCGGCACGATCACCCCACCCGCTCCGAAGACGGGCTCGACGATGACGGCGGCGACGCGATCGGGCCCCAGCTCTTCCACCGTCCGCTCGAGCTCCGCTCCGCCGCAGACCGAGCAGCCCTCCGGAATGCAGGGAACGCCGGCGGGACAGCGGTAGGCGTAAGGCGCGGGGACCTCCCGGACGTCGTCGGCGGCGACCCCGAAGTCGGCCCGGTAAGCGGAGAGCCTGGTGGCGGTGGTGGCGACGCCGGTGAGGCCGTGGTAGCCGCGGTCGTGAGCGAGGACGATCGACTTGCCCGGCCGGCCCCGGCGCACCCAGTGGCGGCGGGCGAGCTTGATCGCGGTCTCGTTCGCCTCGCTCCCTCCGGAGACGAAGAAGACGGCGTTCAGCCCAGGCGGTGCCAGCTCGGCGATGCGCTCCGCCAGTTCGATCGCGGGCGGCGAAGAGACGCCGCCGAAGGTCGCCGCGTAGGGAAGCCGCCGAAGCTGACGGGTCGCCGCCTCGACCAGGTCGTCCCTGCCGTGACCGAGATTGACCGACCACAAGCCCGCCATGCCGTCGATCAGGCGCCGCCCGCCCTCCGTCACCAGCTCCGAACCCTCGCCCCGGACCAGCACGAGCGGTCCCACTTCCGGCAGACGCGAGTGATCGGTCAGCGGGTGGATCAGATGAGCGAGGTCACCCGCGACATAGTTTGGTGGAGATATCACCTCCACTCAGATTAGCGACAGTGGACAATCTGTCTACGCCTCAGCGGGGCTTCTGCGGCCGAGCGGGCTGCGCGGTGCCTCCTCCGGCGGCACCGAGCAGATCGAATACCAGTGCAGCAGCGCCAACTGGTGGGCGACGCGGTCGATCTCCGCCTGGTCGGAGGAGACGGGGAAGGTGGAGAGGATCGCCTCGATCATCGCGTAGGTGGCGCGGACGCCGAATTCGAGGTCGATGTCCTCGCGGATCAGGCCGGCCGACTCGTCGGCCGCGTGCACCGCCATGATCCAGCCCAGCATCGAGTCGTCAGCGGCCTTGTTCGCCTCCTCCCAGCCGGAGCCACGCAGGTTTCTCGCCACGGCGACGATCGGCCGCAGGTCGGCGTTCTTCACCCTCCAGGAGAGCGCCTCGCGCACCATCTCCTGGACCAGCTCGAAGGAGGTCTGGCCGGAGCGTGCGTTCTCACGCAGTTTCTGCGGGATCTCCGCATAGCCGACCATGTAGTCCCTGATGATCTCGGCGAGGATGTCCTGCTTGTCGTCGAAGTTGTTGTAGACCGTTGCGCGCGCCACCTGCGCCGCCCGGGCGATATCGCCCATCGAGGTCTCGGAGAATCCGCGCCGCGCGAACAGCTTTCGACTTGCTTCGAGGATCTTGATCCTCGCGCGCGGCTCCCCCCGCCGCGGTCGAGTCATTTTTGGCCCCTACCGAGACGATTGGTCAGCGCCTTCACATAAGCGAGACTATCCAAAGCATGTGACATCACCTCTCTCAATGGACCTCTTCGGGAAGCTCATACCACCGCTTCCTCTCTCCGATGCGGGATCGCAACTTCCAGCCTCGGGTCTTCGGGGCCTCGTACATCTCCCTGCGCAGCTGACGGAGCCGCTCGGCCACCAGATCTCCGGCATCGAATCCCCGCAGCTCGAGGGCGAAACGCTCGCTGCGTTCGGCGACCATTCCCATGGTTCGCCACAAGCCCCAGTCAGACGCCGCGATCCTGGCGATGTAGGTGGCGTCGATGCCCGTGTCGTCTTCGGTCAATTCGTAATCGGCGAAGATCGCGCAAATGTCCAGGTAGTCCTTTTCGTTGGTCTCGACGATCTGCAGCTTCAGGACCGCCAGGTCGGCGAGCGGAAGCGTCAGGGGAACGCGCTCGACCCGATTCTCGAGGCCGATCCGGTGGCAGAGGTTCGCCTCGTCGAGAAAGACGTCGAGCTGCCGCTCGTTGTGCGGGTCCCAGAATAAGAGGCGACGATGGCCGTGGAGCACGTTGAACTCCCGATCGCCCGCATAACCCAGCGATTCGAGCAGCTCGACCACGTCGTCCCGGGCCCCGCCCACCGAGGCGAAGTCGATATCGGCGTATGCGCGGGCGAGCGGCGCCCGCCGGCTGCTGGGACAGAGCAGGCCGACCGCAACCCCGCCCAGCACCCGCAGCGGAGTGCCCCGCCGGGCGGCGGCTTCCGCCACCCGCCGCCCCTCGGCGACAGGATCGGCGAGCGTCTCCACGCGCAAGTCCGCCACTACTCCGGCGGAATCTCGGAGGCGAGCTTGTCCACGTCCACGCCCTGACGCAGGCGCGCCGTCCGAGCGATGAAGAAGACCGCCAGCGCCGCGAGGAGGATGATCGCCGCGTCGCGGAGGAAGTGGCCCCTGTCGATGTTCAGCCCTTCGTACCTCATGTAGACGAAGAAGACCCCCGCCAGCAGCACCGCCACCAGGGCGCCGGCGATGGTGATGACCGGAATTCCGGCGAAGCTCCGCGTCGTCGCCGAAGCGCGCCAGGCCTCGGAACGCCGGTAGGGAAGCAGGAGCGCGGAGATCCCGATCATGATCATCGCGATCAGCTGCACCAGCACGGCCTCGACGAGGACGCTGAAGAAGCCTTCGCCGTTGGTGACCGCCCAGCCGAGGACGGCGATGCTGAGGACGACGGTGAGGCCGATCGCGTTGTTGGGAGCGTGAGTTCGCGGCGAGACGCGGGCGATGCCGGAGGGCATGAGCCCGTCGAGCGCCCAGGCGAAGAAGGTGCGCACGGCGATCGTGATGTTGGGGATCATCAGCAGCGGGAACGCGGCCGCGAAGGTGATCAGCAGCCACCAGGCGAGCACCGTGCTGCCGCCCGCGATCGAGGTCAGGAACGTGTAGAAGGGTTCGACTTCGAAGGGATAGCTTTCGGTTCCACTGAGACCGTTGATGGCGACGAAGAAGTCGTGGCCGAACCTGCTGAAGAAGACGGCCGCGAGGATCGCCGCAATCACCACATGGACGGTGCTTGCAAGTCCCATCAACTTCATCTGCGTCGTGTCCCGGACGCGCCGCACCTCTCCCGAGATGTAGATCGACAACCAGGCGAACAGGGTGAGGCTGCAGATCAGCGCCCAGGTCGGCCAGGTGTTGTGCATGCTGAAGGCGGGATCGGTGTCGATGCCTTCCTTGTGTGCGTCGGCGACGATCGAGTGGTAGCTGTCGTGTTCGCCGGTGATCGTGCCGGCGAACTGGTTGAAGCTGTGGACGAAGCCGCTGTGGCTCTTGAACAGCAGCACCACGAAGACGGTCCCGAGACCGATCATCATCAGCGCCCAGAGGCTGTTCATGATCCGCGTGGTCCAGCGCCAGCCGCCGGCCAGGAGCACCGCCGAGCCGAGGATCAGAGCCGTCCCGATCCCGAACTGCCAGGCCTCGCTCGTAGCCAGTTCGTTCCCGGCCGTGACCAGGGAGTGATGCCCGCTGACGAGCCCCACCGCGGTCAGCGACGGGCCCAGGCCGACCGTCACGAAAGCCAGGGCGATGAAGGCGATCGAGAGGATCACCCCCGAGGTCCAGAAGAAGGAGGACACGAGTCCGAGGACGGGATGGGTGACGCGGCCGACGAGGACGTAGTCGCCACCGCTGCGCGGAATCGCAGAGGTGAAGAGGCCGTAACAGACCGAGATCACGATCGCCACCCCGAGGGCCATCGCAAAGCCGAGCCAGATCGAGCCTCCCGGGAAGGCGGCGAGGGCGATGAAGACCGAGGTCGCGAGCAGGACCGAGGTCGGCTGCCCGGCCATGTTGAAGACGAAGGTGGAGAACGGCGAGACTTCCCGCACCAACCCCGTCGCCCTGCGTGCATAGGTCCCCTGCGGTGCGGCGCCTGCCGTCGGCCTCTCCCCCAGCTCAGCCATACCCTGCTTCCCCTTTCTCAGCCTGAAACCAGGTACTGGTTGACCACGCGTTCCGGCGCCAGGTGCACCAGGCACCCGTCCAGGCGGCCGCTGCCGTAATCGGA
This sequence comes from Solirubrobacterales bacterium, assembly GCA_035708105.1. Lineage (GTDB taxonomy): Bacteria > Actinomycetota > Thermoleophilia > Solirubrobacterales > 70-9 > VAYN01. The sequence continues at coordinate 63,734 of DASSTG010000027.1, read as the reverse complement.
GCCTGGATTGACCGCCACCGTCCGCCCGATCTTCGTCACGCCCTTGCTCTCGTGGATGTGACCGTGCAGGCTCAGCAGCGGCTGCGTCTCTTCGATGATCTGACGCACGGCCTTGCTTCCGGTCGGGACCTCGTGCGGCCGCCCACCCCTGGTCACGTAACGGAGTTCCTCGTCGACCTCGAAGGCGGTGTCCAAGCTGCTCTCCCAGGGCGGTACGTGGACGTTGAGGATCGCCCTCCGCGGCGCCTCGAGCTGCTCGGTCAGGCGCTTCAAGCGATCGTAGATCTCGTCCTCGTCGAGCTCGCGCGGGGTCTGCCAGGGAGTGCGGTTCGAATAGCCGAAGGAGACCAGCTCGTGCGGCCCCATCTCCTCCACTCGCTCGTCACAGGCGACGACGCTGACGCCGCTCGCCAGCACCGGGTCGATCGACCAGGGGTCGTCGTTTCCGGGAATGACGAAGGCCCGGACGCCGGTGCCGGCCAGCCGTTCGTCGGCCAGCTCGACCCAGAGCCGCAGCTCCTCCAGCAGTGCCCCCTCGAGAACGTCCTCACGGTGATCCGGCTCCCCCGCCAGCCGCCGCGCCTCCTCCGGCTCGACGATCAACGGATACATCCCGTTGGTGACGATCGCCTGCTGCATCTGGTCGAGCCCCTCGGCGCTGCGGGCCACGCGCTGCTCGCCGATCACCCGGGCGCTGTAGGAGCCGTCGCCCTCGCGGACGATCGGGGCCAGCCCCTTTCCGGTCAGGTCGCCGCCCATCACCAGGGCGTCGGCGGGGTAGTGCGCGGCGGCGTTGACGAACTTCTTCCAGCAGACGCGCGAGCCGTGCACGTCCCCCGCATAGAAGATGCGAAACACACTCTCTTTCTGGCGCTTCCTGAACATCTCTTCCGCGATCTCCCTCTCAGATCATGGGTCATCCCGAGGACGACCCGGGCGCGGTCCGAGGCCTGATTTGGTCACGTTGTCTCCCTCACGACGCCGGCGAGCTCCCGTCGGATCAGCCGGATCGCGGCATCCGGGTCGTGCGCCGCCAGCAGGCCCGCAGCGGCGAGGATGTAGCTGCCGTCAACCTCGACAAGCGGATCGCGCGGCGCCAGTGAGCGCGGGGCTCGGCGCTCGAGCGCAGCCTCCAGGATCTCGGTGCCGTCGGAACGGTGGGCGAACACGCCGCCGGTACCGAACACCCGCCCCACCTCGCGCAGGTCCGGCCCGTCGCGGAGCAGCGTCGGCGGGCCGCCGTCGCTGCGACCGAGGAGCATCGTGCCGCAGTGGCGGCGCAGCGCGTGCGCGGCGCAACCGGTTGCCAGCAGCCGGTCGAGCTCGGCCGCCTGCGGAGTGTCTGCGATCCACCTGGCGTCCTCTGAACGGAGGGCGACACCCCGTCCAACCGCGGCCGCGTCGATGTCCCCCGCCTCGCCGATCCAGCGGGCGTCGGCAGCGAGGACGCCTGGAGCCCCCGACCTCAGGCCGAGGTCCCCCTCCACCGTCCGCAGAGTGGGCGGGGGTGGCAGCAGGGGGTCCTCGATCCCCGGCGCCGCCGCCTCCACGACACGGGTCGAGTGCACGTCGGTGGTGGCTCCGCCGACGTCGATCACCATCACGTCACCAAGCCCGGCGATCCCATCGGTGCCGCGGGAGAGCAGACGAGTCGCCTCGAGCACCGCCTCCGGGGTCGGCATCTTCACCATTCGCGCGAACTGGGCGCTGGCGCTCAGCCCCTTGCCGCCGATCACGTGCTCGAGGAAGACGTGCAGGATCACCTCCCGCGCCGGCTCGACTTCGATCTCGCCGAGCCTGGGCATCACGTTGGCGGCGACATCGGCCCTCGCCCCGCCGCTGCGCAGCAGCTCCGCCGCCTCGTCGGCCACCTCGGAGTTGCAGGCAACGACGAAGTAGGCCTCGATCCGCTCCGCCGCAAGGCGGCGGGCGTTCTCCAGAACCAGCTCCGACTGCCCTCCGTCGGTGCCGCCGGCGAAGAGGACGATCTCGGGCCGGGCCTCACGCAGCGCATCCAGCTGCTCCTCTTCCAGCGCCCCCGCCAGCACCGTCCCGACCCGGGCCCCGGCGTTCAGCGCCGCCTGCCGCGCCGCCGCCGCGGTCAGGTCGGCGACGAGCCCCACCGCCGCCACCCTCAGGCCGCCGCCGGCGCTGGAGGCCGCGAGCTCCTCCTCAACCTCAACCGGCTCGCCGGCTTCGGCTTCGGCCGAGGCGAGCGCCGCGCCGTAGCCATCCATCAGATCGGTGCCGATCGTGGTCGGCTCCTCCGCCCGCGCCAGCAGCCAGCCCTCGACTGGATCCACGAGCCTGAGCTTCGTGTAGGTACTGCCGAAATCGCAGAGCGCGACGGCGTGCACGTCAGCCGACCATCTAAGCCGGCACGCCCCCGGCGCGCCGCTCGATCAGAGCGGCAACGAGCCCGTCGATCGTCCCCGGGGTCTCGATCCCGCTGGCGTTGAGGTCGGCGCTGACATCGCGCGGCACGTCGGAACCGTCGACGTCTTCGTTCAGGACGCCGCCCATGAAGACGGGTAGTCCGCTCGCCCCGGCGGCATCGAGCTCCCGCATCAGCAGCCGGCCGAAGTTGCGGGCGACACCGTTGTGGGTGCTGATCACGACCGCGTCGGCGTCGGTCTCGATCACCGCCTTGACGATGTCCTCGGGATCGCGGTTGATGCCGAAGTCGATCACCTCGGTCCCCACCGCCGCCAGCGTCGAAGTCAGGAGGAAGGGCGCGAACTCGTGGACGTCGGTGGAGGTGACGAGCACCTTCATCCCCCGGATCGCCTCCTCCTCGTGGCGGCCGCGAAGCTCGGCGAGCAGGCGCTCCCGCTCCTCCATCGTGCTCTTGACCAGGTCGGTCTCCAGCACCGGGCGGCGGCCGCGGGGGAACTCCGGGTCCGGGTCGCCGGCTCCGAACAGTTCCTCGCAGCGGGTCGAGCCGAGGCGTTTGAGGACCAACAGCATCTGCGCCGGATCGCGCACGTCTATGCCCGCGCCGGCCAGGCCCCCGACCGCGGCGTCGAAGAAGCGGCGTCCTCCCGCGACGAGGCGGTCGCGCATCCGCTCGATCTTCCCCCAGTCGATCACCGGGTCGACCAGCGGCACGTAGTCGTCGAGACGGCGGCTGATCGTCTGCACCGTCGCCACCTCCTCCCAGGAGGGAATGCGTTCGGTCTCGGTGACCGGGACCGCGATCGGCGCCGTACCGAGCCGGTAGCGCATGTCGACCATCTTCATGAAGAGGACGTCGGTGTTGAGGACGGCCATGTTGGCGTCGAAATCCGGCGTATTGCCGATCGTGTCGCCCTGGGTGTAGAGGAACGGCACCCGCTCGGGGTTGACCGCCTCGAGGGCGAGCGTCACCGCCGACTTCACCATCGGGTTCCGGGTCAGCCCACCCCAGGAGGGCGAGTAGGCGGCGCCGATCAGCTCTTCGCTGACGTAGCGCTCGACCATCGCCCAGCCGATGTAGTTGGCGTAGTCGTGGAAGACGCCCGGGTAGCCGTCCTCGAGGTAGGAGTCGAAGACGACGCCCTGGTCTCGGAAGGCGGCGAGCAGGCCGGCGCCCTGCAGCGTCACCATCGTCTGGCCGATTTCGTCGTCCCAATAGGGCCAGCGCCACGAATACTGGGAGAGGACGCCGATCGAGGTGATGCCGGCCCGCAGGGCGTCGAGGGCGTTTTCGACCGAGGCCGGGCTGCCGACGTTGTTGTCTGCGGCCTCGGGCTGGATCGGCACCGTGTGGGCCAGATCCCACCAGTCCTTTCCGCCCATCATCACCGGCCCGGTTTCCGGCGGCGCCTCGGCGCGCTTCTCCTTCGGCAGCCCCTGCCGTCGCTCGGCGATCAGGTTGAAGCGGTCCGGAGGGCGGACGCCGCGTGAGAGCGCGTCTTCGTAGATCAGCCCCAGCGCCTCGCGGGTGTCGGCCCAGGTGGCGAGGCCGATGTTCATACAGGTACAGGGGATTCCCTCGCGGCGGGCCTTTTCGCGCCACTCGCGCTCTGAGCCGACCCCCTTCTCCTCGCAGAAGAGGGATGGGGCAAGTTCCACCGTGGCCGCCATCGCCTTGCCCGCCTCCACCGCTTCGCGGCCGTCGGGCAGATCCGCCGGCAATAGGGCACTCAGGTCCACGTCAAGCTCAGTCACGGCTCCTCCCTTCCCTGATCTAGAGCCTCAATAGCACTCCAACCGTACCTGAATGAACACAATCTACCTGGGCATACAAGCCGGACCGAAGGGAGCGGCTGATTCGGCAGCGGCGAGGCAACGCCTCAGCGCTGCCGAGCGGGGCTGAACCGCTCGAAGGCGGCTTCGACCTTTCGCAGTAAGGAGGCGGGGCGGCCGGCTGCGGACAGGGGTTCCACAGCCGGCCGTCGGCCACTCGCCTCGGCGGGGGAAGCACTCGCTCTCCTGGTTCTTCGACGCCGGACGGGGCTTTGCGTCGCGATCTCAGCGTGATTGAGCACCAGAAGGAAGATAGACCCGCGAGGACCCTCCGTTAGAGTGGCAACACCCGCCCTAGGAGGGGTTCTAGTTGTCGAATCCATCGCTCGACGTGCAAAAGGTCCTCGATGCGCTGCCGGCGATGGTCAGCTACTGGGATCGCGACGTCTGCAACCGGATGGCGAACGCCGCCTATGTCGACTTCTTCGGGCTCTCGCCACGGGAGATGCGCGGTACCCACCTCAGCAAGGTCCTCGGAGACGAGCTTTACGCGAAGAGCCGCCCCTATGTAGAGGGGGCGCTGCGAGGGGAGCCGCAGGTGTTCGACCGCGAAATCCGGACCCCCGCAGGAGAGCTCCGCTACACCCAGGCCTCCTACGTCCCCGATCTTGACGAGAAGGGCGAGGTGCAGGGGTTCTTCTCGCTGGTGACCGACATCACCGAGCGCCGCCGGATCGAAGAGGAGGTCGAGCGCAGCCGGACCCGCCTGGCCGAGGCCGAGCGGATCGCCCGCCTCGGCAGCTGGGAGTGGGACATCGCCGGCGAGGACATCAGCCTCTCCGCAGGATTCATGGAGATATACGGAATGAGGCCAGGCGAAATCAGCGACCGCTTCGCCCCGGGCGAATCGAAATACGTATACCCCGCGGACCGTGAGCGGGTCGAGCAGGAGCTCCGCCAGACGGTCGAGACCGGCGCTCCGATGGACTTCGAGTACCGCATCGTCCGGCCCGACGGCCATGTCCGCCGCCTGCACACTCGCGCCGAGCTGATCGCCGACGCCGACGGCAACCCAAGCCGGATCACCGGCACCGTCCAGGACGTGACCGAGCTTCGGGCCGCGGCCGACGTCTTGCACCAGACCGCGGGTGAGCTCGGCCGCCGCGCCGCCGAGCTCCACAGGCTCCCGGTCCGGCGCCACGACGAAGACCTCGCCAAGGTGCTGACGAGCCGCCAGATCGAAATCCTCGGACTCATCGCCGAGGGCCTCAGCAACTCCGAGATCGCCTCCCGCCTCTACCTCGGCGAGAGCACGGTCAAATGGCACATCCGCAAGATCCTGCGCACGCTCGGGGTCGCAAACAGGGCCCAGGCGGTTGCCCGCTACCTCTCCTCGGCTTCCTCGAACCTCTGAGCGATGGGGCGGGCTGGACTCGAACCAGCAACCGACGGATTATGAGTCCGCTGCTCTGACCATTGAGCTACCGCCCCTCGCGCGAGCGTACCGCGCGGCAGGGCGCTAGGCGCTGAACAGCTGGGCGAGGGATCGACCGACGTCGGGAGGCTCCTCCTCGCCCTTGGCGGCGGCGGCGGCTCCGTCGGCGAGGGCCTTGGCGGCGTCGGCTATCTGGTGGTCGCGCCCACCGCGAATCGAGCCGGTCTTCTTCGCTTCGGCCAGGTCGGACTCCATCAGGCCCGCAAGCTCGGCGAGCCGGCGCAGGCCGACCACGCCGGCGGTGCCCTTGAGTGCGTGGGCTTCAGCGCGCATCGTCTCGAAATCGGTGGTAGCGGTGGCGAGGCCGGCGGCGATCACGTCGCAGCGGCGCTTCGCCTCTTCGGCGAAGGAATGCAGGAGCTCCTCCTCGGCGGCGGCTTTGTCGTTCATGGTGCGATTGCCTTCTCGACGGCTTCGTGCATCAGCTTGAGCCCGAACGCCCCCTCGATCGCATCCTTGACGACTCCGTTGCGATCGATCGCGAACAGCCAAGGCTCGGTCGGCAGATGGAACCTGCGCACCTGCGGCCGCACCTTCGCGGCAGGGTCGTTGTCGTTGTAGATCTCCATGTGGATGAAGGCAGCCTTGTCTCCGAATTCGTGTTTTGCCTGCTCCGCCACGTCAACGACGGGCCCGCAAACCCGACTCTGGCAGAACTGGGGGGTCGCAAACAAGAGGACTATCGGTTCTTTGCCGAGCGCGTCCGCGTAATCCACCTTGTTCTGCGTGTCCGGTGGGATGCGAGTCGTGATCTTCGACAATTCGCCGTGAACGTCCTGCGCGGTGGGGGTGTGGATCAGCGGCGCTCTTTGCCCCGCTTTCGGCACCTTTTTGAATTCGCCGACCACCACGCCGGGCAGGAGTGTTCCCTTCAGTTCGCCGTCTTCCTTCAGGATCGCCGCCAGGCGCCATTCGCCGTCTCTGGGGAAATCGAGCTGGGTCGAGTAGACGACGGCGGCGGCCTCGCCGTCTTCGGCGGTGGACTCGGCGCGAAACCGCGGCTTCGTCGCCAGGCTTTCGATCGCGGCCGGAAAGGGGCCCACGGCGGGCTGGTCCAGCGCCTGGGCTTCCGCCCTCGCCTGCTGACCGCGGTTGCCGGATTCGGACCTGGCCCCCGGCCGCGGCGTCGGCACCCTGGCGTAGTAGAGGGCAACTTCGGCATCGTCAACCTTGGCCTTGCTCTGGCGTTCGAAGACGCCGAATGGGTAGCGATTCTCCCCTGGGTAGAAGACGACGGCGGCCGGTTCGACAACCTCTTCGGCGGGGCCGTCGGTGGCCTTCAGCACCTGCCGCAGGCTGCGCCCGTCGGGGCTCGGGAACTCGGATGCCGGCGGTGCCGGTCGGCTTGCGGCCGCTTCGAGGGGTGCGGTGGCTTCGGTCGAGTCGGAGCTGCTGCCGCAACCGACGGAAAGGGCTCCGGACGCGAGCAGGCAGAACAGCGCTGGGGCGAGGCGGGGGGCGCGCATCGGCGGCATGTTATGGCGAGATAGGGTGCCCGGGGTTCTCGACGAGAGGAGATGGAGATGGCGGATCGGGCGGCGCTGGTAACCGGAGCATCGAGCGGAATCGGGCTCGCGATCGCCAAGGTGCTCGGCGAAGAAGGCTACGCGCTGACCGTCGCCGCACGCCGGCCGGAGAAGCTCGAGCAGGCCGCCGCGGGCCTGCGCGGCGAAGGCTTCGAGGTCGAGCCGATCCCGGCCAATATGGCCGAGGAGGACCACGTCGTCGCCATCTTCGCCGCCCACCGGCAGAAGTACGGGCGGCTTGACGTGCTCGTCAACAACGCCGGCGTCGGAATCGGGGCGCCGATGGAGGAAATCCAGACCAAGCACCTCGATATGCAGCTGGCGGTAAACCTGCGAGCGCTGATCCTGGGCACCCGCGAGGGTCTGCCGATGCTGCGCGAGGCCGGTGCCGAGCACGGCAAGGCGCTGATCGTCAACACCGCCTCGATCGCCGGCAAGGGCGGCCAGGCCTGGCTCTCGATCTACGCCGCGACCAAGGCCGCGGTGATCAACTTCACCCAGTCCACCCACCGCGAGGCGGGCAACGCCGGCATCCAGTGCACCGCGCTCGCCCCTGGCTTCGTCGAGACGCCGATGACCGAGTTCGTCCAGGGCCAGATCCCGCCCGAGGACATGATTCGCCCCGGGGACCTGGGCGAGGCGGTCCGCTTCCTCCTGCGCACCTCGCGCAACTGCCACATCCCGGAGATCGTGTTCACGCGGCCTGGCGAGGGGCTTGACACCCCCTGATTCAGAGGTGGGCGCCGCGAAGCGCCTGCGAATACTCGTCGCGGCCTTCGGCGATGCGGGACATGTCTTTCCCGCGATCGCGCTGGGCAAGGCGCTCGCGGAGCGCGGCCATGAGGTCGTCATCGAGACCTGGGAGGAGCGGCGGGCGGCGGTCGAGGGCGAGGGGCTCGGCTTCGCCGCGGCCGAGGAATACCGGATGTTCCCGCCGCCCGACCCCGACTCCGCGGAGGGCCAGCACGCGGCCGAGGCGGCGTTGGCGCTGCTGCCGCTGCTGGAGGATTTCAGTCCGCACGTGGTGGTCAGCGACATCCTCACCCTCGCCCCCACCCTGGCGGCCGAGCGGGCAGGCATCCCGCTGGCGACCCTGATTCCCCACATCTACCCGGTAGTGGAGCCCGGCCTCCCGTTCTTCGCGATCGGGCTGTGGCCGCCGCGGACGCAGCTCGGGCGCAGGATCTGGCGCCAGGGCCATGACCGGGCGCTGCGAGTCGGGCTCGAGCAGGGTCGGCGGGACCTCAACGTCCAGCGCGAACGGCTCGGCCTGCCTTCGATCGACCGCTTTCACGGCGGCATCAGCCCCGACCTTGCACTCGTCGCCACCTACCCGCAGCTGGAGTACCCGCGGCGCTGGCCGCCCGGCGTCGAGGTCACCGGGCCGATGACCTTCGAGCTCCCCCATCCCGACATAGAGCTACCGCCGGGCGGGGATCCGCTCGTGCTCGTCGCCCCCAGCACCGCCCACGATTCCGACAACCACCTGGTGCGGACGGCGCTGGCGGCGCTCGCCGACGAGCCGGTGCGGGTGGTGGCGACGACCAACCGGGTCGCCCCGCAGCGCCCGATCGAGGTCCCCGCCAATGCCGCCCTCGTCGAATGGCTGAGCTACAGCCAACTGATGCCCGCCGCCTCGCTGGTCGTCTGCCACGGCGGCCACGGCACCGTCGCCCGAGCCCTCGGCGCCGGCACCCCGGTCCTCGTCTGCCCGTTCATCGGCGACATGAGCGAGACGGCGATGCGGGTGGCATGGACCGGTGCCGGTCTCTCGCTGCCGTGGCGGCTGTGCAGGCCGGCGCCTCTGCGGTGGACGGCGCAGCGGCTTCTGCACGAGCCGTCTTTCACGACCAAGGCCGAAGAGATCGCGGCCTGGGGGCGCGAGAACGACGGTGCGTCGAGAGGAGCGGAACTGGTCGAGCGCCTGGCGCAGAGGAGCCTCGCCGCCGCCTGAGAAGCTCCGGGGGTGGGACTCGAACCCACAACCTAACGGTTAACAGCCGTTCGCTCTGCCGATTGAGCTACCCCGGACCGTGCTATGCCGGATGGGCTACCCCGGAACAGCGTCCGGCACAGAATTTAGCGGCACGGCGGCGATTCCTGCCTCCACCTCCGCACCAAGTTCAAACTGCTTACTCCCGGAGTTCAGGTGACAGAACGCCGCGCAGACAACACGCCTAAATGCTCTTCGCCGGGCGCTCGGCGTGCGCGATCCGTTCCACCAGCGCCGCCCGTTCGCGGCTGAGGGCGGCGCGGCGCTCGTAGTCGCCGCGCTCGCCGGCGGCGGCGATCTCTCCCTCGAGGCGACGCTGCTCGAGGAGGAGGTAGTTGAGCTCCATCGCCTCGTGAGAGGCGGGCTCCTCCCGGGACATGATCACCAGTTCGGCGATCAGGCCGGCGAGCTCACCGTCATCGTGGGGCAGGTTCGAGGCGGGGTCCTCGGGGTGCTCGCGCAGCCAGGCCGCGGCCCGTAGACCGGTCGGCGAGAGGTGGGCGTCCGTGAGGCGCGCCAGGTACTCGCGGCCCTCGCCCGGGATCGCGATGCACATCGCCAGCAGCGCCCGCTCCCGCCGCTCGCGCGAGGTCAGCTCGGCGGGGCGCTGCCGCCGCGGCTGCCCGGCGGAGCTGCGCGGCTGCTGCGCATCGTCCTGCCCGCCGCTGGCGGGAGTCGCCGCCACCACCCGCCCCATCACCATCGCCGGCTCGAGGTCGAGCCGCTCGGCGACGCGCCGAACCAGCTCGTCGCGGCTGGCGCTCTCGCCCATCCCGGAGAGCACCGGCGCCACCTCGGCCAGGGCCTGGTCCCGTGCGACCGGCGACGAGGCATCCGTGCGGTCGAGCACCAGCCGAACCTGGAAGGCGGTCAGCTCCTCAGCCGAGCTCAGCAGCTCCTGAAACCGCTCGCCACGACCCGCCTCGGCCATCATCTCCGCCGGGTCCTCCCCGGCCGGCATCGCCGCCACCCGCAGCCGCATCCGGCGGCCCGCAGCGACCCGCTGCGCCCGCAGCATCGCCTCCTGGCCGGCCGAGTCGGCGTCAAGCGCCAGCACCACCTCGTCGACCATGCCCGAGAGCGCCGCCACCTGGTCGGGGGTGATCGCCGTGCCCATCACCCCCACCGCCTCCTCGATCCCCGCCTGGTGCAGGGCGAGCACGTCGGTGTAGCCCTCGACGACGACGGCGCGGCCCGCTTTGGCGATCGCCGCTTTGGCCCGGTCGACGCCGTAGAGGATCTGGCTCTTGTGGAAGAAGTCGGTTTCGGCGGTGTTGACGTACTTGGCCCCCTGGTCGGGGCGCATCGCCCGGCCGCCGAAGCCGAGCACGCGGCCGCGGCGGTCGCGGATCGGGAACATGATCCGCTCGCGGAAGCGGTCGTACTCGCCGCCGCTGCGACCGCGCTGGGCGAGGCCGACGCTGCGCATCTCCTCGACGCTGAAGCCGGCCTGCTGGCCGCGGACGAGGATCCTGTCCCAGGCGCTGGGGGCGTAGCCGACGCCGAAGCCGCGCAGGACCTCTTCGCGCAGCCCCCGCCCGGATAGGTACTCGCGCGCCTTCGCCGCCTCATCCGACTCCCAGAGGTAGTTGGCGTAGTAGGCGGCGGAGCGGTCGAGGAGCTGTTCGAGCCGGCGGCGGCGTTCGCGGCGACGCTCGGCCTGCGGGTCCTCCTTCTCGCGCTCCAGCTCGACCCCGTAGCGGTCGGCCAGCATCTCGACCGCCTCGGTGAAGCCGAGGCCGTCTTTTTCCTCGATGAACTTGATCACGTCGCCGCCGACCCCGCAGCCGAAGCAGTGATAGAGCTTCTCCTGAGGCTCGACCGAGAACGACGGCGTGCGCTCCTCGTGGAACGGGCAGAGGCCGACGTAGCGGGCACCCTGGCGGCGCAGGTCGGTGTGGGCGGAGACGACCTCGACGATGTCGGCCGCCTGCTTCACCCGTTCCAGGCTCTCGTTGGAGATCAGCGCCATCAGAACCGACTCTCTTCGGGGACGGTCAGCTCGGTGAACTTGGCGATGCAGAAGCGGTCGGTCATCCCGGCGATGTAGTCGGCGACCCGCTGGCAGTCGCTCGCCTGTGCATCGAGGCTCGGGATCTCGTCCGGGTGCGAGAGGTAGTGCCGGAAGAGGCCGCGCATCGTCCGCTGCACGCGGTCGTGCTCGCTGCGTGCCTCCGGTCCCAGGTAGACGCGGTCGAACATGAACTTGCGCAGGCGCAGCATCGCCTGCCCGACCTCACGCCCCTGCTTGACCTCCTTCTCGCCTTCGGAGTGCTCGACGATGTCGCGGACCAGGGTGTCGATCCGCTGTGAGCCGGTCGGGCCGAGCAGCTCGATCTCCGCCGCCGGCAGGTCGCCGGGTCCGAGGATCCCCGCCCGCAGCGCGTCGTCGATGTCATGGTTGATGTAGGCGACGCGATCGACCAGCCGCACGATCTGGCCCTCCATCGTCCCCGGCCTGTGGGAACCGGTGTGGTTGAGGATGCCGTCGCGCACCTCATCGGTCAGGTTCAGCCCCTGACCCTCGCGCTCGAGCACGTCGACCACCCGCAGCGAGTGCTCGTTGTGGCGGAAGCCGGCGCCGCAGTTCTCGCCCAGCGCCTCGTCGAGCGCCTCCTCACCGGCGTGGCCGAAGGGCGGGTGGCCGAGATCGTGGCCGAGCCCGATCGCCTCGGTCAGGTCCTCGTTCAGCCGCAGGGCGCGGGCGACCGTGCGGGCGATCCCACAGGCCTCGAGCGTATGGGTGAGCCGGGTCCGGTAGTGATCGCCCTCGGGGGCGACGAAGACCTGGGTCTTGTGCTTCAACCGGCGGAAGGACTTCGAATGGACGATCCGGTCCCGGTCGCGCTGGAACGGGGTCCGCAATGGGCTGTCCGCCTCCTCTCGCCGGCGATGGGCCGGGTAGGAGCGGGTTGCTTGCGGCGCCAGGTACTCCTCCTCCCATGCGGTGATCCGGTCCTCGAAAGTGGCGGTGGCGGGCACCCGCCGATCATACGGGCGGCCTGGGAGGCACCGGGGAGGGGTCCGGCGGACAACAGCGGGGAGGGTCCGGCGAACCCCTCCCCGGTGCCTCACGCGGCAGCGCGGAGTTGTACGTGCGCGTGGTGCTCGAGCGTTTCGCCCACTGCGCGTTCGACCTGGCGGAGCGCTCGAGCCTCGGCGTCCGGCGCCTCAGTGAGAGGCTGTGCCAACGCCTCGACCATGAACCGGTGCGCCTCCTCGTCGATCGGGAACGAGCCCGCTTCGCACCCGCCACAAACCACGCCGCCCGCAGCTCCAGAAAAACCGACTAGATGCTCCGTCTCGCCGCAGCGGGCGCAGGAGGCCAGCTCGGGCGAGAAGCCGGCTACCAGCGCCAGCTTCAGCCGAAAGGAGAGGGCGGTCTCGAGAGAGGTCCCGCGCTCCTCGCCGGGGTCGTCGAGCAGGGAGAGGTAGCGGCAGAGGAGGTTGTAGGCGGACGGGTTCGGTTCGGCCGCATCGAGTAGCCGCAGCACCGCGTCGCAGGCGCGAGCGCCGGCGGTCAGGGCGGCGCCCGAGGAGCGCAGCCGCGGATAACCGTCGACGGTGCTGGCGCTGGTCACCGTCATCAGGTCGCCGCGGCCTTCGTGGAGGACGAGGTCGAGGCGGAAGAACGGCTCCAAGCGGCCGCCGAACCGGGATCGGGGCTTGCGTGCCCCCTTGGCGATAGCCCCGATCCGGCCGCGGCTCTTGGAGTAGAGGTGGAGGATGCGATCGGCCTCGCCGTAGCGAATGCTGCGCAAAACAACCGCCTCCGTCTTGACCGTAGTTCCGGCCACGTTTTCATCTTGCCCGGCGCTTCGGACGCCTCCGCAACCGCACCTGGCAGCCCGGGCAGAAGTAGGTCGAGCGGCTGCCGACGACGATGCGGACGATCGTGCCGCCGCAGCGCGGGCAATCCTCCCCCTCCCGCGTGTGGACGAGGAACTCGTCCTGCATCGTCCCCTTCTCGCCGCGGGCGTCGCGGTAATCGTCGATCGAGGAGCCGCCGGCCTCGATGCCCGCCTCCAGGGCGGCCACGACGCCGTCGCGCAGCGCCTCCAGGTGCTCGGGCTTCATCGACCCCGCCGGCGAGAGCGGGTGCAGCTCGGCCCGGAACAGCGCCTCGTCGGCGTAGATGTTGCCGACGCCGGCGACGCCGGACTGGTCGAGCAGGAACGACTTCAGCGGCGCGGTGCGGCCGGCGGCCATCTCTCCCAGCGCCTGTGAGGTGAACTCCGGTGAGAACGGCTCGACGCCGAGCTTGGCGAAGCGCCCCTCCAGCATCGAATCCTCGATCAGGAACGCCTCGCCGAAGCGGCGCGGGTCGGTGAACCAGAGCTCGCGGCCGCCCTCGAGGACGAAGCGGGCTCGCAGGTGCCGCTGCTCAGTCGAGCGCTCGCTCTCGTACAGGCGCCGCCCCTCGGAAGGATCCAGCATCTCCTCTCCCTCGCGCAGGAGCAGGTTGCCGGTCATCCGCAGATGCATCACCAGCGTCCGCCCGCCGTCGAGGTGCATGAGGATGTACTTGCCGCGGCGGCCGAGGCCCTCGATCGCCGCGCCGCCAACCGCCTCGGCGAGCTCCTCCGGCGGCAGGGGGCGCGACCAGCGTAGGTCGAGCACCTCCAGCCGCTCGATCACGCGCCCTTTGAGCTCGGACTCCAGCTGTCGGACGACGGTCTCCACCTCCGGCAGCTCGGGCATCGACCCGTTCTACCGCATGACGTGTCTGACTTCAGCCCCATATAGAGGGCATGAGGTCAGACACGGCCGGAAACGGAGGGTCAGTCGATCGCGCGGGGGTGCGCCGAAAAGTAGACCTCCTTGAGGCGATCCCCGGAGAGGTGCGTGTACATCTGCGTGGTCGAGATGTCGGCGTGGCCGAGCATCTCCTGGACCGCCCGCAGGTCGCAGCCTCCGGCGAGCAGGTGGGTGGCGAAGCTGTGGCGCAGGGTGTGCGGGCTCATCTTGCCGGCGAGGCCGACGTCGCGCGCGTGCCGCTGGACGATCTTGTACAGGCCCTGGCGCGTCAGTGGTCCGCCGCGGAAATTGACGAAGAGGCGCGCCTCGTGGCGCTCGCCGACGAGCTTCGGCCGCCCGCCGCGCAGGTAGGCGCTGATCGCGGCGATCGCCTGGCGGCCGACCGGCACCAGCCGCTCCTTCGAGCCCTTGCCGCGCGCCCGCAGCAGCCCCTCGCGCAGGTCGACGTCGCCGAGCTCGAGCCCGATCGTCTCCGAGGCCCGCAACCCGGACGCGTACATGACCTCGAGCAGGGCGCGGTCGCGCAGCGCCGTCGGCTCGCTCCCCTTCGGCGAGGCCAGCAGCTTCTGCACCTCGGAGTAGTTGAGGACGTGCGGCAGTTTCTTCGACCGCCGCGGCGCCGTCAGTGCCGCGGTCGGATCGTCGCCGATCAGCTCGTCGCGGCGCAGGTGCTTGTAGAAGGAGCGCAGGCAGGCGGCCTTGCGATGGATCGTCGCCGCCGAACAGGCCGGTCGGCCCTCCCCCGTCGCCAGCTCGGCGAGGAAGTCGGCGACGTCAGCGCCACTCACCTCCAGGGCGTCGCGCTCATGCGTTGAGAGGAATTCGCCGTACTGCAGCAGATCGGTGCGGTAGGCGTTCAGCGTGTTGCGCGAGAGGCCGCGCTCCAGCTCCAGGTAGGAGAGGAAGTCGAGGAGGAGGGACTCGAAGCGCTTCTCGGCGCCGGGCTTCGCCGGGGCAGACGGGGACTTCGGCTTGATCGCGATGGCCATCGCGGGACTGATTCGGCTTGGTTCCTGGCAGTCCTTGGGGCGCAAGGGACCATGCGCTGGGGGCCGGGAGGGGAGGCCCTCCCCAGACACCTCTCGCTATGGCTCGAGGTTGAGTGTCTGGGGAGGGCCTCCCCTCCCGGCTGCCCGCTCGGCTTGAAAGCGCCCTGCCGCGAGCGCGGCTGCGAAAAACAGCGGGTCGTCCTTCAGGGACCGGCCCATCGTGGTCGTCGGTAGACCTGCCGCTGCATAGCCGTCTAAGTCGACGGGAAGCTGGTGCACGCGGTGCCTGCAAGCTTCAAGCGCAGTCACAACCTCGCTCTCTCCCTCCGGGATCGCAACGTCGACCAGGGCCAAGAGAAGGTGGAGGACGGTGCGGGTGTGGTGGCTTAGGCCGCGGTGGCGAGGGCGCGGATCGCTGGATGAGAGGCGAGGGGAGATCAGCGTCGGCAAGCCGAGGCTGAGGGCGGCGTGGGCGCTGTCGAGGGCGGCCATGCCGCCGTGTCCGTAGGCGGTGTCGGAGCCGATGATCCCGGGACCAGGGCCGACGAGGATGGCCTCCCAGCCAAGCTCGTTCGCGGCTGCGTCGAGGGCGCCGACGACGCTCAGCGCCTCATGGTCGCCACCGTAGGCGGGGGCGGCGGTGACGTGGCCGGCGAGCAGGCCGCGCTCGCGCAGCTGCTTCACGTCCCGGGAAAGCGATCCCGGCAGCGCGCCGCCGCCCGTCTGCACGTACCCGACCCGCAGGTCCGGTGCCGCCTGCGCCGCGGCCCAGGCCGCCGGCGCCAGGTGCCCGTGCAGCGGCAGCACCAAGACTGGAATCGGTGGGACTTTTGCTCGCATAGCGGACATAACTCCCACTGCCTTGCGCTCGACGGTCTGGACCGGGTGCTGGAGGGACGTGTAGTTCAGCTTCATCACGTGCTGGTCCGCCCCCACCCCACCTTCCAGGCCGCAGGTGAGGTTGACGTGGACGACGTCGAAGCCGCCGGAGCCCAGCCCGAGGTCGAGGGCGGCGGTATTGACCACCACCTCGTCGCCCTCGCGCATCTCCCCCAACAGCTGCTCGTCGGCCCAGGCGCGGCGCCGCTCTCCCTCCACCTCCACTTCCAGCGGGTCGTCGGAGACGACGACGCCGCGGCGCAGCTTCAGCCGGCCGCTCACTACTCCGCCGCCGCGGCGAGGATCCGCTCGCAGACCTCGAGCATCTCGTCGAGCGCCCTGGCCGGGACCATCTCGTCCGAGGTGTGCACCGCGTCGGTGCCGTTGGAGAGGAGGAGGCAGTCGAAGCCGTCGCGGCGGAAGACGTTGGCGTCGCTGCCGCCGCCGATCGCCACCCGCTGCGGCTCCAGGCCGGCGCCGCGCAAACCCGCCTCGGCGAGCGCCAGCGCCGCCGAGCCGCCCGGCACCTTGTAGCCACGGAAGAGCTCTTCGATCCGGACGTCGACGTCGCAGCCGTGCTCGCTCGCTCCCCAGGCGCAGGCGTCGGCGATGGTCCCGGCGACCTCCGCCGCCCGCTCGGGGTCGAGGCTACGGGCCTCGGCGTGGATCCCGCAGTGGCCAGGGACGACGTTTCCCGAGGTGCCGCCGGAGATCAGGCCGACGTTCGCCGTCGTCCCCTCGTCCAGCCGCCCCAGCTCCATCCGCGAGATCGCGGCGGCAGCCGCGGCGATCGCGCTGCTGCCCTCCTCGGGCTTGATCCCCGCGTGCGCCTCGACGCCGATGAAGTCGGCGAGGATCTTCTGCTGGGTCGGGGTCGAGACGGTCACCTCGCCCACCGCGCCGGCATGGTCGAGGACGAAGCCCGCCTCGGAGCGGAGCTGGGAGGCGTCGAGCGCCTTCGCCCCGCGCAGTCCCTGCTCCTCGGCCACCGTCAGCACCAGCTCGATCCCCACCGGCCCCGGCCGTTCGAGGTGGCGGGCGACCAGCTCCATGAAAACCGCCACCGCGGCCTTGTTGTCGGCACCGAGGATCGTCTCGCCGCGGCTGCGGAAGACGCCTTCGTCGTCGACCACCTCGACCTGACCCCGGTGCGGGACCGTGTCCATGTGGGCGCAGAACATCAGCCAGCGCTCACCGGTCCCCGCGGCCCTGGCGATCAGGTTCCCGGCGCCTGCCTCCGCCGCTTCGGCCGCGCCGTCCTCGGTGACCTCCAGCCCCATCGCCCGCAACTCGGCGGCGAGCGTGTCGGCGATCTCCCGCTCCTCACCCGTCGGGCTGCGCACCTCGCAGTACCTGACGAAACGCTCGTGCAGCCGTGAGCTCACGGCTGAAAGCTAACCCGAGCGGACTTCGGACTGCTCGGCGCCGATCTCTTCCGGCACCTCGATCTCGCCCCCGTCAGCAGGTCGTCCCCCGGCTTGGCGCGCCGCCGCGCCGACGAACTCGCGGAACAGCGGCTCGGGCCGGTTCGGCCGCGAGTTGAACTCCGGGTGGTACTGGGAGGCGACGAAGAACGGGTGGTCGGGCAGCTCGACCATCTCGACCAGGCGCTCGTCGGGAGAGGTGCCGCCGCAGACGAGCCCCTCGTCTTCGAGCCGGCGCCGCAGCTGGTTGTTGACCTCGTAGCGGTGGCGGTGGCGCTTGTAGATCACGGCCTCGCCGAAGATCTCCCGCGCCCGCGTCCCCTCGTGCAGTTTCACCGGGTCGGCCCCGAGGCGCATCGTCCCCCCCATGTCGGAGACCTCCTTCTGCTCCGGCAGCAGATCGACCACCGGGAACGGGGTCTCGGGATCGAACTCGGCCGAGTTGGCGCCGTCCATGCCGCCGACGTGGCGGGCGAACTCGACCACCGCGATCTGCATCCCGAGGCAGATGCCGAGGTAGGGGATCGACTTCTCGCGGGCGATCCGGGCAGCTTCGATCTTGCCCTCGATCCCGCGCTCGCCGAAGCCTCCAGGGATCAGGATTCCGTCGCAGCCCTCCAGCTCCTCGGGGTCGAAGTTCTCGGAGTCGACCAGCTCGACCTCGACGTTCACCCCGTGGTGGAAGCCGCCGTGCTCGAGCGCCTCGATCACCGACTTGTAAGCGTCGGCGAGCTGGACGTACTTGCCGACGACGGCGATCCGCACCTCGCCGGTGGCGCTGTCGGCCCGCCGCACCATCTCCTCCCACTCGGCCAGGTCGGGCGAGGGCGCCTCGATCCCGAAGTGGTCGAGGACGAGGTCGTCGACTCCCTCGGCCCGGAAGACCAGCGGGACCTTGTAGATGTTGTCGACGTCGTGGGCGGAGATCACCGCATCGACGGGAAGGCTGGCGAAGAGCGCGATCTTGCCCCGGATCTCGCGGTCGAGCCGCCCTTCGGAGCGGCAGACCAGCGCGTGCGGCTGGATCCCGATCCGCCGCAGCTCGTTCACCGAATGCTGGGTCGGCTTCGTCTTCAGTTCGCCGGCGTGGCCGACGTACGGCACCAGGGTCAGGTGGACGAACATCGCCCGCTTCGGCCCGAGGTCGGTGTAGAGCTGGCGGATCGACTCGAGGAACGGCAGCGACTCGATGTCGCCGACGGTGCCGCCGATCTCGGTGATCACGAAATCGACCGACTGCGACTCGGCGACGATGAGGATTTTCTGCTTGATCTCGTTGGTGATGTGCGGGATCACCTGGACCGTGGCGCCGAGGTAGTCGCCGCGGCGCTCGCGCCGGATCACCGAGTTGTAAACCGCTCCGGCGGTGACGTTC
The DNA here is from genome assembly GCA_035708105.1 of Solirubrobacterales bacterium. Taxonomy (GTDB): domain Bacteria; phylum Actinomycetota; class Thermoleophilia; order Solirubrobacterales; family 70-9; genus VAYN01. The sequence continues at coordinate 45,128 of DASSTG010000027.1, read as the reverse complement.
GAGGCCCGCGAGGTGTTCTCATCGGTGAAGCGCTCGTAATGGCCGAGGTCGAGGTCGGTCTCCGCCCCGTCCTCGGTGACGAACACCTCGCCGTGCTGGAACGGGCTCATGGTCCCCGGATCGACGTTGATGTAGGGATCGAACTTCTGCAGCTGGACGCGGAAGCCGCGGGAGACGAGGAGGCGCCCGATCGCCGCCGCGGTGATCCCCTTGCCGAGGGCTGAGACGACGCCGCCGGTGACGAAGATGAACCGGGTGTCGCCTTTGCTGGACGGACTCATGCTCTGCCGAGCGAGTCTAGCCAGCGCAGGGGCGGAACCGAGTCGATCGTCCGCGAAATAGACCGCAACTCCCCGTAAACGGTGAGGGCGGCGACGATCGCCAGCGCCACCAGGCGGCCGTCGCCCCCCAGCGTGGTCAGCAGCCAGACCCCGGCCACCGCCCCGATCAGGTTCGAGCCGGTGTCGCCGAGCATCGCCCGCTCGCCCAGCGTCAGCCAGGCTCCGACCAGCACCGGGCCGGCGAACAGCCCCAGCAGTTCCAGCGGCTCGAAGGTCCAGGCGCCGAGGCAGAGCCCCGCGGCGAGCAGCGCCAGCGCCTTCTCCGCCCGGCCCGGCCGCAGGTCGAGCAGGTTGAAGAGATTGGTGGTGAGGATCAGCAGCGCCACGTCGGCCAGGTAGCGCCAGGATTCGAGGCCGCGGCCGGAGACGGCGTAAGCGGCCAGCGCCAGCGCCCCCACCGCCTTGATCGCGCCGGTCGAAAGCGACCCCCGCCGCAGCGCCGACCAGTGCCCGCGCCAGCCCCGCGGCGCCGCCGCCGCCTCGCCGCGCCCCAGCGCGTCGTCGAGGAAGCCGAGGAAGGCGATCCCCAGCAGGTATGGCAGCCATTGCCGCAGCGCCGGCTCCAGCAGGTCGAGGTCGGCGCGGTCGTTGAGGAAGGCGAGCGGCGCCAGCGTCACCAGCGCCGCCGTCGCCAGCACCGCTCCGAGCGGGAAGGCGAGCAGCGCCCCGCGGTAGTTCTCCCGCACCAGGCCCGCCTCGCGCAGCCCCCGCGCTCCGGCCGGGACCAGGAACAGCGAGATCGCGATCGCCAGCGGGAAGCCGACCCAGTGCACGCCCTACGGGCCTTCCGCCAGCAGGTCGGGCAGGAGCCGGTCGGCGCTCCCCTTGACCCCGAAGCTGCCCTCGGCGCCGAGCATCGCGAAGACCATCGCCAGCTGCCCGGCGGTGAGATCGACGTCGTCGACGCTGGAGAGGTCGTTCGACTGGTAGAAGGAGACCGAGGAAGGTTCGGCGCTCGTCGTCTCGATTCCCACCGCAGGGGTCCGCGTCGCGGTGATCCCGCCCATCAGCGCCGACTCCAGCTGGTTGGCCTTCGAGCGCTGCACCGGCCCCATGTCCGGCGGCTGGTCGCGGACGACGATGACGCCGTCGAGCCCGCCGAAGGTGCCGCTGGCGCGGGAGAAGAGCTGCCCGCGGACGACCTCCGGCAGGGTGCCGCCGATCACCAGCTGCCGCCCCAGCCCGGTCCCGAGTTCCGTCAGCGCCTCGGGGTTGCCGCGAAGGTCGGCGAAGCGCGTCTTCGCCAGGTCGCCGGCCAGGCCGTTGACGTCGACCGGCTCGCGCACCACCCCGACCCCGACCAGCTTCGCCCCGGTCGGGCCGAGCGCGTCCTCGACATCGGCGGTGACCTCGCTCGGCAGCCCGCCGAGGGCGACGATCGCGATCCGCCGCGCCCGCAGCCGCTGTCGCGTCAGCACCGGGTAGACACGTTCGCCGAATTCGTCGGAGCGGTTCAGCTGCCCGCTCAGTTCGTCGGCCCGCGAGCGGGCGTCCTGGAGATTGCCGACGAGGCTGTGCTCGAGGTCGCGGCGGGTTTCGGTCAGGGCGTGGCCGCCGAACTCCGCGCCGACGAGGATCCCCACCGCGAGGGCGAGGAAGACGGCGATCAGCGAGGCGGCGTGGTAGCGGGCGGAGTACCCCATCTGCGAGAAAGGCTAGTCGGCGGACTCTAAATTCCGAGCCAGATCCGGATCTTCAGCCAGACCAGTTCCCAGACGTCGTTGAGGGCGGGCGAGGTGATCACCAGGATCGTCAGCAGGATCAGGAAGGTGAGCGCGAAGAGAGCCAGCGGGGCCAGCGCCGAGCTCGGTTTGTAGAGCCGGCTGACCCCCTTGGCGTCGACCAGGCGCTCGCCGATCCGCAACCGCGTCAGGAACGTCGAGGACATGCCGCCGCGCTTGCGGTCGAGGAACTCGACCAGGTTGAAGTGGGCGCCGACGCTGACGATCAGCGCCGCCCCCTTCTCGTAGGCCATCAGCATCGCCACGTCCTCGCTGGTTCCCGCCGCAGGCACCACCTGGTGCGGCAGCCCCGCCGCGAGCAGGCGCTCCCGCCCGGGCGCCCTTCCGTCGGGATAGGCGTGGACGATCAGCTCCGCTCCGCAGCGCAGCGCCGCGTCGCCGGCCGAGTCCATGTCGCCGAGGATCACGTCGGGCTTCAGCCCCGCCTCCAGGACCCCGTCGGCGCCGCCGTCGACGGCGACGACCAGCGGCCGCACGTCGCGGATGTAGGCACGCAGGGCCTTCAGGTCGCGGCGGTGGCGGTCGCCGCGGACGACGATCAGCACGTGGCGGTCGCGGAAGCTCGCCCGGGTCGGCGGAAAGGCGATGTTGCCGGTCAGCAGATCGGTCTCTTCGCGGACGTGGGTGACGGTGTTCTCGGCGAACTCCCCAAGTGCCTCGTCGATCCGCTGCCGGTGCTCCTGCATCTGGCGCTCGAGCTCGGCGACGCCGAGGACCCGGCCCCGCCCGACCTCCTCCCCGCCGCGGTAGATCGAGCCGCCGACGAGACGGACCCGGTCGCCGTCTTTGAGCCGCTCGAACAGCTCGGCCTCGGGGGCGTCGATCAGGCGGATGCCCTCGCGGGCCAGCATCAGCGGCCCGGCGTTCGGGTAGCGCCCGGAGGAGGAGGGCGCCGCGTTCAGGACCGCCGCCACCCCGGCTTCGACCAGCTCCTCGGCGGCGATGCGGTCGATGTCGACGTGGTCGATGACGGCGACATCGCCCGGCCGCAGGCGCTTGACCAGGTGCTTGGTCCGCCCCCCCAGCCGCGCGCTTCCTTCGATCGGCGCATCGCCTCGGGCGCCGTTCCTGCGCCCGAGGAGCGCCGGCAAGCGGCGGCGGGAAGCGGTGGCCATCGAGTCAGACTAGGCGAAGGAACCGGTCATTGGCAACGCATCCCATTCCTGCCCCAGCCGGGTGTGGCAGGAATCCGTTGCGCCGTTTCAGGCGGCGGCAAGCAGCTGGCGCGCGTGGCGGGTGGCCGCCTCGTCGGAGCGCTTGCCGCCGAGCATGCGGCGGATCTCCCCGACGACCGCCTCCCCCTCCAGCCTTTCGACGGTGGCAAGCGACTGCTTGCCGGTCACGTTCTTCTCGAGCCGGAAGTGGGCGTCGGCGAGGGAGGCCACCTGTGGCAGGTGGGTGATGCAGATCACCTGGCGCTCGCGGCCCAGGGCGCGCAGCCGTTCGCCGACGACCCGCGCCGTGTTGCCGCCGACCCCGGCGTCGATCTCGTCGAAGACCATCGTCGCCGCGGCCCCACCTCGGCCGAGGCCGCTCAGGGCCAGCATCACCCGCGAGAGCTCACCGCCCGAGGCGGCGTCCCGCAGCGGCGCCGGCTCGATCCCGGGGTTCGGAGCTACCCGCAGCTCGACCGTCTCGCGGCCCGAGGCGCCGTAGGCCTCCGGGTGAGGGTCCAGCGCCACCTGCAGCGTCGCCCCCTCCATCGAGAGCAGCGCCAGCTCAGCGGCGACGCGCTCCTGCAGCGGCTCGACCGCGGCCTCCCGCCCCGCGCTCAGCTTCCCGCCCAGCTTCGCCCGTCGCGCCTCCGCCGCCGCCAGCGCCGCCTCGGCCTCGGCGGTGCGGGTCTCGGCGCCCTCCAGCCGGGCGATCTCCTCGCGGCAGCGCTCGGCGTGCGCCAGCACCGACTCGACGCTGCCGCCGTGCTTGCGCTCGAGTCGGTCGATCGCCTCCAGCCGCTCCTCGATCGCCAGCAGCGCCCGGGGGTCCGCCTCGACCCCGTCTGCGTAGTCGCGCAGCTCCGAAGCGACGTCGCCGAGCTCCACCGCCAGCGCCGCGACCCGCTCGGCGACCGAGTCGAGCGCAGGGTCGAGTCCGGCGGCACCCTGCAGCGCCGCTTCCACCTGAGCCAAGGCCGCCGCCGCGCCGCCGCCGTCCTCGTCGGCGCCGGACAGGCCGGCGTGGGCTGAGCCCGCAGCTTCCCGCAGCCCCTCGGCGTGGCGCAGCCGCTCGCGCTCGGCAGCCGTCTGCTCGCGCTCCTCGGGAACCGGCGCCACCGCCTCGATCTCGGCGAGCTCGTAGCGGTAGAGGTCGAGGTCGCGCTCCCGCGAGCCCTCGCGCTCGCGCAGCTCCGCCAGCTCGGCCGCGAGCCGGCCGCACTCGCGGTGCGCCTCCTGGTAGGCGCGCCGCAGCTCGAGGTGCTCCGGGCCCACGAAGCCGTCGAGGATCTCCAGCTGCGCCGAGGAGATCGTCAGCCGCCGGTGCTCGTGCTGGCCGAAGAAGGCGAGCAGGCGCCCGCCGAGCAGCTTCAAGTCGGCGGCGGTTGCGGCGCGGCCGGCGACGAAGGCGCTGGTGCGGCCGCTCGCCGCAACCCGCCGTCCGAGCACGATCTCGGCGGCGCCCTCGGGCAACCGCTCGGCCAGTTCGGCGAACTCCGGCTCCTCGAGCAGCCCCTCGGGAAGGTCGAAGACCCCCTCGACCCAGGCCTCCCCAGCTCCCGGCCGGACGATCTGCGCCTTCGCCTTGCCGCCCATCAGCAGGTCGAGCGAGTGCGCCAGCACCGTCTTCCCCGCCCCGGTCTCGCCGGTGATCGCATTCAGACCCTCATCCAGCCGCAGCTCGGCCCTCTCGATCAGGAGCAGGTTCTCGATCCGCAACTCGCGCAGCATGCGTGCTGTGTAGCAACGGAGGCGGACCGACTGAGGCGGATTTGGCCGCTGCTTCCGGAGTTACCCGAAGGCCATCGCGGCGATCATGGCACTGACGATGGTTCCGAACAGCGAGACGAAGCCGATGAGCATCGTCCGGTGCATCGAGTCGAAGCCCGCTTTCATCGCCGTTCGAAGTTCACGAATATCGGCTTCGACTCGGTCGAATCGCTTGTCGACCTGCTCGAATCGCTTGTCGACCTCGTCGAACCTCTTGTCGACCTCGTCGAAGCGCCGGTTGACGTTCTCCTTGAAGTCGTCCAGTCGCGCGTCGGTCCATGCTTCCCTTGCCATCACCGCCATGGAGGAAAACATACGAGGCGTGTTGTCAACAATGGCGCGCAGAAGGTAAATCTTCAGCGGCGGGTTCCGCGCGAAAGTGCGACTACCCAGCCGAGGACTCGCTCGGGCCGTCCGTCGGCTGCACGAAGTCCTCGGAGCGGACGAGGATGAAGCCGCAGAGGGCGCCGACGAAGCAGATGATCGCCCCGATCACGAGGATCGAGTTCATGCCGCTGGTGAAGGCGACGTCGGCGGCGCGCGCGGCTTTCGCCTGCAGCGGCCCATGCAGCGGCAGTTCTTCGATCGCCCGGGAGCCGCCGGAGGCGACCGCTTCGCCGAGCCCCGCCGGGGCGTGCGGCACCAGCTCACCCAGCTTCGAGTCGACTTCGCCCTGGAAGACGGCGCCGAGGCCGGCGACGCCGGTGGCGATGCCGACCTGCCGGAAGGTGGTGTTGATCCCCGACCCCATCCCCGATTTATGCACGGGCACGACCGCGATCGCCGCCTGGCCGATACCCGGGTTGGTGGTCCCGATCCCGATCCCGGCGATGACGAAGCCGACCAGCAGCGTCGTCCATTCCGAGCTCGGGCTGAGCCCGTGCATCAGCAGCAGCCCGATCCCGACCAGGGTGAGGCCGCAGCCGAGCAGGATCCGGATCGGCACCCGGTGCGAGAGCGAGCCGGAGACCGGGGCGACGACGAACCCGAGGATGGTCAGCGGCAGGAAGCGCAGGCCCGCTTCGAGCGGCGAGAAGTCGAGCACCCCCTGCAGGTAGATGGTGAGGTAGAGGAACATCGCGAACATCCCCGCCGAGAGCGCGAAGGCGACCGCGGAGACCCCGTTGAAGGCGGGCTTGCGGAACAGCGTCAGGTCGAGCATCGGGTGGTCGCTGCGGCGCTCGATGGCGATGAAGGCCACCAGCAGCACGGCGGCCGCGATCAGGCAGGCGACGATCACCGCGCTGCCCCACCCTTCGGGGTTGCCCCGGATCAGACCGAAGATCAAGAGGAACAGCGCTACCGAGAAGGTGACGAGGCCCGGCATGTCGACCGGTTCGGGATCCTGGGCGGCGACGTTGACGATCTTGCGCTCGGTCAGCACCATCGCGGCGATCCCGATCGGGACGTTGACGAAGAAGATCCACTCCCAGCCGAAGTTCTGGGTGATGACGCCGCCGATCAGCGGTCCGACCGCGACCGCGCCGCCGACCGTGGCCCCCCAGACCCCGAAGGCGGTCGCCCGGTCTTTGCCGTGGAACTCCTGGCCGATCAGCGCCAGCGAGGTGGCGAACATCCCGGCCCCGCCGATCCCCTGCAGGCCCCGCGCCAGGTTCAGCAGCGTCGGGTCGCTGGAGATGCCGCAGAGGAACGAGGCGAAGGTGAAGGTGCCGAAGCCGATCGTGAACACGCGCCGCCGCCCCAAGCGGTCGCCGAGCGAGCCGGCGGTGAGGAGGAAGGCGGCGAGCATCAGCGAGTAGGCGTCGACCACCCACTGCAGGCTCGAGAGGCTCGCGTTCAGTTCGCGCTGGATGTCCGGCAGGGCGACGTTGACGACGGTGACGTCGAGCAGCAGCATGAACGTCGCGACCGAGACCAGCAGCAGGGTCCACCATTTGCGCTCCATCGAGCGCGGACCCTATCGAGCGGCGCAGCTCGGCTTTTCCGGCATGGCGCTAAACCGCCAGATGGCCGAACTTGTCGCGGATGCGCTGGTAGAAGCTGGCGCCCGGGAGCTGCGCCAGCGTGCTGACGGAGTCGAGGAACCGGACTTCCAGCTCGGCGCCGGGCGAGAGGTCGGCGACCTTGCCGCCGTCGACCGCGACCTCCACCGGCTCGCGTTCGGGGGCGTTGTCGACGTGAAGGACGTCTTCGGGGGCGACGACCAGCGCCCGCGCGGTGAGCGAGTGCGGCGAGATGTAGCTGACGACGTAGCCCTCGACGCCCCAGGCCAGGATCGGCCCCTGGTTGGCGAGGTTGTAGCCGGTGGAGCCGACCGGGGTGGCGGCGACGAGGCCGTCGCAGCGGACGTGGCCGACCTCTTTGCCGGCGATCCGGTAGCTGAGCTCGGCGACGCGGTCGTGCGGGCGCCGAACGAGGGTGATGTCGTTGAGGCCGACCTCGTTGACCCCATCGCAGACAAGCTCGAGGCCGGGGAGCGCGACGGTCTCGATTTCGCCGGCGAGGGCGCGGCTGATGCCGGCGCGGGCGTCGGCACGCTCGACCGCGGCGAGGAAGCCGACCGTGCCGAAGTTGACCCCGAAGACGGGGATCTCGGTGCGCGCGTAGCGCCGCAGCGCGTGCAGGATCGAGCCGTCGCCGCCGAGGACGAGGCAGATGTCCGGCAGGGTGTGTTCGGCGGTGACGTCGATCCCCTCGGCGGCGCTGCCGTGCTTCGCCAGCTCGTCCTGGCTGGCGGCGAGGCGCCAGCCCATCTCCTCGGCGACTTCGGCGGCGATCTTCACCGCTTCGGTGGCGGCGGGCGGGTGCGAGTGGGTGATCAGCGCCGCGGTCTTCATTCGTCCTCCTCGACGACGGCGACGGCGGCAGCCGCGAAATCTTCGAGCCCCGGCCCATCGCCGCCGGCCCAGACGAAGGTCTCCCGGTTCCCCTTCGGCCCGGGCAGCCCGGAGGAGGCGAAGCCGCGCACCGGCAGCCCCAGGTCGTGGATCGCCGCCGCCACAGCGAGAATCGCCTCGCGCCGGTCGGCCGGGTCGCGGACGACGCCGCGCCCGACCCGCTCCCTGCCGAGCTCGAACTGCGGCTTCACCATCGACAGCAGCTCGCCACCCGGCTCCAGGCAGCCGACCACGGCCGGCAGCACCTTGGTCAGCGAGATGAAGGAGACGTCGATCGTCGCCAGCGAGGGCACGAAGGGCAGGTCCGCGGGCCCCAGGTCCCGCGCGTTGCGCCGCTCGATCACGTACACCCGCGGGTCCTCCCGCAGCCGCACGTCCAGCTGCCCGTAGGCGACGTCGGCGGCGATAACCCGTGCGGCCCCGCGCTGCAGCAGGCAATCGGTGAACCCGCCGGTGGATGCGCCGACGTCGAGGCAGTCACGCCCAGCGACCTCGACGCCCAGCGCCTCCAGCGCGTTCTCCAGCTTGACGCCGCCGCGGGAGACGAAGCGCGGGCCGGCGGCGACGATCAGCGGCGCGTCGGGTTCGACCAGCTGGCTCGGCCGCAGCGCCACCGGGCCGTCTTCGCCGACCCGGACTTCGCCGGCCCGTACCGCGCCGGCGGCCGCCGAGCGCGAAGGGAAAAGGCCGCGGTCGGCCAGAACCGCGTCTATCCGCGCCTTCTTCATCGCCCGAAAGCTACAGCGGCATTTCGGGGAGGGGGCGATTTAGGGCTCGCTGAGAGAGCCGTGCAACATTTTCTTGACAACTTCCCCCGCCCAGTCCGCTGTTCTAGAGCACATTGGAGCCCAGGAACCCGCAGAATCCGTGAGTTGCAGGGGGTCTGTGACCCCACTCACACACAAGTCGCACATACGTTCGTACGCTGTTCAAGGATTCGCAAGAGGAAACCGACTAAAGGATCACCACAAAGACTTCTTGGTTGAACCCCGCGTCGATATATCGCCTCGCTGCTTCCCACAGCGACGCTCTCGACACTAACCGGGCTCACCTACCTCCCACGGATCCACATATATAGAGATACATATCTCTCCTCCCTGTAGTAACCCCAGAAGCGCCCCGCCTCCCCGGCGGGGCGTTTTCTGTTGTGGAGGAGAATCCCGGCGATCATCGATGGCTATCCCAGGCGGCGTGCGGTTTTGCGAGAATCGGCGTGTGGAGGGCAGCTCTGAGAATCGTCCGGACTCCCACACGGCCGCGATCTCGCGTGAGGTCGTCCGCGTCCTGAAAGGAGCGGTCGGCCGCGGCCCCACGAAGGCCAGGACCTACCTCCACGACGACAGCGTGATGGTGTTGCTGCGCGAAGGCCACACCAAAAGCGAGGAGACGATGTTCGAGGGAGGCGGCGAGCGCGCCGTGGCACAAGGCCGGGTCGACCTCAGCGAGGTGCTTCGGGAGCCGCTGATCGAGGTCATCGAGCGCAATCTAGGTCGCAAGGTGGTCGGGTTCATGTCAAGCAGCCAGCAGCACCCGGACCTTCTGTCCCTCGTCTTCGTACTAGACAGCTCGCCACTGCTTACGCTGGTAGACGGCGAGGACGCGGCTTGAACGCGAGCTGAGCGGGATTCCGCCTCGTTAGCTTGCTCGGATGCTTCCCGTCTTCGACGGCCACAACGATGCGCTGACGCGGGACGACCACGCGGACCTGGTCGACGGCCGCGACGGCGGACACCTGGACCTGCCGCGGATGCGCGCGGGCGGCATGCGCGGTGGGATCTTCGCCATCTTCACGCCCTCGCCGGAAGATGCCTCGGCGGCGCCCGGATTCGGCGGCAAGGGCCGCGTGCCGCCGGCGCAGCCGCTTGATCACGAGCAGGCGTCCGCCCACGCCACCGCCGCCGCCGGACGGCTGCTGCGGCTCGAGCGCGAAGGGCACGTCAAGGTGGCGCGTCAGATCGCCGACGTCGACGCCGCCCGCGAGGAACCGTCCTCTCCGGTCGCGGTCCTCCACCTCGAGGGCGCGGAGGCCATCGATCCGCAGCTGGAGGCGCTCGAGCATTGGTACGCGGCGGGGCTGCGCTCCCTGGGACCGGTCTGGAGCCGCTCCAACGCCTTCGCCCACGGCGTCCCCTTCGCCTTTCCCTCCACCCCCGACATCGGCCCCGGCCTCACCGACGCCGGCAAGGCGCTCGTCGCCCGCTGCGCCGAGCTCGGCGTCCTCGTCGACCTCAGTCACATGAACGAAGCGGGGTTCTGGGACGTGGCAGGGCTGGAATTGGGACCACTGGTTGCGAGCCATTCCGGCGCCCACGCGATCTGCCCCGCCTCCCGCAACCTCACCGATGCGCAGCTGGACGCGATCGGCGAAAGCGACGGGCTGGTCGGGATCGTCTTCGCCACCGTCTTCCTGCGGCCCGACTTCGGCGACGACGCGGACACGCCGCTGGCGCTGATCGCCGAGCACGCCCGCTACGTCGCCGACCGAATCGGGCCCCGGCACGTGGCCTTCGGCTCCGACTTCGACGGTGCCACGATGCCCGCCGAGCTGGGAGACGTCAGCGGCCTGCCCCGACTCCTGCAGGCGCTCCGCGACGTCGGGTTCGGCGACGAGGAACTGGAGGAAATCTGCTGGCGAAACTGGCGCCGAACCCTCGCTGACTGGTGGGCGCCCGGCGATCACGGGCGCCGCTGAACGCGCTCATCGTCACCCGCGGTACATACCGGCGGGTGCTCACCGCCCTGCTAGTTTCGGGCTACCAGTCAAAGCCCTAGATGAGCCCCGCCAGGGGGGAGTCTAGACCTACCTCGGCCGAATTGCGACATGGATCGGTGCAACGATGGTGGGGTTCGAAGGCAGGGCGTCCGCGCAAGCGGGCGCCCTGCACTCCGGACCTCCATGGCGGCTCTCCGGGCGCGCCTCGCGCCCCGGCCTCGAGAGGCGGGCGCGAGAGATCCGGTTCCCCATCGGATCCACACATATAGAGCGCGTCCCTCCTCCCCCTGGTGACCTTTCCCCAGAAGCGCCGGCTGATGCCCCGCTTCTCTCACCGGAGAGACTGGCGCAGGCTAAACGATTGCGCCGATTGAATCAATCCCCAAAATTGCTTAGGTCAGCGCCGGCTGTGCGTTTGAGGTAGTGGCGAGCACGCGGTCGGCGACCGACTCGCCGGTGAGGCCGACCTCGGCGCGCAGCAGCGCCGGCTTGCCGTGGGTGACATAGCGATCGGGCAGGCCGATCCGCAGTACCCGCGCCCGCTCCCCCGGGCTCTCGGCGAAGGCGTCCTCGAGGTGCTCGAGTACGGCGGAGCCGAAGCCGCCGGCGAGCACGTTCTCCTCGATCGTCACCACGAGATCGTGCTCGCGGGCCAGCCGCTCGGCCAGCGCGCCGTCGATCGGCTTGGCGAAGCGGGCGTCGGCGAGGGTCGCCTTCAGCCCGTGCTTGGCGAGGATCGCGGCCGCTTCGCGGGCGACGGTGACCCCGTAGCCGTATCCGAGCAGGGCCACCCTCTCCCCCTCGCTCAGCACCTCGCCCCTGCCGATCGGCAGCAGCTCCGGCGCCGCGGGCAGCTCCACCCCCTCGGCCGCCCCGCGCGGATAGCGCAGCGCCGCCGGCCCGTCGTGGGCGATCGCCGTGTGCAGCATGTGGACCAGCATCGCCTCGTCGCGCGGCGCCATCAGCACGACGTTGGGGACCGGGCGGAAGTAGGAGACGTCGAAGGCGCCGTGGTGGGTGGGGCCGTCGTCGCCGACCAACCCGGCCCTGTCCATCGCGAAGGTGACGTCGAGGCCCTGCAGGCAGACGTCGTGGACGATCTGGTCGAAGGCGCGCTGGAGGAAGGTGGAGTAGATCGCGCAGACCGGCTTCGCCCCCTGCAGCGCCAGGCCGCTCGCCAGCAGCACCGCGTTCTGCTCGGCGATGCCGACGTCGTAGTACTGCTCCGGCACCTCGTCGCAGAGCTGCTGGAGGCCGGTGCCGCCGGCCATCGCCGCGGTGATCCCGATCACCCGCGGATCGGCCTTGGCCTCGGCCACCATCGCGCCCGCGAAGACCTTGGTGTACTGCGGCGGCGAGCCCGCCTCCGGCGGTTTCTCGAGCACCTCGATCCCCTCGGGGGAGTCGGTTTCGGTGACCGGCACCGGCTTCGCCTCTTCGGCGGGCCGACCTTCGACGATCGATTTCGGCTTCGCCGCGTGCCACTCCTCCATCGACTCCAGGCCGCCTTCTTCGGCCGGCGCGAAGCCCTTCCCCTTGACCGTGTGGATGTGGACGACGACCGGGCGGTCGGCGGCGAAGGCCTCGGTCAGCGCCTCGCGCAGGGCGTGGACGTCGTGGCCGTCGATCACGCCCATGTAGGCGAGGTCGAGCTCCTCGAAGAAGAGCCCGGGCGCCCAGTAGGCCTTGATCGCGGCCTTGATCTCCGGGCCCAGGCGCTCGATCCGTTTGCCGAGGCCGAGCGGCAGCCTGGTGAGCCGGTCCTCGACCCCCTCGCGGGCGTGCCAGAGGCGCGGGTTGAGCCGGATCCGGTTGAAGTAGCGGGAGAGGGCGCCGACGTTGGGGGAGATCGACATCCCGTTGTCGTTGAGGACGATGACGATCGGCGTCTGCAGCCCCCCGGCGGCGTGGAGGGCCTCGTAGGCGACGCCGCCGGTGAGGGCGCCGTCGCCGATCACCGCCGCCACCTTTCCGTCGCCTCCGATCCCCTTGCGCATCGCCTCCTTCAGCCCGACCGCGTAGCCGATCGAGGTCGAGGCGTGGCCGGCGCCCATGATGTCGTGCTCGGACTCGGCGATCGAGCAGAACGGCGCCAGCCCGTCGTACTGGCGGATCGTCGGCAGCCGGTCGCGGCGGCCGGTGAGGATCTTGTGCGGGTAGGCCTGGTGGCCGACGTCCCAGAGGACCTTGTCGCGGGGCGAGTCGAGCAAGCTGTGGAGGGCGACGGCGAGCTCGCAGGTGCCGAGGTTGGCGCCGAAGTGGCCGCCGATCTCGCCGATCGTGTCGATCACGTAGGTGCGCATCTCCTGCGCCACCCGCTGCAGCTGCTCGTCGTCGAGCTCGTGCAGGTCGGCGGGGCCGTCGATCCCCGACAGCAGCGGCTCCTCGCTCGGGTGTCTCTCGTCTTCGCTGCCCTGGGTGGGGGGCTGTTCGCTCATTCGTTCCTCGTGAAGATGTAGTCGGCGACGCGCCTCAGGTCCTCGGTCTCGCCGCTGGCTCCGGCCAGCGCCGCCGTCGCCTTGCCGTGCGATTCGGCGGCGAGCTCGCGCGCCCGCTCGAGGCCGAAAAGGCTGACGTAGGTGAGTTTGCCATGTCTCTCGTCGCTTCCATGGGGCTTGCCGAGTTGCTCGTCCGACTCGGTCACGTCGAGAATGTCGTCGACGATCTGGAACAGCACGCCCAGCTCGTCGGCAAAACGCCGGTAGGGCATTCTCGCACTTTCCGCCACCCCCTCGAGCTCGAGGACGACGCTGACGCTGGCGGCGATCAGCCGGCCGGTCTTCAGCGTGTGCAGGGCACGCAGGCCGTCCGCGTCGGCGGTGGCTTCGACCACGTCCACGTACTGGCCTCCGACCATGCCGTCGACGCCGGTGGCGGCGACCAGCTCGCCCAGGGCCGCCAGCACCCGCGCCGGGTCCCCGGGCTGCTGACAGAAGAGGCAGACCGCCTCGGCGAAGAGGCCGTCGCCGGCGAGGATCGCCACGTCCTCCCCGTACCTGACATGGGAGGTCGGCAGGCCGCGGCGCAGCTCGTCGTCGTCCATCGCCGGCAGGTCGTCGTGGATCAGCGAGTAGGTGTGGATCAGCTCGATCGCGCAGGCGACCGGGAGGAAGCGTTCCGGACCGGCGCCGAGGGCGCGGGCGGTGGCGAGGGCGAGCACGGGCCGCACCCGCTTGCCGCCGGCGAGCAGCGAATAGCGCATCGCCTCCTCCAGGCCCGCGGTGGGGGCGGCGGCGGAGAACCGCAGGTCCTCGAGCGCCTCCTCGACGAGGGCGCGTAGATCCTCCGGGTAATTCATCAGCGGTGTTCCTTATCGGCGTATCGCAACAAAAAGGAACAGCGGAATGCGATGCTCACTCGGCACTCGCCTGCTGGCGCGCCTCGCGGTTGGCCTCCTCGACCGCCTCGGCGGCGAGGTCGGCCGCCTCGGCAGCGAGCTGAGCCGCGCGCTCGTCGCCGACCTCCTCGCTCTCCAGCTCGGTGGTGATCTGGCGCAGGCGCTCGCTGATCTCGCGCAGGCGCACGTTCAAGCCGCCGCCCCCCGCTCGCGCACGACGGCGCCGAGGATGCCGTTGACGAAGCCGGGGGCCTCGGCGCCGCAGTACTCCTTCGCCAACTCGACCGCCTCGTTGATCGCCACCTCGGCCGGGGTGTCCATGAACTCGATCTCGAAGAGGGCGGCGCGCATCACGTTCATGTCCAGCGGGGCGATCCGATCGACGGTCCAGCCCTTCGCGTGGGCGGCGATGATGTCATCGAGCTCTTCGCGGTGCTCGTCGACCCCCTCGGCCAGCTCCCGCGTCAGCGGCCGCGCCTCGCCCAGCAGCTCGGCCAGCGGCCGCCCGGTGACGTCCCTCTGGTAGTTGGCGAAGACGGCGTCGCGCCGCTGCTCGGACCTGCGCATACCCGCATTCTGTCAGCGGCGTCCCTCGCACCCGATTTTCGCCCCAGCCGCGTGTGGCAAGACTCCGATGCTCTTCTATGCCCGCGAGACGTACTCGCCGCTGCGGGTATCGACCCGGATGGCGTCGCCCTCCTCGACGAAGAGCGGCACCTGGACCACCACCCCGGACTCCAGCGTCGCCGGCTTGTTGCCGCCGCCGGAGGCGGTGTCGCCTTTGAGCCCGGGATCGGTCCGGGTGACCTTCATCTCGATCGCGCTGGGCACCTGGACGTCGCTCGGTTTCTCGTCGACGAAGAGGACGTCGACCTCGGCGTTCGGCAGTACCCACTGCATCGAGTCCCCGAGTGACTCCTTGGGGATTTCGATCTGGTCGTAGTCCTGCGAGTCCATGAAGACCGCGGCGTCACCGGAATCGTAGAGGTACTGCATCTTTTTCGATTCGGTCCGGACCGGGCGGAACTTCTCCCCCGCCCTGAAGGTTTTGTCGATCACCGAGCCGTCCTCGATCCGGCGCAGCTTGGTCCGCACGAACGCCCCGCCCTTGCCCGGCTTGACGTGCTGGAACTCGATGATCTTCCAGATCTTCCCGTCGATCTCGATGTGGGTCCCGTTCTTGAATTGATTCGTCGAAATAGTCACGGCGGCGAATCCTAGATGCTGATTTCAGCGGGCGGCGGCGAGGCGCCTGACGGCTTCCTCGGGGTCGGGGAAGACCTCGCCACGGGTGAAGACGCCGTTGCGCAGCTCCCAGATCCAGGCGACGGGGACGTCGTGGATGCCGAGCGGGCGGCTGCGGGCGTAGACCCTGCCCCGCACCAGCAACGAGCCGCCGTGGCGCTCGGCCGTCTTCGGGTTGATCAGCAGCTCGTCCCAGACCTGCTCGACGTCGCGCAGGTATTCCTCCAGGCCCTCGGGGCCGACATAGGGGGCGTCGCGGCCGATCTCCTGAGCCGTTCCCGCTGGAAAGAACCCCATTCCCTCCTCACAGAGCGCCGTGATCTCCGCCAGGTCGCGGCGGTTGAAGGCCGCATACAGGCGCTCGACCAGCTCCTGCTCGTCCGCCGGCGCCGGCGCCACGTCGGCCGAGGCGGGCGCGAGGGCGACGATCGCGGCGTCGTCGTCGAGGGCGCCGCCGGTGAACTCGTGCAGCGCCCCCTCGATCCGCTGCGCCGCCCGCGCCGGGCTGCTGAGCCCGCACAACTGCGCCCGCAGCCGCTCGTCGCCGAAGCGCCCCCCCTCACCCACCGCGTCGGTGACCCCGTCGGTGACGACGACCAGCAGCCGGTCGGACCCGACCGTGACTTCCTCGATCGTCCATCGGTCCTCGGCGAAGGCCCCCAGCACCGGCCCCGTCTCGCTGACCTCGGTGACCCTGTCCCCTTCGACCAGCAGCGGCGGCGGGTGGCCGGCGACCGCCAGCCTGACCGGGTCCCGCGGATCTTCGGAGATGGCGATCGCGGCGACGCTGCAGAGCGCGGTGCCGCGGCGGGCCATCAGCTCGCGGTTCAGCGTCCGCAGGGCGACCACCGGATCGCCGGTGAGGGCGGCCGCCGTCCGCAGGGAGTAGCGGGCGTGGGCGGTGACCGCCGCGGCGTGGGCTCCGCGGCCGGTGACGTCGCCGATCACCACCATCCAGCCGCCGACGATCCGGAAGGCGTCGTAAAAGTCGCCGCCGATCTCGTTCTCGGCCCCCGCCGGGCGGTACGTCGCCGCAAGGGACCAGCCCGGGATGTGTGGAAGGGGCGGCGGCAGCAGGCCCCGCTGCAGCGTCTCGGCGATCTCCGCCCGTTCCCGCTCGCTGCGCTCGAGGTCGGAGAAGAGGCCGGCGTTGTCGAGCGCCAGCGCCACCCGGCCGGCGAGGACGCTGGCGAAGTGGACGTCGGAGTCGCGCAGGTGACGGCCGGAGTGGCTGACGCCGTAGGTGAGCAGCCCGGTCGGCCGGCCCCGCGCGCGCAGTTCGACCGTGATGCCCGAGCGGATCCGCATGCCGCGCAGGAACTCGAAGTCGTCCTGATCCTCGGCGACGTCGCGCAGGTCGGCCTCGCCGACGTACTCGAAAAAGACCGGGTCTTGGCGCTCGTGATCCGCAGCGCTCGCCATCCGCTCTTGCAGAGCCGGGGTTCGCCGGGCCAGACCGCGCTCGATCTCGGCCCGGTCGCGGCCGCCGGCGCGGGTCGCGGCCCGGCGGACATGGTCATCCTCGATTACGTCGATCGTGCAGAAGTCCGCAAGCTCCGGGACGATCACGGCGGCGATCGCGTCGAGCGTCTCCTCCAGGGAACCGCCCCTCTCGGCGATCCCGGTGATGTCGTCGAGGACCTGGAAGCGCCGGTTGACGCGCCGCACCTGCACCACGGCAAGGGTGGTCACCACCGCTGCGACCACCACCACGACCAGGGCGATGGCCGCGGCGGAGATCATTCCGCGCCGGTCCTGGTGGTCAGGCTGGAGGCGGCGCCACCGCTGAGCACCCGGCGGGTGAGCGAGGGGAAGAGAATGCGGGCAACCGCGGCAAGCGCGTAGGGGCGCGGCACGTAGCGCTCCGGCTTGCGGCCGGGCCCGCACTCGTAGATCGCCTCCGCGGCCTTCTCCGGCTTGGACACGATCCAGCGGGTGAGGGCCTTCTCGCGCAGCTCGGTGGCGGGGAAGCTCTCGGTCTCGATGAAGCCGGGCAGGACGAGGCCGACGTGGACGCCGTGCGGCTGCTCCTCCAGGTAGAGCGAATCCGACCAGCCGATGAGGGCGAACTTGCTGGCGCTGTAGGAGCCGGTGCGGGCGCGGGAGACGCGGCCGGCGGTGCTGGCCACGTTGACGATCGCGCTCGGCGCCGAGGCCCGCAGCAGCGGCAGCAGCGTCTCGGTCAGGCGCACCACCGCCTCGAAGTTGAGCTCCATGTGGCGCTGGACGTTGGCGTAGCCGCCCTCGCCGAAGCCGGCGCGCCAGGCCGCGCCGGCGTTGTTGACGAGCAGGTGCAGCCTTCCCCCGTGCTCCGCCTCGAGGTGGGACCGGATCTTCGCCGGTGCCTCCTCCGCGGTGAGATCGACCGCCACGCAGGTCGCGCGGCACGGCAGCGAGGCGGCGAGCTCGCGCAGCAGCTCCTCGCGGCGGGCGACCAGGACCAGTTCGGTCCCAGGCTCGCGGGCGAGCCGGACCGCGGTCGCCTCGCCGATCCCCGCTGACGCTCCCGTGACAACTGCGACGCCCATCGGCACAACTGTATTGCGAGGATGGGAACATGGAGGCCTCGACCGAGCCGCGTCATCCCCGACTGAGAGCAATCCAGCGCGAAGGCGAGCGGGTGACGCCGCTCGAGCTCTTCTTCGACCTCGTCTTCGTGCTGGCGATCACCCAGTGCACGGCGCTGATGTCCCACGACCAGACCTGGTCGGGGCTCGTGCAGGGCCTGCTGATCCTCGGCGTGCTCTGGTGGGCCTGGGTCGGCTATGCCTGGCTGACCAGCGTCATCGACCCCGAGGCACTGGCGGTCCGCGGGGCGATCTTCGTCGCCATGGCGGCGATGCTGATCGTCGCCATCTGCGTCCAGGAGGCCTTCGGCAACCTCGCCCTCAGCTTCGCCGTTGCGATCGGTGTCTTCCGCGCCGCCCACATCGCCCTCTTCCTGCTCGCCGGCGCCGCCTCCGACGACGGCGACCTGCACCGATCGGTGGTCGGCCTCGCGGTCAGCACCGCGATCGCGGTGGGCATCCTCGCCACCGCCTCGTTCTTCGACGGCGTCGCCCAGGGCGCGCTCTGGGCGCTGGCGATCTTCCTCGACATGGCCGGCCCCTACCTCTTCGGCTCGGAGGGCTGGAAGCTCGTCCCCAACCACTTCGCCGAGCGGCACGGCCTGATCGTCATCATCGCCCTCGGCGAGAGCATCGTCGCGATCGGCCTCGGCGCCTCCGGCCGGCTCGATCTCGGGATCGGCGCCGCGGCCGTGTGCGGGGTCTTCCTCGCCGCCGCCCTCTGGTGGACCTACTTCGACGTCGTCGCCCTGATCTCCGCGCGGCGGCTGAGCGAAGCGGAGCCAGGACGGGTGCAGAACGAGCTCGCCCGCGACTCCTACTCCTACGTCCACCTGCTGATGGTCGCCGGGATCGTCCTCATCGCCTACGGGTTGAAGGTGACGATCGCCCGGCACGGCGAGCAGCTGCACTACGTCCCGGCCTTCGCCCTCCTGGGAGGGATGGCCATCTACCTGCTGGGGCTCGTGTGCTTCCGCTACCGCCACGTCCGGACGGTCAACCGCCACCGCCTCGGCCTGGCGATCGTCCTCCTCTTCCTGATCCCGGTCGCCACCGAGGTCCCGGCGCTGCTGTCCCTGGTGGTGGCCGCCTCGCTGATCTGGGCGATGATTGCCTACGAGCACCGTGGGTACGGACCAGGACGACAGGAGCTCAGGCGTGAAGCGAGCGCGGCATAGACCCGAGCATCCGAGGCCCCAGCCGACCAACATCCGTCCACTTTAGGCATACTGCGCCGACCTTTTGACCACTCCACCCCTTCTAGACGAACTTCTGCGCACCGGCGCCCCCTCCGGGTATGAGGCCCCCGCCGCCGAGCTCTGGCGCGAGGCCGCCTCCTTCGCCGAGCTCAGCGTCGACGGGATCGGCTCGACGATCGCCCGCGTCGGCGAGGCATCGCCGCTGCTGGCGGTGGTCGGCCACATCGACGAGATCGGCCTCGTCGTCACCCACATCGACGAGAAGGGCTTTCTCTGGTTCGCGCCGATCGGCGGCTGGGACCCGCAGATCCTGGTCGGACAGCGGGTCGAGGTTCGCAGCAAGGACGATCTCGTCCCCGGCGTCGTCGGCCGCAAGCCGATCCACCTGCTCGAGGCCGACCAGCGCAAGAAGGTCGTCGAGCTGAAGGGCATGCACATCGACGTCGGCGCCGCCGACCGCGAGGAGGCGGAGCAGTTGGTCCGGGTCGGCGACCCGGTGGTGATCCGGACCGAGCCGATGCCGGTCGCCGGCGAGCGGCTCGTCTCGCGCTCGATGGACAACCGGCTCGGCGCCTACGTGGCGCTGGAGAGCCTGCGCCGCTGCCACGAGGGGGACGGGCCCGGCGGTTCGATGGCCGCGGTCGCCGCGGTGCAGGAGGAGATCGGCCTCTTCGGCGCTCGCACCGCCTCCTTCCAGCTGCGCCCCGACATCGCCATCGCCGTCGACGTCACCCACGCCACCGATGCGCCGGGGGTCGACGAGAAGGAGATCGGGACCCATCCCTTCGGCTCCGGCCCGGCGATCGGACGCGGCTCCACCCTTTCCCCCAAGGTCTTCGAGCTGCTCGTAGAGACCGCCGAGGCGGAGGGCATCGAGTACTCGATCAGCGCCAGCGGCCGCGGCACCAGCACCGACGCCGACGTCCTCCAGATCTCCCGCGCCGGCATTCCCACCGGGGTCGTCTCGATCCCGCTCCGCTACATGCACTCGCCGGTCGAGATGGTCGACCTGCGCGACGTCGAGGCAACGGTCGAATTGCTCGCCGCCTTCGGCGCCCGCCTCGGCAGCGACGTCGATCTCAGCCGCTGAGCAGAGCGGGTTCCCGGTCGTCGACGAAGATGCGGTCGCGGCCGCTCGCCTTGGCGGCATAGAGCGAGGCGTCGGCGCGGGCGAGCAGGTCCTCGGTATCGACCGGACCGGCTTCGGTGACGGCGACGCCGATGCTGACCGAAACGGGGACGCCGACGGGGCGCCGTTCGCGCACCTCGCGGCAGAGCCGCTCGGCGATCTCAATCGCTTCGGCGTGGCCGGCGCCGGGGAGCATCACCAGGATCTCCTCGCCGCCGACGCGGTAGATCGAGTCGCCCGCCCGCAGCGCCGCCCGCATCGTGTAGGCAACGTCCTGGAGGACGGCGTCGCCGGCGGCGTGGCCGAACCGGTCGTTGACGCGCTTGAAGTGGTCGAGGTCGCAGAGGAGGAAGGCGTGCGAGAGGCCCTCGATCGGATCGCAGGGCTGGCCCTCGAGCTCGGAGAGCCGCTGCTCCAGCGCGTTGCGGTTGAAGAGACCGGTCAGCGGGTCGAGGGTCGAACGCCGCCGGTGGGCGCGGTCGGACTCGACCAGAGCGCCGGAGAGGATCACCGTGCTGAGGATCAGCGCCCCGATCGCGATCAGCTCCTGCCGCTGCTCCCAGGCTGCATGCGGATCGGGCAGGACGGCGGCGGCGAGGAACGTCGCCACCACGTAGGCGGTGCCGAAGACCATTCCCCGCGGCTCGAAGCGGAAGCCGAGGGTGACGGCGGGGAGGCCGAACCAGACCAGGACCGGGCTGGTGGCGCCGCCGGTGACCAGGACCGAGGCGGCGATCAGCGCCGGCAGGGTCGCCCAGGCGGCGGCGACCCAGACGGCCGGCCGCGGGCTGCTGCGCATGAAGCGGTCGGCGATCCAGAAGCCGGCGAGGCCGGCCCCGAGCAGCGGCACCCACCAGTACCCGACCTCAGTGCCGCCGCCTAGTGCCAGCGCCAGCGCGAGGATGCCGAAGCAGGCGGTGCGATAGCGCCGCACCCGGTCCTCCATGTCGAGCAGGCGCTCGCGCCGCGCGTCCTCGTGGATCGAGACGAGGGTCTCCGGGCCGTCAGCCATGCGCAGGCATCGACTGCAGAAAAGCTCAACTTGAATTTGAGCGGTGGGGCGCCCTCCCTAGCCCACTATTTGCAGCTCTTTGGGCAGGGAACTGAGGTTCCGCAGCCCATCCTCGGCGACGACCACCAGGTCCTCGATCCGCACCCCCAGCTCACCCGGCAGGTAGACGCCGGGCTCGACGGTGACGACTTCGCCCGCGGCGAGGACGTCGTCGGAGCGCAGTGAGAGCCGCGGCGCCTCGTGAACCTCGAGGCCGACCCCGTGGCCGAGCCCGTGGCCGAAATGCTCGCCGTGGCCGGCGCCGTCGATCACCGCGCGAGCGATGTTGTCGACGTCCTCGCCCTTGACGCCGGCCCTGATCGCCTCCAGCGCGGCTGCCTGCGCCTCGCGGACGACTTCGTAGACGCCGATTGCCCCCTCGTCAGGGTCGCCGGTGGCGAAGGTGCGGGTGCCGTCGGAGCAGTAGCCGTCGAGCTGGGCGCCCATGTCGAAGACGACGAGCTCGCCACGGCCGATCTCGCGCTCGCCGGGCTCGGCGTGCGGCAGCGCCCCGTTGGGGCCGGCGGCGACGATCGCCGGGAACGACGGGTCGCCGCCGTGCTCGCGGATCCGCGCTTCGGCAGCGCGGGCGACCTCCCTCTCGCTGCGCCCCGCCAAGCCCCGTTCGACGCTCCAGCGCCAGACCTCGTCGGCCAGCTTCGAGGCCTCCTCGATCGCCGCCAGCTCGCCCGCGTCCTTGACCCGGCGCAGCTCCTCTACCCGGCCGCCGGCGGCGACCATCTCCACCCCGTCGGGCAGTTTCTCCTTCAGCTTCTCCAGCAGCCGCACGGACATGTGGTCGTCCTCGAACCCGACCCTTCCCTGCAGGCGCTCGCCGATCCCGCCGAGCCAGTCGGCGGCGAGAGTCACCGTCTCCCAGCCCTCGACCTCGGCCTCGGCGCGCTCGGTGTAGCGGAAGTCGGTGAGGAAGAGGCGCACGCCGGGGCCGCAGATGCAGGCCCCGTTGGTGCCGGTGAAGCCGGTCAGGTAGCGGACGTTGGTGAGGTCGGTGACCAGCATCCGGTCGAGCTCGCGCTCGGCCAGCGCCCGCTCGAGGCGGTCGCTGCGGCCGCGCATCAGGAGCCGACCCCGAGCTCGCGCGCGAGCAGCTCCAGCGCCTCCCGGTAACCGTCCGGGCCCTTGCCCGAGACCTTGGCGAGCACGAGCCCGTCGAAGACCGAGAGCTTGCGCCAGTCGTCGCGCGCCTCGACGTCGGAGAGGTGGACCTCGACCGTCGGCAGCCGGGTCAGCTCCAGCGCATCGGCGATCGCCCGGCTGTAGTGGGTCCAGGCGCCGGCGTTCACGATCGCCGAGTCGGCGAGATCGGCGGCCCGGTGGAGGTATTCGCAGAACTCGCCCTCGGCGTTGGTCTGGAAGAAGATCGGTTCCAGCTGCAGCTCCCGCGCCCAGCCGGAGATCTGGCGCTCCAGCTCCGACAGGGACCGGCCGCCGTAGATCTCGGCGTTGCGGCGCTCGAGCATGTCGAAGTTGACGCCGTGCAGAACGGCGACGCGGTTGGCGACGATCGGCATCAGTACAGCTCCTCCACGGCTGCCCTGACCTTATCCGGGTCGATCAGCTGCCCCGTCAGGGGCCGCCCCGGCTCGGGGAGGAGCACGAAGCCGACGCCGGCGGCGGTGCGCTTCTTGTCGCGCTCCAGCGCCGCGAGGACGTCCTCGATCGGGATCGCCGGATCGAGCCGCACCGGCAGGCCGAAGCGGCTGAGGGTCGCTTCGCACTCGTCGCGCAGGTCAGGCGCGCCGGAGAGCCGCAGCGCCGCCAGCAGCCCGATCGAGATCGCCTCGCCGTGGCGATAGCGGCCGTAGTTGCTCGCCGCCTCGATCGCGTGGCCGACGGTGTGGCCGAGGTTGAGGACGTTCCGCAGCCCCTGGTCGCGCTCGTCGGCGGCGACCACCGCGCACTTGTAGCGGGCGCAGGCGAAAACGACGTCGGCGAGGTCGTCGGGGTCGAGCCGTTCGATCGAGCGCACCCGCTCCCAGAGCGGGCCGCCCGCGAGCAGGCCGGTCTTCAGCGCCTCGACGAAGCCGGCGGCGAGCTCCTGCGGCGGCAACGTCGCCAGGGTGGCGGTGTCGGCGAGGACGGCGGCCGGCAGCTGGTAGGCGCCGGCGTAGTTCTTGCCCTCCGGCAGGTCGACGCCGGTCTTGCCGCCGTAGGCGGAGTCGACCTGCGCGACCAGCGTCGTCGGCACGTGCACGACCGGCACGCCGCGCTGGTAGAGGTGGGCGCAGAAACCGGCGAGGTCGCCGACGACGCCGCCGCCGAGGGCGACGACGTGGTCTTCGCGGCCCATCCCCTGCTGCGCGAGCGAGCGCAGAACCTCCTCCGCCCAGCCCATCGTCTTCGCCCCCTCCCCCGGTTCGATCTCGACCGCGCCGGCGACGGGGGCGACCAGCTCCCCGAAGTGCGGTGCGACCTCGCGGTCGGTGACGCAGAAACGGCGGCTCTGCAGGGGCCACCATCCCGTCTGAAGGATTTCGCGGCCGGCCAGGATCGGGTAGTCGCCCGATGCGCTCGCCGCCCAGAGCAGCTTCGTCCCCGCCGGCATCCCCGCCAGCGCCCGCAGCGCCGGCAGCGCCCGGCCCACCGCCTCGACGTCGGACATCGGCACGATCGCGTCGGCGAGCTCTTCGTAGAGCGGCAGTCGCTCGGCCAGCAGGCGCTCGACGTCCCCGGGGCTGGTTGCCAGCGGCCGCCCCGTGCCCTCGATCCGGCGCCAGGCCTCGGGCGCGTCGATCTCCAGCCAGACGACGACGTGGCGGTCGAGCCCGGCACGAATCCGCTCCGAGAGGACGCTGCCGCCGCCGAGGGCGATCGCGCCGCCGTCGGCCTCCTCCAGCAGCTTCCCCACGACCTCGGCCTCGCGGACCCGGAACGCCTCCTCCCCGTCCTCCTCGAACGCCTGCCGGATCGGCTTGCCGAGCTCGCGCTCCATCAGCTCGTCGATCTCGGTCGTCTCCAGCCCGGCTTCGGCGGCGGCAGCGAGCGCCGTGGACTTTCCCGCCCCCATGAAGCCGATGAAGACGATCGCCGGCTTCAACCGGATCAGCCCTTGAAGTCGATCCGCTGCTTGTAGGCAGCGAGCGCGGCGAGCACGTCATCGATGTGGTCGCCGCCGAACTTCTCGCGGTAAGCGCGGGCGAGGGTCAGCGCCACCATCGCCTCGGCGACCACGGCGGCGGCCGGGACCACGGTCGAGTCGGTGCGCTCGCGCAGCGCCTGCGCCGGCTGCTTGGTCTCGGTGTCGACCGAGCGCAGCGGCTTGGTCAGGGTCGAGATCGGCTTGATCGCCGCCCGCACCGACAGCGGCAGGCCGTTGGTCATCCCGCCCTCGAGGCCGCCGGCGTGGTTGGTCTCGCGGTAGTAGCCGCGCTCCTCGCTCCAGAAGATCTCGTCGTGCGCCTCCGAGCCGGGGCGGCCGGCGACGTCCCAGGCTTCGCCGATCGCCACTCCCTTGATCGACTGGATCGAGGCGACGGCGCCGGCCAGGCGGCCGTCGAGCCGGTCCTCCCAGGAGATGTGGGAGCCGATCCCGGGCACGAGCCCGAATGCGAGCACCTCGAAGCTGCCGCCGAGGCTCTCGTTCGCCTTGCGCAGGCGGTTTATCTCCTCGACCATCGCCTTGCTCGCCTCGGGGTCGAGGCAGCGGACCGGGTCCTCGTCGACGTCGGCGAAGTCCTCCGGCCGCAGGTCCGGCCGCTCGGGAGCGCGGACCGAGGCGATCTGCAGGACGTGGCTGTGGATCTCGACCCCGAGCCTGGCGAGGAAGGAGCGGGCGATCGTGCCGGCGGCGACGCGGGCGGCGGTCTCGCGGGCGCTGGCGCGCTCGAGGACGTTGCGGATGTCGGAGTGGCCGTATTTCTGGGCGCCGACGAGGTCGGCGTGGCCGGGCCGCGGCAGGTGCACCTCGTCGGGCTCGAAGCCCTCGACCGGCCAGGGGTTCATCCGCTCCTCCCAGTTCGCGTAGTCGCGGTTGGCGACCAGCAGCGCGATCGGTCCGCCCAGCGTGCGCCCGTGGCGGACGCCGGCGCGGACCTCGACCGTGTCGGTCTCGATCTTCATCCGCCCGCCGCGGCCGTGGCCGAGCTGGCGCCGCGCCATGTCGCGGTCGAGCGCCTCCCGGTCGAGCTCGAGGCCCGCCGGCATTCCCTCGACGATCGCCACGAGCCCGGGCCCGTGCGACTCCCCGGCAGTGGTGAAACGGAACGTCGTCATCGCGCCAAGGCTATCGACGGAAGGCTTGCTGAGTTCCGGGCGTTATGGCGCCCACAACTCATCAACCGCGGGCCCCTCTCCTCATCACACCAAGGTCCGGCTCGCACCCGGTCCAGATTTCAAGCGATCGCGCGCCCTGCTGGACGAGGACCTCGAGTCCGTCGACGGTCTCCGCGCCGGCCGCCCCCGCGGCGGCCAGGAGCGGGCTGAGGCGCTCGCCGTAGACCATGTCGACGACCGTCTGACTCGCCGCGAACAGGTCCGGCTCCAGCGGCAGGTGCTCGAAGGGATCCTCTCCTTTCAGCCCGGCGGCGCTGGTGTTGACGAGGATCTCGTAAGCGTCCTGGCGGGGGTCGGTCACCGCCGCCCCTCCCAGCTCGGCACAGAGCGCCGCCGCTTTCTCGGCGGTGCGGTTCCAGACCTCGACCTCGGCCCCTTCCCAGAGCAGCGCCCAGACCACCGCCCGGGCGGCGCCGCCGGCGCCGAGCACCAGCGCCCGCCGTCCGCGCGGCGAGACCGGCAGCGCCGCCAGCAGGCCGTCGGCATCGGTGTTGTGGGCCTCGACCCGGCCCGCGGCGAAGACCAGCGTGTTGGCGGCGCCGATCTGCTGCGAGGCTTCGGAGGCCTCGTCGGCCACCGCCAGCGCCGCCTGCTTGTGCGGGACGGTGACGTTGGCGCCGGCGAAATCCGCCGCCGTCATCTCCTTCACCTTCGCCGCAAACTCCTCCGGGGCGACGTCGATCGCCTCATAGCTCCAGTCCCACAGCTCCAGCGCCCCCAGCGCCGCGTTCTGCATCGCCGGCGAGCGCGAGTGGGAGACCGGGTGGCCGAGCACCGCCAGCTTCGGCATCGCCAGTGACTTATTCCCCGCAGCTGGTCGGCGAATTGCCGCCGGCCGCTTCGCGCGCCGAGTTGTACTTGTTCACCGCGGCCTCGAATTCGGCTTCGGTCTTGGCGAAGGTGAGCTTGCCGCAGGCGCCGGGCGTGGTCACGTAGAAGAGGTAGCCGGTCTGCGCCGGGTGGGCCGCCGCTTCGATCGCTCCCAGCCCCGGGCTGTCGATCGGCCCCGGCGGCAGGCCGACGTTCGTGCGCGAGTTGTAAGGGGAATCGATCGCCAGTTCCGATTCGGTCAGCGGCTTCGTGTAGTTGCCGGTGGCGAAGCGGATCGTCGCGTCGATCCCCAGCGGCATCCCTTCGTGCAGGCGGTTGTAGATCACCGAAGCGACGTCCTTGTACTGGCCGGAGACGCCCGCCTCGCGCTCGACCATCGAGGCGATGGTCAGGACGTCGTAGGTGGTCAGGTTCTTCGACCGCGCGTACTTCATGTTCACGCCCTTGATCCTGCGCTTGAAGTCCTGCAGCTGCAGCTGGACGAGGTCGGCGACCGGCGAGTTCGGCTTCAGTTCGAAGGTGTCGGGGAAGAGGAAGCCCTCGAGGTTCTTCGCCCCCTTGCCCCCGTACCGGGCCGGGTTCAGGTACTTCGACCTCACCGTGGCTTTCGTGTAGCTGCCGGGAACGCCGTCTTCTTCGACCAGCTGCGCCGCCTGCGGACGGCTGTAGCCCTCGGGGATCGTCACCGTGATCGTCCGCTTCACCGGCGGCTGGGAGAGCGCGTCGAGGGCGGCGGCGTAGCTCATTCCGTGGGCGAGGGTGAAGTGGCCGGAGTAGAGATTCGAGCTCTTGCCTTCGAGCCGGGCCCGGATCTGGAAGAAGGTGGAGTCGTCGATCACGCCCTTCCGGTCCAGCAGGTCGCCGATTTCGCCGACGCTCGCGCCCTTCGGGATCGTCACCGCGACGCGTCCGCTGCCCTCGCTGTGGAAGGGCTGGAAGAGCTCGAAGAGGAACCAGGCGACGAAGAGCAGCGCGATCGCGGCGAAGAGGCGGAACGGATGGCGGGCGATCGCACCGAGGAAGCCGGGCCGGCGGCGGCCGCCGCCATCGCCGGCGCGGCGCCCGTTGCGGGCGGCGCCGGCCATCTCCGGGTCGCCCTCGTCGTGGTAAGCGGCGAGCGGCGGCGGCGCGGCCGGCTCATCAGCGGGCAGAGGCTCGGGAGGCGGGGAAGCCTCGGGCTCTTCGTCCCAGAACTCCTGCTCCGGGGTGCGCTCGGGCACCTCGACCTGGGGAGGGGACGGTGGCGCGGGAGAGGGCTCCGGCTGCTTGGCGGACTTCGCCTGCCGCTTCTCTTCACGTTCCCGCCGTCGCTGCTCGCGTTCGCGGGCGGCCGGGTCGCCGGGATCGGCGAACGGGTCCTTGAGCCAGTCGTCGCTCACAACTCGTCCTCTTCCTCGGCCGGCCCGGGTGCGGCGGCGCTGCTCGCCAGGTAGGACTCGAGCAGATGGGCGGCGGCGATCGAGTCGCGGGCGGCGCCGGCGCCGTCACGGCGGCTGGCGTCGGCCATGCGGCTGGTCAGGCGCTCGTCGTAGGTCTCGACCGGAACGGAGAGGATCGCTTCCAGTTCGTGGCAGAAGCTGCGGGCGAGGCCCGCCTGGCTGCCTTCCTCCCCGCTCAGGTGCAGGGGAAGGCCGACCACGACCCGCTCGACCCCGTGCTCCTCCACCAGCATGGCGACGGCGCGCGCCTCCGGCGGTTCGATCACCGGCAGCGGCGTCGCCAGGGTGCCGCTGGGGTCGGAGAGGGCGCAGCCGATGCGGACGGTGCCGTGGTCGAGGGCGAGCACCCGCATGCGTCGCTCAGTCGAGCCCTCGCCCGATCGCGGCGCGCGCGGCAGCGAGCGCCTCGTCGAGCTTCGATGGGTCCTTGCCGCCAGCCTGGGCCATGTCGTCGCGGCCGCCGCCCCCGCCGCCGACGACGGGCGCGATCTCGCGGATGATCGAGCCGGCCGAGAGCCCTCGCTCGGCCGCCTCCTTGGAGACGAGCGCGACCAGTCCGGCCTTGCCGCCGAAAGCGCCGCCGAGAACCACGACCGAGGGCTGCCCCAGCTTCGACTGAATCCGGTTGGCGAGGGCGAGCAGCTGCTTCGGGTTCGCCTGCAGGCTCTCCTCGACCGCGGCGAGGACCATACGGCCGCTGCCGCCCGGCAACTCCTCCGCCCCTCCCGCAAGCTCGTCGGCCGCGGAGCCGAGCTGCTCGCGCTGGGCCTTCTCGGCGCCGGCGCTGGCCTCCTGCAGCTGCGCGGCGGCGCGGCGCGCCGCCGCCACCGGGTCCTGCGGGTTGCCGAGCGCCTCCCCGGCCTCGCGCAGCTGCGCCTCGCGCTCGCGGAAGAAGTCGATGGCCGCCGGGCCGGTGATCGCCTCGACTCGGCGCACGTTGGCGGCGCTCGATCCCTCGGAGGTAATCTTGAAGATGCCGACCTCGGCGGTGTTGGCGACGTGGGTGCCGCCGCAGAGCTCGCGCGACACCGCCTCGACCTCGACAACCCGCACCCACTCGCCGTATTTCTCGCCGAAGAGCGCCATCGCGCCGAGCCTTTCGGCCTCGTCGCGGTTCATGTTCAGCCAGCGCACCGGCCGGCTCGCCTTGACCCATTCGTTGACGCGGTCCTCGACGTCGCGCAGCTCCTCCGGGGAGAGCGGCTGCCCGTGGGTGAAGTCGAAGCGGAGCTTGTCGGGACGGACCGCCGAGCCGGCCTGGCGGACGTGGGTGCCGAGCCGCTCGCGCAGCGCCGCGTGCAGGAGGTGGGTGGCGGTGTGGTTGCGCATCGTCGCGTGGCGGGTCTCGGCGTCCACCTCGGCCTCGACGGGCACCCCGGCTTGGATCGCGGCACCCGTCGGCTCGACCTCGAGCGCCTGGTCCTCGCCGACCCGGTAGACGTCGACCACCCGCGCCTCGGAGCCGTTCCAGCGCAGGACGCCGGAGTCGGCGACCTGCCCCCCGCCCTCGGCGTAGAACGGGCTCTCCTCCAGCTTCACCAGCGCCCTGCCGTCGGCCGCCTCCACCGCGGCGAGGCCGGTGGTCGCGCGCAGGGTCTCGTAGCCGACGAAGCGGGTCGGCGGCGCCGCTTCGGCGAAAGCCATGACCCGCTCGTGCGAATCCTCGGAGCCGTGGGCGGTGGCGCTCGCCGTCCGCGCCCGCTGCCGCTGTTCCTCCATCAGCTCCTCGAAGCCCTGGTCGTCGACCGAGAGCCCCGCTTCGGCCAGCAGCTCCTTGGTCAGGTCGTAGGGGAAGCCGAAGGTGTCATGCAGCTTGAAGGCCGCGGCGGCCTCGATCCAGGAGGTCTCGGACTCCTTGGCCTCGGCGATCAGCCGCTCGAGCAGCTCGGTGCCGCGCTCGAGGGTGCGGCCGAAGCTCTCCTCCTCGTCGCCGACCCAGCGCTCGATGTTCTCCCGTTCGGCGACCAGCTCCGGGTAGGCGTCGCCCATCAGCTCGATCGTCCGCGCGGCGAAGCGCCCGAGCCAGGGCGCCTCCAGTCCCAGCGTGCGGCCCTGCTGGATCGCCCGGCGCATGATCCGGCGCAGGATGTAGCCGCGATCCTCGTTGGAGGGGACGACGCCGTCGGCGATCAGGAAGGCGGCACCGCGGCTGTGGTCGGCGACGATCCGCATCGCCCGCCTCACCGCCCCGCCCTCGCCGTAGCGGCGACCGGAGAGCTCTTCGGCAAGGTCGATCAGCGGCCGCACATGGTCGGTCTCGAAGACGGAGGGGACGTCCTGGAGGATCGCCGCCATCCGGTCGAGCCCCATGCCGGTGTCGATGTTCTTCATCGGCAGCTCGGTCAGAGAGCCGTCCTCGGCGAGGTCGTAGCTCATGAAGACGTGGTTCCAGAACTCGAGGAAGCGGTCGGTGTCGTCGCCGGGCCGCTCACCCTCGGCGCCGAACTCGGGGCCGCGGTCGAGGTAGAGCTCCGAGCAGGGGCCGCAGGGGCCGGTCGGCCCCGCCTGCCAGAAGTTGTCCTCGCGGCCGAGGCGGACGATCCGCTCGTCTGGAACCCCGGTGGCGCGCCAGATCTCGATCGCCTCCTCGTCGGGGCCGAGGCCGAGCTCCTCGTCGCCGCCGAAGACGGTCACCCAGATCCGCTCCGGGTCCATCCCGAACCCTTTGGTCGAGAGCTCCCATCCCCAGGGGATCGACTCCGCCTTGAAGTAGTCGCCGAAGCTCCAGTTGCCGAGCATCTCGAAGAAGGTCATGTGGCGCGCGGTGTTGCCGACCTCCTCGATGTCGGTGGTGCGGAAGCATTTCTGCACGTCGGCGAGGCGCGGCGCCGGTGGGGTTTCGCGGCCGAGGAAGTAGGGCTTGAACGGCTGCATCCCGGCCGTGGTGAGGAGAACCGAGGGGTCGTGGACCGAGGGGACGAGCGAGGCGGAGGGGACGATTTTGTGCTCCCGCGCGGCGAAGAACGACAGGTAGGTGTCGCGGATCTCCTTCGCCCTCATGTTAGGAAGCCTAAATATCTGTCCGATTCGGGGCGGTGAGCACCAAAGTTCGGGCTTACATGCCGATCCGTGGCACGTTCCAGCAGCAAATCGAACGTCCGACTTGTGGAAGGAGAGACAGCGATGATGCTCCGATCAAAGCTAATAGCGGGCCTTGCGGCTCTGGCCCTGGGAGCAGTGCCGACTGTGGCGGGGGCCACGGGTCCGGAATACGCGCCTGAACACCCGCCGAAGACCCATCAACCGAAGGCGCACGCCTACGGCTACTACTGCAAAGGTGAGAGCAAGAAGCACGTCAAGGGCACGCCCGGCACGCCGTTCAGCGCCTGCGTGAAAGCGGCAGCCCGCGCCGATCACAACGAACAACTGAGCGCGCGCGAAGCCTGCAAGGCGCTGAGCAAGAAGCACGTCAAAGGAACCCCGGGCACCCCGTTCAGCACCTGCGTCAAAGGCGTAGCGCAGATGCAGAGGGAACACCACCGGCAGGAACGGGAAGAAAAAGAGGCGGAAGCCTGAGCTGAGGCTTCAGGCGATGGTGCCGTGGCCGACGATCTTCTCGCCGGCCATGAGCACCGCCGTCTGACCCGGGGCGACGCCGGCGAAGGGCTCGCCGAGCTCGACTTCCAGGGAGGAGTGCCTTCCTCTCCCCGCTGCCGAGACGGTGGCGGGCAGGGCGCGTGAGCGGTAGCGGAGCTTGACCGCGTCCACCTCGCCGCCGTCGCGGTGCAGGACGGCGTCGCGGACGCTGACGCGGCGCTGCTCCAGCTCGGACCGGGTGCCGACGGTGACCGTGTTTTCGGAGGCGTCGGTGGCGAGCACGTAGAGCGCCTCCGGCGCGGAGACGCCGATGCCCCGGCGCTGGCCGACGGTGTAGTCGTGGTGGCCGCGATGGCGGCCGAGAGTGCGGCCGGCGGAGTCGAGGATCGGCCCCTCGCGCTCGCGCAAGCCGCCGTGCCGGCGCAGGAAGCCGCGCTTGCCCTGGCCGGCGAGGAAGCAGAGGTCCTGGCTCTCGGCCTTGCGGGCAACGGCGAGGCCATGGCGGGCGGCGATCTCCCGCACCTCGGGCTTGGTCAGCTCGGTGAGCGGGAAGCCGAGGCGGCCGAGCAGCTCCGTCGGCAGCGCCGCCAGCATGTAGCTCTGGTCCTTGGCCTGGTCGGCGGCGGTGGCGAGCAGCGGACCCCCCGCGTCTTCGACGATGCGGGCGTAATGGCCGGTCAGCAGGCGCTCGGCCCCGAGCCGCTCGGCGAGGTCGATCATCGCCGCCAGGCGGACCTCGCCGTTGCAGAGGATGCAGGGGTTCGGGGTGCGCCCCTCGGCGTAACCGCCGATGAAGCGATCGACGACGCGGCGGCGGAAGTCCTCCTCGAGGTCGAGCGTGAAGTGCGGGATGCCGAGCTGATGCGCGAGGGCGCGGGCGCCGAGCACCGCCTCCGGCGAGCAGCACGCCTTGGCCCCGTCGGTCTCGGGATCGGCCCAGAGCTTGACCGTGACCCCGATCACTTCCGCGCCTTCCTCGCGGGCGAGCAGGGCGGCGACGGCACTGTCGACGCCGCCGGACATGGCTACGGCGAGGCGGGTGCGAGAGGGACGGGAACCCCCCCTCCGTCGCAAATTAGGTGGAGGCTCCTCCGGGGGGGCTCCCGTCCCTGACCCGGGCGTTTCGGCAAGGACCAGCGGCGATGAGGCGGCCTGGGAAAGACCCCGGTGGAGGGCGTCCGTGGCTAGCTTGGCGGCGTGGCGCTTCGCCGGAGTCAGGCCGCCAATTGCCTCATCGACTGTGCCTATATCGATCAGAGCCGCCTCTAGAACGGGAGAACCATCGATCATCTCGGCGACCGCAGCCGTGGCAGCGCGGGTCGCTCCACAACCCTCGGTGTCGAAGCTGACCGAGCCGATCCGGCCACCCTCTACCAGGAACGAGATCCGCGAGAGATCGCCGCAGGCGGCCCCACCGGCAGAGCCGACGAAGGCACCCTCAGTCACCGGCCCAACTCGGCTCTCGTCGCGTAAGTAGTGCTCGAATAACTCTCGCTCCATCCGTCAAAGGGTAGAGCCCGGAGTCCGGTCCCCACGCACACCTACCTTGCTCAGTGGGTGTGCGTGGGGACCGGACGCTCCAGCGCCGATCGCAGATCGGCCACGATCTCCTCCGGTTCATCCCTCAGCTGGCGCCAGGTGATCCGCATCGTCTTCCATCCTCCTGCGACGAGGACGCGGTCGCGCAGCCGGTCCGACTCGAAGCGCTTGCGGGTGCCGTGGATGCTCCGGCTGTCGAGCTCCACCGCCACCCGCTGCTCCTCCCAAAGCGCGTCGATCTCGAAGAAGCGCCCGCGGATGGCGAAGTCGGCGTTCATCCGCGGCCTGCACAGGCCGTAAGCGTCAACAAGCGCCAGGAACGCCTCCTCGAAGTCGTTCCGCGTGATCCCCACCGGCTCCTTCGATCCCAACAGAGCCCTGAGGTTCTTCGTTCCCCGCCGCCCCCGATACCGCTCCAGCAGCATCGGCAGCGACACTCGATCCCGAACCTCCCGCGCTTCCGCCTCGTGAAACGCCCGCTCCACCTCCCGTATCGGCGCCACCGCCGCCAGATCGAAGATCGTTCGAAACGGCGACGTCACCGGGATCCCGTCCTCCACCAGCCGCTCGTCGTCTCGCACCTCCGATTCATGGCTGACGATTCCCTTCCTTCGCACGATCCGGCCGGGAGGGCAGGTGACATCGACCCCTTCCGCCGCCGGAGGCAGCAAGCGCCAGAGCCGGGCGGCAGATCGGTGGCTGAGCAAGACCCCCTTCCCGCCCGCAAGCGTCGCCGCCATCCATCGGCCCTTCCGACTGATCCGGCGAGAGCCGACGACGTACACCCCATGGAAGACCAGATGGAGATGCCCTCGATCGATCCTCACGTCGATCGCTCTACCGCTCATCCCAAGGTCCAGTAGCTGCCTCCGCGCCACGACCCCATGCTGTCGCTTCGCCAGCCCAGCCATCGACCAATCTCTCTGGCGAGCCGATGATTTGCCACCTCTGAGGTGGTCGATTGCAGGTTCGTCTTCCATGCCCCGATGTTGAGGCGGCGGGTCGCACGCGTGGCGCGCAGATCGCGCCAACTTCGTCAACGGAGGCAGAAAAAAAGGGCTCCAACCCGCCGTTGCCGCCTCTGGCTTTGATCCCTTCCAATGAAGGTGGGTGCCTGCCCCGAATCCCAGGGGATCCGGAGACTTGTCAGCTCCCGCGCCGTTTGTGTTGGGTCAAACGGTGAGACGGCTCTCGCACGGGCTCGAGCCTGTCCCCACGGTACCACCGCACGGCCTCCCTCAAACTGCTCAGTCGTCGAGGTTCGAGAGGTGCCACTCGGCTTCGCTCCAGCTCTCCGGCGGCACCCGCAGGGAGATGTCGCCGCGGCCGAAGCGGTCGATCGGCCAGTCGGAGGTCAGCACCGCCTCGAAGCCGGCCTCGATCAGGGATTGATGCCAGGCGCGGGCGGTGCGGACGTCGCCGAAGTCGCGCACCACCTCCCAGCCGTCGTAGCTTGGATCGTCCACGTGGATCGGGGTCTGCCCGGGCCCCGGAGCCGGGCGCCACCTGCGGGGGATCCAGTCCCGCAGGCCCATCAGATGACCGGACGGCCGGCCACCTCAATGGCCGGGCAGCTTCGGCTGGTGGATGGCGACGCCGAGCTCGCGCAGCTGCAGCTCGTCCACCGGGGCCGGGGCGCCGGTCAGCAGGTCGAAGCCGGAGGCGGTCTTCGGGAAGGCGATCACGTCGCGGATCGTCTCGGCGCCGTAGAGGCGCTGGACGATGCGGTCGACGCCGTAGGCGATGCCGCCGTGCGGCGGGGCGCCGTAGCGCAGCGCCTCGAGCAGGAACCCGAAGCGCGCCTCCGCCGTCTCCTTGTCGATCCCGAGGGCGGCGAAGACCTGCTCCTGCACCTCGGCGCTGTGGATGCGGATCGAGCCGCCGCCCAGCTCCTGGCCGTTCCAGACCACATCGTATGCCTGCGCCCGCGCCGCGCCGGGGTCGCCCGGATCGAATTCGCCGGCCGGGGCCGTGAACGGGTGGTGCATCGCGTCCCAGCGCCTCTCGCCCTCGTTCCACTCCAGCAGCGGCCAGTCGACGATCCAGACCAGGCGGTGCTCGTCCTCGTCGATCAGGCCGAACTTCTCGGCCAGGTCGAGGCGCATCTGCCCCAGGACCGAGTTGGCGACCGGCCGCTTGTCGGCAACGAGCAGCAGCAGGTCTCCCTCCTCGGCGCCGAGCCGCCGGTTGAGGTCGGCGAGCTCATCCTCGCTGAGGAACTTGGCGGTCGGCGAGCGCCAGCCTTCGCCCTCGCGGAAGGCCCAGACGAGGCCCTTCGCCCCCAGCTCCTGCGCCCGCGAGATCAGGCCGTCGAGCTCGGAGCGCGGCAGCTCGCGGCGGCCGGCGTTGATGCCGCGGATCGCGCCGCCGCCCTCGAGCACCGAGCGGAAGACCTTGAACTCGGTCTCCTTCAAGGCCTCGCCGAGGTCGACCAGCTCGAGCCCGAAGCGGAGGTCCGGGCGGTCGGTGCCGAACCGGTCGATCGCCTCGTCGAAGGGCATCCGCTCCATCGGGAGCGAGATCGCCGGCCCGCCTACACGCTCGAAGACGTGGGCAAGCAGGCCTTCGTTGACCGCGATCACGTCCTCGACGCCGACGAACGACATCTCGACGTCGAGCTGGGTGAACTCGGCCTGACGGTCGGCCCGGGTCGCCTCGTCGCGGAAGCAGCGGGCGATCTGGAAATAGCGCTCGAAGCCGGAGATCATCAGCAGCTGCTTGAACAGCTGCGGCGACTGCGGCAGCGCGTAGAAGGAGCCCTGCTGCTGGCGGCTGGGGACGAGGAAGTCGCGGGCTCCCTCGGGGGTCGAACGGGTGAGGACCGGCGTCTCGACGTCGAGGAAGCCCTCGCCGCCGAGGTACTCGCGCATCGCCGCCACCACCCGGTGGCGCAGCTCCAGCGCCTTGCGCATCTGCTCGCGGCGCAGGTCGAGGTAGCGGTAGCGCAGGCGGGTGTCCTCCCCGGCCTCGCCGCTGTAGCCCTCGATCTGGAACGGCGGCGTCTCGGCGCTCGCCAGCAGCTCGGCCTCGGCGACCAGCAGCTCGACCTCGCCGGTGGCGAGCTCGGCGTTGACGGTCTCCTCGGAGCGGCGGACGACGGCACCGCGGGCGCTCAGCACGTCCTCGGCCCGCAGCCTGTGCGCGAGCTCGAAGGAGGCGCCGGAGCGCTCGGGGTTGAAGACGAGCTGGACGACGCCGGTGCGGTCGCGCAGATCGATGAAGATCAGGCCGCCGTGGTCGCGGCGGCGGTTGACCCAGCCGGCGACCCGGACTTCCGAGTCGACCCGCTCGGGCAGGACCTGTCCGCACCAGGCGTCCCGGTAGCCGTTCGCGCGCAGCCGCGGAGCCTCGCTCACTCCCGCTCCCCCGTCATCTCCTCGACAAGGTTGCCGGGATCGGCCGGGCGCTGCTCGCCGGTCTCCATGTCGCGCAGCTGGACGCTGCCGTCGGCCTCGAGGATGAGGACGCGGCGGGCGCCGATCCGGTTCGCGTGTTTGAGCTGCCCCTTGAGCCCGCGCCCGGCGAGGTCGACCTCGGCCGAGAGCCCGGCCCGGCGCAGCTCGATCGCCAGCGCCACCGCCCGCCGGCTCTGGCTCTCGTCGGCGACGGCGACGAATGCGTCGCGGCCACCGGCCGGCGGCTCTTCGTCAAGCGCCAGCAGGATCCGCTCGATTCCCGCGGCGAAGCCGACCGCCGGGGTCGGGGCGCCGCCGAGCTGTTCGATCAGGCCGTCGTAGCGGCCGCCGCCGCCGATCTCCGACTGCGCCCCGAGCCGGTCGCAGACGAACGAGAAGATCGTCCGGGTGTAGTAGTCGAGGCCGCGGACGAGGGTCGGATCGACGACGTAGGCGATGCCGGCGGCGTCGAGCAGCGCCCGCACCTCCCCGAAATGCTCGGCGTCCTCGCCTTCCAGGCGCTCGACGATCGTCGGCGCGCTCGCCATCACCCCCCGCGTCCCCTCGTCGCCGGCGTCGAAGGCGCGCAGCGGGTTGATGTCGATCCGCTCGCGCACGTCCTTCGAGAGCTCCCCCTCGTGCGCGTGCAGGTGCGCCTTCAGGTCCTCGAGATAGTCGCGGCGAGCCTCGAAGGAGCCGAGGCTGCCGAGCCGCAGCTCGACCCCCGGGACCCCCATCTCGCCCAGCAGGTCGGCGAGGAGCATGATCGCCTCCGCGTCG
Organism: Solirubrobacterales bacterium; assembly: GCA_035708105.1. Lineage (GTDB taxonomy): Bacteria > Actinomycetota > Thermoleophilia > Solirubrobacterales > 70-9 > VAYN01. Next base: position 8,208 of record DASSTG010000027.1, on the reverse strand, counting down.
GCGAGCGGCGATTCGGTGCCGATGCACTCGATCCCGAGCTGGTGGAACTGGCGGTAGCGGCCGGCCTGCGGGCGCTCGTGGCGGAAGAACGGGCCGTGGTAGAAGAGCTTCACCGGCTGCGCCAGTTTCTGCATCCCGTGCTCGAGGTAGGCGCGGCAGACCGAGGCCGTCCCCTCCGGCCGCAGGGTGAGGCTGCGGCCGCCCTTGTCCTCGAAGGTGAACATCTCCTTGCGGACGATGTCGGTCGAGCGGCCGACGCCGCGTTCGAACAGGTCGGTGTCCTCGAAGGCCGGCGTTGCGATCGGCTCGTAGCCGGCGCGGCCGAAGATCTCGGCCGCGGTCGCCTCCAGCCGGCGCCGGGCACGCGCCTGCTCGGGCAGGACGTCGAAGGTGCCGCGGGGTGCCTGGAACTTGCTCGCCATCGCTGGCGCGACCTTAGTGCCTGGGCGAGGGCCGGGGCGGCTCGGCGCTCGGCGGCGCTACCGCGCCAGGGAGCCGAGGAAGGGATTCGTCGCCCGCTCGGCCCCGAGCGTGGTCAGGCCCATGTGGCCGGGATGGACGACGGTCTCGGCGGGGTAGGCGTCGAGCAGCCTGCCGATCGAGGCCAGCAGGGTCGGGCCATCGCCGCCGGGCAGATCGACGCGGCCGACCGAGCCCTGGAAGAGGACGTCGCCGGAGAAGATCGCCGGCTCCCCCCGCACCGCGTAGGTGACGTGGCCGGGGCTGTGGCCGGGGGTGAATACGACGTCGATCTCCATCCCCGCCAGCTCCAGCGTCTCGCCGCCGCGGACGATCTCGTCGGCCTCATAGCTCTCGAAGGGGCCGAACTCCGCCCAGGGGACGTAGGCCATGACATCGGCGAGGACCGGCACCTCGATCTCGGGGCAGTAGACCGGCGCACCCGTCGCCCGCGCCACCGGCGCCACCGCGCCGATGTGGTCGAAGTGGCAGTGGGTGACGAGGATCGCCTCGACGCTCGCCCCCGTCTCCTCGACCGCGGCGAGGATCCGCTCAGCCTCCTCGCCGGGATCGACGATCAGCAGCCGGTCGGAGCCCTGGCGGCGGAAGAGGAAGCAGTTCTCGCCGATCGGCCCGACCGTGAGCATCTCGACGTCGAGTGCCATTACTCGTCGCGGGCGCGGATCCGCTGGCGCTCGCGCCGCCGCCAGAGGGTCATGTCGATGTAGTAGCCGGCGGGGATGTAGAAGGCGAGCATGAAGGCGCCGAAGGCGAGGGCGACGCCGACCGGGCGTTTGAACATGACGATCAGGAGGACGGCGAAGATGACCGCGGCGAAGAGGCCGCGGATCGCCGAGTTCCGCCAGGTCGGCGGCAGGTCCTGTTTCGGCGCCGGCTTGCGTTTGGTGCGCGCCTGCGCCTTCGCTTCCTCGCGGGTGCGCGGGCGGCTGCGGCGCGCCTTGGTGTCGATCCGCCCGCCCTGGGTGCCGCGGCGCTTGCGCTGTCGCTTTTTCCTCGTCTGAGCCATCGCTTCTCCGAACTGCATCAAATTTCCGACCCGGCAGGGAAGAAATTTGATGCAGTTCGAAATCTAGTCGGTCGCCTCGGCGAGGCGCGCCTCGATCGTGTGGCGCCGGGGGTCGAAGCCGCGCATCGGCACGTCGGTCGGGTAGCCGGCGAGCGCCGCCCTTGGGATCAGGCCGACGAGCTCCGCCTCGACTGGGCGCGCGCCGAGCGGCGCCGCCAGCGCCCGCACCCGCTCGACGATCTCGCCCAGCGGCACCGTGAGCGGGTCGTGGACGTTGGCCGAGACCTGGGTGCGGCCGCTGGAGAGGAGCAGACCGATCGCCCGCACCCCCGGCGGCCCGCCGCCGGACTCGCGCAGGCCGGCGGCGACGGCGCGGGCGACCTCGACGTCGCCGCTGTCGAGCTCGACGTTGAAGGCGGCCAGAGGCGGTCGCGCGGTCACCAGCGTCGCCCCGGCGGTGTGGTGCGGCAGGCCCGGCCCGAAGTCGGGCCTCAGCTCGCCGGACTCCATCCGCAGCCAGAGCTCGGGCAGCCCACCGTTGCGGAAGTAGGCGCGCTCGGCCCGCCCCGGATCGCGCGCCAGCTCGCCATAGAGGAAGACCGGAACGCCGAGGCCGCCGATCTGCTCGGCGACCGCCACCGCCTCGGTCCGGGCGGCTTCGTGATCGCCCGGCTTGAACCAGACGACCGGGCAGACGTCGAGCGCCCCGATCGCGGGGTGGACGCCGGAGTAGGTCCGCATGTCGAGGGTCTCGATCGCCTCCTCGGCGCCGCGGACGAGCGCCTCGGTCAGCCTCTCCGGCGGACCGAAGAGGGTGAGCACAGCCCGGCCGTGATCGGAGTCGCAGTGGCGGTCGAGCAAGGTCACCCCGCGGCCGAAGGCACGCTCGAGCCGGTCCAGCCGCTCCCCGGCGCTTCCTTCGGAGAGGTTTGGAACGGCCAGCAGGGGCGGCACGCTCCGGCCCCTCAGAGGAGCAGCTCGCCGTCGCCGAGGATCTTCTCGCCGTCGACTTCAACGGTCGGTTCGAGCACCACGCAGTCGAGGTGCACCGGCACCTGAACCCGGCCGCCGATCGCCGCCGAGGCGCCGAAGGCGACGTGACAGGTGCCGAGGAGCTTCTCGTCCTCGAGGATGTTCCCGGTCAGGACCGCCTCTTCGTTGGTCCCGATTCCCAGCTCGGCGACGTTGGTGCCGTCCTCCCCGTGCACCGTCAGCAGTTCCATCAGCTGCAAGCCGTCGGGGCCGGTCGCCTCGACCAGGTGACCTTCGCGGACCGTCAGGGCGGTCGGCGTGTCGAGCAGGCCGACGCCGGCGACCGAGCCGTCGACGACCAGCACCCCCTCGCTCGTCCCCTCGACCGGAGCGATGAACCCCTCGCCGCAGGGCAGGTTGCCGAAGGCGCCGCGGTTGCCGAGTTCACCGCCGTCGACGATTCCCATCCGGCCCTCCAGACCGATCCGCAGGTCGCTGCCGTGGCGGCAGGTGATGCGCACTTCCGAAGCGCGGTTGAGCGCGGTGACGATCGCCCAGCTGCGGCGCCGGATCTCCTCCAGGTCGCTGGTCATCAGCCGCCCCAACATCTCTTCGGTGACGCCGGGGAGGCTGCCGACGCGGACCCCTGCCTCGCTGGCGAGTTTGCGGGCTTCGGTGTGGGAGATCGACTGGATCGTCGGCGCCAGCACCACGTCGGCGGCGGCCATCGCCGCGGCCACGGCGCGCGGCGGCTCGGCGGCGTGCGAATCGCGCTCGGAGATCACGGCGAGCGTGGCGTCGGCGCCCTCCCCCTGCGCCTCGATCCGCATCAGCGCTCCGATCTCTTCGGTGACCGGGTTGCAGACGACCAGGACGTCCTCGCCCGGCTGGATTCCCATGCAGCGCCGGACGACGGTCTTCACTGCCCTGTCCAGCTCCGCGGTCATCCTCGCCACCCTACCCCCGCCAGGCGCTCAGTCGTCATCGTGCCGGTGCCGGATGGTCCAGACCTGGAACCAGGCCAAGCCGACCAGCGAGATCCCGAAGCCGATGAACGGCGGCAGCCAGCCGTGCGGGTGCACGATCGCCAGCGTCGCAACGGCGAAAGCATCGGCCGCCAACAGGAAGGCGACCAGCACCGGCCGAATTGCCGACCAGCCCGTCTCCGGAGCGCCGCCAGGCCGCTGCGCCATCGCTACCATCCTCCTCCCCGCCGGAGTAGCTCAGCTGGTTAGAGCAGCGGAATCATAATCCGCGTGTCGGGGGTTCGAGTCCCTCCTCCGGCATCGGTCCCACAAACGGCGCTCGCCGTGTGGGTGAGCTTCGCCACCGGCACCATTGACGTGATGAAACGGATCGGAGCCCTCGGCGGGATCCTCTGCGTTCTGGCCGCGTCCGGCGCTATAGCCGGATGTGGAGCCGACTCCCCTACCTCCCCGTCCACCCCCCCGGCGGTCGGGAGTTTCCGCGAACGCCCCGGGCAGCAGGCGACGTCGCAGCATCTCGACGCGGCGGCCTGCAGGGCCCTGGCTTCGGCGACCCGGAAGCGGCTGGGGAGGCTGGTGAGGGTAGAAACGGATCCCACCCCGCCCAACTCGCGCTGCCAGCTTTCGGGAAGGGGTGTCCACGTCTCGATCTCGCTCGACACCGCTCACGAGGCGCGGCAGCGGTACGAAAACCGGATGACCGAGCAGGTTCAGTTCAACGCTCGCTACCCGAGCAAAGACCCGCGCCACGTCGCCGGCGTCGGCGACCCGGCGGCGGGGGAACACTTCGCCAGCTGGATCCCCGCCTACAGCACCCTCTACGCGGTTCGCGGCAACCGCTGGATCACGCTCGCCTACTCGATCGCCGGTGAGAGCCGCCGGCAGCGGCTGGCCGGCGCCGCCGCCCTGGCCCGTCAGGCCTTCAGGCTCTCCGCCCGCTAAGCCTCGAGCATCAGCGTCACGGGGCCGTCGTTGATCAGCGCCACCCCCATGCACGCCCCGAAGACCCCCTTCTTCGCCCCCAGCCGCTCGCAGAAGCGGTCGTACAGCGGCTCGGCCACCTCCGGACGGGCCGCGCCGGTGTAGCTGGGGCGGTTGCCCTTCCTCGCGTCTCCGTAGAGGGTGAACTGGCTGACGCAGATGACCTCGCGCTCGCCCAGGGGCTCGTTCATCCGTCCCTCGGCGTCGTCGAAGATCCGCAGCTTGCGCACCTTCTCGGCCAGCCGGTCGGCCTCGTCCTCGGTGTCGCCGACGCCGACCCCGAGCAGGATCACCATCCCCGAGCCGATCTGGGCGACCCGCTCCCCCTCGACGTCGACCGCCGCCTGGCTGACGCGCTGGACCAGGGCCCTCACGCCGCGAACCTAGCGCAGGGTGCGCTACCCCTGGTGGTGGTGATGATGATGGCGGTGGCGCCGGTGCTTGCGCACGCAGCGCTTCCTGCCCTTGACCAGCTTGCGATGGAAGCCTTTCCTGCATTTCGGCAAGGGCCTCGGAAGAACGAGCGGCGGCGTCGACTGGGCCGGCGGCGGCGTCGAAGGCGGGTAGTACGGCCGGCTCGCCTTGCCGTCGATCCCGGTGGTGGTCGACGGCGTGGTCAGTTCGAGCAGCGTCGCCCCCGTCCGCGTGGCGGCGCCCTGCCACCATTCGAAGGCACTCAGACCGCCGAATGGTCCCGCCCAGTCCACGTCGAAGCCGACCTGGTAGGTCCCGGCAGACAGGCCCCGGATCGCGTAGTTGCCGTCCGCGTCGGTCCAGTCGCAGTTGACGTCGATGTCGGCGTCTGCCGCCGCCTGCGGCGGTGCGCAGACCATCGCCCCTTCGACCGGGGCGCCGGAGGCGGCCTCGCTGACGTTGCCGAGGATCTCGGCGCCGCGGGTCAGTTCCTCGTCGATCCCGGATTTGGTCGCCGGCGCCGTCACGGTCACCTTTTCGGCTAGGCCGCGCGTGTCCGCCTCCTTATAGAGCTCGCGGATGTAGTTGACCTGGTTCCAGCCTTCGTATTCGACGAAGTATTCGCCGCTCGGGAGCCCGTTGATTTCGTAGTGACCGGCAGCGTCGGACTTGTCGCAGCGCTGGTAGATGAAGCCACTGGCTTCGGCGCAGGCCGCCAGCCCTTCGATCGGTTCCTTGGTTTCTTCGTCGATCACGGTGCCGGCGATCGATCCGCCCCGCGTCAGTTCGACGTCGAGCTGCCGGGCTTCTTCCGGAGACCCGAGGCTGATGAGTTCCGCTTCTTCCCAGGAAAGCTTGTCGTTCCAGTACTCGCTGACGTAAGGGAGGTTGCCCTGCCAGCCCGAGAAGTAGAGCTTGTAGCTGAACGGGCGCAGGTCCGTGAGGCTGTAGTGCCCACCCGCGTCGGTGAAGGTGCACGCGGCTTCGAATTCGTAGGGCTGCGGGGTCGGGCAGACTTCGACCCCGCCGATCCCGGCGTGGGTGACCTCGTCGCTGACCGTACCCGAGATCGTCGCCGCGCTCGCCGACGCCGTACCGAGCGCAATCAACGCCCAGACGGCTGCGATGGCCACCACTCCAACCTTGGACACCTTGTTCATGTCTCGAAGTCTCCCCTGCTCGATTGCCGCTGCCATTATCAACCGCCCGCCGACGGGAAGTTGCGGCAAGCGCTCAGGCTTCCAGCGCCTCGACCAGCGATGAGGCGTCGTACGCGCCGTAGAAGCGGGCGCCGTTGACGAAGAAGGTAGGCGTGCCGGTGGCGCCGCTTGCCGCGGCCGAGGCGAGGTCGCGCTCGATCCGGGGCAGGTGAACGCCGGAGTCGAGCTCGGCGCCGATCCGCTCTGCGTCGAGGCCGTGGTCGCCGGCGATCTCGAGCATCGTCTCGCGCGAGAGCTTGGGCTGGTTGGCGTAGAGCGCGTCGTGGTACTCCCAGAACCAGCCCTGGGCGGCCGCCGCCTCGCTGGCCTGCGCCGCCTCCAGCGCCAGCGGGTGCTTCTCGGGGATCGGCAGGTGGCGGAAGCCGAACAGCAGCCGCTCCCCGAGCCGCTCGCGCACTCGGCGCAGGCTCTTCTGCGCCCCGAGGCAGAAGGGGCACTGGAAGTCGCCGAACATGACCAGTTGCAGCGGCGCCCCGGGCTCGCCGCGCGCGTGGTCGAGGTCCTCCAGCGGGGGTGAGAGCAGTTCCGCCACCGGACGCGATGTTATGTGGTCGATGAACAACGTCGAGTCGGTCTTCGTCCTCATCCTCGCCGCGGCGCTGCTGGTGCGGCTGGCCGACTTCGGCAAGATCCCGGCGCCGATCGTGCTCGTCGTCGGCGGCCTGGCGATCGCCCTGCTGCCGGGCCTGCCGAGCGTCGAACTCGACCCCGACACGATCTTCCTCGTCTTCCTGCCGCCGCTCGTCTACGCCGCCGGCTGGCGCACCTCGCCGCAGGAGCTGCGGGCGGTGATGCGGCCGCTGGCGCTGCTCGCCGTCGTCCTCGTCTTCGCCGCGGCCGCCGCGGTCGCGGTCGTCGCCCGCGCACTGGTGCCGGGGATGGACTGGGCCGAGGCGGCGATCCTCGGCGCCGTCCTCGCCCCCACCGACGCCGTCGCCGCGACCTCGATCTTCCGCCGCCTCGGCGCCCCGGAGCGGGTGCGCCTGCTTGTCGAAGGGGAGTCGATGATCAACGACGGCACCGCCCTCGTCCTCTACCGGATCGCGGTCGGAGTGGCGACCGGCGGCGCCTTCAGCTTCGGCGGCGCGGCGCTCGAATTCGTCGGCGTCTCGCTCGGCGGCATCGCGGTCGGCTTGGCGGTCGGCGTCCTCTCCGACCTCGTCGTCCGCCGCCAGAGCGATTCGAGCCTCTCGATAGTGCTCACCGTGCTCACCGCCTACGGCGCCTACCTCGGCGCCGAGGAGCTGCAGGTCTCCGGCATCCTCGCCGCCGTCGTCGCCGGCGTCTACGCCGGCTACCGCTCCCACCGCTCGCTCGACGCCGACGTCCGCCTCAGCGCGATCGCCTTCTGGAACGTCCTCGTCTTCGGCCTCGAGATCACCCTCTTCGTCCTCCTCGGCCTGGAGCTGCCGGCGATCATCGACGCGCTGAACGAAACCTCCTCAGGGGTGAGCCAGCTGCTGGGACCGGCCGCGGCGATCGCCGCGGCCTCGGTCGGCGTCCGCCTCGCCTTCGTCTTCGCAATGGGCTCCGACGCGGGCGAAACCGCCGGCCAGCGCTTCGCCGTCGGCTGGAGCGGGATGCGCGGCGCCGTCTCGCTCGCCGCAGCGCTGGCGGTGCCGCTCAGCGTCAGCGCCCGGCCGCAGATCATCTTCCTCACCTTCGCCCTGATCCTCGTCACCCTGGTCGGCCAGGGATTGTCCCTGCCGTTCATCGTCCGCGCCCTGGGGCTGGAGGAGCCGCGACGCTGGTCCGACGAAGAGGCGGTGGCGCGGATGGAGGCGGCGCAGTCGGCCCTCGACCGGCTCGACCAGATGGAGGAGGACGAGCGCGCCTCCGAGCACCAGCTGAAGCGGCTGCGCGACCTATACCGAGCCCGCTTCCGGCAGTGTCAAGCAGTTCTCGGCGGCGAGGACCCCGAGGCCGCCGCCCGCGAACAGCGGATCGTCGACTACGGAGAGCTGCGGCGCGAGCTCATCGGGGTCGAGCGAGAGGAGCTGCTCGATCTGCGGAGCGCCGGGCGCTTGCGCAACCAGACGCTGAGGCAGATCGAGAGGGACTTGGACCTGGAGGAGACTCGGATTCGGTCTTAGGGGAGCCGTGGGGAGGGGTTCGGCGGACAACAGCGGGGAGGGTCCGGCGAACCCCT
>DASSTG010000026.1:0-57941 GCA_035708105.1 Solirubrobacterales bacterium | reverse complement strand
GGAGGGTCATGTCGGTCTGGACCGCGAAGCCCATGTTGGTGCCGCCGGAGCCGGAGTAGCTCATGCACTCGGCCCGGACCAGCGAGTAGAAGTAGTCGCCGCCCTGGCCGCCGAACTCCTCCGGGAAGCAGAGGCCGAGGTAGCCGAGGTCACCGGCGCGCTTCATCTTCTCGGTCGGCCAGTAGGTGTCCTCCCATTCGTTGCGATGAGGCCAGAGCTCCTTTTCGACCCAGGAGCGCATCGACTCGCGCAGGTCTTCGTGCTCCTGGCTGAAGATGAAGTGCTTGCGCCCGCTCTCGAAGTCGGGCTTGATGACGCTGGAGCCGTCGCTGGTCGCGGTCGCCACTGTCTCTCTCCTCTTTCGTCGTACTCGGCTGGGCGTTCCTGACTTCCGCCCCCAATAGGGGTGGATGTGGTCAGACACCCCTCAGGAAAGTGGACAGTAGCACTTCCCACTTTCAGCGATGCTATGGTCCCGAAGGTGAGTCAGGGAGATGGTCAGTGGAGCGGCGAGAAGGTCGCCTACGAGGTGGCCGACGGCGTCGCCACGGTGACGCTGAACGACCCGGAGAAGCGGAACATGCTCTCCGGCCAGATGCTGGTCGAGCTGGTCGAGGCGATGAAGACGGCGAAGGCGTCCGATGAGGTGCGCGCGGTCGTCCTCACCGGCTCCGGCGAGAAGGTCTTCTGCGCCGGCGCCGACCTCGGCGGGTTCGCCGCCGACGTGCCGCTGGTCGCCAAACACTTCGCCTCCGACCTCTTCCTCGAGTTCTTCCGGCTGATGCCGCGGCTCGGCAAGCCCTCGCTCTGCGCCGCCAACGGCCACGTGCTGGCGGGTGGGATGGGCCTCGCCCTCTCCTGCGACCTGGTGATCGCCAAGGAGGGCGCCACCTTCGGCACCCCGGAGATCAACGTCGGCGCCTTCCCCTACATGATCATGTCGATCATCTACCGCAACGTCCCGCGCAAGAAGGTCAACGAGATGATGCTGCTGGGCGAGCGGCTCTCGGCCGAGCAGGCAGTCGAGTTCGGCCTCGCCAACAAGGTGGTGCCGGCGGGAGAGTTCGACGCGGCAGTCGGCGACTGGGCGGCGAAGCTCGCCTCGAAGAGCCCGGTGCTGATGCGGCTCGGCCATGACGCGATGTACCGCCAGCAGGACATGGCGCTCGATGACGCGCTCGAGTTTCTCCGCTCACAGCTCTCGCTCAGCTTCACGACCGAGGACATCGTCGAGGGGGTCACCGCCTTCTTCGAGAAACGCGACCCGCAGTGGAAAGGACGCTAGTGGCGACCGAGGAGAAATCCCCGAACCTGCTGCCGGGCACCGCTCCGCTGTCCGAGCTGACCGCGCAGCTGCACGAACGCCGCGCCAAGGCGAAGCTCGGTGGCGGCGAGCAGAAGATCGCCAAGCAGCACGAGCGGGGCAAGCTCACCGCAAGGGAGCGGATCGACCTGCTGGTCGACGGGGGAACCTTCGTCGAGATGGGTATCCACGGCCGCCCGCACTTCGCCCAGCGGGCGATGGACGGGGTCGAGGCGCCGGCCGACGGGGTCGTCACCGGCTGGGGCGACGTCGACGGCCGCCCCTGCTGCATCGCCGCCTACGACTTCACCGTGATGGCCGGCTCGATGGGGATGACCGGCGAGCTCAAGGTCACCCGCCTGCGGGAGATGGCGCTGCAGAAGCGGATGCCCTTCGTCTGGCTGCTCGACAGCGCCGGCGCCCGCATTCAGGAGGCGGCGGGCTCCCTCTTCGCCGGCTCCGGCCACCTCTTCCGCGAGGAGGTCGAAATGTCGGGCGTGATCCCGATGGTGGCGGCGATGATGGGTCCCTGCGCCGCCGGCACCGCCTACATTCCGGCGCTCTCGGACTTCGTGCCGATGGTCTCCGGCCAGGGCGCGATGGCGCTGGCCGGCCCGCACCTGACCAAAGCCGTCACCGGCGAGGAGATCTCGATGGAGGAGCTCGGCGGCGCCAAGGTCCACTGCCGCAAATCGGGGGTGGGGGACCTCGAGGTCGCCGACGACGAGGAGTGCATCGCCGCGGTCAAGAAGTACCTCTCCTACTTCCCGGCCAACTGCGAGGAGCGGCCGCCGCTCGTCGACGTCAGCGACCCGATCGACCGCGCCTCCGAGAAGCTGATGGAGATCGTCCCCGAGTCCTCGCGGCAGCCCTACGACATGTACGACGTGATCCGCGAGATCGTCGACGATGGCGACTGGTTCGACCTGAAGCCGAAGTTCGCCAAGAACGTGATCACCTGCTTCGCCCGCTTCGGCGGCCAGCCGGCGGGGATCGTCGCCAACCAGCCGAAGCAGCTGGCCGGCATCCTCGACAACGACTCGGCTGACAAGGCGGCCCGCTTCATCAACCTCTGCGACGCCTTCAACATCCCGCTCGTCTTCCTCCAGGACGTGCCCGGCTTCATGGTCGGCTCGAAGGTCGAGCACGCCGGGATCATCCGCCACGGGGCGAAGATGCTCTACGCGGTCAGCCGCGCCACCGTGCCGAAGGTCACCGTCGTCGTCCGCAAGGCCTACGGCGCCGGCTACTACGTGATGTGCGGCAAGGCGTACGAGCCCGACCTGATCGTCGCCTGGCCGGGTGCAGAGATCTCGGTGATGGGTGCCGAGGGCGCGGTCGAAATCATCGGCCGCTCGCTGATCGAGGCTTCCGACGACCCGGAGGGCACCCGCGAGAACATGCTGAACGCGGTCCGTCAGCAGATCGACCCCTACATCGCCGCCGGCAACGCCGTGATCGACGACATCATCGACCCCCGCGAGACCCGCCCGACGATCGCCAAGGCCCTGCGGATGGCGCGCAACAAGCACGTCGAGAAGCCGAAGAAACGACATGGGGTGATGCCCGTATGAGGGGCGTGTCGAGTTATGCGTCCATATGGACGCAAAAAGTGACAGTGGGAGGTGGATCGTGAGCTCGTTCGACGACCCGGTGATCATCAGCTGCTCGATCAGCGGCGTGATCGCCAACCGCGACCAGTGCCCGGCGATCCCCTACACGCCGGAGGAGTACGCGGCGGAGGCGCGTCGGGCGGTCGACGAGGGCGCCTCGCAGATCCACATCCACGCCCGCAAACCGGACGGCACGCCCTCCTACGAGATCGAGGACTTCACGGCGATCACCGAGGCGATCCTGGGCGAGGTCGGCGACGTCATCGTCAACTACTCGACCGGGGCGATCGGGATCCCGATCGAGAAGCGGATCGAGTACCTGCGCGCCTGCCGCCCCGACGTCGCCGCACTCAACATGAGCTCGATGAACTACGCGAAGTACTCGAAGCGGCGCCAGGACTTCGTCTTCAAGGCCGTCTTCGAGAACAGCTTCGACACGATCATCGAGTTCCTGACCGCGATGAAAGAGCTCGGGATCAAGCCCGAGCACGAGTGCTTCGACTCCGGCCACGTCGCCAACCTCGACCCGCTGATCGACATGGGCCTGCTGGAGCCGCCGCTGCAGATCTCGCTGGTGATGGGGGTGACCGGCGGCATCCGCCCGACCCCGCGCAACGTCACCCTGATGTCCGACCAGATCCCCGGCGGCCCGGAGGGGCCGAACCAGTGGCAGGTGATCGGCATCTCCCGCGACCAGTGGAAGCTGCTCGCCTCCTCCCTGGTGCTCGGCGGCAACGTCCGCGCCGGGGTCGAGGACAACCTCTACCTGCCGAACGGCGAGATGTGCAAGTCGAACGGCGAGCTGGTTGCCAAGGCGCGGCAGATGGCCGAGGACGTCGGCCGGCGACCGGCGAGCGTCGCCGAGGCGCGGGAGTTGCTGGGCGTCCCGAAGCGGACAGCGGCTTAGGGGGACCGCCCGATGGCGGACCTGCCCCTCAGCGACGTCAAGGTCCTCGACCTCACCCGCCTGCTCCCGGGGGGCTTCTGCTCGCTTCTGCTGGCCGACCTCGGCGCCGAGGTGCTGAAGGTCGAGGACACCGGCATGGGCGACTACATCCGCTGGGCGCCTCCCTACTACGGCTCGGACGAGCAGCAGGCGCTCGGCACCCGCTCCTCGCTCTACCTCTCGCTCAACCGCGGCAAGCGCTCGATCCGGCTCGACCTCAAGCAGGAGCGCGGGAGGGAGGCGCTGCTGCGGCTGGCCGCCGGCTACGACGTCGTCCTCGACGGCTTCCGCCCGGGCGTCCTCGACAAGCTCGGCGTCGGCTACGAGCGGCTGCGCGAAGCCAACCCCCGCATCGTCTACTGCGCGATCACCGGCTACGGCCAGGACGGCCCCTACGCCCAGCGGGCCGGGCACGACATGAACTACCTCGGCCTCGTCGGCCTGCTCGGCCTGACCGGCGCCAAGGACGGTCCGCCGGTGCAGTCGGCGGGACAGATCGCCGACCTCGGCGGCGGCGCCCTGATGGCCGTCTTCGGGGTGATGGCGGCGCTGCACGAGCGCGAACGCTCCGGCGAGGGTCAGATCGTCGACGTCTCGATGGCCGACGGCGCCCTCTCCTGGCTGGCAATGGTCGCCGGCCGCTATTTCTGCGACGAGGAGGTGCCGCAACGCGGCGAGCAGCAGCTCGCCGGCGGTCTCGTCTGTTACCTGCCCTACGAGGCCGCCGACGGCTGGGTCACCTGCGGCGCGCTGGAGCCGAAGTTCTGGGCGGCGTTCTGCCAGGGCGTCGATCGTCCCGACCTGATCGAGAAGCAGTTCGAGGCGCCCGGCTCCGACGCCTGGGGCGAGGTCGCCGCCGTCTTCCGCTCCCGCAGCCGCGACGAATGGCTCGCCTTCAACGACGAGCACGACTGCTGCATCGAGCCGGTCCTCGACCTCGACGAGGCGCTCGACTCGGAGCTGGTACGGGCGCGGGGGATGGTGACCGCGATCGAGCAGCCGAAGCTGGGGACGGTGCGCCAGCTCGGCCACCCGGTGAAGCTGAGCCGAACCCCCGCCGACCCGACGCGGCCCGCGCCCGCCTTCGGCGAGCACACTGACGAGGTGCTCGCCGAAGCCGGCTATTCGGCACAGGAGATCGAGGCGATGAAGGAATCCGGCGCAGCGGCGGGACCTGCTGCCGACGCCCAGGGGGACTTCCGCGCGTGAGCGCCGACGGGCCGATAAGTCCAAGCGCGGCTGCCGACGGGCCGATTAGTCCATCTAGGGAGGACGTATCGGCCCGTCGGCCGCGTGGAGACGACATTTCGGCCCGTCGGCCGCAGGAGCTGCTGCGGATGCGCGAGCTGGCCGCGGCCTCCGGCGTGCCGGCGCCGACGATCAAGCACTACCTGCGCGAGGGCCTGCTGCCGGAGCCGGTGAAGACCAGCCGCAACATGGCCTACTACCCACCCGAGTTCGTCGAGCGGATCAAGCTGATCAAGCGCCTGCAGGAGGAGCGCTTCCTACCGCTGAAGGCGATCAGGAACGTCCTCGACGAGGACCCGGATCGCGCCCGGGCGATGCTCGAGCTCGGCGACCAGATCCTCGACCGGGCGCTGGCCGGCGAGCGCTCCCGCACCAGCGCCGCCGAGGTCCGCAAGCGCTACGGCGTCCCCAAGGAGGTGCTCGACCGCCTCGCCGAGCTCGAGGTGCTGACGCCGAACAGCCGCGGCTACTCGCCCTCCGACGTGACGATCATCGAGGCGATCAGCCGCTTCCGCGCCGGCGGCTACGACGAGCAGGTCGGCTTCACCGTCTACGACACCCTGCGCTACAAGGCCGCGCTCGAAGAGCTCGTCCGCCAGGAGGTCGACGTGGTGATGGACCGGCTCGCCGGCGAGGTGCCGCCGGAGCGGGTCGTCGAGCTGCTCGAAGCCGGCGCGCAGCCGCTGAAGGACTTCATCGCCGCCCTCCACACCAAGCTGATGGTCGCCGAGCTGGAGCGCCGCAGCTAGTAGGCGCCGCGGGTCCGCACGCCCAGCCCGCCTCCTCCGTCCCCGAGCGCCTCGCGTTCGGCGGCGATGTCGATCATCAGCGTCTCGGCTCCGGTCTCCACGGCGACCCGTTCCGCCTCGGCCAGCGCCTCCATCGCGCCCGGCCGACCGGCCGCCCTCAGCGCCCGGGTCAGCGCCAGCATCGCCGCCGGGTACGTCCACAGCAGGCCCCGCGAGCGCGACGTCTCGGCGGCCCATTCGGCGGCCTCGACCGCCTCCTCGAGGCGGCCCACCTCGCGCAGCGCCTGCGAGCGCAGGTGCGCCCTCCAAGTCGCCATCTCGCCGCCTCCCTCCATCGTCTCGCGGTAGAGCCGCTCGGACTCTTCGATCGCCTCCAGCGCCCCCTCCGCGTCGCCGCTGTTGAGCTGGGCCCAGGAGAGGTTCGAGAGCGCGAGGCTGCGGGAGAAGACGTCGCCGAGCTTGTCGGTCAGCTCGACGTTGCGCCGGGCGATCGCCAGCCCCGCCTCGGAGTCGCCGCGCATCGCCAGCAGCCCCGCCTGGTTGCTGCGGATCCAGCTGGCGGTCTCCGGGTCGTCCTCCTCTAGCGCGATCCGCAGCGCTCGCTCGAAGAGCTCCTCGGCCGCGTCGAATTCGACCTTCTCGCGGCGCACCATCCCCTTGCCCATCAGCCCCCAGGCGGTGGGGCTGCCGAGGATGATGTTGGCGCCGATCGAGCCGTCCTCGCCGACCATCTCGAGGACTTCGTCGAGCGCCTTCTCGAAGCCGTCGAAGTCGCCGGTCATCAGGTAGGCGAAGGCGCCGGCGCAGCGGATCGCCACCCGCAGGTGCGGGTCGCCGGCGCGGTCGGCGAGCTCGACCGACTCGCGGACCGCCGCGATCCAGCTCTCGGCGTAGTGGTCGAGGCCGGGCCGGACGGCGGTCGCCACCCGCAGCAGGGCCAGCGAATGCAGATCGTCGCGCCGGGTTGCGATCTCCTCCGCCTCGGCGGCGAGCCGCTCCTGCTCCTCGCGGCCCAGCCCCACCCGGAAGGCGTAGGTCAGCTGCTGCAGGCGGGAGTGGATGGCCAGCGCCGCGACCTCCTCGTCCTCCTCCAGGCCGTCGGTCAGCTCCATCACGTCGTGCCAGAGCCGCAGCGACTCGCGCGGGCGGCTGTGGCCGGCCCAGTAGGCGGCGCGGGCCGACCAGCGCGCCGCTTCCAGCCGCTCGCCGCCCTGCCGCAGGTGGTCGGCGATCAGGGCCGAGAGCTCGTCCCAGCGATCGGGCGGGTTGAGCCGGATCAGCGCCCGCGCGGCGGCGGCGTGGGTGCGGGCCCGCTGCTCGGCGAGCTGGGTGCCGTAGGCGACCTCGCGCGTGAGCGGGTGGCGGAAGGCGAGCAGCCGCTGCGGGTAGAGCTCGGCTTCATAGAGGAAGCCGCCGTCGGTCAGCTCGCCCAGGGAAGCTTCCATCTCCTCCTCGTCCAGCCCGGCCGCCACCCCCAGAGCCTCGGCGCTGACCTCCTTGCCGAGAACCGAGGCGACCTGGAGCAGCTGCTTGGCCTCGGCGCCGAGGCGGTCGATCCGCGCCGCCAGCACGGCCTGCACGGTGACCGGCACGCCCGCGCCCTCGATCGGCCTCACCAGGCGGTAGGCGCCGCGCTCGCCCTCCAGGTAGCCCGACTCGCTCAACTCGCGGACGACCTCCTCGATGAAGAACGGGTTGCCGCCGGTGCGCTCGTGGATCGGCTCGTCGAGGCCGTCGAGGGACGGGTCCTCGCCGGTGAGGTCGCGCAGCAGCTCGCGCGTGTCCTCCTGGCGCAGCGGCGCCAGCTCGATCTGACTCCAGGACGCGTCGCCTTCCCACGGCGGCGCGTACTCGGGGCGGTAGTTGGCGAGGACCAGCGTCCGCGTTCCCCCGAAGCCCGCGATCAGCCCGTTCAGCATCGTCTGGCTGCCCTCGTCGATCCAGTGCAGGTCCTCGAAGACGAGCAGCAGCGTCTTCTTGCGGGCCGGGTTGCCGACCAGGCGGCAGAGGACCTCGGCGAGGGCGCGCTGCCGCGCCTCCGGGCTCATCTGCGGGACCGGCCGCTCGGGATCGGGGACGCCGAGGAAGTCGAACAGCAGCGGCAGGTCCTCGGCGAAGGCGGCGTCGAGCAGCAGCGCCCGGCCGGCGATCTTCTCCCGCGCCAGCAGCTCGGGCTCGTTGTCCCCGATGCCGAAGAAGGCGCGCAGCATCTGCAGGATCGGCATGAACGGGATCGACTTGCCGTGCGCCTGCCCCTGTGCCTCGAAGACCTCGGTCCCTTCGCTGCGGCAGCGGGCGACGAACTCGTGGTAGAGGCGGCTCTTGCCGATCCCCGGCTCGGCGACGACGCCGACCGCCGTCGCTTCGCCCTCCTGCGCCCGCCGCAGCGCCCCCTCCAGCTTCGCCAGCTCCCGCTCGCGGCCGACGAAGCGGGAGAAGCCGCGCTCGCGGGCGAGGTCGAGACGGCCGCGGGCCTCGCCGACCCCCGCCAGCTCGAACACCTCGAGCGGCCGGCTAGCGCCCTTGATCTCGAACTCGCCGAGGTCGTTGAGGTCGAGGTAGCCGCGGGCGAGCTCGGCGGTGTGTTCGGTCAGGTAGGCCTTGCCCGGCTCGGCCAGCTGCTCCATCCGCTGCGCCAGCCCGACGGTGTGGCCGATTGCGGTGTAGGAGCCCTCGCCCGCGCCGATCGCGCCGGCGACGACCTCGCCGGAGTTGATCCCGATCCGGGTCGAGAAGTTGAGCCCCCTCGCCCGCCGCAGCTCGCCGGCGTACTCGGCGACGTCATCGAGCATCTGCAGGGCGGCGTAGCAGGCGCGGCGCGCGTGGTCCTCGTGGGCGACCGGGGCGCCGAAGATCGCCATGATCCCGTCGCCGGTGAACTTGTCCACGGTCCCCTCGAAGCGGGTCACGGTCTCGGCCAGCAGCGAGAAGAAGCGCTGCATGATCTTGCGCCACTCCTCGGGGTCCTCCTGCTCGGCGAGGTCCATCGAGCCGCTGACGTCGGCGAAGAGGACCGTTACCTGCTTGCGCTCGGCGTCGTCCTGGCTGGCTTCGTTCACGACCTCACCAGGTTACGCCCCTGCATCTGTGCCCAACCCCGCATCGGATTCCTGCCCCAGCAGGCTGTGGTCAAAGTCGGATGCGCCTCCGAAGCAGCGCGATCGTCCCAGTGAGCGCGGCGCGGACGCGGCCCGGTTCGTAGCGGACCTCGTAGTGCGTGAAGCGCAGCGGCGTCATCCCCGCGATCACGTGCGCCCGGTCCCGGCGGGCGTCCCGAAGCTGCGCCGAGGGCGTGCGGTGATAGCGGAGGCCGTCCGTCTCCACGACGAGCCCGAGCTCAGGCCAGAAGAAGTCGACCTCGAACTTGTTTACGCGTTGTTTGGTCAGCGGCATCGGGAGCTTCGCCGCTCTGACGATGCGGCGGAAATAGATCTCCAGATCCGAGTCGGAGAGCCGGAAGAAGAGCCTGTCGAGCAGGTGGCGCAGTGGACGGATGCCAGGCTTGCCGGTGAACCGAACCAGCTCTTCCCGCAGCGCCTCCGGATCGACCAGATCTCGCTTATCCGCATCGTTCACGGCGCGCTCGAGCGGGATGGGGCCGAGTTCTGTGGCCAGGTCGACGAGCGTTTGCGCCGGCGAGGTGACCGGGATGCCGTCCCTCCGCACGATGTCCTCCGGTGACAGAGTCGGACGGCCTCGGAATCGAATTCCCGGCCGGTGCAATTCGCAGCGACGCCGCACGCTGACGTCAATCCGCTCCTCTTTCTCGCTGCCGATCTCCCAAAGCGCGGCGGCGCTGCGGTGACTGAGCGCGGCTCCCTCGCCACCGGCCAGCACAGCTCCCATCCAACGCCTCTTCTGGCTGAGCGCGGGCCAGCCGACGGCATAGACGCCCAGGCCCACCGGGAAGAGCCGCCCCCGGGCGACCCGATGTTCAATCGATCGCGGGCCGTATCCCAGCAGGAGCAGCTGCTGCCGAGTCATGATCCCGTGCTGCCTGGCGGCGAGCTGCCACGCCCGCCGGCTCCGCGTATCCGATTCCCGCCCCACCCTGCTGGGGCAAGAATCGGAAGCGCCGATCTCTTCCCGCTCTTAGTCCCGGGACGTCGCGCTTTCCGGCACGCAGAGGCACCCGGAGCGCTCATCGATAGCCTCATGACGATGCGATCGGTCCTCGTCACCGGAGCCTCGACCGGCATCGGCCGCGCCACCGCCCTGCGCCTCGACGCCTCCGGCTGGAAAGTCTTCGCCGGGGTGCGGAAGGAGGAGGACGCGGCGGAGCTGCGCGCCGCGGGCTCGGAGCGCCTTGCGCCGGTGATCCTCGACGTCACCGCTTCGGACCAGATCGAGGCCGTAGCCGCGCGGATCGAGGCCGAGGCTGGCGGCGGCCTCGACGGCCTCGTCAACAACGCCGGCGTCGCGGTCCCGGGCCCGCTGGAGACGCTCCCGCTCGAGGACCTGCGTCACCAGCTCGAGGTCAACCTGATCGCCTACGTGGCGGTGACCCAGGCGCTGCTGGAACAGATCCGCCGCGCCGAAGGACGGGTCGTCTTCATCAGCTCGATCGGCGGCCGGATCGCGTTCCCGTTCGGTGGGGCCTACCACGCCTCCAAGTTCGCCACCGAGGCGATCGGTGACGTCTTCCGCCAGGAGCTGCGTCCCTGGGGCCTGCGCGTCTCGATCGTCGAGCCGGGCTCGATCGACACCCCGATCTGGGAGCGCGGGCAGGACAAGGCGACCGAAGTCGAAGCCAATTCCCCGAGGACCGACCTGCTGTATGGCAACGCGATCGAGAAGTTCCGCAAGGTGATCCAGGACACGGCCGACCGGGGGATCCCACCGGAGAAGGTGGCCAGGACGATTGCCCATGCCCTCGAATCGCCGCGGCCGAAGAGCCGCTATCTGGTCGGCCTCGACGCCAAGCTGCAGGCGCGCCTCAAGCCTCTGATCCCCACGCCACTCTTCGATCGCGTCGTCGCCCGCGCCCTCGGCCTCTAGGCGCTTCGACCGCTCATATACTTGAGCCACCGATTGACTGGTCAATCAACCGCAGGAGCCATGCAGTGCGTGTAGCCGCCGTACAGCTGAACTCGAACGAGGACAAGGAGCGGAACCTCGCCGCCGCCGAGCGGCTGGTGCGCGCCGCCGCCGCCGACGGCGCCGAATTCGTCGCCCTCCCCGAGAAGTGGAACCTGCTCGCGGGCGGCGAGGAACTGGTCGCCGGGGCGGAGGCGCTGGACGGCCCGAGCCTGACCGCCGCCCGCGGCTGGGCCCGCGATCTCGGCGTCCACCTGCTCGCCGGCAGCGTCTCCGAGCGCGGGGAGGAGGGGGAGAAGGCCTCGAACACCTCCGTCCTGATCGGCCCCGGCGGCGAGGACGTCGCCGTCTACCGCAAGATTCACATGTTCGACGTCGACGCCGGCGGCGTCTCCTACCGCGAGTCCGCGCACGAGCGCCCCGGCGCCGAACCGGTGGTGGCGCCGCTCGGCGACCTCACCCTCGGGCTGACCGTCTGTTACGACCTTCGCTTCCCGGAGCTGTTCCGGATCCTCGCCCTGCGCGGCGCCCGGATCGTCGCCGTCCCCTCAGCCTTCACCCTCGCCACCGGCCGCGACCACTGGGAAGTGCTGCTGCGGGCGCGGGCGATCGAGGACCAGGTCTTCGTCGTCGCGCCGAACCAGGTCGGCGAGGCGCCGCCGCACTACAGCTCCTTCGGCCGCTCGATGGTGATCGATCCCTGGGGCGTCGTCCTCGCCACCGCCCCGGACGGCGAGGGCTTCGTCGCCGCCGAGCTCGACTTCGCCGGGCAGGACCGGGTGCGTGAGGCGCTGCCCTCGCTCGCAAACCGCCGGCCCGATGCCTACGAGTGGCCGCGGGAGGGGCGGGCCTGATGGCACAGGCACCGCCCGCCGACAAGCGCCGCCTGATCCTCGACGCCGCGATCCGCGTCTTCGCCCGCCAGGGCTTCCACGCAACCCGAGTCTCCGACATCGCCGACGATGCGGGGGTCGCCTACGGGCTCGTCTACCACTACTTCCGCTCCAAGGACGAGGTCCTGAACGAACTGTTCGTCGAGCGCTGGTCGCTGCTCTTGGTGGCGATCGAAGAGGCCGACCGGACCGGCGCCGGCCCGCGCGAGAAGCTCGGCGCGGTCGCCGGCTTCATCTTCGACTCCTACCGGCACGACCCCGAGCTGATGAAGGTGATCATCGTCGAGGTGACCCGGGCGGCGAACTCCTTCGGCCAGACCCACCTGGAGGAAATTCGCCGCGCCTACGAGGGGATCGCCAAGATCGTCGCCGACGGCCAGGCGCGCGGTGCGCTTCGCGCCGACGTCGAGCCGATGTTCGCTTCGATGGCCTTCTACGGGGCCGTCGAGCAGCTCCTCTCCGGCTGGATCTTCGAGACGATCCCGGCCTCGGAGACCGATTTCGACCAGGCGCGCGACCTGCTGGTGACGACGATCTGCGACGGACTCGAGCCCCGGTGACATAGGGTGGGCGCTACCTCCCGCCGCGATGGCGAGGACCTGGTTTACTGCCGACTTCCCCAGGGGAAAGGTTTGAGCTGAGTGGATAACGAGCTGGTCAAGCGTCTCGTCTGGAGCGGCCTCCTGGCCGCCACCGGCGCCCTGGCGAGCATCGCCGCCTCGCGGGTCGCGGCGATCGCCTTCCGCCGCATCTACAACGAGGACCCGCCGGAGTAGGAGCGACGCATGGCCGAGCCCGCGCAGAACCCCCCGCCGATTCCACCACCCGGGCCGCCGCCTCCGCCGGAGGAGCGGACCCTGGCCGACCTCGTCGTCGAGGTCTCCGAGAACGCCTCGACCCTGGTCCGCGAGGAGATCGAGCTCGCCAAGGCCGAGATCTCCCACAAGGTCAACAAGATCCTCCGCGGCTCCGCCGTCGGGGTCGCCGCGGGCACCTTCGCCTTCCTGGCGCTGATCCTGATCCTGCACGGGATCGCCTGGCTGCTCGGCGAAGAACTCTTCAGCGGCAACATCTGGGCCGGCTACTTCGTCACCGCCGGGATCTTCCTGCTGATCGCCGCCCTCGCCGGGCTGATCGCCTTCCGCGCGCTCAAGGCCGGGACGCCGCCGGTGCCCGAGCAGGCGATCGCGGAGGCGAAGCTGACGAAGGAGATGCTCGAAAAGGAGGCCTCGTGAGCACCGGAGCGCCAGGACGTTCCCCAGCGGAGATCCGCCGCGACATCGACCTCAAGCGCCGCGAGCTGGGGACCTCGGTCGAGGCCCTGCGCGGCCGCGTCAACGAGCTGACCGACTGGCGCCGCCAGGTCGAGGAGCACAAACAGCAGCTGATCATGGGCGCCGCCGCCGTCGGCTTCTTCATCGGCGCACGGGCGATGATGAAGCGCCGCAAACGCGGCCGCGGCCTGTAGCCGCTGAAGCTGTTCAGGCCACCAGCTCGGTCCGCACGCTGCCGACGCCGAGCAGGCCGGGGCCGACGTGGGCGCCGAGGACGGGGCCGACCTCGGAGATGAAGACCGGGTCGGAACCGAAGATCTCGTAGCAGTCTTCGATCAGCGAATCAGCCGTCTCTTTGTCCTGGATGTACTGGACGACCCAGCCGTCGGCGCCCGAGTCGTGGCGCTGGCGGGCGTAGCCCCGCAACCGCTCCAGCGAGCGGGCGCGGGTGCGGACGCGCTCGACCGGGGTGATCTCCTCCTCGAGCGTGAGGATCGGCTTGATCTTCAGGGCGCCGCCGATCCAGGCGCGGGCGCCGCCGATGCGGCCGCCGCGGCGCAGGTACTCGAGGGTGTCGATCGCGAACCACATCTTCAGCGACCGGCGCGTCTCCTCGGCCTGTGCCAGCGCTCCCTTCGCATCGGCGCCCGCCGCAGCCGCCGAGGCGGCGCCGAGGGCGCAGAGGCCCATCCCGCCCGCAGCCGAGCGCGAGTCCAGGAGGTGCAGGCGCTCGCCCCCCTTGCCCTCCTCGATCAGCCGCTCCCGCGCCTGGCCGGCGGCCTCGAAGGTGCCGGAGATGCCGGCGGAGATGTGGATCGAGACGATCTCGCGCCCTTCGCCGAGAAGCGGTTCGTAGACCTGGAGGAAGTCGCCGATCGACGGCTGCGAGGTCGTCGCCCCCGTATCGGAGGCCCGCAGCCGCTCGTAGAAGTCGTAGAAGTCGCTGATCTCCGACTCCTTCTCCATCTGCCCGTCAACCGAGACGTAGAGGCTGATCGCCTCGATGCCGCGCTCCGCCAGCAGCTCTGTCGGAAGGTATCCGGTCGTGTCGCAGACGACCGCGGTCTCGGCAGGCGAGCTCACAGGGGCGATTCTAGACATGCTGTCACCTTTGGCCGCCGACGTCTGGCGCTACACTTTGTGAAGTGAGCGATACCACTCAAGCCGCGATCACCCTCACGGATAAGGCAGCCGCGAAGATCGGCGAGCTGCTCGGCTCCCAGGCCGAGGGCGCCGAGCAGGCGCTGCGGGTCGCCGTCCGCGGCGGCGGTTGCTCGGGCTTCCAGTATGCGCTTGCCTTCGACAAGGCCAAGGAGGACGACCACGTCTTCGAGGTCGATGGCGTCTCCGTCGTCGTCGACAAGGTCAGCATGCAGTTCGTCTTCGGCTCGGAGGTCGACTATGTCGAAGGCCTCCAGGGCGCCGGCTTCCAGGTCAACAACCCGAACGTGGTTGCGGCCTGCGGCTGCGGCTCGTCTTTTCAAGTGAAAGACGAGGCTGCCGAACAGGCTGCAGCGGTCTAACCGGACCGCAGAGGCTTCTATTCGATCTGCAGCGGCGGCGACTGCTGCGGCCCACTCGGCTGCTGCGGCTGTGGAACCTGGGCGTTCTCAGGCTGCTCGACGCCGAGCGCCTCGGCCAGCTCGCCGCTCTCGAACATCTCCTCGACGATGTCGCAGCCGCCGAGCAGCTCGCCGTTGACGTAGAGCTGGGGGAAGGTCTGCCAGTCGGAGATCTCCGCCGTCACTTCGCGCAGCGGCTGCAGCGCCGGGAGGACGTCGATCGCGCCGTACTCGACGTCGATCTGGTCCAGCACCTGCACGGTCCGCATCGAGAAGCCGCAGCGAGGCATGTCCGGGGTCCCTTTCATGAACAGCAGGACCGGGTTGGCGGCGATCAGCTCTTCTACTTTGCTCTTCAGCTCCGGGTCGGCCATGCGGGAATTGTAGGGAGGGGAGACGCTCGGCCTAGAGCTGCGTCGCGATCAAGCCGATGATCGCCGCCAGTACGGCCACGAAGGATGCGAAGATTCCGCCGCCCACGATCAGGATAGTGTGCTGGAGCGTGTCGATTCTGTCGCTCTGACGGTCCACGCGTTGGCCCAGGTCTACGAAGTTCGAATTGACCTGATCTTTGAATTCGTCGAGCCGCGAGTCGGTCCAGGTGGATCGCATTGCCTCCATGCCCTCCAAGCTAGAGGATCAAGTCCTACGTGTGGCGCACGCGATTGTAACTTTTTGTCGCAGAAGGCGCGCAGAGGTGTGACTTCAGCCCGGAAGGCTGGTCTTCACCGAAAGGGCGTGGATGGTGCCGTCGTCGAAGCGCTCCTTCACCGCCGCCTTGACCAGCCGGTGCTGGTCGATCCGGGAGAGACCCTCGAACTGCGGGGCGACGACCGCGGCCCGGATGTGGTCGCCGGTGCCGGTTTCGTCGCTCACCTCGGCTTCGGCGCCGGGCAGCGCCGCCTCGATCATCCCCTTCAGCTCGGCGAGATCGGCGGGCACTAGCTCGTCGTTGACGGCTCGCCGAGGGTGTCGAGCATCTCCTCCACCCGGACGAACTTGACGCGCGGGCGGCCGTGGGGCTCGCCGCGGCCTACCTCGGCCTGGTCGATCGCCTGCCAGTCCTCGAAGCTGACGTAGCGGACGCCATTCTCGCGCAGCAGCTCCTCGACCGCGCCGGGCTCCGGCTTCTCCGGGCTCAGCAGCGTTCCGCTCTCGACGTCGGCGAAGAGGTGCTGGACGGTCTCCAGCGCGTCTTTCTTGTTGGTCCCGATCACGCCCGAAGGGCCGCGCTTGATCCAGCCGGCGGTGTAGTGGCCGACCTTGTGCCCGGCGTCGTGGGAGTCGAGGATGCGGCCGCCCTCGTTGAGGATCAGGCCGCGGCTCTCGTCGAAGGGGACGCCCTCGATCGGGATGCCGGTGTAGCCGACCGAGCGCAGGACCAGCCCGCACTCGAGCTCTTCGCGCTCGCCGGTGTCCCTGGCGCGCAGCGCTCCCCCTTCCTCCATGAGCTCGTTGCGGCCGATCACGATCGATTCGACCTTGCCGTCGCCCTTGATCTCGACCGGCGAGGCGAGGAAGCGGAGGACGATGCGCTGCTTCTTGCCCTCCGGCTCGCGCTCCGAGAACTCCCGCAGCGTCTCGACGTTGACTTTGGTCGTCTTGTCGGCCTGGTCGGATTCGAGGTAGGCCTGACTGGCCGGGTCGAGCTCGACCTCCTGCGGGTCGACGACCACGTCGGCGTCCTCCATCTCCCCGAGCTCCTTGATCTCGGGGTTGGTGAAGGCGGCCTGGACGGGCCCGCGGCGGCCGAGGACGACGATCTCGCGGATCTGCTTGCGGTCCAGCGCCTCGATCGCGTGATCGGCGGTATCGGTCTGGCGCAGCTCGTGGTCGGTCAGCGCCAGCATCCGGGCGACGTCCATCGCCACGTTGCCGTTGCCGATCACGACCGCGCGCTCGCACGAGAGGTCGAACTCACGGTCCGCGTAGTCGGGGTGGGCGTTGTACCAGCCGACGAAGGAGGTGGCGGCGTGGCTGCCGGACAGGTCCTCGCCGGGGATCCCCAGCTGGCGGTCGGTCTCGCAGCCGACCGTGAAGACGATCGCGTGGTAGAGCCTTTCCAATTCCTCGACCTCGACGTCGTGGCCGATCTTGACGTTGCCGAAGAAGCGGAAGCCGTCGCGGGCGGCGGTTTTCTCGTAGACCCGGATCACCGACTTGATCTTCGGGTGGTCGGGGGCGACGCCGCCGCGGACCAGCCCGAAGGGGGTCGGGAGGCGGTCGAAGAGGTCGACCTGGGCGTGCAGATCGCCGTCCTTGAGGATGTGCTCGGCGGCGTAGAAGCCGGAGGGGCCGGCGCCGACGATGGCGACGCGGAGCGGGGTCTCTTCAGTTCCGATCTTGCTCATGGGAGCGCGAAAGAATAGGGAAAGTCGGTCGTCAGCCGAGCGTGGGGGCGCTCGCGCCGATCGCGCTCGGGGTGCCGTCGAGGGCGTCGAGCGCCTTCGCAACCGACGTCGCCACGCAGGTGAAGATCGGCGTCTCGCGCTCGGTGTACTCGCTCGACTCGGTCGGCCGCAGCTCGTTGACCAGGTCGAGGAACTCGCCGGGATCGTCCCCCTCGAAGCAGACGACGAACTCCTGGTCGTCCAGCCCGTAGGAGTACGTCGTGTTGATGGTGATCTCGGGATGGCGGCGCCCGACCTCGATGTGGCTCTTCATGATCCGCCCGCGCTCCTCCGCCGGCAGCCCGTACCAGCGGCGCTGCTTGACCATCGGGTAGAGGAAGAGGTACTTGCGCTCGGTGACGCAGATCTCGGGTCGCGCCTGCTCGTCGGAGTAGGGCGAGCGTTTGGTCATCGAGAGGAACGAGTAGGGCGTGCTCGTCCATTTCGCCAGCCCGCTCTGGCCGAGGACGACGTGGAAGGTGTGGATGTCGTCGAGATTCGGACTCTGCGTCAGCAGCACCAGGTCGACGTCGCCCCGCGTTCCTATGGTTGAGTAGGCGCGCAGCGAGCGGTCGACGGCGAAGTCCTCGCAGGCGGCGAGGAACTCCTGCTTGTCGGCGGCACGGAGCTCGGGGTCACGACGGCGCCAGGCAGGATCAATCTTGAAGAAGCTGAACTTGGCGAAAGTGCGGTCGGCCATCGGAGCCACGATAGCGCTGGGCGTGCTGGGGTTGGCCCTGGCGCCCGCCGCGGCCGCAGAGGGGCGGGTGGTGCTCGTCTGGGTGCCCAGGGGCACCACCGTCGCCCAGCTGGCGGATGCGGGGCTCTCACCCGGGGTGATGAGCGCGGGGCTGGGCCAGGTGCCCGCTGAGCAGACCTACCTCGACGTCGGCCAGGGGAACCGGGTCTTCGACTCCCTGTACGCCAGGCCGCTGCCGCAGCTGCACGGGGATCGCGCGCGGTGGTGGCGCGAAGTCGTCGAACGGGCGGGATCGGCCCCGGCGGAAATCGTCCCCGGCCTCCTCGACTCGACCCTGAAGGCCGCCGGCGCCTCGCGCGCCTTCGAAGTCCGCCGCGCCGCCCTCGACCGGCTTCCGCCGGCCGCGAGCTATGACCTGCTGATCGCAATCGCGCGTCCGACCGGGCGATCTGACGAGCCGCTGCCGATCGGGATCGCCGGCGCCGGCTTCGACGGCAACCTCACCTCCGACAGCACGCGGACCGACGGCTACGTTCTCTCCACCGACGTCGCCCCGACGATCCTGGAGCGGCTCGGAGTCCAGGTGCCGGCAGCGATGTCGGGGCAGCCGATCCGCTCGGAAGGGTCGGTCGATCCGGCGGCGATCGAAGCGCGGGTGGCGCGGATGGACGTGATCTCCCCGCGGCGCGGCCCGGTGATCGGGTTGACCATCGCCATCTGGATGGCGGCCCTGGCCCTGGTCGCGCTGCTCAGCCGCGGTCGTCTCGCTCGGCAGGCGGTACGGGTCATCGGGCTGGCGATCGTCTTTCTGCCGCTGGTCCTGTTGCTCGGGGCGGCTCTGGAACCCGGGCAGGGCGCCGAACAGCTCCTCGTCCTTCTTCTCTGCCCCCTGCTCGCCGCCCTCACCCTGCTGCCGTTCCGCGGCTACCGGGCCCTCGCCGTCGCCTCGGCGCTGACGGTGGCTGCCTACGCGATCGACGTGATCGTCGGTTCGCCGCTGACGTCTCTCTCGCTGCTCGGCCCGAACCCGGGCCTCGGCGTCCGTTTCTACGGGATCGGCAACGAGCTCGAGGCGCTGCTGGCGGTGCTCGTGGTCGCCGGCGGCGGCGCTGCCTTGACCGGCTTCGGCCCGGAACTGCCTCCACGCGCGTGCGCCTGGGCCTTCGTCGGCATCGGCCTCACCGCCGCTTTCGTGTTTGCCGCCGGCCGCTTCGGCGCCGACGTCGGCGCGGCGATCGTCTTCCCGGTCGGCGCGGTGGTCGCCGCCGTAGTCATCGGCGGCCGCGGCCGGCGCACCGCCCTGGTGGCCGTGCTCGCGGCACCCCTCGTCGTTCTCGCCCTGCTGGCTCTGATCGACCTCATCAGCGGCGCCAACGCCCACCTGACCCGTTCCGTGCTCGATGCCGGAGGGCTGGGCAGCCTCGCCGAGGTCGCCCAGCGCCGGCTGCAGCTCTCCGCCCACAGCTTCGGCCGGCCGGTGCTGCTGGCGCTGCTGCCGCTGGTCGCGGCCGCGGCGGTCCTCGCCTATGTCCGGCGCGATCGCCTGCGCGCATGGCTCGACGGCGTCCCGGCCATGCGCGCGGGCCTTCTTGGGGCGCTGGCGGCAACCGTGATCGGCACCCTCGCCAACGACTCCGGCGCGCTCCTGCTCGAGATCGGCGCCGCCTACCTGCTCGTGTTCATCTGCTTTTCCTGGGCGGAAAGTGGCGCAAAGAGCGGGAACTCAGATCAGCAGACCAAACGTCACACTTCTGTGACCCAAATCTGAGACTTTTTCTCCTAGCCTGGAGGCACGGAGTTGATGAGATCGACTTGGAACGGTGCCCTCAAGGCACGATCGTCCAGGTGGGCGGGGGCCTCTGCGGCGGACTCGTGATCGGCATCCTGACTCTCGTCGGGACGCACCTGCAGGGCTGCGCAGGCCCCTGCGCGGGTGCCGGGCGATGATCTACCCTTAACAGCCCGTGCGCATAGGCCTTGTCTCGCCATATTCCTGGTCCTACCAGGGCGGGGTGAACCGGCACGTTGAGGCTCTCGCCGAGGAGTTCCTCGGCCGAGGCCACGATGTCCGCGTCATCGCTCCATTGGACCCGCCCGGGCGGCTTACCCGTGCATTGCACCGCTCGCAGGCCGAAGAGCGCGAGTCGCCGGAATATCTGGTGCCGGTCGGCCGCACGATGGGCTTCGGTGCCAACGGGTCGATCTCGAACCTGGCGCCCTTTCCATTTGGGGGCGTCATCGCTCCCCGCCGCCTGGTCCGAGCCGGAGAATTCGACGTCGTTCACGTCCACGAGCCGCTGGTGCCGCTGGTCGGCTGGAACGCCACCCTCGCCGCCCGCCATCCGGTAGTCGGAACCTTCCACACCTACTCGACCAAGCCGCTTCCCAACTACGTCGCCAACGCCCTCGGCGCGCGCCGGCTCTTCAACCGCCTCTCGGCCCGAATCGCCGTCTCCGAGGCGGCCGCCTGGACCGGCCGGCGCTGGTTCGGCGGCGAGTACACGATCATCCCCAACGGCGTCGATGCGGATGCCGGGGCCGCCTTCGTAAAGGGCAGGGCTGATCATCTGCGCATCGTCTGCATCGGACGGACCGATGAGCGGAAGGGCATACCGGTCCTCCTCGCCGCCTTCAGTGCCCTCAGCGAGCATGTTCCCGCTCGCCTCTCCCTGATCGGCCTCGACTCAGGGGACCTGGAGCGCTATCCGATCGATCCGGAGGTCAGAGCGCAGATCGAAGCGCACGGAAAGGTGAGCCGTTCCCGGCTTTGGGAAGAGGTCGGGATGGCCGACGTGCTGTGTGCTCCCTCGCTGGCAGGTGAGAGCTTCGGCATGGTCCTCACCGAGGGCTTTGCCTGCGGAACTCCTCCGATCGCCTCACGTATCGCCGGTTACAGCGACGTCATCAACGACGGGGTCGACGGGGTCCTGGTGCCGCCGGGCGACCCGCAGGCACTGGCCGAGGCGCTGCAGCGGCTGTGGCACGAGCCGGAGCTGTTGCAATCGATGTCCGCAGCCGCCCGGCGCAGCGCCCACCGGTACGCCTGGGCGCATGTCGCCGACCAGGTGACCGCGGTATACGAGCGCGCGATCGAGGCCCCGAAGCCGGTGAGCGCCGGCGAAAAGTTTGCCCACTGGGCCGGCCTCCGCCCGGCTGACGGCCAGCCGAAACGAGCGGCGGAGCGACTGCCGTCGCTCGATCCACCAGCCGCGCAGGTCGGCGGCACGGGCAGAGCCGTCGCCCGCCGCATCGGCCTCGGCGTCGCCGGCTCGATGGGCGTCGGGCTCACCTTCCTCGCTGCCCAGAAGATCGGCTTCGACAGCGTCGTTGAAAGCATCGTCCGCTCGAATCTCACCCTGGTCCTGATCGCCTGTGCGCTGATGGCCAGCTCCCTCTTCTTTCGGGCGGCTTCCTGGTACTGGATTGCGGGGGCGGCCCTGCCGAACAGGCCGATCAGGCGGCGGGACGTCACCTCGGCGACGATGATCGGCGTCCTGATGTCGGCGACGCTGCCGGCGCGCCTGGGAGAGCCGGCACGAGCCCTGACCCTCGCGCGGCGAACCGGACGGATGCGGGAAACCTTCCCGGTGCTGCTGGGCACCCTCGTCTCGCAGACGATGCTGAACCTGGTCGCCCTGGCGATGCTCGGCGTGATCATCGTCTCGACGACGCCGCTCTTCCACTCGGGCACCAAGCAGCTGTTCGTCTTCAGCCTGGTCCCGTTGATCATCCTCCTCGTGGTCCTGCTGGCGCCGCTGCTGATGCGGCGTAACGGCAACGGCCGCCTGGCCCGCCTCGGCTCGGCGATCCACCGGGCGCTGGTGCAGGTCCGGGCGGGCCTGATGGTCTTCCGTGACCCTCGCCGCGGCGCGGTGGCCGCCTGTACTCAGTTGACCGCCTGGGCGATCCAGCTGGGCGCCTGCTGGGCGTTGCTCTACGCGCTCGGACTCGACGGCCAGGCGGGGATCGGAGCCGCCGCCGCAGTCCTCTTCGCCGTCAACGTCACCGCTGTGGTCCCGGCTACCCCCTCCAACATCGGCGTCTTCCAGCTCGCTGTGATCAGCGTTCTGCATACCGGCTTCGGTGTCAGCACGGCTGACGCCCTCGCCTACGGGGTGATCCTGCAGGCGGTCGAGATTGCGACCGCCGTGACCCTCGGGCTGCCCGCGCTGGTCCGCGAGGGGTTGACCTGGAGCGACCTGCGGGTCCAAGCTCTGTCGACGACCCCGGTGCGGATCGAGCCCTACCGCCGTCAGAGGGACGCGCGCAATTCGGCGAGCTTGGCCTCCAGGTCGGAGTAGCGGCGCACCTCGCCGTTCTCGAACACTTCGCTGAAGGACCGCAGCGGCCGGCTCTGCACCACCACCGAAATCGTGCCGTCGCGCAGGTCGGAGAGGGAATGGATCTCATCTGGACCGATCACCATCGTGTTTCCCGCTTCCATCGGGCGGCGCCGGATCGGTTCGATATGTGCATCGCCTTCCCCCTCGACGCGGGCATAGCGGGTATCGGAGAAGCCGCCGCGCAGGATCAACGAGGTGAGCCAGAAGCGGTGGTTGTGGGCAACGGTGGCGTGCCCGGTGCGGCGCAGGTTGCTCGGCTTGTACTCGTGCAGCCAGAGCTCGAAGCTTCGCTCGGAACCTTCGCCGAGGAACCACTTGTAGTGGGTGGTCTTCTCGACGGAGCGCTCGACCTCGATCGATAGGTCATCCCGGACTTGCGCGAGCACCTCCTCAGGGCGGAGGCCGTCGAAGAGGCAGGCGGCCTGCGTGTGGGCCTCGTGCCGGTCGCTCCACGTAAAAGCTTTGAGAGAGTCGACGATCGGCTTCATCTCGGATCCGGCACCCGCTCCTTGGTGAGCTCGCGGCAATCTACGTGTGCGCGGGCCAACTCCAGGCCCTTTCGCATCCGCGACCGATACTCACGATCGTAACGGGCGATCCAGTAGTCCCAATGGCCGTTTTCCAGCCCCAGGTCTGCAAGGTGCCGTTCCAGCTCTTCCTGGGAGGTCTCCTGTTCGATGATGAAGATTGCGAAGCTCTCTGAGTGGAAGTCAGCCAGGCGCGCCGCATATTCCGAGCGCACCGGACTCCAGGCAAACGTCCTCGGGAAGCGCTCCTTGTCGTCGCGCTCGATGTTCGAGTCGTAGAAGCCGTTTTCGAACATCTCCAGGCGCTCGATGATCGACCGGCCCTCATAGGAGATGCAGATCGGCCCGTTGACGTGGCTGCGAGCGCTCCAAAGTCCGATGTGCGACAGCATGAGGTGGTCCCGGAGCTCGGTTTCGATCTGCTCGCGCGACTTCAGCTCGTTCTCGCGCCGCCGTCTTCTGTCAGTGACGGCGCGACTGATGGCGATCTGGCTGGTCGGATCCACCATCTTCACCTTGACCTCCCGTAGGGGAGTGTTTGTGTCATCACGGCGATCGACGACCCGGGCGGGGAGCCATACGGCAGACGGCCCGGCGAAGTAATAGAAGGACGACCGCTCGAAGTCCCGCGTGAGGTCTCGGTTGAATCGCAGGTCGAAATCGTCGGTGGGAGCGTAGATGGCGCGGGGAAAATTCTGATCACGTGCCTGCCGCGCCTCGCGCTCGACCTCGAGGACGAGGCCGCTCAGGGTGCCGCCGAGAAGTTGACGCTGGTCCTCCAGCTCTCTGCCGAGCAGGTTTCTTGCCTCGGACTCGGCGTAGCGCGCGAACAGCGACCACCAACCCGCGGATGCGATGACCCCGGCGCAGATGCCCAGGAAGGCATCTCGCCAGAGCTGCTCCCCGCTGCCCAGAACCAGGTAGATGCCGGCAAGGGGGATGGCAATCCCCGCGATGACGAATTTCCACAGGTAGAAGCGGCTCTGCTTCGGCTGGTTCTCGGAGTTCCCCCCCTTGCGGTCGAGCCTCATCGGGCGGGCAAGCTAGCAGCGGCTCCATGTCGGTGCAGTGAAAAAACCGCGCTCATTGATAAAGAATCTCTACTGAGCGATAAAAAACCCCCGTGTGTCCATAGAATGATTTGAACGGAGGTGCTGCCACCGATCCCAGGCCGGCACTCCCGCCCAGAGGGCATGCGGCCGGCGCCGGGCCCATCCGACCGAGCGCCTGGCCCGCCCTCTGCTCAAAAGGGGCCGCGGGGTGACAGTTCTGGCCAGATGGATCGGGTTCCTTGACGAGTCTGCAGTAATGTGCATAGAGTCGAGCAATCGGCCAACGACTCAGGCGAACTTGGGAAGGGGAGCCGTGAGATACGACTCAGCAGTGTTGGAGAGAGTCGCGCAGCGCTTCCGGCGCGACATGTGGGATTCCGTAGTTCCGGAAGCGATTTCCGAATCGGGAGTTGAAGTGCAGGACTTCGGACCGGTGCAAGCCACCGCCTTCGGGGACCTGCCGGAAGTCCATCTGCTGCAGCAGATCCAGGGAGCCGCCGAGCCCGGCGCGGTCGCCGGCGGCCACCTGGCTGAGGCGATCGAATGGATGCGGGCCCGCGAAGTCGATTACCGCATCCCGGTGGCCGCGAGCCGACCGGGCGCTGCGGAGGCGGAGGCCTGGCTGGACGAGCGGGGCTACGAGCGCGGAGCGGGCTGGGTAAAGCTGATCCGCGACGGATCGCCGCCCGACTTCCATGCCGACCCCGGCATCGTGGTCTATCGACTCGGCGAAGACGAAGCCGAAGGCGAAGGCCTGAGCACGATCGCCGCCGAAGCCCTGGAGATGCCGCTGGTGGCGGGGACGCTGTTCTTCTCGCTGCCGCAGCAGGAGGGATGGCATTGCTACACGGCGGCGCTCGGGCCGGAAGAGGTCCCGGTCGCCACCGCTTCGATGCTGATCAGCGAGGGGGTGGCTCAGCTCGGGGCAGGGCAGACCCTCGAGCACGCGCGGGGGCGGGGCTGCAACGCGGCCCTCCTGCACCGGCGCCTGCTCGACGCCCATAGGGCGGGATGCCACACCGCCTTCGTCGAGGTCGGCGAATGCGACCTGGTCTCCTGGTCCGCCGTCGTCCACAACCTGCAGCGGGCGGGCTTCGAGGAGGCCTACGAGGGCCGCAACTGGCAGCGCCCGGCGCTGCACCCGGCTGAACTCTCGGAAAGGTTCAGCGGCTGAGCTCGGGGGCGGGGGCCCCTCCCGAGCCCTCGCCTGCTTCGGCTGCCTCCGGCTCCGACTCCGGCGGCAGCTCGCCGCCGCGCGGGGTGCCGGCGATCAGCTCGTCCGGCGCTTTCTCGGCGGGGATGAAGCCCGACTTCATCCCGAAATAGACGGCCTGCGGATGATGGGCGACGATCGCCACCGTCGACTGCTCCGGCATCACCGCGTAACCGCCGGAAAGGGTCATCCCGATCTCTTCCAGCCCGAGCAGGCGCCAGACCTTCTCGTGCTCGGACTGGTCGGGGCAGGCCGGATATCCCCAGGAGTAGCGGCGGCCCTGGTCGAGGTCGATCTCGAGCTGGCGCCGTACCTCCGAGTGCAGCCACTCGGCCAGCCCCTCGGCGGACTGCACGCCGAGCCCGTGCACATAGAGCTGCTCGGCGAACTCGCCTTCGCTCTCCAGCCGCTCGATCAGCTCGGTCACCTCCGGGCCGACCGTCACCCCCTGCAGGGCGACGACGTCGCGTTCGCCGCTCTCCAGCGGGCGGAAGAAGTCGGCCAGGCAGATGCGGTCGTGGCGCGGCTGGCGCGGGAAGAGGAGCCGCTCGAGCTCGCGGTCGGGATCCCCGGGGTCGAAGACGACCAGCTCGTTGCCGTCGGCGTTGCAGGGGAAGTAGCCGAGGCGGGCGCGGGGGTGCAGGTAGTCCTGCCGGCGCCACATCCGCTCCAGCCGCGGTGCGAAGCCCTCCTCCTCGTCGGTGCCCTCGACCAGCTGCCGCCAGGCCTCGCCCTTGATCCCGCGCCCGCCCCAGTGCAGCTTGAAGAGGACGTGGCGATCGAGGTACGGGAAGACGTCTTCGAGGTCGACGGAGACGTCCTGCACGCCCCAGAACGGCGGCTGCGGGATCGGCACGTCGGTGCGGGCGCCCGAGCGGACGCTGTCGTCTGAGGTCGGCGGCGCGTCGTCGACCACCACCGGTTTTTCGCGCAGCTGTTTCGCCTCCGCCTTGATCCGTTCGACCAGCGCGGCGCGCGCCTCGTCGTCGACCAGCGCATCCATCGTGTCGAGCCCCTGGAAGGCGTCCTTGCAGTAGAAGACGCCGGGTTCGTAGACCTCGTCCGACTCCTTCCCCAGCGGGTAGAGCGTGCGGCGGCCGAAGTCGCGGTTGATCGCCGCGCCGCCGATCAGCACCGGGAACTCGAGCCCGCGCTGGTGCAGCTCGGCGACGCAGGTCGGCATCTGCTTCGAGGTGGAGACCAGGAGCGCCGAGAGGCCGATCGCGTCGGCCTCGTTCTCAACCGCGGCGTCGATGATCGCGTCGACCGGAACCTGCTTGCCGAGGTCGATCACCGTGTAGCCGTTGTTGGTGAGGATCGTGTTGACGAGCGACTTGCCGATGTCGTGGACGTCGCCGAAGACGGTTGCGATCACGACCTTGCCCTTGCTGTGGCCCTCGATCCGGTCGAGGTAGTTCTCGAGCTGGGCGACCGCGCGCTTCATCACTTCCGCCGACTGCAGCACGAAGGGGAGGATCAGTTCGCCGGCGCCGAATTTGTCGCCGACCTCCTTCATCGCCGGCAGCAGCACGTCGTTGAGGGTGGGGACGGCGCCGATCTTCTCGACCGAGCGGTCGATCCAATCCTCGACCCCCTCCTTCTTGCGGCGCAGGATGTGCCAGTGCAGGGCCTCCTCCGGCTCCATCCCCTCGGTCGGGTCGGCCGCCTCGGTCTCGGCCTCCTCGCCCTTCGACTCGAAGTGGGAGATGAAACGCTCCAGCGCGTCCTCGCGGCGGTTGAAGACGAGGTCGTCGGTGAGCTCGCGCTCCTCCTCCGGGATCTCGCCGTAGGGGGTGATGTGGTTGGGGTTGACCATCGCCAGGTCGAGGCCGGCCTCGACGCAGTGGTGGAGGAAGACCGAGTTGAGGACGGCGCGCGGCCGCGGCGAGACGCCGAAGGAGACGTTGGAGACGCCGAGCGAGGTCTTGACGCCGGGGACCTCTGCCTTGATCCGGCGGATGCCGTCGATCGTCTCCACCGCTGAGGGCTTCCACTCCTCGTCGCCGGTGGTGAGGGTGAAGGTGAGGGCGTCGAAGATCAGCGCCTCGGGGTCGAGGTCGTGCTCCTCGCAGGCGATGTCGCGGATGCGCCGGGCGATCTCGACCTTGCGCTCGGCCGTCTTCGCCATTCCCTCCTCGTCGATCGTGAGGGCGATCAGGGCGGCGCCGTGTTCCTTCGCCAGTGGGATCACCACGTCGGCCTTGGCGCGGCCCGCCTCGAGGTTGACCGAGTTGACGATCGCCCGGCCGGGGATCTGCTCCAGCGCGGCCTTGATCACCTCGGGTTCGGTCGAGTCGACCTGGATCGGCGCCGGCTGGGTCAGCGAGACCCGCTTCACCACCGCTTGCATCTGCTCGGCCTCGTCCTGGCGCTCGGTCAGGGCGACGCAGGTGTCGAGCACGTGGGCGCCGCCTTCGACCTGGTCTTCGGCGACCTGGACGAGGCCGTCGTAGTCGTCGGCGAGCAGCAGTTCCTTGGCCTTCTTCGACCCCTGTGAGTTGACCCGCTCGCCGACCAGGGTCGGCCGCGGCTCCTGCACCAGCGGCGTCGAGGTCATCATCGAGGAGACTTCGATCGGGCCCGGGGCGGGGCGCTCGCCGGGGACGCGGCCGTCTACCCGCTCGCGGATCGCGGCGACGTGAGCGGGCGTGGTGCCGCAGCAGCCGCCGACGATGCCGACGCCGAAGCGCTCGACGAACTCGCCCAGGGTGGCCGCCAGCGGCTCGGGCTCTTCGGGGAAGATCGTCTCGCCGTCGGGGCCCTGGAAGGGGAGGCCGGCGTTGGGGATGCAGTGGACCGGCAGGGGGGAGGCCTCGCCGAGGAAGCGGATCGCGTCGCGCATGTCCTCCGGGCCGGTCGAGCAGTTGAGGCCGATCACGTCGACGTCGAGCGCGGTCAGGGTCGTCAGCACCGACCGGATGTCGGTCCCGAGCAGCATCTTGCCGCCGTTCGGCAGCAGCGAGACGCTGCACTGGATCGGCAGCCGGCGCCCGGTCTTGGCGAAGGCCTCGCGGGCGCCGAAGATCGCCGCCTTCACCTCGAGGACGTCCTGGGCCGTCTCGATCATGATCAGGTCGGCGCCCCCTTCGACCAGTCCCTGCGCCTGCTCGGCGAAGACGTCGACGAGACGGCCGAAGGAGATGTTCCCCAGCGTCGGGTCGGTGGAGGCGGGGAGGAAGCCGGTCGGACCGATCGAGCCGGCAACGAAGCGGTTCTCACCGGCGGCGCGGCGGGCGATCTCCGCCGCCCTGCGGTTGATCTCCAGCGTCTGCTCGCCGAGCCCCCACTCTTCGAGCTTCAGCCGCGAGCCCTGGAAGGAGTCCGTCTCGACCACCTCGGCCCCGGCCTCCAGCATCGAGCTGTGAACGCCCTCGATCACGTCCGGCCGGTTGAGAACGAGGGCCTCGTGACACTTCCCCTGCAGACCGCCGTAGTCCTCCTGGGTGAGGTCGAACTGCTCCAGCGTCGCGCCCATGCCGCCGTCGAAGACGACGATGCGCTCCCTGGTTG
Source organism: Solirubrobacterales bacterium (assembly GCA_035708105.1). Lineage (GTDB taxonomy): Bacteria > Actinomycetota > Thermoleophilia > Solirubrobacterales > 70-9 > VAYN01. The sequence continues at coordinate 29,581 of DASSTG010000026.1, read as the reverse complement.
CAGCTATGTAGTCACGTTCGGCCATGAACCTAAAGAGGGTACGGGGTGGTAGGCAGAGGAGGGGTCCGGTCGTCCTCCGCGTGAATTGAGTCGCGCCCCTATGTCGGGGCAGCTCCAGAAGATGCTGCCTGCCTATGGCAGGCAGGAATCAGATTGCATATCGCCGCTTCGCGGACATTCCCGCGGAGGAGGACCGGACCCCCTGATCAGCCGCATCCGACTCTTGCCCCACCCGGCTGGGGCGAAAGTCGGATGGGTTCTCCGGTCGGTAGGTGCAGACAGCTACCGAACCCTCGGCGTCAACCGGAGCTCTGTGGTGGAGGAGCCGGGTGCCCCTCAGATGGAGGCTTTGGGTCAAGCCGATGGCGCTCGCTGGTCCCTGCCGGGACATACGGTCTCCAGCGGAGGGGCACCCGGTTCCTCCCTAAGCCTGCGCTCTGTCCCTCAGCGCTTGAGCCCGAAGCGGCGGCGCCAGTCGCGGGCGTTGAAGAAGCGGACCAGAGGGGCGATCAGGCGGCGGCGCGACCTGGTGTACGGATACCAGCCGGGCTCGCGCTTGCCGCCGAAGCGGGTGATCACCAGGGACTCGCTGCGGCAGAACTTCTTGATCCCGCCCGCCCCGTGGCGGTAGCCGATCCCCGACTGCTTCCAGCCGCCCATCGGCACGTCCATGGCGAAATAGTTGACGAGGACGTCGTTGACGTTGATCGCGCCGCACTCCACCTGCCGCGCCACCCGCTCGGCCCGCTCTCGCTCGCCGAAGACCGAGCCGGAGAGGCCGTAGCGGGTGTCGTTGGCGAGCTGCACCGCCTCCTCGGCGTCGCGGACCTTCATCACCCCGACCACGGGGCCGAAGGTCTCGTCGCGCATCACCTTCATCGAGTGGTCGACGTCGACCAGCACGGTCGGTTCGAAGTAGTCGCCAGGACCGTTGACGCGCTTGCCGCCGGTGAGGGCGCGGGCACCGGAGGCAAGCGCGTCGTCGACGTGATCCTCGACGATCTCGATCTGCCGCGGCGAGGTCATCGCACCTACCTCCTTCGGGTCGGAGCGATCGTCGGCACCCTGGCGCAGTCGCCCGACCTCGGCCGTGAGCTTGTCGACGAACGCGTCGTAGGCGGGCTCCTCGACGTAGATCCGCTCGACCGACATGCAGATCTGACCCGAGTTCATCATCCCGCCCCAGGCCGCGGCGTTGGCAGCGCGGTCGAGGTCGGCGTCGGCGAGGACGATCATCGGGTCCTTGCCGCCGAGCTCGAGGCTGACCGGCGTCAGCGTCTCCGCCGCCCGCGCCATCACTTTGCGGCCGGTGCGGTCGGAGCCGGTGAACTGGACGAAATCGACGTTGTCGACGAGGGCGCCGCCGGTCTCGCCGATCCCCTGGACGCAGTCGAAGACGTCAGGGCCGCCGATCTCATGCTTCCAGGCTTGGACCACCTCGGCGATCCCGAGCGGGGTGAACTGGGAGGGCTTGATGACGACGGCGCAGCCCGCCTGCAACGCCGGCACCGCTTCCCCGAGCGAGAGGATGAGGGGAAAGTTCCAGGGACTGATGACCCCGACCACCGGGTGGGGGCGGTACTGGACCCGCAGCTTCTTCGACGCCAGCAGCGGACTGTGGGGGCGGACGCTCTCCTCGCCGATGTACCTGGCCGCCCTGGTGCCGTAGAAGTTGATCAGGTCGCCGAGGTAGGTCGGCTCGTTCTCCGCATCGGCCCGGACCTTGCCGGTCTCCCGCTGCATCGTGTCGAGGACGCGCTCCTGGTTGTCGAGCAGCCAATCGCGCAGCTTGCCGAGCCAGTGGTAGCGGGCCTCGATCCCCATCGCCTCCCACTCGGGCTGGTTGGCGCGAACGCGCTTAACGGTTGCGGCGACCGCCTCAGGCGAGTCGACCGGGACGTCGGCGATCACCTCACCCGTCGCCGGGTTATGGACCTCGAACGACTCAGCCGCGGCCTCGGCCCCGTTCGTCCCCATGCCCTTCGCCGCCGTTCCGCTCTCCACGCTGCTCCCTTCGTCGCCCGTTTGGCTGGTCAGCCAAATGTACCCGGGCGGGGGCGTGAAGCAAGCCTCAGCCGAGGTAGTGGGTCGTGACGAGACCGACGAGCCCGGCGATCAGGGTGTAGGTCAACCGGTCGAACTTCGCGTCCATCCTGGCAGCGAGATCCTGGATTTCGCCCCTGAGCTCGGCTCGCAACGACTGCACTTCAGTCTTGAGTTCGCTGCGAAGCGACTGCATTTCCCCCTTGACTTCTGAACGCAGCGACCTGATTTCCGCTTTCACTTCGCGGAACCCCTCGTCCATGTGCTTCTGCAGGTCGTCGAGGCGCTCGTCGGTCCAGGCTTCTCTCACCATCGTCGGCATCAAAGCAAGTGTAGACAGAAAACCTCATACGTATTGCGCGCGGAATGAAAATTCTTTGCGACTCAGCGGGGGATCAGGCGGTAGACGGAGCCTTCTTGGGAGGTCACGTAGAGACGGTGCTGGTCGTCTTCGCCGAACGAGGTGGGGCCGGATACGCGGAGGCCCAGCCTGCGGTCGTCGCCCGCGCGCTTCAGGTGCGGCATCAGGGTCCGCAGCTCGCCCTCGCAGTAGTCCGCGTAGAGGTAGCGGCCGCGCAGGGCCCGCAGGCGCGGATCGCGGATCACGTAGCCGCCGATGATCGAGCAGCTGCCATCCCGGTCGTGGCCGTAGGCGAAGATCGGTTTGACGGTGCCGCCGGGGTCGGGCGTGCCGCTGTTTTCTTCCGTGTACCTGGAGAAGCCCTCGAAAGCGTCCCAGCCGAAGTTGGCGCCGCGGGCTGCGGCGAGGTTCGTGTAGTCGAGCTCCTCGTAGCGGTTCTGGCCGACGTCGCCGATCGCGATCCGTGGCTGCCCGGCGGTCGTCGTGTCGAAGGAGAAGCGGAAGGGGTTGCGCAGCCCGTAGCTGTAGATCTCGTCGCGGCCGGCCCTGCCGACGAAGGGGTTGTCGGGCGGGACCGAGTAGGGCCGGCCGTGCGACGGCCGTGGGTCGATCCGCAGCAGCTTCCCGAGCAGCACGTCCTTGTTCTGGGCGTTGTTCGGCGGATCGCCGGCCGAGCCGCCGTCGCCGGTCCCGAGATAGAGGAGGTTGCCGAGGAACTGCAACTGGCCGCCGTTGTGATTCGAGTTGACCGGGTGGGGGATTTCGATCACCCGGCGCTGCGAGCCCGGCGCCGCTCGCGTCGGCCGCGCACGGAGGACTTCGTCGATTCGGATGTTGCCGGCGTTGTCCGTGTAATAGACGTAGAAGCGCCTGCTCTCGGCGTAGTCGGGCGGGAAGGCGACGGACAGCAGGCCGCGCTCGCCTCCGTAGGCCACCTGGTTGCGGATGTCGAGGAACGGCCGGCGGAGCCGGCGCCCGTTCTTCAGCACCGCGATCTCGCCGGGCTGCTCGACGACGAACAGGAGCTGCGGGAATCCCGGCGCGCCGGCGACGTAGTCGGGAGCGTCGAAGGAACCGACCTTCTTCAGGGCGACGCCGCCACGCGCTCTGGCGGCGCCGGGGGAGACATGACCGGTGCTGTCGCTGGCCGAGCCGCAGGCGGGCAGCGACAGAGCCGGCAGCAGGGCGAACAGCGCCGCGGCTGTGGCGGTTCTACTTGCCTTCCTTGATTTCAACGATTTCGCCGCTGCCGTTGACTTCCGTTTCCGGCAGTTCTTCGCTGATCTCGGTTGCGAAGGAACCGCCCGGGGCGACGCCTCCGGTGGTCTTCGCCTGCGCCTTGCCGCTGAGCCCGGCGTCGATCCGGTAGAGCAGCGTGTACCTGCCTGGCCGCACCGCGCTCAGCTTCCAGACGGCTTTGGTCGTCGCTCCCGGCTTCAGCGGTCCGAAGTCGAAGGTCTTGCGGTTGGAGGTGGAGGCGCCACCGGGGTCGGAGGAGCCGTGGAGTCGGGGATAGGTCTGGGCCAGCACCCAGACCGGCCGTTCCGGCTGGGCGAGTCCCGCCCCCTGGTCGCTGACTCCGAACGGAAGCGAGGAGTCGACCCCCTGTTTGCCGGCGATCGTGAAGGTCACGGTCAGCCCCGGGACGGTGCGCTTGCCGGTGTTGCGGATGCCGAGCGCGAGCAGGGAGGTCTGGCCCAGCGCCTGCTTGGACGGGAAGCTCGCTTCGGTCACCTTGACGTTGAAGGTGCCGGTGGGTTCGGCGTCGGAGGACGTTCCGGAGCCGCCGCAGGCGCCGAGCAGCACCGCCGCCGCCAGCGCGGCTAACCCGGACGCGATGGCCTGCCGGCGGGCAAGCCGGGAATGTCGTCCGAGCCCCCGCAAAGCGGCTCGAACATAGCACGGGGTTTGGCCGCTCCCGCAGGCGTTTCGCGCCGCCGCGACTGATTAGCGCGATCTCAACATGCGGCCAACAGAGGGGGGTGGCGCATCCCCTAGACTCCCGCTCACCGAGTGGGGCGCTGCGCGCGTGCGGCGTCGGCTCGGATGGAGGAGCAGATGGTCGGATCCGCGGTCAACAGGGCATTCTTGCCCGCCAAGTCTCTGTTCGAACAGGTGGGGGAGATGATGATCCTCACCGCGCGGACGATCGTCTCCGCGGTCAAACCGCCCTACCCCTACGGCGAGGAGTTCATCGGCCAGTTCCTCTTCGCCCTGCAGCTCTGCTGGTTTCCGCTGCTGGTTTCGACCGTCGCCTTCGGCTTCGGCGCTCCGGGCCTGCAGGCCGCCAACTTCCTCTCGCTGTTCGGCGCCCTCGACCGCCTCGGCGGCTTCTTCGTCCTCGCCTCGATCCGCGAGTTCGCGCCCTTCGTCACCGCTGTGGTCGTCGCCGGCGTCGCCGGCACCGCGATCACCGCCGACCTCGGCGCCCGCAAAATCCGCGAGGAGCTCGACGCCCTGCAGGTGCTGGGCGTCGACCCGATCAAGAACCTGGTCGTGCCGCGGTTCCTGGCGCTGATGCTGATCACCGGCCTGCTCGACATCTACGCCCTGGTCTTCGGGATCAGCGGCGGCATCCTCACCGAGCTCCTCTACCACCAGCCGCTCGGCGGCTTCTTCGCCACGCTCTTCTCCAATGCCTCGATCACCGATCTCTGGGGCTCGGTGATCAAGTGCACGCTGTTCGGCGCGATCATCGCCGTCGTCTGCTCTTACAAGGGGATGACGGCATCCGGCGGAGCGGCCGGCGTCGGCCGCGCCGTCAACGAGGCGGTGGTGATCGCCTTCATGGGCGTCTTCGCCTTCAACTACGCCTTCACCCAGACCCTGCTCGCCACCAACCCGGAGCTGCAGACGATTCGATGAACGCCTGGCTGGCGATCCCCCGTGGCTGGCTCGACTCCTTCGGCGAGATCGCCCGCTTCAGCTCCCGCATCGCCGGCCTGGTCTACTCGGGCCGGGTCCTCCGCTTCTTCGGCGAGAGCCTGCGCCAGGCCGGGATCCTGATCCTCGGCTCGGCGCTGATCATCTGGGGCCTCGTCTTCATCCTCGGCCTGCAGTGCGGGATCGAGGGCGCCTACCTGCTGCGCGCCCAGGGCGCGCCCGCCTACGCCGGCGTCTTCTCGGCCTGGTGCGACCTGCGCGAGATCATGCCCTACGCCTTCGGCTACATGCTCGCGGCCAAGGTCGGGACCGGGATCGTCGCCGAGCTCGGGGCGATGCGGATCTCCGACGAGATCGACGCGCTCGAGGTGATGGGCGTGCCGCCGGTCACCTTCCTCTGCGCCACCCGCCTGCTCGCCGCCTGGATCGCCTTCCCCTTCATGTACCTGGTCGGGATCGGGATCATGTACCTGGCCAGCTACCTCGCCGTCGTCAAGCAGATCGGCGACGTCTCCTCCGGCGGCTATTTCCTCATCTTCTGGATGTTCCAGAACCCGCCCGACCTGATCTTCAGCCTGATCAAGGGGATGTTCATGGCGACCGCGATCGTGCTGGTCGGGTGCTACTACGGCTACACCGCCTCCGGGGGACCGGTGGGCGTGGGGACCGCGACGGCGAAGTCGATGGTCCTCAACATCGTCTTAGTCCACATCATCGGGATGCTTGGGACCCTTGTCTTCTGGGGAGCCAATCCCCGCGCGCCGATAGGAGGCTGACGTGTCGATCGAGGAAGAGAACCGCTTCGAAGTGGAAGAGGAGCGCCAGGAAGAAGAGGCGCTGCAGGACGAGGCCGCCTCGAGCGCCGAAGCGCCTCCGCAGGTAGCCGCCGCCGCCCCCCGTGAGGCGCGCGGGGAGGGCCCCTACGTAAGCGAGGACGGAGCGGTGATGGGGCGCGACTTCGTCATCCCCGGCGTCAACCCGCGCGAGCAGGATCCATACAGGTTCCATACCGGTCGGAAGCGCGATCACGGCGGCGAGGACGCGATCGAGATCATCGACCTGGTCAAGCAATTCGGGCGCGCCCGCATCCTCAACGGCCTCAACCTCGGCCTGCCGGAGAACCAGGTCTCGATGGTCCTCGGCCCCTCCGGGACCGGCAAGAGCGTGCTGATCAAGCACATCGTCGGCCTGCTCTACCCCGATTCCGGCGACGTGCTGGTGCACGGCGAATCGATCCCGAACATGACCGACGACGAACTGTTCGAGGTGCGCAAAAAGTTCGGCCTGCTGTTCCAGGACGGCGCCCTGTTCGGCTCGATGAACATCTACGACAACGTCGCCTTCCCACTGCGGCAGCACACCGACAAGGGAGAGGAAGAGATCGGCGAGATCGTCAACCGCCGCCTCAAGGAGGTCGGCCTCAGCGAGGCCACCTACAAGATGCCGAACGAGCTCTCGGGCGGCATGCGCAAGCGCGCCGGCTTCGCCCGGGCGCTGGTGCTGGAACCGGCGATCGTCATGTTCGACGAGCCCGACTCGGGCCTCGACCCGGTCCGCACCGCCCTGCTCTGCGAGCTGATCCGCGAGGTCCACGCCGAGAACGGCGGCTGCTACCTGGTGATCAGCCACGACCTCGGCACCGCCCGCCGCATCGCCGATTTCATCGCCGTGCTGTGGAGCGGCAAGATCGTCGAGTCCGGACCCAAAGAGGAGCTGTTCGACTCGAGCAACCCGTTCGTCAGCCAGTTCCTCAACGCTGACGTCACCGGGCCGCTCTCGATGGACTGAGGCTTGAGCGCGGGACCGCGGTTCGGGCGCGTCGCGGCGTGGGCGGCCAGGCACGCGCGGCCGCTGCTCGCCGCCTGCCTCCTCGCCGCCGTCGCAGGGGCCGTCGGCGCGACCCGGATCCCCACCGACGCGGGGGTCGGCACCCTCGCCGACTCCGGCTCGGCCACCTACCGGGCGACCCGGCAGGTCCGCGAAGAGTTCGGCGAAGAACCTGTCGTCGTCCTCGTCAAGGGCGAACTGCCGCAGCTGATCCTCACCCACGACATCTTCAAGCTGGTGCGCCTCGAGGGCTGCCTCTCGGGCAAGGTGCCGAAGGGGGCGAAGCCGATCCCCGGTCCCTGCGCCGAGCTGGCGAGGATGCACGCGGTCGAGTTCCTCACCGGCCCGGCGACCTTCCTCAACGAGTCGGTGGTGCAGATCGAAGCTCAGCTGCGGCGCCTGGCCGAACACGTGCCGGCGGCGAGGTTCCGCGAATACCTGCTGGCGGTGGCGACCAAGTACGGGATCACCAGCGCTCCCGGCATCGACAACGAAGAATTCGTCGCCACCGTCGTCTTCGACCTCGCCCGCCCGCGGGGGACGCCGAAGGCGCGCCTCTCCTACATCTTCCCCAATGCCAGGTCGGCTCAGATCATCATCCGGCTGAAGCCGGGCCTGAGCGAAGGCGAACGCCACCGGGCGATCGGGCTGATCGAAGCCGCGGTCGAAGACACCACGCCGCGCAGAACCTGCAAGGAAGGCGGCAAGCCGGCGCCCTGCTTCACGCTGGAAGGCGGCCGCTATGACGTCTCCGGTGCGCCGGTGGTGATCGACGGCGTCGCCCGGGCGCTGAAGGACGCGCTGCTGGTCCTCTTTGCGATCGCGATCGTGGTGATGGCACTCGTCCTCCTCCTTGTCTTCCGCTCGCGCTGGCGCCTGCTGCCGCTCGTCGTTGCGCTGATGGCGGTGGCGATCACCTTCGGCCTGCTCGCCCTCCTCGGCGGTAGCTTCACGATGGCCTCGATCGCGGCCCTGCCGATCCTGATCGGGCTGGCGGTCGACTACGGCATCCAGTTCCAGGCGCGCTATGACGAGACGAGGTCCGTCTCGGAGGCGGCTTCAGCCGGTGGGCCGACGATTGCCGTCGCCTGCCTGGCGACGGGAGCCGGCTTTCTGGCGCTTCAGCTGTCCCCGATTCCCATGGTGCGCGGCTTTGGCTTGCTCCTCATCGGCGGAATCGCGATCGCTTTCGGACTCGCGCTGACGGCCGGTCTGGCGGCCCTGGCGCTCCTCAGGCGGGTGGCTCGGGTGGGGGATGCCGAGCATCCAGCGCAGGCGTCCCCCACCCGAAACAGGACCCGCCTGCCAGAGCGCTTTCTGTCCCTCGCCAGTGGCTACCCCGAGATGGTTCTGAGCGTCGCGGTGGCGCTGGCCGTCGCGGGGTGGGCAGCTGGGACGCAGGTTGAAACCGTGTCGGATATTCGGTCCTTGGCACCGCAGAACATCAAGGCCGTGGAAGGGCTGAACGAACTGCAGGACACGACCGGCGTTTCCGGAGAGCTCGACGTTCGCGTCCAAGCCCCCGATTTCGCCGATCCCGCCACGATCGAATGGATGGCGGGTTTCAAGCAGCGCGTGCTCGAAGCCAACGGGTTCGAAGGCGAAGACCCGAGCTGCCTGCAGGCTGAAATCTGCCCCGGGCCGGCGCTCTCCGACTTTCTGGTCAAGGGCAACGAAAAGCCGACGAAAGGCGAAATCGAAGCGACGCTGGCGGCGCTGTCGCCGTACGCGCTCAGACAGGTTGCGCCCGTGGACCCGGAGACGGGAGAAGTCGGGCATGTGGCCCTGATGACGTTCGGCATCCGCGCCCAGTCCCTCGACGACCAGCAGGCGCTGATCGACCGGGTCCGGGGAGAGATCGGAGAGCCGCCCCCGGGTGTCGAAGTGCAGCTGGCCGGGCTGCCGGTGATCGCCGCGCAGTCGGCGTCGGACCTCTCCAGCAGCCGGTACTGGCTGACGCTCGCCGGCCTGGCCCTGGTTGCGGCGGCGCTGCTGATCGTCTGGCGCTCCTGGCGGCGGGCGCTGGTTCCGCTGGTCCCGACGATCCTGGCGACGGGCTGGGCGTCGCTGCTGCTCTGGATCACCGGCATCCCGCTCAACCCGATGTCGGCGGCGCTGGGGGCGTTGACGATCGCCATCGCCACCGAGTTCGGCGTGCTCCTCGTCGGGCGCTTCCACGAGGAGCGGGGCCGGGGCGCCGGGGTCGATGAGGCGCTGCGCCGTGCCTACGCCCGCACCGGCGTCGCCGTCCTCGCCTCCGGCGTGACCGCGATCGCCGGCTTCGCCGTCCTCGTCGCCAGTGAAATCCAGATGTTGCGGGACTTCGGGGCGGTCACCGTCGTCGACCTCAGCGCGGCGCTGATCGGGGTCCTGATCGTCCTGCCGGCAACCCTGCTCCTCCTGGAAGACCGATGAGGGACCGTTACTCGATCGTCGTCGGGCTGATCTTCCTCGCGGTGATCGTCGTCGCCACCGTCAACACGATCGAGGGGGGCGGGGGCGAGAAGACGCTCGGGCTCGACACGCTGCCGGCGCGCTGGCCGCTGCCGGAGTTCGCCGTCCCGGAAGGGGCCGGCAGGCTCGAAGGAGACGCCAACGTCGCCCAGGACGACTGCGAAACCTCCTCGCTGCCCTGCCCCGATAGCTCGCGGCGCACCCCCGCCTGCCGGATCGACACCCCGGAAGCGATCCGCGTCTGCGACCTCTTCGGCAAGCCGCTGGTGATCTCGTTCTGGTTCAGCAAGGGCGGCGGCTGCGTCGAGCAGCAAGATGTGGTTGAGCACCTCTATCGGCGCTACGGTGGACGGGTGGGGTTCCTCTCGCTCGACATCCGCGACGACAGGGACACGGTGCGGGAACTGGTTCGCCGGCACGGCTGGACGATGCCCGTGGGCTTCGACCGTGACGGCGCCGTGGCCGCTCTCTACGGCGTCGGCGGCTGTCCCACCTTCGCCTACGTCTACCCGGGCGGCACCCTGCAGGGTGCCAGCATCGGCGATCTCACCGACGCCCAGCTCGGCGAACGCGTGGAGCAGCTGCTGGCCGCGACGAGGTTGGCGGAGCGAGGCTGAGATGGCCGATCTCGCCGCCCAGCGGATGGGATGGGTGCCGGCGCCGCGGCAGGGCTGGGTGGCCCCCCACCTCAGCTCCGAGTTCCCCGGGCTGGGGATCGCCTGGGTGGAGGTGGACGTGAAACCGGGGCGCAGCCCTGAGCCGGTGCAGCGGCGGCTGCGCTACCTATCCGACCGCACCAACGGCGCCCAGGCGATCCGCCTGCGCGAACGGCCGATTCCCTGGGCCTACCGGGTCTTCTACCGCCAGATCGGGCTCGACCCCGACCGCACCCGCACCCCGATCGAGCAGCTGATGCTCGACCGCCTCCACGACGGCGGCTTCCGCAGCAAGGGCCTGCCCACCGACGCGCTCGACATCGCCATCGCCGAGACGGGGGTGGCGCTGCGAGCCTTCGACGCCGACCGCACCACCGGCGCCCTCTGCATCCGCGACTCGGCTCCGGGGGAGGGCTTGGGGGGCGGAGCGGGGGAGATGGCGCAGGGGACGCTGACGATCGCCGACGAGCTGAAGCCGATCGGCCTCCTCTTCGGCTCCACCGCCGAGGGCTTCGGGGTGGAGCCGGAGACCCGCCGCATCGCCGTCACCGCGATCCAGGTCAAGGGGATCCCCCAGATCGCCGTCGAGGAGGCTTTGTGGATGGCCGCATCGACTTTAGAGGCCGCCTGACCTACACTTTCGGGGATGCCCGCCGTGCTGAGACAAGAGGAGTTCTCCGGGCTCGGGTTCGGAGTCGACGAGCGCGACGCGCGGCACGAGTTGCGGCGGCAGATCTCGCACCTCGAGCGGGAGCTGGCCTCGCTGTTCGGGGACGCCTTCGGCCACACCGAGATCCCTCACCGGGTCCAGAGCCTCATCAGCGCACCGCGCGTGCTCGACCTCGGCGAGCTGGAGGCGGTTCGCGACAGCCTCGCCCAGCGGATCGGCGAAGCCCGCTCGGCGCTCTCGGACCGCTCGGTGCTCGAGACCAGGAACCGGGAGCTGTTGCGGGAAATGCTCGATCGCCCCGAGGAGTTCAAGTGGCTTCGCATCTCCCGCGCCGACGTCGGCGAGCCGGGCTGTGGCGCCTGGCACTCCCGTCCCCTGCTCGGCCCGCTCGGAATGCTGATGGGCTGGTGGCGGGTCAAGGTCTCATCCGGATGTCCCTTAGCCGGGCGGCTTGCGGCCGTTGAGCACCAAGCCGAGGCCCGCGAAGCGGGTTTCCGCACCTGACGAGAGACCGCCGGCCCCATGGGGCGATGCGCCGCTGGCCGAGCTGGTGATCCTCGCCGGCATCGTCTCCTTGGCGGTCGGCGTGATCGGGGGAAACCCGACGCTGATCGGAGTCGGCGTGGTCTGCGCCGGCCTCGGCGGCCTCGAGGTGGCGATCCGCGAGCACTTCGCCGGCTTCCGCTCCCACACCACCCTGCTGGCGGGGGCGGTCTTCGTGCTCGTCACCGGCCTGGCCTTCTACCTCGCCGGCCAGATCCTGGCGGTGGCCCTGGCGATCGGGGCGGTCGCCTTTGCGGTCGCCTTCTACCTCGCTCGCCGCGCATTCCAGCGCGCCTCCGGTGGCCTCAGCTACCGGATCGGTGGAATGCGCGGCTGAGTCCTAGGCAGTTACGGGTTCCCGGCCGGCCGAGCGGGTGGAAAGCTCGGCCGCAAGCAGGCGGCGCTGCCGTTCGGTCAGCGTGCCCAGCTGCTTGTTCTCGTTCAGCGACAGCGGCAGCAGGAACTTGCGGGCCCGCGTCCGCCCCCAGCGGCGCTGGCTGGTCAGCAGCTCGGCGATGGTCATGCTCTCGGTCTCCCAGGGGCAGTTGCGAACTACCTCCGCGGCGTCCATGTCGCCCCGAGCGATCGCGCGCTTCAGCTCGGCTCGTGCGAGGCGCACCAGGTTGGCCCTTTCCAGTGCCCGCATGTGCTGCGGGGCTTCGGATGGGGCAATGGTCGATGGTGGCGCCGTTGAGGCAGCTTCCACTGGACTCCTCCCTTCAAGGAATCGGTTAACTGGGATATGGGGTCCGGGCCGGGTGACCGGCGCCTCTCCCAAGGCCGTCGATCTAGCCGAACCCTCTTCTCTTGCCGACCCTCCCGCGCCGGGCGATCAGCGAGGAGGCCAAGCTACGTCTTCGGGGTACCTGCCGTCAACCCGACTGTGCCGAAATGGCGTCCGACCCATTCGCTAAGAGCAACAATTTCGGAGCCGGCTCGCCCTTGTCCGGAAACGGACAAGGCTGAAACTACCCCCGCTGGGGGATGTCAAGAATCCGTGACCTGAGAATTAAGGCCGCGGAAGGTCGGGGAAGTCCCGGCTGACCCGGCCGATCGTCTCCAGCGCCCGATCGAGGTGCTCGCGCTCGTGGGTCGCCATCAGGCTCGTCCGCAGCAGCGCCCCGCCCGGGGGTACGGCCGGGTGGATCGCGACGTTGGTGTAGACGCCGTTGTCGAACAGGGCCTTCCAGAGCAGAACCGCCTGCCAGTCGTCGCCGACCGTCACCGGCACGACCGGCGTGGTGGCGACGGTGCCGTCGGGCAGCGTCCCCGGTTCGACCACTCCGAGCCCGAGCCCGCGCAGGCCCTCGCGCAGGTACTCGGCGTTGCCGAGCAGCCGCTCGAAGAGCCGCGGGCCCTCGGCGCGGATCACCCGCAGCGCCGCCAGCGCAGCGCCGACCGCGGCGGGCACCGCCGAGGCGCTGAAGACGAAGGAGCGGGAGGAGATCCTCAGGTACTCGATCACGTCGGCCGGGCCGGCGATGAAGCCGCCGCAGGAGGCGAGGCTCTTGGAGAACGTTCCCATCCGCAGGTCGATCTGGTCCTCGAGCCCGAACAGCTCGGCGGCACCGGCGCCGCGAGCGCCGAGGACGCCGGCCCCATGCGCCTCGTCGACCATCAGCCGCGCCCCGTAGGCCTGGCATAGCTCGACGACGCGCGGCAGGTCGCAGACGTCGCCCTCCATCGAGAAGACGCCGTCGACGACGACGAGGACGCCGCCGCCGTCCTCCGCCGCGCGCTGGAGCATCTTCTCCAGCTTGTCCATGCGGTTGTGGCGGAAGGGGCGCAGCTTGGCGCCGGAGAGGCGGCAGCCGTCGAGGATCGAGGCGTGGTCGCCGGAGTCGCAGACGACGGTGTCGCCGGGGCCGAGGATGGTGCCGATGCAGCCGACGTTCGACTGGTAGCCGGTGGTGTAGACGATCGCGTCCTCGGTCCGCATCCACTCCGCCAGCTCCTGCTCGAGCTCCAGGTGCAGCGGGGTGGTGCCGTTCAGCAGCCGCGAGCCGGTCACTCCGGTCCCGTAGGCCTCCAGGGCCTCGCGGGCTCCCTCCTTGACCCGCTCGTCGCCGGTCAGGCCGAGGTAGTTGTTGGAGCCGAGCATGATCGTCTCCCGCCCCTCCATCTCGACGACGGGGCCGGCCTGCGAGGTCAGCAGGCGGAAGTAGGGGAGGAGGCCGTGCTCCTTGGCGGCTTCGAGCTGCTCCAGGCGATCGTGGTTGCGCGCCTTCTCGAAGACGTCGATCGGAGCCTTCGCGGTCTCGCTCATCTCCGAAAGTGTAGGTTGCGCCCCGTGAGTGTGGAGCGCGAACCTTGACCGGGGGAAGCCTGACGATCCGCCCGGTACGCGGCCGACGCGACCTCAAGCGCTTCATCGAGCTCCCGTTCCGGCTCCACGCCGCGACCCCTTGGGTGCCGCCGCTGAAGCTGGAGCGGCGCCTCTTCCTCAACCGCAGGCTCAATCCCTACTTCAAGCACGGCGAGGCGGAGTATTTCCTCGCCCTGCGGGGTGAGCGGGTGGTGGGGCGGATCAGCGCCCAGATCGATCACGCCTTCAACGAGTTCCACCAGAGCCGCTGGGGGATGTTCGGTTTCCTCGAGCTCGAGGACGACGGGGAGGCGATGGCGGCGCTGCTCGGCGCCGCCGAGTCCTGGCTGCGCGAGCGCGGCTGCGATCGGATGGTCGGCCCGATGGACTTCTCGATGAACGAGGAGAGCGGGGTGCTGATCGAGGGCCACGAGCTCGAGCCGCTGGTCAGGCAGCCCTGGCACCCGCCTTACTACCAGCGACTCTGCGAGGAGGCGGGCCTGACCAAGGCGATGGACCTCTACTCGTGGTTCCTCGACATCAGCGACCGCGAGGACATGCTGCCGATCCTGTTCGAGCTCGACAAGCGGGCGAAAGAGGAGCACGGGGTGACGATCCGCAAGATGTCGCGGCGGCACCTGCGCCAGGAGATGGACCGGTTTGCCGAGATCTACAACGCCGCCTGGGCCGACAACTGGGGCTTCGTGCCCTATTCGAAGGAGGACCTCGACGCCTACACGATGGACATGCACCTGGCTTTCGCCAGGGAGTGGTTCATGGTCGCCGAAAAGGACGGCGAGACGATCGCTGTCGCGATCACCCTGCCGGACCTCAACCAGGTGCTGAAGAAGATGAAGGGCCGGCTGCTGCCCTTCGGCTGGTGGCACTTCCTCAACCGCAATCGCATCTGCGACCAGGTGCGGGTCGGCTTCCTCGGGGTCAAGCCCGAGCACCAGCACACCGGGGTTGCGGCGTCGCTCTACGTCGAGCACTTCGACACCGCCGCCCGGGAGCGGCAGGATCACGGCGAGGCGGGCTGGATCCTCGAGACCAACGAGGCGATGAACCGCGGCTTGGAAGCGATGAGCGCGGAGATCGTCAAGAAGTACCGTGTTTACGAGTTATCTCTCGACGGGAGCGACCAGGGGGCGCGCTAGAGTCGCCCGGGTGGAAGAGGTGCAACTCGAAGGCGAGGTGATCGCCGAGGAAGACGCCGAGCCGCGCGAGGCGACCGGGCCGGTCCGCCCGCTTCCCACCAGCTACGAGGAGGCGCCTGGAACCGCGGTGGTGCTGCGGCCGGAGGTGCGGACCGCCGCGCTCGCCGCAGCCGGCGGGGTCCTGGCCGGCGCGGCCGCCGTGGCCGCGGTGCGGGCCGTCAGCGTCGCCGCCTCGAGGGTGCGGCCAGGGCGGCCGACGCAAAGGCGCCGCCATGAGCGGCAGAACGTGATCGCCAGCCGCTCCTTCCTCGTGGACGTGCACCTATTGGGAAGGTGATGCTCGAGGCAGAGGTGCGGCCGCCCTCGCCGTTTCGGCTGCCGCGAGGGAGCTCCGATCGCACTCTGCAGGTGCGGGGCGGGGTGGCGGCGCGGCTGCTCCACGTCGACGGCGGCCCGGTCCTCGTCCGCGCCTGGCAGCCTGCCCACGACAGGGTCCGGTTTCGGGCCGAGGCGATCGACCCTGATCGAGTCACCTGTCCCGAGATCTGCGGCGCGCCGGCCGGCGGCAGGGCCGGCCCGGAGCAGCTCGAGCGGGCGGTCGAACGGATGCGCTGCGCCCTCTGGGTCGACGCCGACCTCTCCGACTTCCAGCGGCGCTTCCGCCGCGACCCGTTGCTCGGGCCGCTGATCCGCCGCCTGCCCGGCTTCCGCCCGAAAGGGCGCCCGTGGCCGTGGGAGGCGCTCGCCGCCGCCGTCGTCGGGCAGCTGATCGAGGCGCGACAGGCGGCGCTGATCGAGCGCCGCATCGCCGGCCGCTGGGGGGCGCGCCTGGGCGAAGGCCGCGGCGCCCTGCGCGACGTCCCCGGCCCCGCCGCGATCGCCGGCCGGGCGCCGGCCGAAATCGAGGCGATGGAGCTGGTCGGCAAACGGGCGCTGGCGCTGCGGCGGCTGGCCCGCGACGTCGCCGCCGGCCGCTGCCGGATCGAGAGCCCCGCGGGCGACGGGCGGCTGCTGGCGATGCCGCAGGTCGGCCCCTGGACGGTGCAGTGCCTGGGCCTCTTCGGTCGCAACGAATTCGACTCCCTTCCCGCCGGCGACCTCGGCTACCTGAAGCTGGTCGGCTGCCTGGCCGGCCTCGGGCGCCGGGCGACGATCCCCGAGGTGGAAGCGTTCTACGCGCCGTATGAGCCCTACCGCGGCCTGGTCGGGGCGCTCACCCTCGCCGGCCTCCACCGGCTCGTGTCGCGGGGCCCGCCGCTGCGGCTCGCGGCCTAGGTACGCCCAGGTTCAAGCGGCCGTAGCAGCGGGTCGATAACCGTGGCGGATGCACGTCCCGCCCGACAGGAACTGGCCCGACCACGAGGTGAAGCGGTTCCTCGACGAACTTGCCGCCGGTGGCCAGGATTTCCGGCGCCTGGTCGAGAAGCTGCCGGTGATCGTCTACAGCGCCGAGCTGGGCGAAAAAGGACGCTGGCACTACGTCAGCCCCCAGGTCGAGGAGATCCTCGGCTTCCGGCCGGAGGAGTTCGTCAGCGACCCCGGGCTTTGGGTGAGCCTCCTGCATCCGGACGACCGCGACCGGGCGCTGGAGGTCGAGACCGAAGAGCACCTCGGCAAGCGCGACATCGCGCCGAACGAATACCGGATGTATAGGCGGGACGGCTCGATCGTCTGGATGCACGACGAGGCGGTGCTCGAACCCGGCGAGGACGGGGTGCCGATCTGGCATGGCGTCCTTTACGACGTCAGCGAGCGCAAGGACGCCGAGGAGGAGCTGCAGCGGGCGCTCTCCCAGCAGGCCGTCGTCGCCCGCCTCGGCGAGCGGGCGCTGCAGAACGGCGACCCGGGAGAGCTGATGGAGGTGGCCACCGAGCTGGTCGCCAAAGTGGCCGGCGTCCACAGCGCCTGCATCTGGGAGCTGGGCCGCGACGGCCGCCGGCTCAACCTCAGGGCCGGCCTCGGTGAGGCGGTGACCGGAGCGGGGCGCCGGGTCTCAGCCTCGCGCGACTCCCACGCCGGCGCCGCGCTCGACTCCGGCACCCACGCGATCGTCCCCGACTGGGAGCAGGAGACCCGCCACACGATGCCGCCGGTGCTGCGCGTCTTCGGCGCCGCCAGCAGCCTCGCGGTCGTGATCGACGGCAAGAACCGGCCCTTCGGCGTGCTCGACGTCCACGCCACCGAGCCGCACCGCTTCAGCGCCAAGGACGTCCCCTTCGTCCAGGCCGCCGCCAACGTGCTCGCCGACGCGATCGAGCGCCACAACGCCGACCAGGCGCTCCGCTACCGCGTCCTCCACGACGCGCTCACCGGACTGCCGAACCGCCTCAGCTTCGTCGACGCCCTCGGCGACGCGCTCACCAAGGCCTCGATCTCCGGCTCCCCGGTCGGCATCCTCTTCCTCGACCTCGACCACTTCAAGCTGATCAACGACAGCCTCGGCCACCACGCCGGCGACGCCCTGCTGCGCGCGGTGGCGCCGCGCCTGCGCTCGCACCTGCGCCCGGGCGACGTCGTCGCCCGCTTCGGCGGCGACGAGTTCGGGATCCTGATCGACCGCCTCGCCGACGAAGGCGAGGCGGTGACGATCGCCGACCGCGTCGCCGCCGCCTTCGCCCAGCCGTTCACGATCGACGGGGTCGATCACTTCGTCAGCGCCAGCATCGGCGTCGCCGTCTCCCGCGGCGGCGAAGAGCGGCCCGTCAACGCCGAGCTGCTGATCCGCGACGCCGACGCGGCGATGTACCGGGCCAAGGAGGGCGGTCGCTCCCGCTGCGTCCTCTTCGACGCCGAGATGCGGGCGGGGGCGATGCGGCGCCTGGAGGTCGAACGCGAGCTGCGCCACGCCCTCGACCGCGATGAGCTCGCCCTCTTCTACCAGCCGGTGGTCAACCTCCGCAGCGGCGAGATCGACGGGTTGGAGGCGCTGGTCCGCTGGCGCCACCCCGAGCGCGGGACGCTCGACCCCGGCGAGTTCGTCTCGATCGCCGAGGACAGCGGCATGATCGAGCCGATCGGCCGCTGGGTGCAGGAGCGCGCCTGCCTGCAGGCGCTCGAGTGGCACCAGCTGCGGCCCGACGCCCGCCCGCTCGACGTCGCCGTCAACCTCTCTGCCCGCCAGGTCGCCCACCGCGACTTCGCCTCCACCGTCGAGGAGGTCCTCGCCCGCACCGGCCTCGACCCCGTCCACCTCCGGCTCGAGATAACCGAGAGCGTCCTCGTCGACGAGTCGGCGACGGCGATCTCAGCCCTGGAGAAGCTGAACGAGCTCGGCGTGCGCCTGGTCCTCGACGATTTCGGCACCGGCTACTCCTCCCTCGCCTACCTCAACCGCTTCCCCTTCCACGCGCTGAAGATCGACCGCTCCTTCGTCGAGGCGCTGGGGATCGAGCAGGAGGCGACGGCGATCGTCGAGGCGATCATCGGCATGGCGCGGGCGCTTTCGCTGGAGGTGATCGCCGAGGGCGTCGAGAAGGAGGTGCAGCTGTCGGAGCTGCAGCGCCTCCGCTGCGACTACGCTCAGGGGCACCTCTTCCAGGCGGCGATGCCCGAGCGCGAGGTGAGCCGGCTGATCGCCGAAGGCGCGCTCGCCTATTCCGGGATTTCGCCCGAAGGCAGGTAGCTGTCGTCGAGCAGCTCGCTCGTCTGCGGCAGCTGCTGGATCAGGTCGTTGTCGCGCATCCAGCCGGCGAACGCTTCCCACTGCTTCGGGTCCATGTAGCCGTAGGGCTGATTCGGGGTGCGGGCGGCGAGCAGCGGCAGCGTCGCCTTCACCTCGGCCGCGGTCAGTTTCGGTTCCAGGTCCGGATTGGCTTCGGTCACCGCCTTGGTCGCGGCGCCGGGATTTTCGACCGCCGCGTTGGTTCCCCGCTCGAGCGCGGCGAGGAAGAGGCGGACCGCTTCCGGGTCTTCTTCCAGCTTCTTGCGGTTGGCGACCAGGACCAGCTCGTCGTAGGTGGGGACGCCGAGCCTGTCGACCGGGGTGACCACCGGTTCCTTGCCGCGTTCCCGCAGGTCGATCGCCTCGACGTTGAGGTAGCCGCCCAGCATCGCCTGGGCCGAGCCGCCGACCAGGGCGGGGAGGAGGCCGAACCCGACGTTGACCGACTTCACGTCTTCGGGGGTGAGGTGGACGCGGGCGAGGATCGTCTTCAGGAAGGCGTCCTGGTAGGGGATGCCGGCGGTGGCGATCGTCTTGCCCTCGAGGCCGCCGACGCCCTTGATCCCGGACTTCTTCAGCCAGATCATCGAGGTCAGCGGCCGGTTGACCAGGGCGGCGACGGCGACGACCGGCAGCCCCTGTTCCTGGGCGAGGGCGACCTCGGGCTCGTAGGAGATCGCCAGGTCGGTACGGCCGGCGGCGACCAGCTTCAGCGGCGCCGCCGGGTCGGAGGGGGCGGTGATCTTGAGGTCGAGCCCGGCTTCTTCGAAGTAGCCGAGCTTCTGCGCCATGTAGATCCCGGCGTGGTCGGGGTTGGGGTAGAAGTCGAGCGTGAGGCTGAAGCTTTCGCGTTCGGCGCCGCCTTCCTCGCTCTTGGCGCCGCAGGCGGCGAGGGCGAGGGCGAGGGCCATGACGGCGAGGGCGATCGCCGGGGTCCGGAGGCGCGTCATCGCCTGAGTTCTATCGCCATCTGACGACGCGCCGCTCCGCGAGCACGGTCAGGCCCATCAGCGCCAGCGCCATCGCCGAGAGCACGACCACCGTCGCGAACTGCCGTGCGACCTCGAAATTGGCGGTATCCGACTGGATCAGGTGGCCCAGGCCCGCGCTCGAGCCCGCCCACTCGGCGAAGACGGCGCCGATCGGTGCGATCACCACCGCGATCTTGGTGCCGGTGAAGAGGCTCGGCAGCGCGGTCGGAGCTTCGACGCGCCGAAAGAGCTGCCAGCGTGAGGAATCGAGGCTGCGCATCATCTTCACCGCCTCCGGCTCGACCGCGCGCAGTCCGTCGAGGGCGTTGATCGTGATCGGGAAGAAGCAGACCAGCGCGATGATCACGACCTTCGGCGTGATCCCGTAGCCGAACCAGACGGTCAGGATCGGCGCGATGACGAGGATGGGGATCGTCTGGGAGGCGACGATCAGCGGGTAGGCGGCGTCGCGCATGAGCCGCCAGCGGTGCATGACGATCGCGAAGCCGACGCCGACGAAGAGGGCGAAGAAGATGCCGAAGACCATCTCCCGCAGGGTTACCCAGCCGTTTTCGGCGAGCAGGCCGCGGTTGTCCCAGAGCGAGCCGGCGATTTCGGCCGGCGAGGGGACCAGGAAGCCTTCGAGGCTGAGGGCTTCGGCGATCGCTCCGGTCGAGGCGGCGATCTGCCAGAGCCCGATCAGCGCCGCGAGCAGCAGCGCCGGCAGCAGCACCCGCCTCAGTCGCGTGGTTCCTTGCGGACGTATCTCGTCCATCAGGAACCACGCATCGTCTGGTGGAGCGCCCGCAGCGCCTCTTCGCGGGCGGCGACGAAGCCGGGGTCGGTGACGGCTGCGTCGCGGTTCTCGGCGCGGCGGCCGGGGGCGCTCAACTCGGCGACGATCCGGGCGGGGCGGGCGGAGAGGACCGCGACCCGGTCGCAGAGGTAGAGCGCCTCCTCGACGTCATGGGTGACGAGGACCGCCGTGCGGGGGTCGGTGCGCAGCGCCCCTGCCAGCCACTCCTGCATCTCCGCCCGGGTGATCGCGTCGAGGGCGGCGAAGGGCTCGTCCAGCGCCAGCACCGGCTTGCCGGCGATCAGGGTGCGGAGGAAGGCGACCCGCTGGCGCATCCCCCCGGAGAGCTCGGCCGGCCGCGCGTCCTCGAAGCCGCCGAGCCCGAAGCGGTCGAAGAGGTCGGCGGCGGCGCGGCGGGCCGGCCGGCGGCGCATGCCCTGGTTGCGGAGGGCGAGCGCGGCGTTGTCGATCGCCGAGTACCAGGGCAGCAGCAGGTCTCGCTGGGGCATGAAGGCGCAGCGGGCGAGGCGCTCCCCGGCGGCACTCCGACCGCCGACCGCGATCGCGCCGAAGCTCGGCTCGCGCAGGCCGCAGACCAGTTCCAGCAGCGTCGACTTGCCGCAGCCGGAGGGCCCGACGAGGCCGACGACCCCGTGCGGGGGCGCCTCGAGATCGATCCCCGCGAGGGTCTGCAGCTCCCCGTAGGAGTGCTCGACCCCCGCCAGCGCGATCCCGCCGGCGCGAGCGGACGGGAGTGGGGGGGCGGAGGCGATCGTTTGAGATCGCCCACTTTCGGGCTTCATGCTGGTATCCTGGCGCACTCCGCACTCCTGACCAAGAAGGTCAGGAAAGTCGAAATCCAGGGTAGTGCGGAGCCCGAGGGAACACGGATGGACCCGGCAATCGTCCTCTTCGGATTGGGCATCGGCGTACTCGTCGGCATGACCGGCATGGGCGGCGGCTCGCTGATGACCCCGCTGCTGATCCTGATCTTCGGGATCCAGCCGACGACCGCGATCGGCACCGACATCTTCTACTCGGCGGTGACCAAGACCGTCGGCGGCTGGCGCCATTTCCGGATGAAGACGGTGAACATGGAGCTGGTTCGCTGGCTCGCCACGGGCAGCGTCCCCGCTGCGGTCGCCGGCGTCGCCCTCGTCTCCTACGTGCAGGGCCAGGTCGGCGAAGACCGCCTCAACGAACTCGTCTACGCCGTCCTCGGCGGCACCCTGCTGATGGTCGGGGTCATCACCCTGACCAGGGCGGTGATCCTGCGCAGCCTGATCGAGGAGCGCGACCGCTTCGAGGTAGAGCGCCGACACAAGGTCGCGGCGATCGTGATCGGCGCCACCACCGGCTTCGTGATCGGCATCACCTCGGCCGGCTCCGGCACGGTGATCGCGATCCTGCTGATCGCCGTCTACCGCCTGGCGCCGAAGAAGGTGGTCGGGACCGACGTCTTCCACGCTGCGCTCCTGCTCTGGGCGGCGGGCATCGCCCATTGGGTCGGCGGCAACGTCGACTTCGTCCTCGCCGGCAACATCCTCCTCGGCTCGGTCCCCGGCGTCATCGTCGGGGCGGCGCTGTCGGACAAGGCGCCGCAGGGCTTCATCCGCACCGCGCTCGGCCTCGTTCTCGTCGGCTCCGGCATCGTCACCGTCCAGAAGGGCGACCCGTCGGTCTGGCCGATCGCCGCCGGCGTCGCCGCGATCGGGCTGGGGCTGATCCTCTATGCGCCGCACTGGCTCAACCGCCGCCGCGAGGCCCAGCGGCTCCAAGAGGCGGAGCTGGAGCGCCGACAAGAGCCTGACCAGGCGGCGGCCCTCGGCCGCACCCTGCCCGCCGACTGATTTACTAGCCGCATGCGCGTTTCCGCGAAGGCCGACTACGCGGTCCGGGCCGCCGCCGAGCTTGCGGCCGCCGATGAGGGACCGGTCAAGGGCGAGCGCCTGGCCGAGGCCCAGGACATCCCCCTGCAGTTCCTCGAGCACATCCTGCTCGAGCTCAAGCACCACGGCATCGTCCGCGCCCGCCGGGGCGCCAAGGGGGGCTACTGGCTGGCGCGGCCGGCAGACGAGGTGACCGTCGCCGAGATCGTCCGCGCCGTCGAGGGGCCGATCGCCCACGTGCAGTCGACCCCGCCCGAGGACATCGCCTACCGCGGCAACGCCGCGCACCTGCAGGACGTCTGGATCGCCGTCCGCGCCAGCCTCCGCAGCGTGCTCGAGGAGGTCACCCTCGCCGACCTCGTCTCCGGCGAGCTGCCGGGCGTCGTCGGCGACCTCACCGCCGACCCCGACGCCTGGGTCGCCCGGTAGCGGCACACCTCTCGTCAGCCGTCAGGCGGTGACCAGGAGACGGAAGACCCTGATCGCCGTCCTGGCAACGCTTGCCGTGCTGCTGGCGATCAATACGTGGGTGGTCGAGGAAGAAGCGAAGCCGGCCACGGTGACCGTGCCGGGCGGGCGGATCCTCCGCTTGCCGGGCGGCGAAATGCAGGTGCTCGAAAAGGGCCCGCGTCGCGCTCCTCCGATCGTGCTGCTCCACTGCTTCAGCTGCTCGATCGCCTGGTGGCAGAGGATGATTCCGTTCCTCGATCGCCGCCACCGGGTCCTCGCGCTCGACCTGCGCGGCTTCGGAGGCTCCGAAAAGCCCACTTCCGGCTACTCGATGGAGGACCAGGCGCGCTTCGTGGCTGAAGCGCTGAGGCGGCTGCACGTGCATCGAGCAACCGTCGTCGGCCAGTCCCTCGGGGGCACCGTCGGAACGGCGCTGGCCGAAGTCCCGGGCGACTACGTCGGCCGGCTGGTGATCATCGATCAGGCTCCCGATGAACGCTTCTTCAAGGGCCTCGGCTTCACCGCCGAACTCAGCACCACGCCCGTACTGGGGCCGGCGCTGTGGCAGGTGACCCCGGACTTCGCGGTCAAGGACGGGCTGCAGGTCGCCTTCGCGCCCGGATACGAAGTGCCCGACGAGTTCGTCGACGAATTCAACCGGATGACCTACACCTCCTACGACTCCGACGACGAGGAGGGGGACTACATGGCCGCCGAGCCCCTCGACCGCAGAATCGAACGAACGGGCACTCCGCTGCTGGCGGTCTTCGGCGCCGAAGACCAGATCTACGAATCGAAACCGGCGCTGGCCGCCTATGCGAAGGTGCCCGGCGCGCAGACGGCCTTGATCCCAGGGGCCGGCCACTCGCCGAACGTCGAGAAGCCGAGGCGCACCGCGGCCCTCGTCCTCGGATTCGGCGGCTCCCGCCGGGCCGGGCGCCGTTAGGCCCCGCTTAGGTTGGGCAGCGATAGTTTCCCCGGTCTTGCTCCTCGTCGATCGTCAGCGTCCGCGCCCGCGGCTGCGTTTCCCCGGGCGCCGGGCGCCACTCCGCGCGCGCAAGCGGGTCCACTGGCTGGCTCCGCTGGCCGGCGCCTGCACGATCGGCATGGGACTCGTCAACGTCGGCTCCGTGCTGACGCCGGGCCTGCACTCGCGGATGCGGCTGCTGCTCGAACTGGTGCCGCAGGAGGTGCCGGTGGCGGCGCACGCGCTGGCACTCTCCGCCGGGGTCTCGCTGACGATCCTCGGCATCTACCTGATGCGCCGCCGCCGCCGCGCCTGGGCGCTTGCAGTCGCGGTCTTGGCCGTGGCCGGGGCGCTCAACCTGTTGAAGGGCCTCGACGTCGAGGAGGCGCTCGCCTGCTGGGGCCTCGCCGTTCTCCTCGTCTGGGGCCGTGGCGCCTTCACGGTCGTGCACGAGGAGAGCGGCTGGCGGGTGCCGCTGCTGCGCAGCGCCGCCGTGCTCGGTGGTGTGCTCGCCGCCAGCGTCGCCACCCTGCTGGCGGTCTCCCATTGGGGCACGCCGGGGCTGAACCCGGGGCGGACGCTGGCCGAGCTCACCGCCGTGCTGACGCTCTCCCCCGGTCCGGTCCACTACCGCGACCACTTCGAGTGGGTGCCGGGAGCACTCGTCGTCCTCTGGACCGGCGGGCTGCTGACCGTCGCCTGGCAGCTGTTCCGGCCGCTGGCGGGGCCGCGCGGGCTGCCGCCCGGGGAGCTGCGGCCGCTCGCCCGGGAGCTGGTCGCCTCCCACGGCACCGACACGCTCAGCTTCTTCAAGCTGCGGACCGACAAGCACCACTTCTTCGACCGCTCACGGCGGGCCTTCGTCGGCTACCGGATCGAGGCGGGCGTCCTGCTCGTCTCCGGCGATCCGGTCGGGCCGGCCGAGGCGGTGCCCGGTCTGCTGCGGGACCTCTGCGGCTTCGCCGACGCGCGCGGGCTGGCGATCGGCGTCGTCGGCGCCAGCGAGGAGTTCGCCGAGCTGGCGACGGGGGTCGGGCTCGGCTCCTTCTACATCGGCGACGAGGCGATCGTCGAGCTCTCCGGCTTCTCGCTCGAGGGTCGGGCGATCCGCAAGGTGCGCCAGGCGGTGACCCGGGTCCGCAGGGCCGGCTACACGGTCGCGCTGCAGCCGATGGGCGAGCTCTCCGAGCCGGAGCTGCGTGAGCTCGAGGAGGTCTCCGACCGCTGGCGCGGAAACGATCCCGAGCGCGGCTTCTCGATGGCGATCGACAGCCTCCGCGGCGACCATCTTGACGAGAGCCTGGTGGTGGTGGCGCGCGACGCCGGGGGAGAGGTCCGCGGCTTCCTGCACTTCGCCCCCTGCTACGGCCGGCCGGCCGTCTCGCTCGGGCTGATGCGGCGCGACCGCGACACCGTCAACGGGCTCACCGAGTACCTCGTGGTCAGCGCGATCGAGATGCTGCGCGAGCGGGGGGTCGAGGAGATGTCGCTCAACTTCGCCGCCTTCGCCCGCTGGCTGCGCAACCCGAGCGGCATGGTCGAGCGCACCCTCGGCCGAGCGGTGGCTCTGGCCAATCCCTACTTCCAGATCGAGAGCCTCTACCGCTTCAACGCCAAGTTCTCCCCCCGCTGGCAGCCGCGCTACCTGCTCTACGAGCGCGGACCGCTCGGCTTCGCGCGCACCGGCCTGGCGGCGATGTTCGCCGAGGGCCAGCTGCCCTCGCCGAGCCTCCTCGCCGCACGCCGACCCGCCGGCCTGCGCGCCGCCTTGGCAGCCGCTCGCCGGTAGCCGGGGGAAGGCGCCGGTTGCCCGAGCCGGGGCGCCGGCGTGAGGGTCAGCTGCCGACGCCGATCGCGGCCAGGAACACGAGCACCAGCGTCGTCGCCGCCAGCACGCCGTGAGCCCCGACGACGGCGACGGGGAAGCGCTGCTCGGCGGGCTTCGACGCCGGGGCCGTGGCCGGCGCGGTCGGATCCGCCTGCGCCGGCGTGTTCCGCTGCCGCAGCCAGATCGCCAGCATGGTGAAGCCCAGCAGCGCCACGACCAGAAGCAGGACGAAGGCGATCCAGGCCAGAGCGTCGCTGTCGCTGGCGACGTAGATGATCCAAAGGACCAGGCCGGTGGCCGCCAGGCCGAAGTGACCGAGGATCAACGGTGGCCTGACCAGCGGGTTGGCGCCGGCCGGGGCGGGAGAGCTCTGCTCCATGCCGCCGTTGCGGAGCCAGATCGCGAGCATGAGGAACCCGCCCCCGGCGGTGAGAATCCACGTGATCAGTGCTGCCCATTCCATCAGCTATCGCTCCTTTTTCGGTTCTTCCCCAGCTATTACCCGAGTTCCGTGCACGAACACGACCGCGCCTCCCAGCCAGCCTCCCGCCGTGAGGACGGCGAGGCCGGCGAGGGCGAAGATCAGGCCGCCCGTGGTTACGTCGCCGTGCTCGTATCCGGGATGCTGCAGCCAGGCGGCAACCGCGAACAGGGTCACCGCGCTGAGCATCAGGCTCAGGTGCCAGGTCGCGGTTCGCCATCGGGCGCTTCCCCACTCGAGCAGGACCCAGTCGGCGAACCCGCTGAGCGCGGTGGGCACCGCGGCGATCAGCCCGCCGAGCAAGGCCAGCCACGCCGCCGGACCCGCTTTGTCCTCGATCGCCCCCAGGGAGCCGATGACCGTCAGCGCCGTCGCCAGCGCGAACATCCCGATCGTCAGATCGGTGAGCGGCGGGTGGAGGGGATGGCCGGGATTGCCGCGCGACAGCCTTTCCACCGGGCCGGTGGGCACATCGATGCGTCGATGCCTCTCTTCAGCCACGAGCTGCCTAACCCGCCTTCTCCTCCAACGGTACCGGGTCGAGGTCGAAGTCCCGACCCAGGCGCAGCTGACAGTAGCGGTTCGTCCAGTCGTCGTTGATGCGGTCGGATTGGCGCTTCATCCGCGGCTCGAATTCGAAGCCCTCGGGGCAGGAGAGGCCGAGGCGATCGAGCAGGTTGAGGGTGCTGGTCTCGTAATCGGCGGCGAAGTTCTCGTAGAGGACGAGGACCGGCTTGATCCCCGAGTGCTCGAAGAAGGCGTCCCAGGAGGCCTCTTCGACCAGGAGCTGGTCGAGCAGGTGGTCGATCGCCCGGTAGTGGAAGCGCAGCTGCGGCCGGTGCTCCTCGACGAAGCTCTGGTACGTCGTCCCGTCGCCCTCGACCGAAACGGCCTCGGCGCCGGCATGGTCTTCGCGCCAGGTGGCCGTTTGCACGGCCTTCCAAAGCGATACCGCCTGGCGGACCTTGTCGGCGCGGACGATGCGGACGAAGGTGAGCCGGGGGAAGACGCTGGGCAGTAGCTCGGCCAGCGGCAGGTCGCGGTAGGGCGGGATGTTGCGCAGGAGGCTGACGAACTCGCCGAAGTAGCCCCACATCAGCTTCGCCCCGAAGACGCCGTTGTCGGTGGTGCCTGCCTCGAAGGCCCACTCGAGGTAGCGGTCGTACGCGGCGCGGCTCCAGAGGGGGGAGCGGGGCTGGGGGTCGTTGCCGACGCTGCGCTCGCCGAGGTGATCGCGGATCGACTGGTCCTCGACGCCGAGGAAGTATTCCTCCGGGCGGCGGGGCCGGCCGCTGTGGCGGAGCGCCTCGAAGTACTCCTCGGGGTGGCCGGCGACACCGGTTTCCTCGAGCGCGTGGCAGACCAGGGTGCTGCCGCTGCGGGGGGTGGCGCAGACGAGATAGGAGCGATCCGGCTGCATCTATCTAGTCTTGAGGGTAGTGAGGCCGCCGAACATCCTCTATATCCACTCCCACGACACCGGTCGCTTCGTTCAGCCCTACGGCTACCAGGTTCCGACCCCCAACATCCAGATGCTGGCCGACCAGGGGGTGCTGTTCCGCCAGGCCTTCTGCGCCGCCCCGACCTGCTCGGGAAGCCGCGCCAGCCTCCTCACCGGCCTCTACTGCCACAACAACGGCATGCTCGGCCTCGCCCATCGTGGCTGGAAGCTGAACGACTACGGGCAGCACTGGGTCCATGCCCTGCGCGAGGTCGGCTACCACTCGACCCTGATCGGCGAGCAGCACATCTCCGTCGACCCCGGGGTGATCGGCTACGACGAGATCGTCCCGGTCGATTCCAACCACGCCTCCTACGTGGCTCCGCTGACGATCAAGGCGCTGAAGGAGGCGCCGCCGCGGCCGTGGTTCATGTCGGTCGGCTTCTTCGAGACCCACCGCGACTTCTCGGCCCCGACCTCGGTCCGCGACACGCTCTACTCGCTGCCGCCCGCAAACCTCCCCGACAAAGTCGTCACCCGCCGCGACATGGCCGCCTTCAAGGCCAGCGCCCGCTCGCTCGACCAGGGGATCGGCGCCGTCCTGCACGCGCTGCACGATTTCGGCCTCGTCGAGAACACGCTGGTCCTCTGCACGACCGACCACGGCGTCGCCTTCCCCGGTGCCAAGGCGACCCTCTTCGATCGCGGCACCGGGGTGATGATGATCATGAGGGGACCCGACTTCGGCGGCGGCAAGGTGGTCGACGCGCCGGTCAGCCACCTCGACGTCTTCCCGACCCTCTGCGACCTCGCCGGCGCCGAGCACCCCGGCTGGCTGCAGGGTGCCTCGCTGATGCCTCTGGTCCACGGCGAGGCCGAGAGCCTCCACGACGCGATCTTCACCGAGACGACCTACCACGCCGCCTACCAGCCCCACCGGGCGATCCGGACCGAGCGATGGAAGTACATAAGGAAGTTCGACGAATACCCGCATCCGGTGCTGGCTAACTGCGACGACAGCGACACCAAGGACCTCCTGGTCGCCGCCGGCTGGGGCGAGCAGCGGGTGCCCGAGGAGCAGCTCTACGACCTGATGCTCGACCCGCAGGAGGGTCGCAGCGTCGCCGCGGAGCCGGAGAACGCGGAGGCGCTGGCGGAGCTGCGCGAGCGCCTCGACGCCTGGATGCGGGAGACCGACGACCCGCTGCTGGAGGGGCCGGTGGCGCCGCCGGAGGGGGCGATCGTCAACGAGCAGTGGCAGGTCTCGCCCGACGACCCGGTGCGGATCGTCACGGCCGATTCCACGGCCGCTCCATCCAGGTGAGGCAGGTCCAGCCGGGGATCGGCTGACCGAGGGGGTCCCGGCTCTCGCCGTGGGCGAAGACCGAGAGCCCGCAGTTGTGGGAGCCGAGGTTCCAGATTCCGGCCGCCATCTCCGGCTCGAAGCGCCCGCCGAGCACCGAGTCGAGGAGGAAGAAGCGGGTGAAGATGCCGTGGGTGACGAGCAGCGGCAGCGCCCCCGCCCCGCCCGCCTCGAGCTCCGCCTTCAGACGGTGCACCCGGGCGATCGCCTGCTCGAAGGTCTCCCCCGAGCTGAGCTCGGCGGTGTACTCGATCTCCTCCGGCTCGAGGCCGACCGCCTCGCCGACCGCCTGCGCAGTTTCCCGCGCCCGCCGCAGCGGGCTGCTGAGCAGGCGGGTGACGCCGAGCTCGCGCAGGCCGGCCCCGGCGGCATGCGCCTGTTCGATCCCCTTCTCGGTGAGGCGGTCGCCGTCGGAGTGCGGCGCGGGCTCGCCGCTGCGGGCGGCGTTGTGGACCGACTCGCCGTGGCGGAGGAAAAGAGCGCGGCTCATCGACGAGGTGCGCGGCTCATTCGGGGCTGGGTGAGGCGCCCGCGACCACGTTCACGAAGTTCTCCAGATGCTTCGTCGTCCAGCACTCGAAAGCGCCGTCGCAGTGGCGCTCGTAGGCGGCCATCACCGAGTCGCCGTAGTTCCAGTAGAGCCGCGGCTCCGGGTTTAGCCAGAACAAACGCCCCGCCCGCTCGGCGATCTGGGCGAAGACCTCCGCGTGCGGCTCGCGGCCGTTGGTGCGGGCGTCGCCGAGCACGATCACGGTCGAGCGGGGGTCGAGTTCGTCGGAGATCTCGGTCAGGAACTCGAGCCAGACGCGGCCGTAGTCGGTGTAGCCGGAGACGT
>DASSTG010000025.1:0-8537 GCA_035708105.1 Solirubrobacterales bacterium | reverse complement strand
CACGGGGGGCCGGGGGTCCCCCTCCAGACAGTCAACCACGAGCAATTGGCGAGTGGTGTCTGGAGGGGGACACCCGGCCCCCCATCCCAACCTCTGGGCTACCGAAGTTCGGCGCTCGTCTTCTTCAGCAACTGCCGCGCGACGATCAGCAGCTGGATCTGCTGGGTCCCCTCGAAGATGTCGAGAATCTTCGAGTCACGGGCCCACTTCTCGAGCAGCTCGTTCTCGCCGTAGCCGACCGCACCACACAGCTCGACGCAGCCGAGGGTGACCTCGACGCCGGTGCGCCCCGCCTTCGCCTTCGCCATCGAGGCCTGCAGTGAGTTCGGCTTCGAGTTGTCAGCCATCCAGGCGGCCTGCAGCGTCAGCAGCCAGGCGGCCTCGTAGTCGGCCTCCATTTCCAGGAACCGCGCCGCGGCGGCGTGCTGGGAGAGCGCGGGCTTGTCGTAGTCGATCTTCACACCCGCCTCCTTGAGCTTGCTGCGGGTCTCTTCGAGGGCGGCGCGGGTGACGCCGACGGCCATCGCGGCGACCAGCGGCCGCGTGTTGTCGAACGTTTCCATCACCCCGGCGAAGCCCTTCTCTTTCACCTCGGGGTCGCCGAGCAGCGCCTCTTTCGGCACCCGGCAGTCCTGCAGGGTGAAGTTGGCGGTGTCGGAGGCGCGGATCCCGAGCTTGTGCTCGAGCCGGTCGAGCTTCAGGCCCGGGTTGTCGCGCTCGACGATGAACGACTTGATCGCCGCCCGCCCTTTCGAGCGGTCGAGGCTCGCCCAGACGACGATCAGGTCGGCCCGGTCGCCCGAGGTGACG
Source organism: Solirubrobacterales bacterium (assembly GCA_035708105.1). GTDB lineage: Bacteria > Actinomycetota > Thermoleophilia > Solirubrobacterales > 70-9 > VAYN01. Next base: position 7,727 of record DASSTG010000025.1, on the reverse strand, counting down.
AAGATCTTCTCGCCGTTGAGGACGTATTCGTCACCGTCGAGCTCGGCGGTGGCGCGGATCGCGGCGGAGTCCGAGCCGGCTTCCGGCTCGGTGATCGCCATCGCCGCCCACTTGCCGCCGTACTGTTCGAGCTGCTGCTCGGTGGCGACCGAGGCGATCGCCGAGTTGCCGAGCCCCTGGCGCGGCATCGAGAGCAGGAGGCCGACGTCGCCCCAGCAGAGCTCGATGATGCCGAGCACGGTGGAGAGGTTGGAGCCGTTGCGGTTCTCGCCGTCGGCGCCCTTTTCGCGGCGGACGCCGGCCGCGCCGGCACCGCCGATGTCGGAGCCCTCGTTCATCCCGTCGATCAGCGAGGCGAGCATGTCGAGCTCTTTCGGGTAGGTGTGCTCGGCCTCGTCGTATTTGCGCGAGATCGGCCGGAACACCTCAGTTGCGACCTGGTTGGCCTGGGTCGCCAGCGGCTTGAACTTCTTCGGTATCTCGAGGTTGATCGTCATGGTTTCTTGCCTTTCGCTCCTCGGGCGTGCCTAGACGAGCAGGGCGCCCTCCATCACGCCCGCAGCTCGCAGGTCTCGGTACCAGCGCTCGACCGGGTGCTCCTTGACGAAGCCGTGGCCGCCGAGCAGCTGGACGCCGTCGGAGCCGATCTTCATCCCCTTCTGGGAGCAGAGCCGGCGGGCGAGGGCGGCCTCGCGGGCGAAGCTCTCGCCGCGGTCCGCGCGGCTCGCCGCCCGGTAGGTGGCCAGCCGCATCCCGTTCTGCTCGATGCCGATGTCCGAGACCGCGAAGGCGACGCCCTGGCGGTTGGAGATCGGTTCGCCGAACGCCTGGCGGTCGTTGACATATGGGATCACGTAGTCGAGGACGGCCTGAGCGGTTCCGGTTGCGAGCCCGCACCAGGCGATCCGCGAGCGGTTGACGCAGGCGGCGTAGTCCTTGGCCTTCGCCTCGCCCTCGCCGAGCAGCGCGCTCGCCGGGAGCTTGACCTTGTCGATCACGAGGCGGCCGGTGGCGGCGGGGCGCAGGCCCATCGCCGGCTCGTCTTCGACCGAGAGCCCTTTGGCGCCCGACTCGACCACGAACAAGGCCGGGCCGATGCCCTCGGCGTCAGCGGCGATCACGAACAGCTCGCAGTCCTGGGCGCGGGCGAGCAGCGACTTGGCGCCGCTCAGGACCCACTCCTCGCCTTTCCGCTTCGCCTTCGTCTCCAGCTCGAATGGATCGAAGAGCGGCCGCGGCTCGAGGATCGCCAGCGCCGCCGCGGGGACGTCCTCGCCGGTGAACGCCGGCAGGTACGTCGCCTCCTGCTCGGCGCTGCCCCAGAGCCCGATCGCGGTGGCGACGGCGCCGGGGGCGAGCGCGGCGTAGGCGATGCCCATGTCGCCGTGGGCGAGCGCCTCGCCGATCAGCACCGTGGTCACCGCCGACTGCTCGGTCATCACGCCGCCGAGCTCCTCGGGGACGCCGAGCATGACGACGCCGAGCTCGACCGCCTGATCGAGGATCTCCTTCGGCGTCTCGCGCTTCTCGTCGGCCTCCAGCGCCGCCTTGCGGATCTGATCCTCGGCGAAGGAGCGGCCCGCCTCCTGGAACATCTGCTGCTCGTCGTCGGGGGTGAGGTCGAAGAGGCCCTTCGACCTGCCCTTCTTCTGGCGGGCGGGTTTGCCCAGCGACTGGGCGGCCTTGAAGGTGCGGCCGGCCGCGGTTGCCGTCCTGAAGCCGTTCTTGGTCCCCTGGAAGAGGGCCTTCTCGACCTGCTTGCGGATGCGGATGCGATCCAGCAGGTCGGAGCCGGCGAGGCGGTTCAGCGCCCGCAGGCCGAAGCCCATCCCGCGCTCCGCCATCCCCTTGTTCTCGGTCGTAGTACTCACTTGATCCTGGTCCTTCCGGTGGTCTTGGCGGTTTTGCTTTTCAGTGGTTGGACGTGGCCGTCGAGGTGCGGCGTGCCCTTCTTGGCGTCGCGAACTGCGAAGAGGATCTCCCTGCCGTCGTCCTGCTCGGCGAAGAGGACGCGCGCCGGCAGCAAGACCGGCTTGCGGAAGCGCACCGCGACCTCGAAGCTGTCGGGCAGCTCGCCTTCGAGCTGCGCCAGCGCCCGCGCCTTCGTCCACATCCCGTGGGCGATCGCAGCCGGGAAGCCGAGCGGCTTCGCGGTCAGCGAGTGCATGTGGATGGGGTTGCGGTCGCCGGAGACGCCCGCGTAGCGGCGGCCGAGATCGCCCGGCAGCTTCCATTCGGCGCTGGCGGGGGCGTCGGCGTCAAGCGAGGTGAAGCCTTTCTCCTGCTTGGCCTTCTCGTCGCCCTTGCCGCGCCGCAGCATCGTGCTGACGCTCGTCCAGACGACCTTGCCGTCGACCAGGACCTCGGTCTCCAGCGAGAAGGTCTTTCCTTTCGGGTGCGGCTGCAGCTTCGTCGGCCGCACCCGGACCGTCATCTCCTCGTCGATCCCGATCGGCCGCTGCTGGGCGATCGAGTTCTCGACGTGGACGAGGCCGACCGCGCCGAACGGGAAGGAGCCGTCGCTCATCACCGCCATCTGGAGCGGGAAGGCGAGCATGTGCGGGTAGGTCGGCGGCAGGGTGTCGCGGAGGGCGAAGCCGCAGACCTTGGCGTAGGCGGCGACGTCCTCGGGCTTGGCGGCGACGCCCGCCAGCTCGAGGTCGAGCCCGTCGGGGATCTCGCCGCCGCCGCCCGGGACGAACGGCAGCAGCGAGGCGCCCGGGATCATCGGCAGCGCCGCCCGCGCGTAGAGCGGGAGGATGCTGGGGGAGCTGTCGAGGGTCTTCGCCATGCGGTCAGGCCCCCAGCAGGCTCTGGCCGCAGACGCGGACGACGTTGCCGTTGACGCCGGTCGAGGCGGGGCTGGCGAACCAGGCGATCGTCTCGGCGACGTCGACCGGCAGCCCGCCCTGCGAGAGGCTGGAGAGGCGGCGGCCGGCTTCGCGCGGGCCGATCGGCATCGCCGCGGTCATCTGGGTCTCGATGAAGCCCGGGGCGACCGCGTTGATCGTCGCTTTGCGCTTCGCCAGCTCCGGCGCCATCGCTTCGACCATCCCGATCACGCCGGCCTTCGAGGCGGCGTAGTTGGTCTGGCCGTTGTTGCCGGCGATCCCGGCCATCGAGGAGACGCCGACGATGCGTCCGTTCGGCCGCAGCAGCTTCTTCGCCAGCAGCGCCTCGTTGATTCGCTCCTCGCTGGAGAGGTTGATCTCCATCAGCTGCGTCCAGCGCTCCTCCGGCATCTTCGCCATCGTCCGGTCTTTGGTCACGCCGGCGTTGTGGACGACGACGTCGACGCCGTCGGCGAGCTCGGCGGCGATCTTCTCCGGCGCCTCGTCGGCGGTGATGTCGACCGTGATCGAGCGGCCGCCGATCGCCTCCGTGACGGCCTTCAGGTCGGCCTCCATCGGCGGGATGTCGAGGCCGACGACTTCGGCGCCGTCGCGGGCGAGGGTGTTGGCGATCGCTGCGCCGATCCCACGCGAGGCGCCGGTGACCAGCGCCACCTTGCCCGCCAGCGGCTGCTCCCAGTCGATCTTCGGGCTGGGGGCGACGCCTTTGCCGACGTGGATCACCTGGCCGGAGACGTAGGCGGATTTCGGCGAGAGGAGGAACCGCAGCGTCGACTCCAGCTGGTCCTCGGCGCCCGGCTCGACGTAGACCAGCTGCGCGGTCGATCCCCTGCCGCCGATCTCCTTGCCGAGCGAGCGGGTGAAGCCCTCGAGTGCCCGCTGGGCGATGTGGGCCTCGACCGAGCCGGCGTCCTCTGGCGGGGTGCCGAGGACGATCGCGCGGCCGCTGCGCTGCAGGCGGGGGACGGCGGGGTAGAAGAAGCGCTGCAGCTCGACCAGCTCGGTCGAGTCGGCGATCCCGGTCGCGTCGAAGACCAGCGCCTTTGCCTTGCCTTCGGCGCCGGCGCGTTCGGCCTTGATGCTGTCGAGGATTCCGGCGACGGCTTTGCCGAGCCGGCCGGCCGGGGCGCCGTCGTAGAGGACCGGGCCGGAGACGACCGGCTGGCCCGCCTGGTAGCGGTCGAGTGAGACCGGCTGCGGCAGCCCGAGCTGCTTGGCGATGGTGCCGACCAGCGGCGCGTTGACGAGTTGCGAGTAACGATCAGCCATGACTACTTGGCACCTCCCGGAGCCTCGAGGATCGCGACGACGCCCTGACCGGCGGCGGCGCAGATGCTGATCACGCCGCGGCCTTTGCCGTCTTCGTTGAGCTGTTTGGCGAGGCCGGCGACGATCCGCCCGCCGGTCGCGGCGAACGGGTGGGCGGCCGCCAGCGAGCCGCCGTTGACGTTGAGCTTCTTGCGGTCGATCGACCCGAGGGGTTTGTCGCGCCCGAGCTTCTCTTGGCAGAAGTCCCTGTCTTCCCAAGCCTTCAGCGTGCAGAGCACCTGCGCGGCGAAGGCCTCGTGGATCTCGTAGTAGTCGAAGTCCTGCAGTTTCAGGCCGGCGCGGTCGAGCATCCGCGGCATCGCGTAGGCCGGCGCCATCAGCAGGCCTTCGCGCTTGTGGACGTGGTCGACGGCCGCGGTCTGCGCCTCGGTGACGTAGGCGAGGATTGGTAGGTCGTGCTCCTTCGCCCACTCCTCCGAGGCGAGGAGGACGGCCGAGGCGCCGTCGGAGAGCGGCGTCGAGTTGGCCGCGGTCATCGTCCCCTCGGGGCCGCCGAAGACCGGCTTCAGCTTCGCCAGCTTCTCCAGGTTCGAGTCGGGGCGCAGGTTCTGGTCGCGGTCGAGCCCGATGTAGGGGGTGATCAGATCCTCGAAGAAGCCGCGATCGTAGGCGGCCGCGAGGTTCTGGTGGCTCTTGACCGCGAGCTCGTCCTGCTCCTCACGGCCGATCTCCCATTCGGTCGCCATGATCGCGCAGTGCTCGCCCATCGAGAGGCCGGTGCGCGGCTCCTCGTTACGCGGGATCGCCGGCACGATGTGGCCGGGACGGACCTTCGTCAGCTGCTTCAGCTTGCCCACCGTCGAGCGCTCGCGGTTGGCTTCGAGCAGCGTCTCGCGCAGGTCCTCGTTGAGCGCGATCGGCGCGTCGGAGGTGGTGTCGGCGCCGCAGGCGATTCCGGAGTCGATCTGGCCGAGGGCGATCTTGTTGGCGACGAGGATCGTCGTCTCCAGGCCGGTGCCGCAGGCCTGCTGGACGTCGTAGGCGGGGGTCTCGGGGGCGAGGCGGGTGCTGAGGACGCTCTCGCGGGTGAGGTCGCGGTCGCGCGAGTGCTTGAGGACGGCACCGCCGGCGACCTCGCCGAGCGTCTCGCCATGGAGGCCGTAGCGGTCGATCAGCCCGTCGAGCGCGGCGGTCAGCATGTCCTGGTTGCTCGCGTGCGAGTAGACGCTGTTGGAGCGCGCGAACGGGATCCGGTTGCCGCCGACGACGGCGACCTTGCGGGTTTTGGCGTTCATTTGGGGGAGGGTCCTCCTTGGGGTGAGTTGGAAGTGGGGGCCGAGCGCTCGCGCAGGCCGGGCTCGACGGTGGAGACGAGGAGTGCGGCGGCCTCCTCGGCGGTGATCGCCTCGGTTTGCAGCCACCAGCGCGCAAGCGCCTCGGAGGCGCCGAGCAGGGCGGTGGAGAGGGCTTCGACTTCGGTTTTCGCCGCTTCCCGGCGCCGCATCGGAAGCTGCGCCAGCAGCGAGGCCGAGACGAGGTCGAGGATCTGGCCGCGGTAGGCGGCGACCCGATCGAAGACCTCGCCGCCGTGGGGGAGGGTCTCGTCGAAGAGCACCGTCCAGGCGGAGCGATCGGTGTCGAGGAAGCCGAAGAAGGCGCGGACGCCGGCCCCGAGCGCGTCGGCGGGATTTTCCGTCTGCCCCACCGTCTCGGCGATCGTTGCGATCAGCGCGTCGCCCGCCCGCTCCATGCAGGCGATGTAGAGCCGCTCCTTATTGCCGAAGTAGTTGTAGAGCAGCGGCTTCGTCACGCCCACAGCAGCAGCGATCTCATCCATCGTCACCGCCGCATAGCCCCGCTCGGCGAACAGCTCATGCGCCGCCTCCAGCGTCTGCTCCATGCGATCGTCCCGCGAGAGTCGCGTGCGTACCGATGCATCCATCGGTGTATACGTTACGCGACTATAAATTTATATGCAAGTAACGTGTGATGCATCGCACAGGAGCTCGCGATCGACGACGGGGCGGGAAAGGGCGGACCCGCTTCGATGGATAGGCGCAACGTTGCGAGAGCGACCTTGTGTCTTGCGACGTTTGCGGGGGTGATGAGACGCCGGTGGCTCTCGAGGCCACTGCTTCCAATTAAAAGACAGATTGTTTTTGACCGGGGGGATGCGCGCTGATACTGGGTGCAAGCGAAGGGTGTCGGGCGCGCCTGCCTCCCCGATAAGCCCGGATGGAAAGCGTATCGGACTTGATGAAAGGCCACAAAATGAACAAGATCATGCTCCTAGCCGTGACGGCCGCTGTGGGCGCAGCATTCGCACTGCCCACGATGGCAATGGCCGAAGATATCCCGGTGCATCTGATCCCGAGGCCTGAATTTGCGGGCTCGATTCAAGGCTCAAATCCGGTTCTAGAAACGGTCGGTGGCCTCGAAGTCAAATGCGAAAAAATCACCGGCTCAGTTTCTTGGGAATCCAGCACAACAGGTTCGTTGAACCTGTCCTTTCAAGGAAATTGCATAGGCACGGGTGGTGTTAGTTGTTCCGAAATCAAAACCAGCAACCTTCCGTTCCACTTTCTGACAATGGTGGACGGAACGCCCGGCGTGTTGATTACACCATCCTCCTCAGGTGTATTTGCGAAATTCACTTGCAGCTTCCTTACCTTTGAAATTAAAGGCAATGGCTTGGTTGGTACAGCTGTCGCTTCCTGCGGCGGGTCTACCTCCTCCATCATCATAAATTTCGAAGAGCTTCTCGGCACGCAGCTCGACAGGCAAGTCAAGGGCACAGAAACCATTTACCACCTGACCGCGAATAGTGAAGAAGTTGGACTGAAAGCCTCGGTTTTCTTCTCCTTCGGCAATCTCGGGACGATCGAATGCACATAGGCTGCACTAGGAAGTCAGAGGGGCCGCCTCGATGCGGCCCCCCGCCATCGGCGCGACGGAGGAGACGCGTCTGGTCTTATTAGAGCCCTGGCTAGCTCAGCTCGGTGCCGTCGTAGAGCTTCTTGACGTGCACCGTGCCCGCGGGGGCGGCTTCGATGCAGAGCTTGCAGAGGACGCACTCGTCGCAGTTCTCGGCGACGACCTCGACGCTGCCGCCGGCGTCCTTGTAGATGTCTACGGGGCAGACTTCCCCCAGCTTCGCGGCGATCGCCGCGTCGTTGCGGATCGAGTCCTCTACCTCGACGTCGATGAAGACCTTGTTCAGCGTCTCGGCCATCAGGCGGTGGCTCCGATCTTCTCCTTGACGACGTCCGGGATCTGGTCGATGCGCTCGACGACGCGGATGCCGGCGGCTTCGAGGCGGGCGATCTTCTCGGTCGCGGTGTCCTCCTTGCCCTCGACGATCGTGCCGGCGTGGCCGAAGGACATGCCCTTCATCTCCTCGTCATCCATGAATTTGCCGGCCATGAAGGCGACGATCGGGAGGCGGCTGTCGTTGTCCTTGACCCATTCGGCGAGCTGGGCCTCCATGCGGCCGCCAGGCTCGGTGTAGATGACGATCGCCTCGGTCTGCTCGTCGGCCTCGAAATAGGGCATCAGCTCGGCGTAGGTGGAGCCGATGATCGCGTCGCCGCCGATCGAGACGGCGGT